>NZ_JBEZVN010000051.1:0-30873 GCF_040636995.1 Streptomyces sp. NPDC032161 | reverse complement strand
TATGGGTCGGTTAGGTTCGGTCCCGTTCCCACTGGCAGACGTGGGTTTCGGCGCGAAAGTTGCTTCCGGCGAGTCAGTTACCGGCGTGCCTCCCTTCACAGGTCAACTACGGTCAGCCACATTGCCCGTAGCACACCGCAACAGGTCTTAGCGCAGCGTCACGGAGCGTCCCGTTTCGCGCGTATCTCCTCCGCCCCCCCAAAGGAGCCCGCCCCAGAAGCCGCGTCACGGAGATCACCGTCGCAGCCCCCGGTCCAGCGGAGTTGGTGACAACTAGAGCGAAAAACCCCAGGTGGTGACAACTGGAATGCCCAAACGGTGACAGGTACCGCGCTTGAGTCCACGCTCGGTGCCGGCTCACCGGCCCACCTTGGTGTCACCTGGCTCGCCCAGTCACACGGGTGACGGCCCGGGCGGCCGGTGCCGGCCTGATCGCATGACTGGACCACAGCGACGACGGGTGTACGGATCCGGCCCCGACGACCCCGACCCCTACGAGCAGCCCGGCCACGAGTACGTCGAGCTCGTCGGCGGCGCCCTGGACGGCCAGCTCGTCGACGTCACCTCTTGGACGCCTGACGAACGGGCCACCGGGTCCATGCTGATCACGGATGACGGCATGTATAGGGCCGGCGGCCGCGCCGACTACGAAGCCCGCCCCGCGGGCCCGGCAGGTGGGACTGGGTCGGCGACGTTCCCTGAACCTGGCAGCGCCCTGCCGCCAGGCGCGGGAGCGGCCGGCCCCGTCAACCACCGCCCCGCCGCGCGAGGCCTCGCCTCGCTCGTACGGATGGCGTCCGCGGTGCCGGCGAACTCGGCCACGTCCAGAGAAGCCCGACGGACACCTCGCCCTCGCCCCACTCGCCCTGGCCTGCCTCGCCCACGACAGCGGCATACCCGTCGACGTCGAATCCGGATATCCTCCGCACCACCTCCTTCCCCGCGGCTGGCTGGGCGAGTTCCCCACCTGACCGGAACCCGCTGCGCTCCCGGGCGAAACACAGCGGTGATCGACAGCGCGGAGGCCGACTCCACCGACCTGGCCGATGCCCGGGCCCCACGACGCCGCACCGGACTCCCACGGTGTCACAGGCCGCGAGGCCGTCCGAATGCCTTGAGGACGCGTTCGGCGGCCAGAGGGGGTGTCACTTCCCCGTCCCGCACCTGCCGTTCGAGGTCGGGAACGAGGGCCCGCACCTGGGGGTGGGACCGCAGTCGCTCCAGCAGTTCGTCGTGGACCATGGTCCAGGTCCAGTCGACCTGTTGAGCACGGCGCTTGGCGTCGAGTCGCCCGGTGGCTTCGAGCAGGTTCCGGTGTCGCTCCAGCTCTTCCCATACTTCCTGAAGGCCGGTGGACTCGCGGGCGGTGCTGGTCAGCACCGGCGGGGTCCAGGCGGCGTCCGCCGGATGCATCAGCCGCAGCGCGCCGGCCAGCTCCCGTGCCGCTGTCCGGGCGTCGTTCCGGTGCGGGCCGTCGGCCTTGTTGACGGCGATGACATCCGCCAGTTCCAGGACGCCCTTCTTGATCCCCTGCAACTGGTCGCCGGTACGGGCCAGGGTGAGCAGCAGGAAGGAGTCGACCATGCCCGCGACCGCCGTCTCGGACTGGCCGACGCCGACCGTCTCGACCAGCACCACGTCGTAACCCGCCGCCTCGATCACGACCATGGACTCACGGGTCGCCTTGGCCACCCCGCCCAGGGTGCCCGCGCTGGGCGACGGTCGTATGTAGGCCGCCGGATCGGCGGACAGCCGGTCCATGCGCGTCTTGTCGCCCAGGATGGACCCGCCGGTGCGCGTGGACGACGGGTCGACCGCGAGCACCGCCACCCGGTGCCCGAGGCCGGTGAGAAGGGTGCCGAAGGCATCGATGAAGGTGGACTTGCCGACGCCGGGCACCCCGCTGACTCCTATGCGGCGCGCCCTGCCCGCGTGCGGCAGCAACGCGGCGAGCAGTCTCTGGGCCAGGGCCCGGTGATCGGCGCGCGTCGATTCGACGAGTGTGATGGCGCGCGCGATGTGCGCCCGTTTCCTGTCGAGAACGCCCTGCACACAGCTGTCGAGATCGATCCGCATGGCCGGCCCCGGCTCACAGCTCATGGCCGAGGCGGTCGGCGAGCTTCGTCACGAGGTCGTGGGCCGCGTCCGGGATCACCGTGCCGGGCGGGAAGACCGCGGTCGCGCCCGCGGTGTGCAGCTCCGGGATGTCCTGCGGCGGGACCACCCCGCCCACGACGATCATGATGTCGTCGCGGCCCTCGGCGGCGAGTTCCTCGCGCAGCGCCGGGACGAGGGTGAGGTGCCCGGCCGCCAGGGACGAGACCCCGACGACGTGCACATCGGCCTCGACGGCCTGCCGCGCCACCTCCGCGGGGGTCTGGAAGAGCGGGCCGACATCGACGTCGAAGCCCAGGTCGGCGAAGGCGGTGGCGATCACCTTCTGGCCGCGGTCGTGACCGTCCTGGCCCATCTTGGCGACGAGGATGCGCGGGCGGCGGCCCTCCGCCTCCGCGAACGCGTCCACCAGGGTGCGGGTGCGCTCCACGGAGGGGGACGTACTGGCCTCGCTGCGGTACACCCCGGATATCGTGCGGATCTGCCCCGCATGCCGCCCGTACACCTTCTCCAGGGCCTCGGAGATCTCTCCGACCGTGGCCTTGGCGCGGGCCGCGTCGACGGCGAGGGCCAGCAGGTTGCCCTCCAGTCCGGGCCCGGAGTCCCGCTGTGCGGCCGCCGTCAGCGCCCGCAGCGCGTCCTGGCAGGCCGCCTCGTCGCGTTCGGCGCGCAGCCGCCGCAGCTTGGCGATCTGCTGGGCGCGCACGGAGGAGTTGTCGACCTTCAGGACCTCGATGGGCTCGTCGGAGGCCGCCCGGTACTTGTTGACGCCGATCACCGGCTGGCGCCCGGAGTCGATCCGGGCCTGGGTGCGGGCCGCCGCCTCCTCCACGCGCAGCTTCGGGATGCCCGCGTCGATGGCCTGGGCCATGCCGCCGGCCGCCTCGATCTCCTGGATGTGCTGCCGGGCCCGGCGCGCCAGGTCGTGCGTCAGCCTCTCCACGTACGCGCTGCCGCCCCACGGGTCGATCACCCGTGTGGTCCCGGACTCCTGCTGGAGCAGCAACTGGGTGTTGCGGGCGATGCGCGCCGAGAAGTCGGTGGGAAGGGCTAGGGCTTCGTCGAGCGCGTTGGTGTGCAGCGACTGGGTGTGACCCTGCGTCGCGGCCATCGCCTCCACGCAGGTGCGGGTGACATTGTTGAACACGTCCTGCGCGGTCAACGACCAGCCGGAGGTCTGCGAATGGGTGCGCAGCGACAGTGACTTGGGGTTCTTCGGATCGAACTGCCCGAGGAGTTCGGCCCAGAGCAGCCGGGCGGCCCGCAGCTTGGCGATCTCCATGAAGAAGTTCATGCCGATCGCCCAGAAGAAGGAGAGCCGGGGCGCGAACGCGTCCACGTCCAGGCCCGCCTCGCGTCCGGCCCGCACGTACTCGACGCCGTCGGCCAACGTGTACGCCAGTTCCAGGTCGGCGGTCGCACCCGCCTCCTGGATGTGGTAGCCGGAGATGGAGATGGAGTTGTAGCGCGGCATCTTCTGCGCGGTGTAGGCGAAGATGTCGGAGACGATCCGCATCGAGGGCTTCGGCGGATAGATGTAGGTGTTCCGGACCATGAACTCCTTGAGGATGTCGTTCTGAATGGTCCCGGCCAGTTGGGAGGGCGGTACGCCCTGTTCCTCGGCCGCCACGATGTACAGCGCCAGTACGGGCAGCACGGCGCCGTTCATCGTCATCGACACCGACATCTTGTCCAACGGGATGCCGTCGAAGAGCTGCCGCATGTCGTAGATCGAGTCGATGGCGACCCCGGCCATGCCGACGTCGCCCGTCACCCGCGGGTGGTCGCTGTCGTAACCGCGATGGGTGGACAGGTCGAAGGCGACCGAAAGGCCCTTCTGCCCGGCGGCGAGGTTGCGCCGGTAGAAGGCGTTGGACTCCTCGGCGGTGGAGAAGCCGGCGTATTGGCGGATCGTCCACGGCTGGTTGACGTACATCGTCGGATAGGGGCCGCGCAGATACGGGGCGATGCCCGGGTACGTGGCGAGGGAGTCCAGCTCCTCCAGGTCACTCGGGGTGTAGAGCGGCTTGACGGCGATGCCTTCCGGGGTGTCCCAGACCAGGTCGGCATCGCCGGTGGACTCCTCGACGGCCGCGCGCCACCGGTCTTCCGTGACCTCCCGGGCGGGGGCGCCGGAGCCCAGCTCGATCTGCGAGAAATCGGGGACGGCAGGGGTGTCAGAGGTACGCATCACGCCACTCCCATGTGGTCGAGTACGGAGGAGAGGACGGCGACGACGTCGCAGCCGGCGGAGACGTACGCGTCCACTCCGGCGTAGGTGCCGGGCCGCCCGGCCAGGAACACCCGCCGCGCTCCCGCCGAGGCGAGGGCCCGGGCGACCGCCTCGGCCTGCTCCTCGTACAGCGCGTCGCTGGAACAGAGGCAGGCGACGGCCGCACCGCTGCGCACGAAAGCCGCGGCGGCCGTGGACGCGTCCACCGACGTCGGGTCGTGGACGGGTTCGACACCGCCCGCCTGGAAGAGATGGGCGGCGAAGGTCGCGCGTGCGGTGTGCGCGGCGGCCGGACCCAGCGCGGCGAGGAAGACCCGGGGTCTGGCCCCGGTCGTGGCCAGGTGCGCGTCCGATCGCGCGCGCAACACCTCGTACGCCTCGTCGCGGCGGACCCGGGGCAGGCCCCCTCCCTTCTCCTCGGGGGCCGGTCGGCGGTCCACCGGCTTCTCCGCCAGGTTCGGGAACTCGCTGACCCCCGTGACGGGTTCGCTCCGCCGGGCGAGGGCTCCGCTGCGGGCCTCCCAGGTGGACGCGAGCCGGTCGTGGACCAGACCGGAGCGCAGGGCGGCCCGCTGGCCGCCCGCCCGCTCCAGTTCCTGGAAGAAAGCCCAGGCCGCGCGGGCGAGGTCGTCCGTCAGCCGCTCCACGTACCAGGAGCCGCCGGCCGGGTCGATGACCCTGCCCAAGTGGCTCTCCTCCAGCAGGATCACCGAGGTGTTGCGGGCGATGCGGCGTGCGAAGGCATCCGGCAGGCCCAGCCGGTGGTCGAAGGGCAGCACCGTCACGGCGTCGGCGCCACCGACGCCGGCCGCGAGCGTGGCGACCGTCGTGCGCAGCATGTTCACCCACGGGTCGCGCCGGGTCATCATCACCGGCGAGGTCACCGCGTGCTGGCGCTGCGCCCCCGCGCCCGGGGTGCCGCACACCTCGGCCACCCGGGCCCACAGGCGGCGCGCGGCACGGAGCTTGGCGATCGTCAGGAACTGGTCGGCCGTCGCCGCGTACCGGAACTCCAGTTGCCCGCAGGCCGCCTCGGCCGACAGCCCGGCCTCCGTCAGGCAGCGCAGATACGCGACCCCGGTGGCCAGCGAGCAGCCCAGCTCCTGGGCGGCCGAGGCCCCGGCCTCGTGGTACGGGAGCGCGTCCACGGTGAGAGACCGCACATTCGGGTAGTTCTCGTGGCACAGGCGGGCCAGGTCGGCGGCCCCACCCATGCCGGCCGCCTCGTCACCGGTGCGGGCCGACAGGCCCAGCGGGTCCGCGCCGAGGTTGCCGCGCGCCGCCGTTCGAGAAACCCCGCGCTCCTGGTACAGCCCCAGCAGGGCGCGTGCCGCCTGTTCGACCTCCGCGCCCGCGTCGAGAACGATCGGCGCCAGATCGAGGTAGACCCCGTCCAGGGCTTCGCCCAGAGCCGCGACCGGCACACCGGCCGTGCCTCCGACGGCCAGCCACAGCGACGTGACGCCGTTCTCCAGATCCGCGAGGACGGCTTGGCGGGTCTCGGCCGGATCGGGTACGGCGTGGCGCTGGCGTACGTCCCAGCCGTCCACCGCGTTGCCCTCGGGCCGGCCGCCGCGCACGTACGGCGCGAAGCCCGGGTAGCCGGGGGCGGGTGCGATGTCCCGCGCGGTGTACAGGGGGCCGGTGGTGAGCCCCTCCTCGATCGTGGTGGACAGCGCTTCCTCGGCCTGCGCGCCCGTGAGGTCCCGGCCCGCCTTGCGCAGCACTCCTTCCACCAGGCGCTGCCACTGCTCATGGGTCGCCCGGGGGAACTCGCCGGATCGTACGGTCGTGTCCCGTCCGGTGGGCCCGTCGGGGCCGTGGCCCGGATCGTCGGTGGGCAGCCCGGTGTCTCCCGAGCGTGGAGATCGTGTCATGTCACGTGTCTTTCGTTCCGCCCGCTGCCTGGGGCAGCGGCTCTGCCCGAACCGGCGGGGATTCCCGGTTCGCGTGGGGGGCGGTCGTCGTGCCCGGGTCTTCCGTCGCCGTGTGGCCGCGCGCGGTCCGCCGGCCGAAGTCCGGCTCCTGCCTGGCGAGGAAGGCCCGTACCCCCTCCCGGAAGTCCGCACTGCCGTACGCCTGCTCGATCAGGGAGTCGTCGTCCTCGGGCACCACGTCGAGCGTGTCCGCCCGGTGCAGGAGCTGCCGTTTGGTGGTCCGGAGGGTCAGCGGAGCGGCCAGGCACAGACCGGCCACCACGTCCTCCACCTCCCGGTCCAACCGGTCCTCGGGCACCACGGACATCACGGCGCCCACGGCGTGCGCGCGTGCGGCGTCCACCAGCCTCGACGTCAGCAGCAGCTCGCGCGTCAGCGGTTCGCCGAAGACGGCAACGCAGCGGTGGAGCATGGAAGCCGCGAGCACATTGCCCAGGGTTCGGGCGATGGGGTATCCGAAGCGGGAGTGGGGCGTGGCGATCCGCAGGTCGCAGTAGGTCGCGAGGGCGAGCCCCGCACCGGCGCAGACGCCGTCGACCGCGGCGATGGTGACCTGCGGCAGTTCGGCGACGGCGCGCAGGACCCGGCGGACGTCGGCCTCGTGGGCGGCGCCGGCCGCGCCGTCCCGCAGGCCGGTGAAATGTGCGATGTCGTTGCCCGCGGTGAAGGCCCGGCCGCCCGCCCCCCGGATCACCACGGCGCGAACGGCGGTGTCGTCCCGCAGTTCGGCGCAGGTCTCCAGGAGCGCCTCGTACATCGGGCCGGTGAGGGCGTTGTGCCGCTCGGGCCGGTTGAGCACGAGTCCGACGACTCCGTCCGCGCGCCGGCGCAGCAGGGCGCCGTCCGCCAGCGCCTCGGTCTCCCCGTCAGGCATCGTGCCCGTCCAGCCAGGCATCGTGCCCGTCCAGCCAAGCCCGGACGCTGTCGTCGTGTTCGCCCAGCCGGGGTGGTGCGAGGTGCCGGAGGCGACAGCCGTCGTCGAAACGAACGGCGGGGCCGGGGAGTTCGATCGGGCCGAGCGAGGAGTGGTCGACCTCGATCACCAGGCCCTGGGAACGGGTCTGCGGGCAGTTGTAGACCTGGTCCAGGGTGCGCACCTCGCCGGCCGGGATCCCCGCGGCGTGCAGGAGTGCCAGCCAGTGCGCGGCCGGTCGTTGCAGGAGCTCCTTCTCGATCTCCTCGACGAGTTCGTCGCGGTGGGCCGTGCGCCGGGTGTTGTTCTCGAACCGCGGATCGGTGGCGTCCAGCCCGACGATCCGGGCGAACTTCGCCCACAGGGTGTCGTTCGCGACCGCCGCCTGGATCGCGCCGCCCTCGCAGCGGAACAGCCCGTACGGCGCGATGGCCGCGTGGTGGTTGCCGGTCGCCCGGCTCACCTCGCCGGCCACGGTGTAGCGGGTGCCCTGGAAGGCGTGCACCCCCACGATCGAGGCGAGCAGCGAGGTGCGCACGACCTTGCCGCGCCCGGTCCGCTCCCGCTCGTACAGCGCGGACAGCACACCGTAGGCGCCCCACATTCCGGCCAGCAGGTCTCCGATCGGCACACCGACCTTCGTCGGGGTGTCCGGGTCCGGTCCGGTCAGGCTCATCAGTCCGGCCTCGCCCTGGGCGATCTGGTCGTACCCGGGCCGTCCGCCCTGGGGGCCGTCGTGGCCGAACCCGCTGATCGAGAGGATCACCAGGCGGGGGTTGATCTCGTGGAGCCGTTCGTCGGAGAAACCGAGCCGGTCCATGACACCGGGTCGGAAGTTCTCGACGAGGACGTCGCCGTGCCGCACCAGCCGGGTCAGCAGGTCGACGCCCTCGGGGGACTTCAGGTCCGCGGTGACGGACTCCTTGTTGCGGTTGCAGGACAGGAAATACGTCGACTCCCGGGCGTCCTCCGGGCCGACGAACGGCGGTCCCCAGCCGCGGGATTCGTCGCCCTTGCCGGGCGCCTCGACCTTGATGACCCGTGCGCCCATGTCACCCAGCATCATCGTGGCGTGCGGCCCGGCCAGGGCACGGCTGAGGTCGACGACGACGAGGTCCTGCAGCGGTCCCCGCGTGTCCGTTTCCTGGGGTGCGGTGCTCTTCGTCATGTGTCAGCGCCCCAGGTGCACGGAGACGTGCTTGCGCTGCGTGTAGCTGTCCAGCATGCCTTCGAGGGAGAACTCCCTGCCGATGCCGCTCTGCTTGAAGCCCCCGTAGGACTGGCCGAGCACCTGCCCGCCGCCCTGGTTGACCTGCACCCAGCCCGCCTCCAGGGCGTGCGCCGTGCGCAGCGCCGCCCCGAGTTCCCGGGTCCACACGAATCCGGCGAGGCCGTAGGCGCTGTCGTTGGCCATGCGGACGACTTCCTGTTCGTCCTTCCACGGGATCACGCACACGACCGGGCCGAATATCTCCTCGGCGGCGATCCGCCAGTCGTTGGACACGCCCGCGAAGACGGTGGGCTCCACGTAGTAGCCGCGCGAGAGCGGGCCCTCGGTGGGCGGCAGGCCGCCCAGGGCGACCTCCACACCCGGCTGCCCGATACCGTCGGAGACGTACTCGCAGACCCGGTCGAACTGCTTCCGGTTGACGAGGGTGCCCATGTCGCTGGCCTCGTCGAGGGGGTCACCGACCTTCAGCGCCGAGAGCTTGCCGACCAGCTTGCCGACGAAGGAATCGAAGATCGACTCATGCAGGAACAGCCGCGATCCGGCGGTGCAGGACTGGCCCTGCCGGAAGAACCGCATCCCCGCGATGGTGCCGTCGACGACCCAGTCCTCGTCGGCGTCGGGGAAGACGATCTGCGGGCTCTTGCCGCCGAGTTCGAGGGAGACCGGCACGATGCGCTCCGCGCCCTTCTCCATCACCCTGCGGCCCACCGCCGTCGAGCCGGTGAAGGAGAGCTTGGCGATGCCGGGGTGCGAGGTCAGCGCCTCGCCGACCTCGGTTCCGTACCCGGTGACGACGTTGAGGACGCCCTCGGGAAGGAACCGCTGGCAGATCCGGGCGACGGCAAGGACGGCGAACGGGGCGTCCTCCGCCACCTTCAGCACGAGCGTGTTGCCGGTGACCAGAGCGGGGGCGATCTTCAGCGCCGAGAGCATCAGCGGTGCGTTCCAGGGCACGATGGCACCCACGACACCGAGGGGTTCGCGCCGCGAGTAGTCGAGCACCTCGGCGTTGAGCGGGATGCTCTCGCCCTTGGCCTCGCCCGCCAGGCCGCTGAAGTAGCGGAAGCAGTCGACGAGGAACTGCATCTCGCCGCGGGACTGGGTCCGCAGGGCGTTGCCGTTCTCCAGCGACAGCAGCCGCGCGATGCGCTCCTGCTCGGGTTCCAGGGCGTCGGCGATCCTCCGGAAGAGGTCACCGCGGTCCCGGGGCCGCAGGTCCCGCCAGGCCGGCTGGGCGCGCCGGGCCGCCGTCACCGCCCGGTCGACGTCCTCGGCCCCACCGCGTGGGATACGGCCGATGACCGACATGTCGCGGGGGCTTTCGACGTCGATCCACCGGCCGTCGGCGGCGGCGGTCCACTCGCCGGCGATCAGCATCCGCTCGTCGCCCACGAAGTACTCGGCCTCTGTCGTGCTCTGCTGCTGAACGGTCACGGTTGCAGTCCAATCCGGGGGGTGAGGGTGGTCGTGGTGACCGCGGGCCGGGGTACGGGACAGCCCGCGGGGCGGACGCTCACGGGTACAGTCCGCGCTGCTGATGGGCCTGGGCCACCCGCTCGACGGCCAGAGCGGTCGCCGCGGTCCGCAGCGGTACGCCGAGCCGGCGGGAGTGGTCGAGCACCTGGTGCCAGGCCTGGAGCATCCGCTCCTTGAGGCGCGCCTCCACGTCCTCGGCGCTCCACCAGTACGCCTGGTTGGCCTGCACCCACTCGAAGTAGGACACGATCACCCCGCCGGCGTTGGCGAGGATGTCCGGCACGACGAGGACGCCCCGTGCTTCGAGGATCCCGTCGGCTTCGCGTGTGGTCGGGCCGTTGGCGCCCTCCACGACGACCCGCGCCCGCACGCGATCGGCGTTGCCGGCGTGGATGGTTCCTTCGACGGCCGCGGGCACCAGCAGGTCCGCGGACAGTTCGAGGACGGCGTCGCGGTCGAGCTCCTCGCCGCCGGGGAAGCCGACGACCGTGCCGTGCGCGTCGACGTGCGCCTCCAGGGCCGCGACGTCGAGCCCCGACTCGGCGCCGACCGCACCGTACTGGTCGCTGACCGCGAGCACGCGCAGACCGGCCCCGGCGAGGAAGCGGGCGGCATGGCGGCCGACCTTCCCGAAGCCCTGCACGACGGCGGTCGCCCCGGCCGGGTCGATGCCGCACTCGCGCAGTGCCGCCAGCGCCACGTGCACGACACCCCGTGACGTGGCGGTCGCCCGGCCGCGCGAACCGCCGAGGCTGAGCGGCTTGCCGGTGGTCACACCGAGCACCGTGTGGCCGTGCTGGAGGGAGTAGGTGTCCATCAGCCAGGCCATGGTGCGCTCGTCCGTGCCGACGTCCGGGGCCGGAATGTCCCGCTCGGGTCCGATGAGCGGGCTGATCTCGCTGGTGTAGCGGCGGGTCACCCGCTCCAGTTCGGACTCGGAGTAGAGCGCGGGGTCGATGCGCACACCGCCCTTGGCGCCGCCGTACGGCACGTCGAGAAGTGCGCACTTCCAGGTCATCCACATCGCCAGCGCGCGTACCTCGTCGAGCGACACGTCCGGGCTGAAGCGCAGACCGCCCTTGGCCGGGCCCCGGGAGAGGTTGTGCTGCACCCGGTGGCCGACCAGTACCTCGATCCGGCCGTCGTCGCGGCGCAGGGGCACGGCGACGGTCACTTCCCGGCGCGGCTGGGCAAGGAGGCTGAACATGCCGTCGTCGTAGCCGAGAAGCTCGACTGCGGAGGCCAGTTGGGCATGCGCGTCGGCGAGGGGGTTGGCCGACACGGCGGTGAGGGGCTGGGCCGTCGTGGTCATGGTGTCCCTCGCTCAGGCCGTGACGTAGCGGTCGGCGATGTCCAGCGCGGCGTCGATCATGCGCAGTCCCTCGGCCGCGTCGGCGTCCTGGATGTTGAGCGGAGGAACGACGTGGATGCGGTTGAAGTTGGTGAACGGCAGCATCCCCTCGCCCTTGAGGAAGGCCGTCAGTTCGGCCATCGCGGGGCTGGTGCCGCCGTAGGGCGCGAGGGGCTCGCGGGTGGCGGGGTCGCGGACCAGTTCCAGGGCCCACATGGCTCCCGTGCCGCGCACCTCGCCGACGCTGGGGTGGCGGTCGGCGATGACGCGCAGTCCGGGTCCGAAGACCTCCTCGCCCAGGCGCGCCGCGTTCGCCACGATCCCCTCGTCCTCCATCGTGTTGATGGTCGCGACGGCGGCCGCGGTGGCGAGGGGGTGGCCCGAGTAGGTGAGTCCGCCGGGGTAGGAGCGCTTGCCGAAGTAGGCGGCGATCTCGCGGCTGATCGCCACTCCCCCGAGCGGTACGTATCCGGAGTTCACGCCCTTGGCGAAGGTCAGCAGATCGGGCACGACCCCCGTCTCGCCGATGGCGAACCACGCCCCGGTGCGTCCGAAGCCGGTCATCACCTCGTCGGCGATCATCATGATGCCGAACCGGTCGCACAGCTCGCGCACGCCCTGCATGTAGCCGGGCGGAGGCACCATGACGCCGGCGGTCCCCGGGATGGATTCGAGGACCACCGCCGCGACGGTGTCCGGTCCCTCGAAGGTGATGACCTGTTCCAGGTGCTCCAGGGCGCGGGCGCACTCCTCCTCCCGGGTCCGGGAGTGGAAGGCCGAGCGGTAGAGGAACGGCCCCCAGAAGTGCAGCGTTCCGGTGGTGCCGTAGTCGCTGGCCCATCGCCGGGGGTCGCCGGTCATGTTCACCGCGGTCGTGGTGCCACCGTGGTAGGAGCGGTACGTCGTCAGCACCTTGTGCCGCCCGGTGACCAGGCGTGCCATGCGCACGGCGTGCTCATTGGCGTCCGCTCCGCCGTTGGTGAAGAACACTCGGTTGAGGTCGCCGGGGGTGCGCTCGGCGATGAGCCGCGCCGCCTCGCTGCGCGCGTCGTTGGCGTACTGGGGCGCGATGGTGCACAGGCGCGCGGCCTGCTCCTGGATCGCGGCGATGACCCGCGGGTGCTGGTGGCCGATGTTGGTGTTGACCAACTGGCTGGAGAAGTCCAGGTACTTCTTGCCTTCACCGTCCCAGACGTAGGGGCCCTCGGACCTGGTGATCACCATGGGGTCCAGGGTGTCCTGCGCCGACCAGGAGTGGAACACGTGTTCACGGTCGAGGCGGTAGGCCCGCTGAGCCTCGGATTCCGTCGCGACCTGCTGGGCATCTGCGTTGCTCATGGGATGTCCTCACCAGTGAGTTGGGGGAACGGGACTGCTCGACCCCTCCGTGCGAACGACTCTGCCGCTTCGGCCGCCGCCGCAGGACCGACACAGTGTCCGTTCCTGGCGCCGCCCCCAACACGGCGTCGGGCCGTTGCCGCGGTCGCGCGATGCGGTGCGGGTTCACTCGCCGTGCGAGCGGTGCGCCTCGTCGTCGGCGAGCGACCGGGCCAGCACGGCGACGTGCAGGGACGCGCGGATGTGCGGGTCTTCGAGGTCGACTCCGAGAATCGACTCGATCTTGGCCAGCCGCTCGTAGAGCACCGGCCGCGAGAGCAGGAGACGCTTGGCCGCGGCCGCCTTGCCGCCCGGTTCCTCCAGGAAGACCTTGAGGAGGGTCGTCAGGGACGTTCCGCGTTCCGCGTCATACGCCTGGAGCGGTCCGAGCTCGCGGCGGACGTACAGACTGAGCCGTTCGTCGTCGCGGAGCAGATGGACCAGGCCGCGCAGATGCACGTCCGCGAGGGTGATCCAGGGGCGCGCGTCGTCGGCCTCGGCCGCGTCGAGGATGTGCCGGGCGTCGATCAGCGTCCGGAACGTCTCCTCCAGCCGGTCGACGACCTCTCCGCGAGCGATCATCACGTGCGCGGCCTTCCGCACCTCCTGTGCGAGGGAGGCCGTCATCGCGTCCGGCGACAGGTTCCCGGGCATGCTGGTCAGGGCGATGACATGGTCGGTGTCCAGGCCGACGAGCATGGGCATCCGCAGGCTCCGGGACGCCTTCACCACGGCGGCGGCGAGGTCGGTCAACGACCACTGCCTCTCGTCCTGCGCGGTCAGCCGGCGGCGCAGGGCGATGGCGACGAACCGTCTCGACCGCACGGGAAGGTGGGCCGCCTCGCACCGTACGACCAGTTCGTCCGAGATGCGGCCGGAACGGAGTTCGGCGAGCAGCGCGGTGTGCGTGTTGCGTTCGGCGCTGTCGCGGGCCCGAGCGCGCATCTGGTGCAGCGCCAGAGCCGCCGCCGCGCGCTCGATCAGGACGTAGTCGCGGCGGTTCGGAAGGGTGTCGGTGAGCAGGACGAGACGGCCCCAGTCGTCACCGCGCGACCCGACCACCGTCATCAGCCACCCGGTGCGGCGGTCGTAACCCGTCCGGCCGGACAGCACGATCCCGCGCGAACGCCTTCCCCAGTCCCCGAGCACGGCGGCGGTGGACCGGCCCGCCGTGTCGTAGCCGATCACCTGGCACCGCGACGACTCCAGGACCACGGGGACGGAGGCGATGCGCACCACGGCGGCGAGGATCTCCTCCGGTCGCGCGCCCTCGACGTCCAGCTGCGTGAACGTCTCGTGGATGTACTCGCTCGCGCGGAGGTCCTCGACCTCGGCGTCGAGGATCCGCGCTCCGACCTCTTCGACGATCGCGGCGAAGCGGACTTCGCGGTGCAGCGCGATGAGCACCAGGTCCTCGCGCCGGCAGGCCGAGACCAGTACCTCGGGCAGCGAGGCCCATTTGCGTCCCAGCTCCACGACGAGACCGGCCGCGCCCGCGTCCGCGAGCGAGCGGACGTAGTCACGGATGCTCTCGGCGTCGTCGCCGAGGATGACGCCGGTCATCAGCACGACCTCGTCGCCGCGCAGCAGATGCGCGATGTCGGCCACCTCGGCCGGATGCAGCCATCGGACGGGACGGTCGAGCTGGTCCTCGCCCGCGAGTACCTCGGGGTCCGCCGTGGCGAGAACGGGCATCGCCAGTATCTGACGCACAGTAGGGAGCACGCGCTGCCTCCACGGTGAGGGCCGGAGGACCGTGCCGGGCGTACGTCCTGGTGCGGCGCTTCGGGTGCGCCGCGAGGGCGCACCCGAAAGCGCGAGGAGCGTCGTCGGCAGTGGTCCGAGGATGCGGGCGGTTTTCAGAAGACGACGAGGTCGCGCACCGCGTGACCGGCCTCCATGGCGTCGAACGCGTCGTCGATTCCGTCGAGGCCGACGCGTGAACTCACCATCTCCTCCAGCAGCAGACGCCCGGACAGGAACAACTCCACGTGCTGGGGCATGGCGAGGCGGAAGTTCTGCGCTCCCATGTACGCGCCCTGCAGGCGTCGGTCGTCGAGAAGGAGCCTGCCCTGCACGGGGAAGGTCTTGCCCGCGGGCATCAGGCCGACGATGGTCGCGGTGCCGCCCACGGCCAGCGCCTCCAGGGCGGCGGCCGCGGTGGCGGGTGCGCCCACCGCCTCGATGCAGTGGTCGACACCGCCCCCGGTGAGTTCCCGGATGGCCTCGGCGGCGTCGCACTGGGAGGCGTCCACAACGTCGGTGGCGCCCAGCTTGGTCGCGACGTCGAACTTCTCCGGCTGCCGGTCGACGGCGATGATCCGTGCGGCGCCGGAGATCCGCGCCGCCTGGACGGCGCTGAGGCCGATGCCGCCGCAGCCGATCACGGCCACCGTCTCGCCGGGGCGCACCTGCGCCTTGTTGAAGACGGCGCCGAGCCCGGTGGTGACCCCGCAGCCGATGAGCGCGGCCAGGTCCAGGGGCATGTCCTTGGTGATCCGCACCGCGGCGGATTCATGGACGAGCAACTGCTCGGCGAAGCTGGACACGTTGAGGAACTGGTGGACCTCGGCCCCGTCCTGGTGCAGGCGCGGCTCCGCGCCCGGGGCCCGCTGGCTGTGCGCGCCGGCGCACAGGTAGGAGCGACCGCTCAGACACCGTTCGCAGCGGCCGCAGAAGGTCGTCAGGCAGGTGATGACGTGGTCCCCCACGGCGAAGCCCTCGACCTCGCTGCCGACTTCGAGCACGACTCCGGCCGACTCGTGGCCCAGGACCGTCGGGCGCGGGATGTCGAACACACCGCGCAGGTGGTAGAGGTCGCTGTGGCACAGGCCGGCGGCCGCGGTCCGGATCAGGAGCTCGTGCGCCCCCACCCTGCCGACCGCGACCTCTTCGACGCGGAGCCTTTCCTGGCCGTCCCGCAGAACCGCGGCTTTCATCGTTGCTCTCCAAACTGTGGATGGCGTCCGTCGAACGGGCTGCACGCGCGTGCCGTCCCGTTCGACGGACGGGGTCGAAGGTCGAAGGTCGGGTTGGGCCGGACCGGGACAGCTCTCAGAGCGTCGAGATGAAGACGTTCTTCTTCTCGGTGAACTCCAGGGCCGCGTCCGGACCGAGTTCACGGCCGATGCCGGACTGCTTGAACCCGCCGAACGGGGTCTGCAGGCGGACCGCGCTGTTGTTGTTCACCGAGATGTTGCCCGCCTCCACGCCGCGGGCCGTCCGCAGCGCGCGCCCGATGTCCCGGGTCCAGATCGAGCCCGCGAGCCCGTAGTCGGTGGCGTTGGCGATCCGGATCGCGTCGGCCTCGTCGTCGAAGGGGATCATCGTCACCACCGGTCCGAAGATCTCCCGTGTCGCGCTCGGGGCCTTCCCGTCCCGCGACGTGAGCACCGTCGGGGCGAAGAAGAAGCCGGGGCCCTGCGGCGCCGCGCCGCGCACGAGGATCTCCTCCTTCTCGGTGACGAACGCGGCCACGCGGTCGCGGTGACCGGCGCTGATGAGCGGGCCGACCTGGGTCGACTCGTTCATCGGGTCGCCCACGGCCACCGCGTGGACCGCCGGCTTCAGGAGTTCCGCGAACTCGTCGAAGACTTCGCGCTGGACGAGCAGCCGCGACCGGGCGCAGCAGTCCTGCCCGGCGTTGTTGAAGACGCCCATGGGAGCGGCCTCGGCGGCGGCCTTCAGGTCGGCGTCCGCGTAGACGATGTTCGCGCTCTTGCCGCCGAGTTCCAGCGTCACCCGCTTGAGGTGGGGCGCGGCGCTCGCCATGACCTTCCGGCCGATGTCCGTCGATCCGGTGAAGACGACCTTCGCCACCCGCGGGTGGTCCAGCAGGGCCTGTCCGACCACGCTGCCCGAACCGGTGACCACCTGGACCACGTCCTCCGGCAGGCCCGCCTCGATCGCCAGCTCGCCCAGCCGCAGCGTGGTCAGGGGGGTCAGTTCGGAGGGCTTGATGACGACCGTGTTGCCGGCGGCGAGGGCAGGTGCCAGACCCCAGACCGCGATCATGAGCGGGAAGTTCCACGGGGCGATCACGGCGACGACGCCCACGGGCTCGTGGAAGGTGATGTCCACACCGCCGTCCACCGGGATCTGCTGGCCGATGAGACGCTCGGGTGCCGCCGCGTAGTAGTCGAACACATCGCGTACGCGGGCCACCGTGCCGCGTGAGTCGGCGATGGGGTGCCCGCAGTTCTCCGTCTCGAGCTTCGCCAGGTTCTCCAGGTCCGCCTCCACGACGGCGGCGAACCGGCGCAGCAGCCGGGCCCGGTCGGAGGCGGACACCGTGCGCCACTTCTCGAACGCGCGCGCCGACCGCTGGACGGCCTCGTTGGTGCGCTGCTCGTCCAGCGAATCAACGGTGGCGATCACTTTCTCGGTCGCCGGGTTGATGACGTCGAAACCCATCGTTTAAATCCTTTCCAAATTGGCCTGGTGCGAGGTTGTGCCGGCCTCGCTCCGCCCGCCGGCCGCCGCCGCACAACGGCCCACGAAATAACGGAAGATCTCGTCCGAGTTACCGACCTCCGGGTGCCACTGGACGCCCAGGATCCGGCCGGCAGAGTCCTCGAAGGCCTCGACCGTGCCGTCCTCGGCCCACGCCGTGGCACTCAGGTCCGGTGCGAGGACGTCGACGGCCTGATGGTGGTAGGTCGGTACGTCGCCCCCGGCCCCGACGACCTGGTGCAGCAGGCTGTCCGGCGCCGTCCGCACGCGGTGCAGCGCGAACTCGCTCACCGTCGGGTTGTGCACGTCGCTTCCGACCTTGTCGGGCAGGTGCTGGGTCAGAGTGCCGCCGAGGACGGCGTTCATCAGTTGCATGCCGCGGCAGATGCCGAGCACGGGAAGACCCGCGTCGAGCACGGCGCGCAGCAGAGCGATCTCCCAGGCGTCCCGCTCCGGGTCGAACGGCCCGGCCGCCGCGTGCGGGGGTTGCCCGTAGCGGTCGGGGTGGACATCGGCGCCTCCCGCGATGAGGAGACCGTGCAACGAGGTTGCGAGCTGTCCGGCCTCCTCGTCCGACCCGCCGACGGGAAGCAGGACCGGCACCGCTCCGGCCTGTCGCACCCGGTCGGCGTAGGCGGTCCCGAGCAGGTGGGCCTTGCCGGACCACACGCGCCAGCGGGCGTCCTCCGCGGGAACCGGGATACCGATCAGCGGCTGCGGAACCCGGTCGTTCGCCGACGGATGCGCAGGGGCTGCCGTGAGATCAGCCATCAAGGATTTGGTCATACCTTAAGCTAAAACATGGGCCGCTGGGCCGCAATGGTGTGAACAAATAATTTCGAGCCCCTACACTGGCGGAAGGCAGCCGAGGGAGGACGTACGTGTCACGGACGAGGGACGACGAGACGGGGCGCGCGCCGACTTCCGCACCCTCCGCCCTCCCCGACAAGAACCCCTTCGAGGAGGCCCTGGCCGGCCTTGTCGCCCAGATCCGCACCGGGGCTCTGCCCCAGGGCACACGTCTGCCTCCCGAGCGCGATCTGAGCGAGCAGCTGGGCATCAGCCGAACCACCATGCGGGCGGTGATCAGAGCGCTGCAGCAGGTCGGCTACGTGCGCACCCAACGCGGGCGCGCGGGAGGCAGTTTCGTCATCTGGGAGCCCACCACCGACGCCGACCGGCACGACCGGCTGAGCAAGCAGATGAAGGAGCGGCTGAGGGACATGCTCACCTATCGCTCGGTCCTGGAACCGGGTGCGGCAGCCCTCGCGGCCGAGGCCGATCTGAGCGAGGAGCAGTGCGACGAGCTGCGGGAACGCCTGGCGGCCGCCTCGTCGGCGGGCCCGGCGTTCCGGCTCGCCGACGCCGAACTCCACGGCTGTATCGCGCAGTTGTCGGGCTGTCACGCTCTCATCGACGCGATCGCCAACGTCCAGCTCATCCTCAACGAGACGCTTCTGCAGGTCGTCCCCGTGATGGGGCCGGCACTCGATCACTCTCACGAGCAGCACGCGGCGATCGTCGACGCCATCCTGACGGGAGACGCGGAGCGGGCCCAGCGCGTCATGCGCGACCACGTCGGTGCGACCGCCGAGCTCGTCCGAAGCTTCCTCAGCTGAAACCCCGCGCTCAGGCGGGCCGTTGCGGAATGTGCAGGGCAACGCCGTGGTGGACGCCGTGATCCCGGATCACGGCTCTCCGCCCCGGCCCTCCTTCCCGGCCCGCCGCAACGTTCCGGCGCGACGACCCGGACCGGTCGCCGCGCCGGGCGCGGGTCGCGGCGTCACGCGTTCCAGGAGGGGTCGGGGCGGTGCCGAGCGGTCAGCCGGGCGCGCCAGCGGCCGCCGTCCCGGGAGACGGTGAGCGGCAGCCCGAAGCAGGTGCCCAGGTGGGCCGAGGTCAGCGTGCGCGACACCGGGCCGCAGGCGACGCTGCCGCCCTTGCGTATCAGCAGGGCATGGCCGAAGGAGGCCGGCAGTTCCTCCAGATGATGGGTGACCAGCACCGTGGCCAGTTCCGGGTACTCCAGGGCCAGGGTGTCCAGGGCGTCGATGAGCCGCTCGCGGGAGGGCAGGTCGAGTGCCGCACTGGGCTCGTCCAGCAGCAGCAGCCGGGGCTGAGGGATCAGGGCCCGGGCGATCCGGGCCCGGCTCCGCTCGCCCTGCGAACAGAGCCGCACCTCTTGGTCGGCCAACGGTCCCAGGCCCATCAACTCCAGCGCCTCCAGCGCCCGCTTGCGTTCGGCCGAACCGTACCGGCCGGGCAGCGGCTGCACCGTGCCGGTGATCCCGGTGAGCACATACTCGCGGACCGTCAGCCGAGCGGGGACGGGGGTGGCCGCCGACACATGCCCCACCTCGGCACGCAGTCCCCGCAGATCGGTGCGGCCCAGGCGGCGGCCGAGGACCTCCACGGTGCCGCTGCTGGGGTGCTGCACCGCGCCGGCCAGCGACAGAACGGTGCTCTTGCCCGCTCCGTTGTGCCCCAGCAACGCCCATCGCTCGCCGCTCCGCACCTCCCAGTCGATGCCGGACAGCAGGACATGGCGGCCGTGCGGGGTGTGGCGCCACAGGTGGACGGCGTCGAACCGCAGAACGGTCTCGGAGGCGGTGGCAGTCGCTTCCACGGGCGGAATCTCCTTGTTTTCGGAGGTGGGAAGGGTGAATCCGGTAGGGGACGACCGCCGCACCGGCCGAGTTCGGCCGGTGCGGCGGCGTGCATTGCTCTCGTCGAGCCACCCTCGGTGGCGGCCACGGCGGTGAAGTGAGGCCGGGGACCGATGACGGTCGTGAACCGATCGTGGGGATGCGTCCGAGAAGCGGCGGGGCGTTGGCCCGGGACGTCAGTCGGTCAAGTGCCGACGCCGTACCACCGCCACCACGAATCCCCCGACGAAGAACGTCGCGAGCAGTGCCTCGATTCCGATCGCCAGCCCCCGGGAACCCCCGATCAGCAGCGGGAAGTTCGTGAGGGTGAGGATCAGGCAGGTGAGCAGCCCCGCCAGCCCCAGCACGGGGGCGACCACAGTGGCCCAGACGTTTTGCTCGACCCGTGTGCGGCGGAAGAAGACGACCACGGC
Source organism: Streptomyces sp. NPDC032161 (assembly GCF_040636995.1). Classification (NCBI taxonomy): domain Bacteria; kingdom Bacillati; phylum Actinomycetota; class Actinomycetes; order Kitasatosporales; family Streptomycetaceae; genus Streptomyces; species Streptomyces sp. NPDC032161. The sequence continues at coordinate 10,709 of NZ_JBEZVN010000051.1, read as the reverse complement.
CAGGCAGGTCAGGCACATCAGCACCAGTACGCCGAGCGTGGCGGTCCCGACGAGCCACGAGAATATCTGGGTCACCGGGTCCATGCCGGCCACCACGAAGATCACCAACATCACCAGCGACAGACCACTCTGCACCAGCGAGGCGGTGTGCGGCGACCCGTGGCGGGGGTGGCCGCTGCCCCCGCCGATCGGCAGCGCGCCGGTGTTGGCCAGGGAGAACACGTAGCGGGCAGCCACGTTGTGGAAGGACAGGATGGCCGCGAAGATGCTGCTGACCAGCAGGAACAGGACGACATGCGAGCCGACGGAGCCGAGGTACCGCTCCACTGCCGTGATCAGCATGTTGCCCGGGTCGGCGTTCGCCTCCTTCACCGCCGCCCGGTCGCCCCAGGCCGACACCAGCGCCCATGACGACAACGCGTAGAAGCTTCCGACCAGCAGCAGCGCGAGGTAGGTCGCGCGAGGCACCGTGCGGTCCGGGTCACGTGCCTCGTCCCGGTACACGGCGGTCGCCTCGAATCCGAGGAAACTGGCGATCGCGAACATGAGCGCGATACCCGGCGAGCCGGATGTGATCTGGGACGGCTGGAGGAGCGCGGTCGACAGGCCCGAGTCACCGCCGCCCCGGACGGCCACCACGAGGTCGAACACCACCACGATGCCGATCTCGCAGATCAGCAGCACGCCGAGCACCTTGCCCGACAGTTCGACGTGCCGGTAGCCGAGCAACGCGACGATCAGCAGCACGGCCGCCGAGTACAGCCACCAGGGCAGGGTCACCCCGGCGTACTGGAACACCAACTCCTGCGTCGCCGCACCGACGTAGCCGTACACACCGAGCATCACCGCGCTGTAGGTGGCGAGGGCGAGATAGGCCGATCCGAGGCCCATGGGCCGACCGAGGCTGGAGCGGACGTAGGTGTAGAAGGCCCCGGCCTTGGGCACGTGGGGAGTCATTCTGGTGAACCCCACCGCGAACAGCAGCAGGGTCGCACAGCAGATCACGAACGTGAGCGGAAACGCGGCACCATTGCCGATGCCTATGCCCAGGGGCACCACTCCGGCGACCACCGTGAGGGGGGCCGCAGCCGCCACCACCATGAACACGATGGACCACACACCGAGATGGCCGCGCAGAGTGTGCGCCGGGCCCCCACCGGGGGATCCGTCCGCCCCCGGGACGGCTGGACTGCCGGATGCCGGCAGGTCTTGCAGAATTGCCTGATTTCTGACGCTCTCGGACTGATGACCGGCCACCGGCGAACCTCCTCGAATCCCACTTCGACACAGGAAAAGAAAGACAACGGAAGGGCGTGGACGAAGACAGAAGCGGATTTCGCAGGTGTGTCGCCCAGGGGCCCATTCCGCTTTCAACCGCGGCTGGACGGAAGCAAGAATGGTGACGTTGCTCAGGTATGCCGTCGGCCTGGAGAGCTTTCGACGCTCCAGATGTTTTTCGAGATGCTAGGTCGCGGTCACCGGTGCGTCTGTGTTCATTCCGCACATGCCTCGCGCATGAAGCGGGCACTTTGCACCTGAGGGCGGTCCCGCGATCCCGGGCGGGGCGCCCGGAGCACGGGCGTGAATCCGGGACCGCGGCTCAGATCACAGTTTGCCTTTTGCCCCCGCGACCGCGGCGGGGGTCGCCCCGTCGGTCAGTTGGGATTCGGCGGCCAGGGCGAGCCGCGCGGCCAGCGCGACCTCCCTCCAGTTGCCCAACTGGTCCACCGGCCGCCCAATCAGCTCTTCGATCCGCCCCAGCCGTTGCCTCAGGGTGTTGCGGTGAATGAACAGCGCGTTCGCCGTATCGGTCGCCGAGCAGTGGCTGGCCAGATAGGTCTCCAACGTCGCCGACAGAGCGGTGCCGTGCCGAAGGTCGTAGCGGATGACCTCGGAAATCCGGGTCAGGGCTTCCCGCAGACCCTCGCCGATGTCCATGGCGACCTTGGGCAGGAGCTGGAGGTGGGCCACGTCCTGGTAGTGGACCACTGGCGTGCTCTCGCCGAGCAGTTCGGCCCACCCCAGGCCCCACTCCGCCTTGTCCAGGGCCGCCGCCAGATCACGGGCGTCGCTCGCCGGCGGTCCTATCCCCACGGCGACTCCGCCGCCGACCTCCGAGCGCAGGCGCTTGACCGTGTTGCGGAGCGCCTGCTCGAAGGCCTTCCACTGCTCCGGTCGGGAGCGGATCAGCAGGGAGACCATGGGGGCCGAGGGGAGCAGCACGAGACCGTCCACACCGGCACACATCTCACGCAGGGCGTCCAGCAGCCGATCGAACGCCGCCGGGGTGCCGTACGCCACGGAGCGGATCCTGACGAGCACCGGATAGGTGGGGCCGGGGTGCCAGCCGAGGTCGCGCAGGATCCGTTCGGCGCTCTCGGGTGCGGGGGCCGCCGCCAGTCGCCCCGCCAGAGGCGTCGTCATCGCCGGATTGCTCAGCGAGGCGACCAGCGCCGCGGCCTGGGCCCCCAGGGCCTCCAGGATGCTGGAGTCGGCCTCGGTGAACGGGCGCCCCCGGTAGCAGGTGATCGTACCGAGCGGGAAGTGCGCTCCGAACGAGGTCGTGAACTTGTGCAGCTTCACCCCGAGCCTGTCCACCAGCGGGGGCAGGTCCGCCCGGGACTGCACGGACCGCGAGGCCACGGCGATCGACTTCTCCACGTGGTCGGCGAAGGCGATACCGGGCCTGTCATGCCCTCCCATCGTGTTGCGGTCGGCGATCTCGACAATGCACAGCACCGCGTCCACCTGGTCGCGGATCGACTCGGCGAGCACGTCGGCGCACCGCTGCCGAGAACTGGTGGCATCGGCCGGCACGGTCATCAGGAAGCGGGCCGCGGCGGACTGGCGGCGGAGATCCCTCATCGTCTCGGCGTGGACGAGGCCGCTGGCCAGCAAGCTGCCCACCTCGGTCGCGAGGTCCACGTGGTGTGTGTCGAACGCGCCGGGCCGTTCGGAGTAGAGGCTGAACACCCCCAGGAGATCCCCGCCCGGTACGGCGATGGGAACCGCGACCATCGAGCGGAACGCGTCCTCCGCCTCGAGGCCCGGGAACCCGACGAACCTCGGGTCGAGCTGGATGTCGTCGTGGAGGACCACCGTCTGCCGCATCAGCGCGGACCACCCGGTGATGCCCTCTCCCAGGCGGAGTTGGATCCGGTCGACGTGGGCGGCCACACGCCCCGTCGTCGCGACCCGCATCACCAGGCGTTGGCTCTCGGGATCCCACAGGTACACGTACGTTCCGTAGGCCTCGGTCGCCCGCATGACGAGGTCCACGGCCCGCTGGGCCAGGGCGAGGGGATCCCTGCCCTGGCTCAGCAGCCGGTTGAGCTCGGCCAGCATCTTGGCGCGGCGCTCCACCGCGACCAGTTGCTCGGTCATCTGGTCGAGATGCGCCTTGAAGGCTTTCGGGTCCGCGGAAGGGTTGTTCATGGAGGGACCCTCTCAGCTGCGGCCTGTACCGTCTTCCTCATGGCCAGGGCGAACTCCTTGGGAGCGTTGACAGCGATCCGGGCAACGACCCCGCCGTCCCGCTCCAGGGTATAGAACCCCGCCTTCCGCGCGGGTGCGTCCATCTGCTGGACGAGGGTCGCATCGCGCTCCGGCGTACCGAGGACCTGGATCCTCCTGCCGAACTGGTGGCTCCAGAAGTAGCGCGGTGTCCCGCCCACGGGTTCCGTCGGCTCCAGGCCGAGCAGGCGGCGCGCCAGGTGGCGTCCCTGGCGCTGGGCGGTGGTCCAGTCCTCCTGGCGCCGCGGCCCGGTCCCGTCCGCGTCCCACGCGGACACGTCGCCGATGGCGTGCACGTTCGGGACCGGCCCGGACGAGGTGACCAGGGCCGTTCCGTCGCCGTCGCACCGGATGCCGTCGGCGAGGTCGAGGCCGGATCCCGCGAGCCAGTGGACGGCGGGACGGGTGCCCACCGCGCTGACGACCAGGTCACCCGTGAGCGGGCCGGAGTCGGTCGACACCTGCCAGCCGTCGCCCTCCCTCGCGATGTGCTCCACCCGCGTGCCCAGGAGCAGCCCGACACCGGAGTCCCGGATCCACTGAGCCGACTCGGCTCCCAGGTGGCCGCCCAGGAACCGGTCCAGTGGCCGGTCGGCCTGGTCGACGACGGTGACCGCGCAGCCGGCGTCGTTGAGGCTGGAGGCCAGTTCCGTCCCGATGGTGCCGGCGCCCAGGACGATCACGTACCGACCGGGCTCGGCGAACTCCCTGATCCGGAGCGCGTCCGCGGCCGTGCGCAGCTCGGCGACGCCGTCCGGCTGACCCGGCAGCCGGACGGGAGCCGATCCGGTGGCGACCACGATGTGGTCGGCACCGAGGGTGGCGCGGCCGCCCTCCCCGGCCAGGGTGACCTCGACCGTGGAGGACGCGATGTCCAGCGCGCGGGCCCGCCCCCGGACCAGCTCGCAGCGTTCGTCCCACCACGGTGCCTGCGGACATGATCCACTCCCGGTGAGGAACTCCTTGGACAGGGGCGGCCGGTCGTACGGCGCGTCCGGGTCCTCGTCGACGACGGTGATCCGGCCGGTGAAGCCGTCCGCGCGCAACTGTGCGACCAGGGCGCCCGTGGCCACTGACGCCCCGACCACGAGGAGGTTGGCGGCGGCGTTCATGCCTGGTGGTCCTCCGTCCGCGGGTCCGCCGTGAGCTGGATCGCCCGCTCCGGGCAGTTGACCACCGCGTGCCGAAGGTCCTCGGTCACTTCGACGACCCGGTTCTCCTCCGGGACGAAGGCGTACCCCTCGTCGTCGATGTCGAAGATGTCCGGGGCGAAGGCGAAGCAGCGTGCGTGGCCCTGGCAGCGGGTCGAGTCGACAGAGACGTTCTGCATGGTGCTCACCGTCCGATCCGAAGCGTCAGCGGCCCGACGCCGTGCCACGGCTCATTCGGGTCGGCCAGCGTGAACTCGCCGACCGTGTTCAGGAACTCCTCCAGCGCGACGACCAGTTCGAGCCGCCCCAGGTTGGACCCGAGGCAGCGGTGGATGCCGCCGCCGAACGAGAGGTGGCGGTTGTCCTCGCGCTCCAGGTCGATCTCCTCGGGATGGTCGAAGACCTCCGGATCCCGGTTTCCCGCCCCGAAGACGAGTACCACCCGCTCACCGGCCTTGATCTGCTTTCCGCCGACCTCGGTGTCCCGCATGCAGGTACGGGCCATGGCCTGGACCGGCGACATGGTCCGCAGGAATTCCTCGGCCGCCGTCGGGATCAGATCGGGATTCTCGCGCAGCCGGGCCTGGGCCTTCGGGTTCTGGGCCAGGTACCACAGGCTGCAGCGGATCGCCCATGCCGTCGTGTCGAGCCCGGCGAGGAACAGCAGGTAGAAGAAGGACTGCAGCTCCTCCTGGGTGAGCTTGCGCCCCTTCATCTCCACGTTGAGAAGGTGGCTCATGAGGTCGTCGGAGCCCGTGTCCCCGGCGCGTGACCTAAGCAGCGCGTCGAAGTAGTCCATCACCTCCTGGCTGGCCCGCTGGGCACGCGCGTGGTCGTTCACCCGCTCGTAGATGACCTCGTCGATCCAGCGGTCGAACTTCGGCCAGTCCTCTTCCGGGAAACCGGCCAGCCGGCTGAACACGATGGTCGGCATCGGCCGGGCGAAGGTGGCCGAGACATCGACGACCTCCTTCGAGGCGGCCTCGGCGGCGAGCTCGCGCGCGGTGCGACGCATGCCCTCGCTCAGCTTGGCGATGGCCTTCGGGGTGAACAGCGGCAGGAGGAGTCGGCGGTAGTCGGTGTGCTCCGGCGGATCGACGTCGATCGGGATCATCGGCAGGTCGTTGCCGAAGTCGGGCAGGAGCATGCTCGGGGTGACCGAGAAGGTCTCGGGGTCCTGCTCGGCGGCCAGGATGTCGTCGCTCTTGGTGAGGAACCAGAAGCCACCCAGCTGCTCGCTCCGTCCCACCGGGCACTGCTCCCGCAGCTCCCGGTAGGTGTCGAAGATGTCGTCGAGCGCGGCTCCGTGATAGGTGAAGTTCTGAGCCGCTGTCGGGGCGTCGGACATGGATCGTTCTCCTTTGATGGTGCTTTCGAGGATGCGCGACTTCCCGCGGACGATGGGGGGAGCGCTGGCCGCGCCGCCCCGGCTCGCGGATCCGGTTCTCGTCCGTGAAGCCGTGTTCGGGGAAACGGGAGGGGCGGCGGTGGCGGCGTCGAGGCGTCCGCCCCGGACCTGTGGGAAGCCGGCCCGCGCCGGGGGTGGATCAGATGTGCTCCATGTACCGGGCGATCTCCCACTCGGTGACCGACGAGGCGAACTTCTTGACCTCCCAGCGGCGCAGGTCCGCGTAGTGGTCCACGAAGCGGTCCCCGAAGGCCTTGCGGGCGAAGATGCTCGCCTCGAACAGGTCGATCGCGCCGGAGAGCGTCGTCGGGAGGAGGTTGCTCCGGGCGGCGGGCAGCGCGTAGCTGTCGCCCTCGACGGCCGGGGGCAGCTCCATGCCCTGCTCGATCCCGTCGAGCCCCGCCTCCAGGCTGGCCGCGATCACCAGGTACGGGTTCGCGTCGGCGCCGGCGATCCGGTTCTCGATCCGGGCCGACGATCCGCTTCCCGGGATGGACCGGATGGCGACCGTGCGGTTGTCGATGCCCCAGGTGACGCCCGTGGGGGCCCAGTCGCCGGCGAAGGTGCGCTTGTAGGAGTTGATGTTGGGCAGGAAGAGCGCCGTCAGGTCCGCCGCGTTCTCGACGAGGCCCGCGAGGTAGCTGTTGCCCACATCGCTCAGGCGGCCCGGGTCGGACGGGTTCGCGAAGGCCGGGGTCCCGTCGGCGCGCAGGAGGCTCTGGTGCATGTGGCCGGAGGATCCCGCCCAGCCGGGATTCACCTTCGCCATGAACGCGGCCGTGAGTCCGTGCCGGGCCGCGAGTTCCTTCACCGTGTGCTTGAACAGCATCGCGTTGTCGGCGGCCTTCACGGCGTCCGAGTAGTGCAGGTTGACCTCGAACTGCCCCGGGCCGTGCTCACTGTTGCTGGCCTCGATGCTGATGCCGTACTCGGCCAGCCGGCGGCGCACCTCTCCGATGATGAACTCGTGGCCGGTGTCCCGGTACACGCTGTACGTGTGGTTCCCCTCGGACAGCGTCTCCAGGTCGCGCCAGCCGCGACGCGCCAGGTCACGCGCCGTTCCCTGGAACAGGTAGAACTCGAATTCATAAGCGGCGAGCGGTTGGTATCCCAGCGCTTTCGCGCGCTCGGCGGCCGACTTCAGGACGTTCCGCGGGGACAGGTCGAGCGACTGGCCGTCGCGCTCGAAGACATCGCAGATGACGGACGCCGTACCCGGTTCCCAGGGGACCACGGCGAGCGTGGACAGATCGGGCCGCATGTTGATGTCCGGGTAACCCGTATGGGCCCCGGTGTAGGCGAGTTCCGGAATCGGCTCATCCTGGAGGTCCCAGCCGAACAGGATGTTGCACAGGAAAGTCCCGTCACGCCATACACCGTTGAGGAAGTACTCGCTGGAGATCCTCTTGCCACGCCAGAGTCCATCCAGGTCCACGGCTCCGATCTTGAACGTATGAATCCCGTTCTTCTTGATGAAGTCGCTTATCAACTCCTGGTCAGCGGATTCATTGGTTGCTGCCATGGTCCCTCACTCCAATCCGAATGGGCCGTATTCCCGGCCCAAGGTTGGGCAACTTCGGTGCGATGACTTTAGGCAGGGGGGATCAATGCGTCTGTGTGCAGAACGCACATACTTCACCGACCGGGAGGGCGCCCCGCACGTTGCCCCGATCACCCCAACATTCGAGCATGGGACCACTGTTGAGGTGGTGAGGGCCCGTGTGCTCCGCTGTCGGAGCACGCTCGCTCCACCACCTCGCAGGACAAAAAATGTGCGATGTGAACACCGTGAGCCGCCGGGGGCGAGGCCGAGCGCACTTCCCCGCCTTTACGGGGGAAGACCCGCGGCCAGGTGTTCCGGACGGAATTCCGGCGGGTTTCGAGCACACCGCCGGGTCGGATGACGCGATCACCGCGGGTGCGGTCGGCGCGAGTGGAGGTACCGCATGACCTACGTGGTCACCCAGAACTGCTGCAACGACGCCACCTGCGTGTCGGTGTGCCCGGTCAACTGCATTCACCCCACGCCTGACGAACCGGGCTACGCCACAGCCGAGATGCTCTACATCGACCCGGACAGCTGCATCGACTGCGGGGCGTGCGCCGACGCGTGCCCCGTGGACGCGATCGTCACGGAATTCGACCTCACCGCCGCCACCGAGCCCTATCTGGAGATCAACGCCCGCTACTTCGCGGACCCGGCGCACAAGGATTACTCCGCGACACCGTACGAGGAGCGAAAGCCGAAGGTCGAGGCGTCGGAGCCGGGGCCGCTGCGCGTGGCGATCGTCGGATCCGGGCCGGCGGCCGGCTACGCCGCCGAGCAGTTGCTCACCCGCAAGGGCGTCGAGGTCGAGGTGCACATGTTCGAGCGCCTGCCCACCCCGTGGGGGCTCGTACGGTTCGGCGTCGCGCCCGACCACCAGGCCACCAAGTCGGTGGCCAAGCTGTTCGCCCGCACGGCGGGGCGCAAAGGCATGGATTTCCACCTCAACGTCGAGGTCGGCACACACATCACCCATGAGGAACTGCTGGCTCACCACCACGCGGTGATCTACGCCGTCGGTGCGACCGGCGACCGCAAGCTCGGCGTGTCCGGCGAGGACCTGCCCGGCTCGCACTCGGCCACCGATTTCGTCGCCTGGTACAACGGACACCCGGACTTCGCCGACCGCACGTTCGACCTTTCCGGTGAACGCGCCGTGATCGTCGGCAACGGCAACGTGGCCCTCGACGTGGCCCGGGTCCTCGCCGGCGACGTCGACCGCCTGGCGCGCACCGACATCAGTGACCGGGCTCTGGAGGCCCTTGCCACCAGCAAGATCAATGAGGTGGTCGTACTCGGCAGGCGCGGTCCCGCGCAGGCCGCCTTCACCACTCCCGAGCTGCTGGGCCTGGCCGAGGCACAGGGTTTCGAGGTCTGTGTCGACCCGAACGACGTCAAGATCGACCCGCTGACCGCGGCGGCCCTGGAGGCCGCCCCGCACACCATGGCGGGCCGGAAGACCGAAATCCTCGGCGAGCTGGCCGGGCGGCAACGCACCTCGGCGGGCAAGCGCATCGTCCTGCGCTTCCTCACCTCCCCGGTCGAGATCCTCGGGGAGGAGCGTGTCCGCGGGGTGCGCGTGGGGATCAACGAGCTCGTCGACTCCGGCGGACGGCTGGAGGCCCGCGCGACCGGCGAGACCGAGGACCTCGCGTGCGGCCTGGTGCTGCGGTCCATCGGGTACAAGGGCAACCCCGTGCCCGGGCTGCCGTTCGACGACTCCCGCGGCACCCTGCCCAACGACCACGGCCGCGTCGTGGACCCCGTCGCCCGCACACCGATCACCGGGGTCTACACCGCGGGTTGGATCAAGCGCGGCCCGTCGGGCGTCATCGGCACCAACAAGAAGTGTGCCGAGGACACCGTCCAGGCACTGTTCGACGACTACGCCGCAGGCCGCCTGGCCGCACCCGCGCAGGGCCGCGACGCCCTGCGTGCCCTGATCGCCGAGCGTCAGCCGGACGCCCTCGACTACGCGGCCTGGCAGACGATCGACCGCCACGAGCGGACCACGGCCAAGGAGCACCGGCGACCGCGCATCAAGCTGACCTCCGTCACCGACATGCTGCAGGTTGTGCAGGACGCGCGCGACGCGGCCGAATGACCGATCGCCGCACCGAGCGGTGTCCCGCCCGGGACACCGGCGATCACTGCCACGGCCACGGCGTTGCCTGACAGCGGCGGAGCGAGCGCCTCGGCGCCCGACGTCGGACGGGTGGCATCGCACGGCGGAGAAGCGCCCGCATACGAAACGTATGCGGGCGTTCGCGCTTTCGCTGCCACCGAAGGCCGGGCCGGCCGGCTACGAGCGGGGGGCGGGCGCGCCTGCCGACCCGTCGGCGGTGGCGTTGCGGCGGCGCAGGCAGACCGTGGCCAGGACGCCGGCCATGGCCGCGCCGCCGGTCGCTCCGGCGGCGGTCGGGTCGATCATCGGAACCGCTTCGGCGGGCTCCGCACCGCCGCACTCGGCGTGGCCGATGACCAGGTTGGCACCGTTCAGCGTCGGCAGCAGGGTGATGTGGACGGCGTTGACGCTCGGCACGCCGTCGGCGTCGGTGGTCTGCTCGTTGAGGACGATCGAACCGACGGCGGGGATGCTGACCTTGGTGTTGGCGGGGGCGTTGGCCTGGAGGTTGGTCGGGATTCCGAGGACGGTGATCGACCCGCCCGCGATCAGACCGCTGCCCTTGGCGCCGGTGGGGGTCGCCTCGCCGAATCCCCGGCTCTGGTCGGCCGGACCAACCGTGCCCAGCAGAGCTACTGGTACTGCACCCCGGCGGGCCTCGCCGAAGCCGCCGCCTCCGGTGAGCTCGCACCGACGGCCGGCCGGACCACCGGGAAGCGCGCTGCCGGCAAGACGAGCCTGCGCGAGCACGGCCTCGCCCTGGTCGGCACCGTCATCGCCTTCCACCAGGCACAGCCAGCCGACTACCCCGACTGGCAGGTGGAAGTCGCCCACCCCACCCCGGCCGGGAACCTGGTGCCCGACGGTGTGGTGAACCGCCCCGATTCGAATGGAGACTCGATTTCATGAAAGGATCGAGTCATGGCACGACCTTCCCGTTACCCGCTTGAGCTCCGCCGTCGTGCG
>NZ_JBEZVN010000050.1:0-31481 GCF_040636995.1 Streptomyces sp. NPDC032161 | reverse complement strand
CGGCCACATCCACCACGCACACTCGAAGCCCTGCAGAAGGTGATCACCGAGCACGACAACAAGATCAAATCAGGCAGTAGTTGATTTACGGCTCCTTCTCTGCTTTCTTCCCGTCAACACGAGACGGGAGTAATCGGGATAAGTTCGGTGTCGACCGCTGCGACGCGTCGCGAATTGAGCACGAGGTATTTGGCGTGGAGCTGACCGCGGGCGGCATCGATGCTGGTACCGATTTGGCGTCGCCTGGTCGCGTGGACGCCGCGGTGGATGAGCCCGTTCACGAACTCGTCCACGTGTCCGGACGATGGCGCGCGGTACTCAGGCACAGCTCCCGCGGCCTCGTTGTAGCGAATGACACTGATATCGTCACGCGCCGCGCCGACATACCCGCAAACCCCCCATTTCTGAAGCGAAAAGGGCCTTCTCGACCTGTTCGTCCTGCTGTACGTCCAGGAGCGTCAAGGGGCGGAGACGGGGGCCGACCCGCTCAGCGAGGTCGGCCCGAAGGGCGGCTGGGAGGGAGTGGACTTCGGCGAAGGTCTCGGCACTCGAACTCTGCCAGGCGCTGAGCAATTGCCGGAACCGGAACGCCGGTGCCCCCGCCTCGATGAGGTGATCGCGAATCCGTATCCATCGGCTGCGCGCTGTCGGGATGGTGCTCACGTGTCGCCGTCCGCAGGCAGGACCTCGCGACCGCGGTAGAAGCCACAGTGCTGGCAGGCGCGGTGCGGCGGCGTCAGCTTTCCGCAAGCGGAGTTCGTGCAGGGAGCGAGAACCGGTGCGCTCGCTTTCCAGTGCGCGCGACGGTGACGAGTACGGGAGCGGGACGTGCGGTGCTGCATGGCAATGGTCTTCCGTAAGTGGTTGCAAAATTCAGCGGAGCTGACGGGCAACCGACCACAGTCCAAGCGTCAGTGCGGTAATGGAGCCGATGCGGGGGCCGAGAGACCTGACAGCACGCCGCGTGGTGGGGCTGCAGGTCGGATACGGCGAGAACCAAAGAAATGGCGAGGCCGACATCATGTGCGCTCGCGAGCAGAGACTATTGACCGAGGTCGGTACGTGCGAACGTGCCAGCGCGGCTCAGCAGGAAGACCAGCCGGATGAACGAGGCGGATCAACTGCTCTGTCAGAAGGATTGACAGATATCACAGGTGAGGGAGCAGTGCTCCCGCGCGTGATGGCCACCGGCAGTTCGGTGGCTAGATTCTGTCGACCTCAATCAGCATGGCTTGATGCTATCAGCCCTGTGGGCCGACGCTGCTTTCAGCTTCGGCAGGGGAGGGGCCGAGGCACGACGACGGTGTGCCGGCGCTCGGCGGCTTCAACCACCCTCTCGGCGAGGCAGCGGCGTTGCAGACCTTTCGGTTGCGCAGCCGAGCGGTCAGCCACCGGCTGCCCACGCGGCGGATCGCCGCCGGTGTCTGGTAACCGGTCAGCAGCCTCTGGTGCAGATCCCGGTCTCCCAGGCCCAGGCGGCGATTTCGACGCGGTTGCGGGCAGTGAGTTTGCGCTGGATGTTGCCGAGGTGCGTCTTGACCGTGGACAGGGTCACATAGAGCTCGGCGGCTACTTCTTCGTTGGTGAATCCCTGAGCCACAAGGCGTACGACGTCGACTTCGCGCTGGGTCAGAGGCTCGGGGAGCCGGGACGTCCTGCGCCTCGTGGTGGTGCGTCTTGAGCCGGAGGGTTTCGGCGCAGGCAGTGTCATGCGCTCAAGGAGTCGGACGGTGATGGAGGGGGAGATCAGGGAGTTGCCTGCGGCCGCTGCTCGTACGGCTTCGGGGAGCAGGGCAGGGGCTCCGTCTTTGAGGAGGAAGCCGCAGGCACCATTGCGCAGGGCGCGATAGACGTACTCGTCGTCGTCGAAGGTGGTGGCGATGAGGACGTTCAGCGGGTCGGTGATGCCGGGCCCGGCCAGCAGCCGTGTCGCTTCGAGGCCGTCTTGTTCCGGCATCCGGATGTCGAGCAGGCATACGTCCGGACGGAGTCGGCGTGCCGCTTCGACGGCGGCGGCGCCGTCGGCCGCCTCAGCAACGACTTCCAAGTCCGGTTGCGAGTCCAGGATCATGCGGAACGCACACCGGACCATCTCATGGTCGTCCGCGATCAGGACCCGGATTGTCATGAGTCCATGATTACAGGTTGTGATAGACGCGAGCGTCGTGCGGGGAGGGGGAGGTCAGCGACCACCTGCCATCCCACGTGGTCGATACGCCGTCCTGCGGAGACGCGGCCGCCGACCGCTTCGACCCGCTCGGCCAGGCCGAGGAGGCCGTATCCCTCACTGCCCGTCTTCCGGCTGTGCTGCGATCCGTCGCTCCGGCCGTCGTCGCGCACCTGCACTTCCAGCCGCTCGGGGTCGCCAGGCCTCACGCGAACGTCTACCGTGACCTGACCGACATGGTCGGCGTGTTTGCGGATGTTGGTGAGGGATTCGCGTACGACGCAGTGAATTGCGGTAGTGAGCTCGGGTGGGAAGCAGTAGTCGGCGAGCCGTGCGTCGAGGGACAGGGCAGCGGACGAGTCGGCCCGGGAGAACTCTTCGGTGAGATCCCGCAATCGGGTCAGGTCGCCCACAGGACCGGTGGCGACCGAAACCACGGGATCACGCAGGACCGAGACCATGCCGCGCATGGACTCCATCGTCTGCATCCCCGCCTCCTCGATCCGGGCGAAGGTCTTGTCCAGCTCCTCCGGGCTCGGCGCGTGTCCTGCCTCGGAGGCAAAGCGCACGGCCCTGGCTTGAGCGACGATCGCGGTGACATGGTGGGCCACGAAGTCGTGCAGATCACGGGCGTATTCCAGACGCTGGGCCTGCCGGTCGGCCGCCCTCTCGCGATCGCGCAGCGTATCGGCGAGGCGTAGATACAGGCCCAGTGCGACCATCAGCACCATGGCCAGCAGGATCCCCGGTCCCAGGTAGTCAGACACATGGGGATACTCCCGCTCCGGAAGCCGCAGGGGCAGCAGAATGGCTGCGACGGCCGCCCCGGCCGCCGGCGTGACCGCCCGTAGTGGCGGGTACTGACGCACGGCGCGGGTGATCAACAGCAGCAACGCGCCCAGCTCGGTCAGTCCCGGCGTGACCTCGGGCCGGTGGGTCAGCTGCATGCTGGCCACGGACAGTGCGCAGGACATGACCACGGCAGCAGCTGCGGTCATGGGGAAGCGCGCCGGAGGCACGAGCAGTGCTGCCACGCATACGACTCCGCTCGCGACGGTGGCCGCGGTCGTCGGTGCGTAGCCGGTCGCGAGTCCCTCGGCGATGAGCAGGGCGAGCACGAGGGTACCCGCCAGACCGAGCAGGAACTGCTGGGTTCGGGTACAGGCGCGAAAGGCGTGAATCACAGCAACCAACGTACTGCTGCACCGGATACCGCCGCCCCGGCCATTCGGCCGACATCCGGCACCTGATCGTTTCGGTCTTCCGGTTGATCCGACGCAGCGCCACCGCGGCGGATCATCGGAATGCGGGACACGCCGGAACGTGTCCTCACCCGTCGCCTTCGTTCCTTTCATCTCGCTGGTCGCGCGAGTCAGCCACGCTGGAGCCCTCTGTAATGAAGCCCCGCTCGGGAAAGACAGTCCGCCCCCTCATCGCACAGTCGGCGCGCCGGCTCACCGCGCCTTCGCCGGCTGCCGCGTCGCCGCCGCCCGAGCCCTCGCCTCCAAGCCGGAGATCGTCTTCGCGGACGAGCCCACCGGAAACCTCGACTCCCGCTCCGGCGCCGAAGTCCTGGGCTTCCTACGCGACTCCGTGCGCCTGCTGGGCCGGACCGTGGTGATGGTGACCCACGACCCGGTGGCGGCCTCGTACGCGGGCCGGGTCGTCTTCCTTGCCGATGGCCGCATTGTCGACGACATGGCCGCCCCGACGGCCGACAGAGTGCTTGAGCGCATGAAGGGCTTCGACGCCAGCCGCCGTACGACCTGATCAGCAGCCGACAGCCACCCGCCCCCCGGGCCCACTCCCACAGGAACGAACTGACCATGTTCCGTGCCGCCTTGCGCAATGTGCTCGCGCACAAGGCCCGGCTGCTGATGACCGTGCTCGCCGTCGTACTCGGCGTGGCCTTCGTCTCCGGCACCCTGGTCTACACCTCGACCGTCTCCGACGCCTACGCGAGAAGCTTCCACAAAAGCTTCGTCGATGTCGACGTCGCCATCCAGCCCGGCCCGGACGCCGGGCCAGGTGCCGATCCCGAGCTCACCTCTGCACTGCTGAACGAGGTGGCGAAGCTGCCCGGCGTGCGGTCGGTGACGGGTGCGGTGCACGGCTTCACAGCCGTCGCCGACAAGAACGGCGCACTCCTGGGCCACGGTTGGCCCACCCAGGGTGCCAACTACTACCCGGGCACCAGTGGCGAAGACGCCCGGTACTCGATGGACGACGGCCGCGCACCCACCGGCCCCGACGAGATCGCGCTCGACGTCGCGACCGCCGAGCGTGCCGGCTACAAGGTCGGCGACACCGTCCGGGTCTCCGTCGACGGCCCGGTGCGCGAGGAGGAGCTCGTCGGCGTCTTCACCACCGACGAAGGCGAGGCCGCCGCAGGCGGTTCGCTCACCCTCTTCGACACCCGGACCGCACAGCAACTGTTCAGCAGCCCAGGAACATTCAGCCAGATCGATGTCAAGGCCGCCCCCGCCACCTCGCCGGACGACCTGCAGTCCGCAGTCGACAAGGTGCTGCCCCGGAACGTCCGGTCCGTCACCGGCCAGACCCTCGCGCAGGACCAGGCTCTCAGGGTCGAGTCCCGCGTGAGCAGCCTGCGCTCCACCCTGCTCGTCTTCGCCGGCATCGCCCTGTTCGTCGGCATCTTCCTCATCGCCAACACGTTTACCATGTTGGTCGCCCAGCGCACCAGGGAACTCGCGCTGCTGCGCGCGGTGGGCGCCACGCGCCGCCAAGTGACCCGTTCCGTCCTCGTCGAGGCGTTCCTCGTCGGGCTGGTCGCGTCAGTGGCGGGGCTGACCGGCGGGATCGGCGTCGCTGTCGCGCTGCGTCCGCTGACCGCCGCACTCGGAAGTGGCGGGCAGGCCCTCCCCGACGGCCCCCTGGCCGTGACCCCAGCCGCTGTCATCACCTCGTTCGCCACCGGCATCTGCGTCACCATGCTGGCAGCTTGGCTGCCCGCCCGGCGCGCGGCCAAGATCCCGCCCGTGGCCGCGATGAGCAGCGTGCACGCGGTCGCCACTCCCCGTTCCCTGGTCGTACGCAACACCATCGGCGCCCTCGTGGCCGTGGCAGGCATCGCTACCGTGCTGGCCGCCACCACTGGCATGGACCGACAGGACGGACAGAACACCGTGGCCCTGGGCGGCATGATCCTGCTGACCGGAACACTCGTGCTGACCCCTCTGCTGTCCCGCCCGTTCCTTGCCGCCGCAGCACCCGTGCTGCGTGTCTTCGGTACCTCCGGCACGCTCGCCCGCAAGAACGCACTGCGCAACCCGCGTCGCACCGCGGCCACTGCCTCGGCCCTCACCGTCGGCCTCACCCTGATCTCCAGCCTGACGGTGATCGCCGTCAGCACCCAGCAGGGCATCGACAAGATGGCCACCGCCACGCTCAAGGCCGACTACGTCATCGAGATGGGCAACTACAACCCGCTCTCGCCGGAGGTGGAAAAGCAACTCAAGAAGGTCGAGGACGTCAGCGCCGTCAGCCCCCTGCGTGAAACGCCGGTCCGCGTCGACGGTGACGACACCTACGTCACCGGCGTCGACGCCACCACCATCGGCGACTTGGTCCGGCCCGACTTCACCGACGGCTCCTTCACCGGATTCGGCGGTCACAACGTCGTCGTCGCCGCCGACACCGCAACAACGTACGGCTGGTACAAGGGCACCACGCTTCCGGTGACCTACCAGGACGGCAAACGCGCCACGTGGACCGTCTCCGGGGTCTACCAGGGCACGGACCTCCTGCGGGGCATCATCACCGACACCCACACCCTCGACCCCCACCTGGACGCCCTCGACTCCCGCCAGATCCTGGTGAAGACCACAGGCGGTCCCAGCCACACCGGCAAGCAGTCGATCGGCAAGGCCCTGGGCGACAGCCCGGCGATCCTCGTCCAGAGCAAGCAGGACCTGTCCGCCGCCATCGCCGGCAACATCACCGCGTTGCTCAATATCCTCTACGGACTGCTGGCCATGACCGTCCTCATCTCCGTCCTGGGCGTCGTCAACACCCTGGCCATGTCAGTCTTCGAACGCGCCTCGGAGATCGGCATGCTGCGCGCCATCGGACTGGACCAGCACGGCACCAAACGCATGGTGCGCCTGGAATCGCTGGCCATCTCCCTCTTCGGCGGTGCCCTTGGCGTCGGCCTGGGTGTCTTCCTCGGCTGGGCCGGAGGCCATGTACTCGCCGCCGACATGCACACCTACGAACTGGTCCTGCCCTGGGGCCACATCGCCCTCGCACTCGCCCTCGCCGCAACCATCGGCGTCCTCGCCGCACTGCGGCCCGCCCGCCGCGCCGCGAAGCTCAACCCACTCACCGCCATCAGGACCGAATAGCCACGTCGGCCGGCCACCGAATCACCTCAACAAGCCCCCTCGATCAATCAGTTGGCGGCCCGCAGTCGGGATCGTCCACGTACGCTCCGTACGAGGACGCCCCTCCGCCTTGCGATGCACCGCATCCGACGCCGCGCGCTGATCCACCAGGGATTGCGGGACAGCCTAGTGCCGGTCACGGCACCAGGACGGTGGCGAGCGCAGTGCGACGGCCATGAGCGAGGGCGCGGCCGACGACGAACAGGACGCTCGGGCCGGGAATCGCGATCACGACGAGGGACATCGTGGCGAACGCGAGAAGGCTTTCGGTGCTCACCATGGGCCGGTACTTCCTGATCTGTCCCGCGCAGCCGGTGGGCTGCGCGCGGTGCGTGCGTGCTGTACGAGGGGCGCCCCCGCCCGGGCGGGGGCCGGGCGGCGCGGTTACCGGGAGAGGGAGGCGACCTGGGCGCGGGGGAGGCGGGCCAGGGCGGCGGAGCCGATCCGGAGGGTGCGGTCGGCCGCGCCGGCGCCGCAGTGGACGGTCCGGTCCGGTTCGGCGACCGCGGTGTCGATCAGGCACGGCACCCCGGGCCGGTGGCTGACCGGCGGGACGCCCCCGGGTACCAGGCCCTCCGCGGCAAGGAGGCCGGCGTCCGCCGTGCGCGGCCGGGAGCGGCTGGCGCCGATGACGGCCGCGAGGCGGGCGAAGTCCACCCGGTCCTCCGCGCGCAGCGCCACGAGCAGCAGCGGGATGTCCGGGGCGGTGAAGGCGAGCGTCTTGACCGCCTGCGACCAGGGAAATGGCAGCGCCTGGCGCTCGGCGACACTGTGCGCGGCAGCGTGCTCGTGGACGGTGTACTCGGCCTGTCCCCCTCCGTGATCTCCCGCCACCTCCACCAACTCACCCAGGCAGGACTCACCACCACCCCACGCGAGGGCTGCCACGTCCTCTACTCCCTCGACCCCACCCGCCTCGACCAGATCGCCACCGCCCTCACCGCTCTCGCTCCAGGGCCCGGAGTCTGAGCGAACGCTGCTGCGCACCCCCCGGGGGCATCGCCGGACCGGGAGCAGGTCGTCTGTCGGCAAACGATCGGATGCCGACAGGCACGGCAGGCGTCCAATGAACCCGTACATTCCGCGACGCCGGGGCGCCGCCGACCACCTCGCCGTTCTCGACCGAGAGGCCGTCCCAGTCGGTGTGGAGGCGGTAACGGATGAAGACGCCGGCGATGTCGACGAAGGCTCGGCTTCGCGCTCGTACCCCGACAGGCGGCAGCGGCCGTGGCCGCCCTCCGCTCCCCGGCCGTACAGCGTGCCAGCTGCCACCTGCCGATAGAGCATTGGAAGTATGGATAAACTGTCAATTTTTCGACAGTTGCATGTGCGGAGTGCTCGCTCCGGGGACGAACGGGGAGTCCCGCGCCGTTCGCGGAGGCGGCGCCTGCGCTCACTGCTGCGCGTGCGGAGTGTCGCGGGCCAGGTGTTCCTCCTGCAGCTGGCGGTGGTGGGGATCATGGTCGTCGCAGCGCTGGGGGCGCTGGTGTTCCAGGCCCGGCGCCAAGGCACGGAGGCGGCCCGCAGCGAGGTGCTTGCCGCCGGCGAGGCGTTCGCCAACTCTCCGGGGATCGTGAAGGCGCTGGACGGCCCCGATCCCACCGCAGTGCTTCAGCCGCTTGCCCAGAAAGCCGAGCAACGGTCCAACCTCGACAACCTGGTCGTGGCCACGACAAGCGGCATCCGTCTCACCCACCGTGACCCGCACCTGATCGGGAAGCACTATGTCGGCCCGTACAAGGAGGCCGCGCACGGCAAGGCTTTCACGCATATCGTGGCGGACCCCCTGGGGCTGTCCGTGTACGCGGCGGTCCCCGTGTTCCGGCCCGACGGCTCGGTCGCCGGCATCGTGACTCCCGAGATCACGGTCGAGAACGTGAACAAGACGGTGGAGCGGCAGCTGCCTGTGCTCTTCGGTGGCGCCGGAGGCGCGCTCGTTCTGGCCGGTAGCGGGTCCGCGTTGGTGAGCGCGCGGCTGCGGCGCCAGACCCGGGGGCTCGACCCGATCGAGATGACCCGGATGTACGAGCACCATGACGCGGTGCTGCACGCGGTTCGGGAGGGGGTGCTGATCATCGCAGGGGACGGGCGGCTACTGCTGGCCAACGACGAGGCGCGGCGGCTGCTGGACCTGCCCGCGGACGCGGAGCGGCGCCACGTCACCGACCTCGGCCTGGCGCCGGACATCGCCGGGCTGCTGGCCTCCGGACGGACGGCCACCGACGAGGTTCAC
Source organism: Streptomyces sp. NPDC032161 (assembly GCF_040636995.1). Classification (NCBI taxonomy): domain Bacteria; kingdom Bacillati; phylum Actinomycetota; class Actinomycetes; order Kitasatosporales; family Streptomycetaceae; genus Streptomyces; species Streptomyces sp. NPDC032161. Next base: position 22,678 of record NZ_JBEZVN010000050.1, on the reverse strand, counting down.
CTCGCGGAGGACCGGCTGCTGGCCGTCAACCTGCGACCCGTCGGCGACGGCGGCCAGGCGGGCAGCGTGGCCACGCTGCGCGACACCACCGAGCTGCGTGCCGTGACGAGCCGGGCGGAGGTGGCACGGGCGCGCCTGAGGCTGCTGTATGACGCGGGGGTCCGGATCGGCACCACGCTGGACGTGGTACGAACCTCCGAGGAGCTGGCCGAAGTGGCCGTCCCCCGGTTCGCCGACTTCGTCACCGTCGAGCTTCGGGACCCCGTCCTGCGAGGCGAGGAGCCGGACGGCCCGAGCACCGAAATGCGCCGCACCGCCGTCTGCGGCATCCGCGACGACCAGCCCCTCTTCCCGGTCGGCGAGCTGATCCGGTTCGTGCCTGCGAACCCCATAGCCGCTGGTCTGGCAGCAGGCCGTGCGATGCTCGAGCCCGACCTGGCTGCTTCCGAGGGCTGGCGTGCCCAGGACCCGGAACGCTCTCGGAGGATCCTGGAGTACGGCATCCATTCCCTGGTCTCGGTACCGTTGCAGGCGCGCGGCATCGTGCTGGGGACGGCCGACTTCTGGCGTTCGGAGAACCAGCCCTTCGATGAGGACGACCTGTCCTTCGCCGAGGAGCTGGCCGCCCGCGCGGCCGTGTGCATCGACAACGCCCGCCGTTACACCCGTGAGCACACGATGGCCGTCACCTTGCAGCGCAGCCTGTTGCCCCGCGAGCTGCCCGAGCAATCCGCCGTCGAGGTCGCGTACCGCTATTTGCCGGCCCAGGCCGGAGTGGGCGGCGACTGGTTCGACGTCATCCCGCTGCCCGGTGCCCGGGTGGCCCTGGTGGTCGGCGACGTCGTCGGCCACGGCTTGCACGCCGCCGCCACCATGGGCCGCCTGCGCACCGCCACCCACAACTTCTCCGCGCTCGACCTGTCACCCGACGAACTCCTCGGTCACCTCGACGAGCTCGTGGCCCGCATCGACCAGGAGCAGACCGCCGAGGGCAACGGTGCCGCCATCACCGGCGCCACCTGCCTGTATGCGATCTACGACCCTGTCTCCGGCCGGTGTGTCGTGGCCCGGGCCGGTCACCTGGGCCCTGCCCTCGTCCACCCCGACGGCACCGTCACCTTCCCCGACATCCCCGTCTCCCCGCCCCTCGGCCTCAGCACCGGCCTGCCGATCGAAAGCGCAGAGCTGCACCTGCCCGCCGGCACCAGGCTCGTCCTCTTCACCGACGGGCTCGTCGAAAGCCGTGACCGCGACCTCGACACCGGCCTCGAACTTCTGCGAGAGGCCCTCGCCCATCGAGACCACACTCCGGAACAGACCTGTCGGACGGTGATCGACGCCCTGCTGCCCGCCCGCCCCGGCGACGACATCGCCCTTCTGGTGGCTCGCACCCGGATGCTCGACCCCGAGCAAGTCGCCGAGTGGGACGTGACGGGCGGCCCCACAGCCGTGGCTCCCCTCCGCTCCGCCTGCGCCCGCCGGCTGGAGACCTGGGGCCTGGACCAGGCCGCCTTCACCACCGAGCTGATCGTCAGCGAGCTGGTCACCAATGCCATCCGCTACGGCGCCGCCCCCGTCCGGCTTCGCCTGCTGCACGACCGCAACACCCTCCTCTGCGAGGTCTCCGACGGCAGCAGCACCTCTCCGCATCTGCGCCGGGCGGCCATCACGGACGAGGGCGGACGCGGCCTGTTCCTCATCGCCCAGTTCGCCCAGTGCTGGGGCACCCGGTACACCGACCACGGCAAGGTCATCTGGGCCGAGCAATCGCTGCGCGACGGTGCAGCCGAGCCAGGTCACGCCATGGGCGACGATCTCCTGGGCCAATGGGATGACGAGGCGCTGTGACGGCCCTGCCCTCGCGGTACGGGCAGACAAACAGCTCGCGCCGTGGAGGCCGTGACCCCTCCCACGGCCCTCGGTCGGCAACGGGCCCGCCCACCGCCGGGCCGGCTGCCCGACGGAAGGGCGCCCGTGGACGGTTCCCACCTTCACCATGTGATCGATCGGTCAGGGAGGCGGTCGCGGACCAGGCCCCCAGGCCTGACCCGGCCCCGGATCAGCCCGCGGCGGAGTCCAGCAGGTGTGCCATCCACTCCTCGATGCCGTCGGCCGTGCGTGGCAGGGCGCCCGACATCAGGCGGGCGCCGTCCGCCGTGACGACCAGGTCGTCCTCGATGCGCACGCCGATCCCGCGCAGCTCGGCCGGGAGGGTCTCGTCGTCCGGCTGGAGGTAGAGGCCGGGCTCCACCGTGAAGACCTGGCCCTCCTCCAGGACGCCGTCCAGGTAGGTCTCCGACCGGGCCTTCGCGCAGTCGTGGACGTCCAGGCCGAGCATGTGACCGCTGCTGCACAGCGTGTACCGCCGGTACAGGTCGCCCTCCGCGTTCTTGAGGACACCCCACTCCGCGAGGCCCTCCGCGATCACCCGCATGCCGGCCCGGTGGAAGTCGCGGAAGCTCGCCCCGGGGCGCAGGGCGGCCATCCCCGCGTCCTGGGCGGCGAGGACCAGTTCGTAGACCTGCCGCTGTAGCGGGGAGAAGCGACCCGACAGCGGCAGGGTGCGCGTGATGTCGGCCGTGTACAGGGTGTCGGTCTCCACGCCCGCGTCCAGGAGCAGCAGGTCCTCCCCGTTCAGGCGGCCGTCGTTGCGGATCCAGTGCAGGACGCACGCGTGCGCGCCGGAGGCGGCGATGGTGTCGTAGCCGGTGCCGTTGCCCTCGGCCCGGGCGCGCAGGCCGAAGACCCCCTCGATCCACCGCTCCCCGCGCGGGTGCTCCAGGGCGCGCGGCAGCGCCCGTACGACGTCCTCGAAACCGGCGGCCGTGTGGTCGACGGCCAGCTGCAGCTGGCCGACCTCCCACGCGTCCTTGACCAGGCGCAACTCGGACAGGGCGGCGGCCAGTTCGGCGTCGGTGGCGGCGTCGCGGCCCACCGGTGAGCCGAGTGTGTCCAGATGTGCGCAGCGGATGCCGGTGAGGCGCTCGGCCTCCGCCAGGTCGGGGCGGCGACCCACCCAGAACTCCCCGTAGCGGCGGTCCCGGTAGAACTCCTTGTTCCCGTCCGCCCGCGGCGAGCGCGGCCGCAGGTAGAGGACCGCTTCGTGTCCGTGCGGTCCCGACGGCTCCATGACCAGGACGTGGCCCGCCTGGTCCTCGCCGGTCAGCCCGGTCAGCCACGCGTACGCGCTGTGCGGGCGGAAGCGGTGGTCGCAGTCGTTGGAGCGGACCTTCAGCTCACCGGCCGGAACGATCAGCCGCTCGCCCGGGAAGCGGGCCGAGAGCCGGGCCCGGCGGGCCGGGGTGAGGTCGCGGCCGGGGACCGCCGCCGGTCCGGCCGCCGCCACGGCGACCGCCGCCTTCTCCTCCGGGGCCCCAGTCGCGAACCCCTTCGACGAGGTCGACCGGCTCGCCACCGCGCAGGAGCACACCCCCGCGCCCGCGCCCGCCCCCGGCGGTACCGCCCTGACGGCAGGTCCCGGGCGCGGCGACGCCCGCCACCGCGCCCGCCGCGCGCACCGCACGCCCTCGCCGGCGCCGTTCCCTGCACCCTCGACGGAATCAGCGGTCTGACCCCGGAGCAGTTCGCCGACTTCCTCGCCGACCAGGCGGTCCTCGCCGACGGCTGTCTGCGGAACCTCATCTGGACCTGGGGCGCCCGCCTCGCCCCCGTCATGTCCGACGCGCACGTCCAGGCCGTCTCCCGCCGCATATCCGGCCTGGCCACCACCCACGACGGCCGCAACTCCTCCCACCTGGAGGAGATGTTCACCTACCTGCACGCGGTCGCCTACCACGACTTCCCACGCGACGAGATCGACGTCACCGACGCCCCGACCACCGCCGCGATCCGCAAGGCCATCGACGACTTCGGCAACGCCGCACGCACCTTCGACATCACCCCCTCCAACGCCCGCACCCTGCGCGAGGCCCTCTACGCCGCAGGCCCCGGCCTGCGCCAGCACCAGCTCGGCCTCATCAAGAAGGTCCTGGCCACGATGGACCCGGCCCACCCCGCCACGAACCTCGACCCCGCCTGGGCCGGCGCCGTCCTCGCCGCGCTCTCCACCAACTACCTCGGCGTCTACCCGGGCAACCAGGACACCGCCTTCCACACGGCCGTCTCCGCCGACCCCGCCTACCGGGCCGCCTTCAAGGCCTTCGCCGGCTACACACACCTCAAAGGCACCACCAACGCCTGGGTGGCCCGCGACGCGCTGGGCGAGTACGGCCGCTTCGGCCAGATCCAGGGCCTGCGGGGCAGTCATGCGTGGGCCGCCGCCCTCGGTGTCGCCGTGACCAACAAGGTCGCCGGGACGTCGAGTTGCAGCTGCGAGGGCCCGCTCCGCAGCTGATCCGCACCGGATTCCGGCCCTGACGGACCCGCCCCGGAACGGAGGCGGGTTCGCCCTGGGCAAGCCCTAAAGAATGTGACATATTACTGCCGTGCTCACCAGACACTCCGTGGACACCGTGATCATCGGCGCCGGCGTCGTCGGAGCGGCCTGCGCCTACTACGCTTCCCGCGCCGGGCTCACCGTGGCCGTGGTCGACCGCGGCCCGGTCGCCGGCGGCACCACCGGCGCCGGCGAGGGCAACCTGCTCGTCTCCGACAAGGAGCCCGGCCCGGAGCTCGACCTCGCCCTGTACTCGGTCGGGCTGTGGCGCGAACTCGCCGCCCTCCTCCCGCGGGAGATCGAGTACGAGGCCAAGGGCGGCCTCGTCGTCGCCCCCGAACCGGCTTCGCTCGACGCCCTGCGCCACTTCGCCGAAAGCCAGCGCAAGGCCGGCGTCGAAGCCGCCGAGGCGGGGCCGGCCGACCTGCCAGGGCTGGAACCGCACCTGGCCCCCGGCCCGGCGGGCGCCTTCCACTACCCGCAGGACGCCCAGGTCCAGCCCGCGCAGGCGGCGGCCCGGCTGCTTGCCGCGTCGGGCGCCACCGTGTACCCGGGGGAGGAGGTGACCGGATTCGTGCGCTCCGGCGAAGCCGTGTGCGGGGTCCGCACCCCGCGCCGCCGCCTGCTCGCCCCCGCCGTGGTCAACGCCGCCGGCACCTGGGCGGGCGCTGTCGCCGAACTCGCCGGAACGAGCCTGCCCGTGCTGCCGCGGCGCGGCTTCGTCCTGGTGACCGAGCCGTTGCCCCGGGTGGTACGGCACAAGGTCTACGCCGCCGACTACATCGCGGACGTGGCCAGCGGCTCCGCCGCGCTCCAGTCCTCGGCGGTCGTCGAGGGCACCCCCTCCGGCCCGGTCCTGATCGGCGCCACCCGCGAGCGCGTCGGGTTCGACCGCTCCCTGTCCACCGAGGCGCTGCGCCGACTGGCCGCCCAGGCCGCAGCCCTCTTCCCGGTGCTCGCCGACGTCCGCGTGATGCGGACCTACCACGGCTTCCGCCCCTACCTCCCCGACCACCTCCCGGCCATCGGCCCCGACCCGCGCCGCCCCGGCCTGCTGCACGCCTGCGGGCACGAGGGCGCCGGCATCGGCCTGGCCCCCGCCACCGGAGCCCTGATCGCCGCCGCCCTGACCGGAGCCGAGCCTCCACTCCCGCCCGGCCCGTTCCGGCCGGACCGGTTCCCCGCCGAGACCCTGGAGGAGAACGGCCGATGACCCCGACACCCCGCTCCCTGGTCGGCGGCGCCCCGCGCGCGGTCCACCGGATCTCCTTCGACGGCCGCGAACTGCCCGCGCAGGAGGGGCAGAGCATCGCCGCCGTGCTGTGGGCCGCCGGGATCCTCGCCTGGCGCACCACCCGCGAGGGCGGCGCCCCGCGCGGCGCGTTCTGCGGCATCGGCAGCTGCTACGACTGCCTCGTCACCGTCAACAGGCGCCCCAACCAGCGGGCCTGCCTGGTCCCCGCCCGCCCGGGCGACGCCGTCACCACCCAGGAAGGAACGGGCCATGACGACCTGGCCGTCTGAAGCGGAGCCGCCCGCCGACCTCGCCGTCGTCGGGGCCGGGCCCGCCGGGCTCGCCGCCGCCGTCACCGCCGCCGGGCACGGGCTGCGCGTCACCCTCCTCGACGCCGGGGAGCAGCCCGGCGGGCAGTACTACCGGCGGCCCGCGCCGGGCCTGGGCGCAGCCCGGCCCGAGGCGCTGCACCACGACTGGTCCGCCTTCGCCGCCCGCGAAGCCGCCCTGCGCGCCCACGTGTCGGCCGGCCGGATCACGTACCTCCCGGCCCACCACGTCTGGACCGTGGTCCCCGGTGGCGACGGCGCCGACCACGGCCGCTGGCTGCTGCACACCGTCGCCGGGCAGGGCCCCGGGGAGGCCGCCGCGACCGTCACCGCCCGCGCGGTCCTGATCGCCACCGGCGCCCACGAACGCCAACTCCCCTTCCCCGGCTGGACCCTGCCCGGGGTGGTCGGCGCCGGCGGCGCCCAGGCCATGCTCAAGGGTGGGCTGGTGCTGCCGGGCCGCCGGGTCGTCGTCGCGGGGAGCGGCCCGCTGCTGCTCGCCGTGGCGGGCTCGCTCGCCGCCGCCGGGGCCACCGTCCCGGCCGTGGCCGAGGCGTCGGCCTACAGCGGCTACGCCGGCCGGGCGCCCGCCCTGCTGCGCAACCCCGGCAAGCTGGCCGAGGGAGCCCTGTTCGGCGGCGTCCTGCTGCGCCACGGCATCCGCCTCCTCAGCCGACACGCCGTCACCGAGGCCCACGGCACCGACCGGGTGGAGGCCGTCACCGTGACCCGGCTCGACCGCGACTGGCGCCCGCTGCCCGGCACCTCCCGCCGGATCCCCTGCGACGCCCTCGCCGTGGGCCACGGCCTCGTGCCGCAGCTGGAACTCGCCACCGGCCTCGGGTGCGCCACCCGCCGCGACCCCGACGGCACCGTCGCCCTGGAGCTGGACGCCGGGCAGCGCACGTCCGTCCCCGGCATCTGGGCCGCCGGGGAGACCGGCGGCATCGGCGGCGTCCAACTCGCCCTGACCGAGGGGGAGATCGCCGCGCACGCGGTCGCCGGCCGGCCGGTGCCCGCCGCGCTCGCCCGGCGCCGCTCGCGGCTGCGTGCCTTCGCCGCCGCGATGTCGGCCGCCCACCGGCCCGGGCCCGCCTGGACCAGCTGGCTCCCGGACGACGCCGTCGTGTGCCGATGCGAAGAGGTGGAGGCCGGACCTGTCCGCCGGGCGGTGGAAGAGCTCGCAGCGCGGGACGCCCGTACGGTCAAGCTCCTCACCCGGGCCGGCATGGGCTGGTGCCAGGGCCGGATGTGCGGCCCCGCCGTCGCCGCCCTCGCCGGAACCGGGCCCGCGCCCGACCGGCGGCCGCTGTCCTGCCCGCTCCCGCTGCGCCACCTGGCCGAACTTCCCCCGGCCGACGGCTGATCGGGTCCGCCGGACCCGTGCGGCCGTGCCGCACCCACTAGTAAAATGTCACACCCTACTATAGGAGTTCCCTCATGACCCACGAACACACCCCCGCGCCCACCGCCGACACCCGCACCCGCCCCTGGCACGGAATCATGGTCGCCACCACGCTCCCGCTGCGTGAGGACCTCGGCGTCGACTACGACGCGTACGCCGAACACGTGGCCTGGCTGCTCGCCCACGGCTGCGACGGCGTGGTCCCCAACGGCTCCCTCGGCGAGTACCAGACCCTCACCGATGAGGAGCGGGCACGCGTCGTGCGCACCGCTGTCGAGGCCGCCGGTGACGGAGCCCGCGTCATGCCCGGCGTCGCCGCCTACGGCAGCGCCGAGGCCCGCCGCTGGGCCGACCAGGCGGCCGAGGCCGGGGCCGGCTCCGTTCTCCTCCTGCCCCCCAACGCCTTCCGGGCCGACGAGGACACCGTCCGCGCCCACTACGCCGAGGTTGCCTGGGCCGGGCTGCCCGTCGTCGCGTACAACAACCCCATCGACACCAAGGTCGACCTCGTCCCGTCCGTGCTCGCCCGGCTCCACGCCGATGGCTCCGTCGTCGCCGTGAAGGAGTTCAGCGGCGACGTGCGCCGCGCCTACGAGATCGCCGAACGCGCCCCCGGCCTGGACGTGCTCATCGGCGGCGACGACGTCCTGCTCGAATTCGCCCTCGCCGGCGCGGTCGGCTGGATCGCCGGCTACCCGAACGCCCTCCCCGGGGCCTGCGCCACCCTGTACCGGGCCGCCGTCACGGGAGACCTCGCCACCGCCCTGCCGCTCTACAAGTCCCTGCACCCCCTGCTCCGCTGGGACTCGAAGACCGAGTTCGTGCAGGCCATCAAGCTCTCCATGGACCTGGCCGGCCGGCCCGGCGGCGCCACCCGGCCGCCGCGTTTCCCGCTCACCGGGGAAGCCGAGGCAGCCGTCCGCGCCGCGACCGAGAAGGCCCTGGCCGAGGGCCTCAACTAGCCCCCACCGGGGAACCCGAAGGGGAGGGAAGGGAACGCGATGCGCACCCGCCACATCTACCACGCGGTGGACTCGCACACCGAGGGCATGCCGACCCGGGTGATCACCGGGGGAGTCGGGGTGATCCCCGGCGCCACCATGGCCGACAAGAGGCTCCACTTCATGGAGCACATGGACCACATCCGCACGCTGCTCATGTACGAGCCGCGCGGCCACTCCGCGATGAGTGGCGCCGTCCTGCAGCCGCCCACTCGCCCCGACGCCGACTTCGGAGTCCTCTACATCGAGGTGTCCGGCCTGCTGCCCATGTGCGGGCACGGCACCATCGGGGTCGCCACGGTCCTGGTCGAGACCGGCATGGTGCCGGTCACCGAACCCGTCACGACCGTCCGGCTCGACACCCCGGCCGGGCTCGTGACCGTCGACGTCCGCGTCGAGGACGGTGCGGCCACCGCCGTCACCCTGACCAACGTCTCCTCCTACTGCGCGGGCCTCGACCTCAAGGCCGAGGTCCCCGGCTTCGGCACGGTCACCTACGACCTCGCCTACGGCGGCAACTTCTACGCCTTCGTCGAACTCGACGCCCTCGGGCTGCCCTTCGACCGGGCCCGCAAGGACGACCTGCTGGCCGCCGGGCTCGCCGTCATGGAGGCCGTCAACGCCTCAGCCGATCGGCCCGTCCACCCCGAGAACCCCTCCATCGCCGGGGTCAAGCACGTCTATCTCGCCGCGCCCGGCTCCGACGCCCGCCGCTCCCGGCACGCCATGGCCATCCACCCCGGATGGTTCGACCGCTCGCCCTGCGGGACCGGCACCAGCGCGCGCATGGCCCAGCTGCACGCACGCGGCCTGTTGGACCTCGGCGCCGACTTCGTCAACGAGTCCTTCATCGGTACCGAATTCACCGGCCGCCTGATCGGGGAGGCGACTGTCGGCGGGCACTCCGCGGTCGTCCCCACCGTCACCGGCCGGGCCTGGATCACCGGCACCGCCCAGTACTTCCTCGACCCCGCCGACCCCTTCCCGGGAGGGTTCTTCCTGTGACCACCACTGTCCGAACCGTCGACTACCACACCGCGGGCGAGCCCTTCAGGATCGTCGCCGGGGCACTCCCGCCCATCCCCGGCGACACGGTCGCCGAGCGCTGCGCCACCGCCGTCGGACCCGGCGGATCCGCGGCCGCCCCGCGTCGCGGCACACTGGACGACATACGACGGCTCCTGGTGCAGGAGCCGCGCGGACACGCCGGGATGTACGGCGGGTTCGTGGTCCCGCCCGACGACGACGGCGCCCACTTCGGGGTGCTGTTCTGGCACAAGGACGGCTACTCCACCGCCTGCGGACACGGCACCATGGCCCTCGGGGCCTGGGCGGTGGACAGCGGCCGGGTCGCCGCCCCGGACGACGGGGAGGCCCAGGTCCGCATCGATGTCCCCTCCGGGCGGGTCACCGCCACCGTCCACCGCGACTCCGGCCGCACCACCGGGGTCACCTTCCGCAACGTCCCGGCCCGGGTGAGCGCCCGCAAGGTGCCCGTCGCCACCACGTTCGGCCTCGCCGAGGCGGACATCGCGCACGCCGGGGCCTGCTACGCCTCCGTCGCCGCCCGCGACCTCGGCCTGGAGGTCTCCCGCGCCGCCCTGCCCGACCTGGTGCGGGCCGGACGGGAGATCAGGTCCGCGCTGGCCACCCACCCGGCCACCTGGCACCCGGACGGTCCGCTGCTCTCCGGCGTCTACGGGGTGATCCTCCACGAGGACCTTCCCGACACCCCCTCCGGGCCGCGTCAGCGCAACGTCACCGTCTTCGCCGACGGGCAGGTCGACCGCTCGCCCTGCGGCTCCGGCACCTCCGCGCGGCTCGCGCTGCTGGCCGAGGACGGGCGGCTCGGCCCCGGTGAGGACCTGCTGCACGAGTCGGTCACCGGCACCGTCTTCACCGGGCGGATCCTGCCCGGCGGGGTCACCGAGGTCACCGGCACCGCCTACCGCACCGGCGAACATGCCTTCACCGTCGACCCGTACGACGCCCTCGGCGTCGGCTTCCTGCTGTGACCGGGATTCCGCAGCTCGGCCCGCAGGAACTGGCCGGGCTGCTCACCCCGGCCGCCGCGGCCGATGCCCTGGCCGAGGCCCTGCGCGGCGGGCTCGACCCGGAGGCCTGCCCGCAGCGCACCGCGATTCCCGTCCCCGCCGGAGAACTGCTGCTGATGCCGGCCGCCTCCGGGACGTACGCCGGGGTGAAGATCGCGGGGGTCGTGCCCGGCAACGCGGCCCGCGGTCTGCCCCGGATCACCGGGAACTACCTCCTGCTCGACGGCCCCACCCTGCGCCCGCTCGCCCTGCTCGACGGGGAGGTCCTCACCGCCCTGCGCACCCCCGCGGTCTCGGCGCTCGCACTGCGCCACTTGGCGCCGACCGGGCGGCCGCTGCGGCTGGTGCTCTTCGGCTCCGGACCGCAGGCGTACGGACACCTCGAAGCCGTGCTCGCGGAGCGCGCATTGGAGGAGGTGGTCGTCGTCGCCCGGGACCCGGGGCGGGCGGGAAGGCTCGCCACGCACGCCGAGGGCCTGGGTGTGCGCGCCCGGACGGGCGGGGCGGGGGAGGTGGCCGGCGCGGATCTGGTCGTCTGCTGCACCACCGCCCGGGAGCCGCTCTTCGACGGGCGGCTGGTGCGGCCGGACGCGGTGGTCGTCGCCGTCGGCTCGCACGAACCGTCCGCCCGGGAGACGGACACCGCCCTCGTGCGACGAGCGGCGGTGTACGTGGAGTCGCGGACGGCGGCACTGCGGGAGGCCGGGGACCTGCTGGTCCCGCAGGCGGAGGGGGCGATCGGGCCCGGCCACATCACCGGCACCCTCGCCGATCTCGTGCACGGGAGGATCCCTGAGGGCGGGGTGCGAAGTTGTCCACAGTTCTTCAAGAGCGTGGGCATGGCCTGGGAAGATCTCGCCGTGGCGGTCGCGCTGTTCGGGGCCGCCGAGGCTCACGGCGAAACGTGACATTGTACGCTGGGCCCTGCACGTCGGCTGGTGGTGAGGGCTTTCGGAGGAAGTAATGGGCGACCTGAAGCAGCGCAGTCTCATCAAGGCCCAGGAGCGATTGCGCGACCAGGTCGGCCACGCCCTCCGTGCGGCCCTGATAGCGGGCGAACTGCGCCCGGGCAGTGTCTACTCGGCGCCCGGTCTCGCCGCCGAGCTCGGCGTCTCGGCCACCCCCGTCCGCGAGGCCATGCTCGACCTCGCGCGGGAGGGCCTGGTCGAGCCGGTCCGCAACAAGGGGTTCCGCATCACCGAGGTCAGCGAGCGCGATCTCGACCAGTACACCGAACTGCGCACGATGATCGAGGTCCCCACCATCGGCCGGATCACGAAGATCGCCACGGCGGACCAGCTGGAGGCCCTGCGCCCCATCGCCGAGGAGATCGTCACCAGCGCCCGCGAACACAACCTCATCGGCTACCTGGAGGCGGACCGGCGCTTCCACCTCACCCTGCTCGGCCTCGCGGGCAACGACCGCCTCGTCGAGACCGTCGGCGACCTGCGCAAGCACTCCCGCCTCTATGGTCTGACCGGCCTGGACGAGGCCGGCAAGCTGGTCTCCTCGGCGGAGGAGCACGTCGAGCTGCTCGACGTCATGCTCACCGGTGATGCCGGGGCGGCCGAGGCGTGCATGCTGCGCCACCTCGGCCACGTCCGCTCGCTGTGGGCGCAGGGCCGCGACGAGCCGGTCGGCCGACCGACCGGAGGCCTTGGCTCCAGGATGTGACGGATCGGTGGAACGCGTCGAAAGGGTGTGGGCATCTCGGTGTCTGCGCCCTTTCGGCCAACTGCTGCTGATGCGGGAACAGAACGTTCGAAGCGGATGCGCCGCGATCGCGTCGCCGTGGCCGCCGGGGCCGTGCTGCCTCAGGCCGCCGCCGCGGGCGCGTTCCTGATGGACCAGTCCACCGGGGCCGGGCTCCTCCATCAGCGGCGGCACGTCCACCGATGCCAACGGGTCGAACGGCAACCCACTTGTCCGGCTCCCACCCACCGGGGTACGCGTACTCCGGTGCGTTCGGCCTGAGGACCGGTACGGGTACCGCCGTCGGCAAGTGCCTCGTCTTCGCCGTGACCCGGGCGGCGAGACCGTCATCGGGGTCCTGCTCGATGTCGAGGAGCGCTACTTGGGCCCCATGGCGCTGTCGGACCGGGCGCTCGGCCCGGTCGCCGACTCCAAGGCCGCGCTCCAGCGCGGCAACACCGAGCCGGTCCCGGACGTCCTGGACTGACGGGCTCGGTCAACCACCCCTGATCCGGGCCGATTTGGGCGCGGCTGGATAACGGCGGTGCGCACCTCTCGTGCAGTGCAATTTCACATTACTATGTTACCGGTCACATCCTAGAGTGCGGCCTTCGCTGGAGTGACCCATGACCAAACGCACCCAACTCGCCCTCGCCACCGCCCTGGTGGCGACACTCGCACTCGGCGCCTCGGGCTGCTCCGACCCCAAGAAGGGTTCTGCGGGCAACGACGCGGCAGGCGCCAACCCCGCCGCCGTCAACAACGGCAAGATCCTCGGCGGGACCCCGGTGATCTGAAGATCGCCCCCTCCGGCGACCCGGCCAGGGCCAAGGAACTGCTCAAGGCCGCCGGCAAGGAGACCCTCAAGGTCTCCCTCGCCGTCTCCACCGGCGACAAGGGCAAGGCCGAAGCCATCCAGCAGGGCCTGGCCCGCGCCGGCGTCGAGGTCGTCGTCGACACCATCGACCCGGGCGCCTACTACGACGTCATCGGTGACCTCTCCACGACCCCCGACATGACGCTCACCGGCTGGTGTCCCGACTACCCCTCCGGCTCCACCTGGATCCCCTTCGTCTTCGACGGACGCACCATCAGGGAGAAGGGCAACCAGGGCAACAACGCCCAGTTCCGCGACGAGGCGACCATGAAGCGGATCGACGAGATCAACGCCATGGCCGACGCCCGGCAGGCCAACCAGGCCTGGATCGACCTCGACGCCGAGATCATGAAGAAGTCCCCGTCCAAAGCCGGATGCCGACGGAGTCGTCACGTACGACTTCGACTACGGCAATCAGGGCTCGCAGCCCGCCAAGGGGACGATCCGGCTCGAGCCCTTCCCGGGGTACTCGTTGCACGGGCGGCCCAAGGAGTGCGCCATGCCGACCAAGGACGGAACCGTCACCTGCGATCTCGGCAACACCCCGGCACAGGCCACCTTCACTTTCAAGGTCGAGGTTCCCAAGGAAGCCACCGGCATTCCGGAGGCCGTGCGGTACAGCATCCAGGCAGCCGGCTCGGCCGATGCCGATCCTCTCAACAACGACGGCATACGGTTCGTCGAGATCAACCGCTGACGCAGTGACAGCATGGGGGACCGGCTCCTCCGCCACGGCAGGCGAGGCGGTCCCGCACTGCTCGTGGACGATCTCCCGGACGCCGGCCGGACATTGGCTGCGGCGGCCGAAGGAGCTGACCCTTCTCCCGGCAGTAGGCGGCATCCGGCCATCCGTGCGTCGGCCACTCCTCGTCCACCCCGGGCCCGTCCTTCGGGCCCGGGGAGTAGGCACCCACCGACGAGGCGTGCACCAGGGCGTGCACGCCCGCGCGTGCAGCGGCCTCGAAGACCCGGACCGATCCCAGGACATTCGGGGGTTGTGTGGACTCCTGGGATCGTGCGGTGGCCGCAGGCCATAGCGTTGACCCTGCCCGCTGGCGAGCGATGTTCGACCAGGTCATGGACCGGATCGCAAGACGCTTTGGCCGAGTTGAGCCGCAGGCGACCGCCCGCTCCCACGTGCTGGGGATGCTGTCGAACGTCGAACGCAAGAACTGCTGGCGGCTGGCCGAACAGGCGGGCCATACCCGGCCCGGGCGGATGCAGCGCCTGCTGTGCTACGCCCGCTGGGACGCCGATGCTGTCCGCGACGACCTGCGTGCCTGCACCGTCGAACACCTCGGCGCCGACGGCGCCGTTCTCGTTGTCGACGAGAACGGCTTCCTGAAGCAAGGGACGGCCCTCCGTGTTGGGACGAACGGAACGCAAGCGCGGTGACCCGGCCAACGCGTCCCGGCACACTATGCGAGTGACCTTCCGATTGGTGCCCGGCACCGGGCTCGTCCTCCCTGCGAACGCCGGCGTCCTGCGATTCGGCATGACCGAGCATGCGGCGCAGTGGACGGCGTCGACCCTGGCAGACATCCGCGTCGGCGGGTGGATGCGCGGAGCGCGCTGGACCTTCTTCTTCGTTCACCGCGGCGTCCTGGTCACGGCTTATGCCTGCACGGCATGTGCCGAGCAGGCCATGGGGCACCTGATTGTCGAGCGGACCGAGCGGGTCCCGGACCGAGCCGCCGACGTTCCGGTCGCTTTCGGGGACTTCGACCTCTTCGGCTACCCGATCCACGAACTGACCGAGGTCCTCGACCCGTCGGACCGCGAGCTCCTCCTGTCCGCAAACGTCAACCCTCAGAGCACGCACTATCTGTCCGCCGTACGCCTCGACGCGTGCGAAGGCGACCACCGCTAGTCGTCATGCATCCATGCGATGCACCCCCGCGATCGTGCCGGCGCCGTCATCGGGACCGGAGCCAACCCCGCCAAGCGCGTCGGCATGTCCCCGACCGTCTTCTCCCGAACCCGCCGCCAGGTCGTCGAGGCCGGCCGGCTCGAGGATTCCGACCGGCTCGCACACATCAGCCACTGCCGCCTCAGCGCGAAATGCACAGGCGAGGACGTCGTCATCCTCCTGTGGCGCGCAGCCTGAGCGACTCCGAGAGCCAGACCTCACGTACGTGTTCCCGCCGAGGGCCGGAACACCTGGACCGAGTACCGCGGGGAACGGACCCCGGCCGAGGAGCCACAGCCGGAGACGAACCGTGATCTGCATTGAACGTGCTGAACGGGGCCGTGGATGCGGCCCACGCCCTTCGGCGGGAAAGTGGCCGCTGCCACCAAGCGTCTCACCGGCCCAGGCGGGCGGCCTTGATCGCGCGTTGCGCGAAGACGCCTTCACGGCGGTCGTTCATCTGCCGCAACGCGTCCTTGCGGTCCCGCTTGGAGAGCCGATCAAGATAGGTGTGGCCGACGAGGTGATCGGCTTCATGCTGCAGACACCGGGCGAAGTACCCCAACCCCTCGATCACGAGAGGGTTGCCGTCCTTGTCGAACCCACGGGCGACAGCACGATCGGTACGGGGAACCGCCATGGCGGCGCCAGGTACGGACAGGCAACCCTCGAACTCGTCGACAAGTCGCCGACTGCCCGGATCGGGCAGGTCCAATGCCGGGTTGATGATGTGACCGACATGCCGGACCCCATAGTCGTCCGGGCAGTCATACACGAACAGGCGCAGGTCAACGCCCACCTGATTGGCGGCCAAGCCGACGCCGTCGGCGACATACATGGTCAGGAACATGTCGTCGATCAACGCCGACAGCTCCGGAGTCCCGAATTCGATCACCTCCCGGCACGGACGGCTCAGCACCTGCTCACCCACCACCGTGACCCTGCGAACCGAACCCCGTCCCGCCTCCGGTGGCAGAGCCGGATAGACGTCCACCGGGCGGCCATGCACGCGGACTCGTCGGTCGACGGGATGGGACCGCTCGTGATGAACAGACATGGCTGCCTCCCCTTTGTGCACGCCGCAGACGCCGTGGAGGTCACCGCAGCTGATGCCTTCGGCAAGAACTACCGCTTGCCAGAACCTTTGCAAAGTAGCAGACTTTGCAAAGTGACTGAAGATGACGTAAACATCCCGGACGACCAGGCAACCAGCGCTGGCGAAGAGTTGCGCGAGCACGAAGTCCGCACAGCCCTGCTGGACCTGCTCGCCGAAGTCGGCACCGTCACGGCGACCGAAGCCGCCTCCCGGCTGGGCTACAGCTCCGGCCTCTGCTCGTTTCACCTACGGCAACTCGCACGGCACGGATACATCGAAGAGGCCCCCCACAGCGGGGGCCGCGCACGTCCCTGGCGTCTGAAGCAACACGTCCCCGCTGACAACCGGCTCATGGAGGAGCAGTTCGGCGACTTGGCCCGCGGTCTGGAGGACGAGAGCTGGCAGCGATGGCTGACCAAGCGAGACGAGGCGCCGCCCGAATGGCACCACGACGAAGCCTTCAGCGCCGTCGCCTACCTGACACCTGAAGAGATGAGCCGGGTCGCGGACGTGATCCGACGGGCCCTGGCGCCCTACCAGGACCGCGAACAACGCCCCCTGGCCCGGCCCGACGGCGCTCGACCAGTGGCCCTCATCACCCGACTATTCCCCCTGCTTCCCCACACAGCAGACGGCGCGGACCAGGACTGAGAAGTCCTCGACGCGGTCGGCACACTCGCGGTTCGGACCGTCCGGGTCCTGGCCGTCGGCACCGCGGCCCGGGAAGGCGTGGGTCTCGTCGCCGAGCGCGCCACCGCCCACCCGGCCGGCACCGACGCCGTGGCCCTGGCCGCGCACCTGCTCACCCGCCGCCCGCGGCGTGGTAAGACTTCGATGTCCGCGGGCACGCCCGCGGAGCAGCTGCGCCGCAGGCGCAGCCCCAGCCGCGATGGCCACCCAGTTCCTCACCCCGCCGGCCGAGTTCATGCGGCGGCGCCGGTACGGTCGGCCGCCACCAGGGCGACGAAATGGGGCGTCCTGGACCACACCGCTCTGACCGCTCTGTACCGTCCGGACCTCTTCTTCACCGGCCTGTACATCGAAGCCTCGCGCGGCACCGGCCACGTCATCATCCCGTCCCTGTCGATCCTTGCTGCGGAGCGGCAGGTCACGGGGGCGGGCAAGCATGCGGCGTCCCTGCGGTTCGCGAAGAGCGTTCCGTTCACCGGCCCACGCGGTGGATGCGATGGACTGGAGAGCCGTGGACCGGCCGGTGGCTCACGCGGCTGTGATCGCCTGGCACGCGGCGAAGGCGGGGGAGCCGCTCACGGTCCTGTCGCTGGAACCTGTGCGGTACGTGGGCACCGGCACTACTCCGCTGAACCCCGCCCGGCCCCGTACCCCGGGCGAGGCGCCGCGTGATCAGGGGTGCAAGCACATGGGCATCGAGTCGGTACGAGGGCGTGGTCTCGACCGCCCGGGAGCCACCCGCCGAAGCCCGGTAGCGACGCGTTGTCGGCTGCACCCTGCGACGTGAACAGAGCCACCCAAGCGTGGGTTGCTGAGCACCGTGGCGGTCAGTCCAGACGGTCGTATGGGCCCGGTTCCCAGTCGGCGAACAGTGTCAGTGCTTCCGCTGTCTCGGTGCGTTCCGGTGCTGTGGAGGTGGCCGGCCACCAGTGCTCCACCTGATGTGCGTCCACGAGGACGAAAGGCCGGTATCCATCGAAGTCGCCGGGGTCGTCTGCCACGCCGATGTGGATGGGTGCGTCATCGGGCAGGTCTTTGAGTGCGTCGCGAAGCTGCGCGGCGTTCCAGATCTGCGGGGTGTGCTCGAAGACGTCGGTCATGGGCACAGATTGCCGGACCGGAACGCGTTGCCGGTGAAGACACGGCCGTGCCCCGGGCCAGAGCACCGATCCGGGGCACATGGCTTTCTTCCGGCTGCGCCGACGCACGGAGGAACGCAATCGGCCGGACGAGAAGTTCACCGTGGTCATCGTCCTGGCGCCGGGCCCACGAACAGAACCGCCGCTGGTTCCAGTACGACCCGACCGGCGCGGACGCCATCGCCGTCGCCGCTGCGACGAACGCCTCCAACGCCGCACGGGAACGCACCGCCGGGCACCTGTCGGCCATGCGGACGGAGCAGCTGCGCACGCAGACGACGGTCCGCACCGAGCAGTCCGATCCCGCGCCGTGGCCGGACCGGCCGCCCGAACTCGCCGCGCACCCGCTGGACGGCGATACGGCCGAGACGGTGATCGTGTGACGACCGAGCGGAGCGGCGTCGACCTCGCGCGCCAGGCCCTGTTCGCCGCCCGGGCCCCAAATTCGGTTGCGGCCGGCCCGAGGGGACGGGTCATCATGGCAGCGTCCGTGTTCCCTCATGTCAGGAGCCCTCGCATGCGCCGACGCCTCGGAATCCCCCAGCTCCCCCACTGGACGACGGTTCTTGAGGACTCGACCACGCATGCGCACCCTGAACATCGGAATTCTGGCCCATGTCGACGCCGGTAAGACCAGCCTGACCGAGCGGCTGTTGTTCGACCACGGCGCGATCGACCGGCTCGGCAGCGTCGACGCCGGTGACACCCGCACGGACGACAGGGCGATCGAGCGGCAGCGCGGCATCACCATCTGCTCGGCCGTCGCCGCCTTCACGGTCGGCGACACCCAGATCAACCTCATCGACACCCCGGGCCACTCGGACTTCATCGCCGAGGTGGAGCGGGCCCTGGAGGTCCTCGACGGCGCGGTCCTGTTGCTGTCCGCCGTGGAGGGCGTGCAGGCCCAGACGCGGGTGCTGATGCGAACCCTGCGGCGGCTGCGGCTGCCCACGCTGATTTTCGTCAACAAGATCGACCGAGCGGGTGCCCGCGTCGGCGAGCTGCTCGCCGACATCCGGCGCCGGCTCACGCCGCATGTCGTGCCGCTGACGGAGGTGACGGGCATCGGCACGGCCGTCGCCCAGGTACGCCTACGGGATGACCCGGAGCTGCGGACCGACCTGGCGGAGGCCCTCGCCGAGGTCGACCCGGCGATCCTCGCCGCAGTCGTGGACGGCCCGGAACCGACCGTGGACCGGTTGCGCGCCGCCCTCGCCGCCCGCGCTGCCGACGGCTCCTTCCACCCGGTCCTCTTCGGCTCCGCCCTCGGCGGCCAGGGTGTCACCGAACTCGTCGAGGTCGTGACCGGGCTGATCCCGCCGCCCGAACCGGCGCCCGGACTCGCCGCACCCCGCGGCACCGTCTTCGCCGTACGCCCCGGGCCGGGCGGCGAGCGGACGGCGTATCTGCGGTTGTACGACGGTGAGGTGGCGCAGCGTCAGCGGTTGACGTTCCTGCGCCGGGAGGCGGACGGCCGGATCACCGAGGTCCCCGGACGGGTGAACCGCCTCGACGTGATCGGCCACCCCGGGAAGCTCACCAGGGGGAACATTGCGGCGCTCTCCGGTGTCGCCGGGATCCGCGTCGGCGACCGTCTCGGCGAGCTCACCGACCGCGCTCCGCAGTTCGCGCCGCCGACGCTGGAGACGCTGGTCAGGGCGCGGCACCCCGACCAGGCCGCCCCGCTGCGCTCGGCGCTGCTGGCCCTCGCCGACCAGGACCCGCTCATCCAGGTCCGCCCCGCGGACGCCGGCGCCACCGCACTGCTCCTGTACGGCGAGGTCCAGATGGAGGTGCTGGCGGCCACACTGGCCCAGGACTTCGGTATCGAGGCCGACTTCGAGCCGGGCCGCGTCCGGTTCCTTGAGCGCCTGGCCGGGACCGGCGAGGCCTGGGAGGAGCTGCCGTGGCTCGACCACACCCGATACTGGGCCACGATCGGCCTGCGAGTGGAGCCCGGACCACGCGGTTCCGGCGGGGCGTTCACGTACGAGACGGAACTCGGCGCCCTCCCTCGGGCCTTTCACCAGGCCATTGAGGACACCGTCCACGCGACGCTGCTGTCCGGCCCGCGGGGCGCCGCCGTCACGGACTACCACGTCACGCTCGTCCGCTCGGGCTTCTGCGCGCCGATCAGCACGGCAGCGGACTTCCGGGGACTCACGCCGATCGTGCTGCGCCGGGCCCTGGATCGGGCGGGCACTCGCCTGTACGAGCCGTACCACGCCTTCGAGGCGGAGGTACCGCTGGACGCCCTCGCCCCCGTGACGGCCCACCTCGCCTCGTACGGCGCCGAGTTCACGGGCACGACGGGCGGGAACTCCTCCTGGCTGATCACGGGTGAGCTGCCGGCCCGACGGGTGCGGGACGTCGAGCTGCGGCTGGCGGGTCTCACGCGTGGGGAGGGGGTGTGGTGGTCCCGTCCGTCGGGGGACCGGGAGGTGCGGTACCGGAAGGATGCGGGGGAATCGTGAGGGCGGTACGGGCACGGCGCGGCGCGCAGCACCGCGCGCTGACCGGTGCCCAGCAGCCCGTACAGGAGATGTGCGGACGCGCAACGGCAGCAGCCCGAAGGCGCGGGGGGCGCAGACCGTACGCGCGGTACACCGGGACGGGGGCGAGCCGCTGGACCTGGCGACGGCACTCGGCACGCCGGCCGCCGAGCGGGCCTGGAAACTCCCTGCCGCAGGTGCCACGCTACGCGAACGGTGGACGGCCATCGCCGCGGATCCGACCGGACACGTTGCGGCCGTCGCCTTCGACGCCGATGCGGGCCGGCTCGCCCCGCGCCCGGAATCGGCGGCCTGGGCGACGAAGACCCGGCTGGAGCAGGCCCGCGTCATCGCGGCCGCCAACGCCTCGGCGGGCCGCACCGTCGTTCGCACGCTGCGGATCCCCGCCCCCGCCCCCGGCCTCGTCCCCGGCCCTGGTCCCGGGCCCGTGCCGACCGTCGTCGAGCCAGCACCTGCGGCCGCGCCCGCCGGTCCGGTCCGCACCCGGGAAAGCGCTTCGGCCGGCTACCACCGCGCCCTCGCCGCACACTGTCAGGCCGCACGGCCGTGCCGGACGGACCGGCCATCGCGGCCCGCCGCCGGCCCGACAGACCGCCGCCCTACGCGCACGCAGCACCCGCGCTTTCCTCAAGACCACGACCGCGCCGGACACGGACAACACGCAGTGCCCGGCACAGAAGAGACCGTCCGGCTCACTCGTAGGTGTAGGTGAGGGAGTTGCTGGTGCCGCCGGGGGAGTGGATGGTGACGGGAACGCTCCCGACTCCGGGCGGCGAGGTGGCGAGGACGATGGTGTCGGAGATGGCGGCGAAGCTGGCGGGTGTGGCGCCGAAGAAGACCTGGTCGGTGTAGGTGAGGGCGGTGCCGTTGATGGTGACGTTGGTGCCGCCGGTGGTGGGGCCGGTGTCGGGGACGAGGCTTGTGAGGGCGGGCTGCGGCACGTAGGTGTAGTAGGGGTTGCCGATGTTGGGGTCGCTGGTGCCCCCGGGGGTGGTGACGGTGACTACCACGGTGTTGGTGTCGGCGGGCGCAGTCACCGTGATCTGGTTGTCCCCTACGACGACGATGTTGCTTGCGGCCTGGGCATCGAAGTGGACGGCGGTGGTGCCGGTCAGGTTGGTGCCGAAGATGGTGACGGTGTTACCGCCGCTGATGGGCCCGAGATGAGGGTCGAGGTCCGTGAGGGTGGGTGTCGGTGTCGTGGTGTAGTTGTAGGTGACGCTGTTGCTGGTGCCGCCCGGTGTGGTCACCGTTACGGGGACGGAGCCCGAGCCCGCTGGGGCGGTGGCGGTGATCTGCGTGTCGCTGTTGACGGTGAAAACCGCCGACGCCGCTCCGAAGTGCACCGTGCCGGCGCTGGTGAACCCCGTGCCCGTGAGCACCACCTGATTCCCGCCACTCGTCGGCCCCTGGCCGGGCACAAGCGAGTTGAGCACCGGCGTCGTGGTGTAGGTGTAGGTGAGGCCGTTGCTGGTGCCGCCCGGTGTGGTCACCGTTACGGACGCCGAACCCGTCCCCGGGGGAGCGATGGCGGTGATCTGTGTGTCGCTGTTGACGGTGAAGACCGCCGACGCCGCTCCGAAGTGCACCGTGCTAGCGCTGGTGAACCCCGTGCCGGTGAGCACCACTTGATTCCCACCGTTCGTCGGCCCCTGGCCGGGTGCGAGCCCACTGAGTACCGGCGCCGGAACATAGGTGTAGGTGACGCTGTTGCTGGTGCCACCCGGTGTCGTCACTGTTACAGGGATGGAGCCCGAGCCCGCTGGGGCGGTGGCGGTGATCTGTGTGTTGCTGTTGACGGTGAAGGCCGCCGACGCCGCTCCGAAGTGCACCGTGCTAGCGCTGGTGAACCCCGTGCCGGTGAGCACCACTTGATTCCCACCGTTCGTCGGCCCCTGGCCGGGCGCGAGCCCACTGAGTACCGGCGCCGGAACATAGGTGTAGGTGAGGCCGTTGCTGGTGCCGCCCGGTGTGGTCACCCGGACGCTTGCCTGCCCGACGCCTGGAGGTGCGATGGCCCTGATCGAGGAGTTGCTGACCACGGCGTAGACAGCGGAGTTCGAGCCGAAGCGGACGGCCGTCGCCCCGATGAGGCCGACGCCGGAGATGATGACCTGGTTGCCGCCGACGGCGGGGCCCTGGGCAGGATTGAGAGTACTGATCACCGGTGGCATGGAGCGGGCCTCTCTTGCTCGTCTCTCGTTCGGGCAGGGTTGCGCATTCCGCGCGGGGCTCGTCGGCCCCTGGTCCGTGGGGGTGACCACCTCGACCATCACCACGTCCTCGTCGCCGTCCAGTGCGATCCGCCAGAGCACCCCCGTCTCGTCGCGGTGGACGGGCTCG
>NZ_JBEZVN010000049.1:0-32444 GCF_040636995.1 Streptomyces sp. NPDC032161 | reverse complement strand
GCACTCTCCCTCGGCTGGGGCCTCTGGGAAGACCGCAGCAGCATGACCGGCAACCTCACCAACACCGACCTCCACCGCATGACCCGCCACGGAGTGTCCGGGCTGTCCGCGGCCGAGGGGCTGGCGTTGTTCGACGCGGCGTGCGAGTCGGGTGAGGCGCATCTGCTGCCGATCCGGCTCGACGTCGCGGCCCTGGGGCGGTCCCTCGACGGGGGGCCCATACCGGCGTTGCTGCGCGGGCTGTTCCGGCGCCCGGTGCGCCGTGCCGCCGCGCGGGAGGGGGCGGAGTCGCAGGGCGGGTCCCTGGTCGCCCGGCTGGGCGAGTTGGAGCCTGCCGAGCGTGTGGAGGTGGTGCTGGGCCTGGTGCGGGAGCACACCGCAGCGATCCTCGGATACGCGGGCGCGGGCGGCGTCGAGGCCGAACTCAGCTTCAAGGAACTGGGCTTCGACTCGCTGACGGGTATCGAGCTGCGCAACCGGCTGGCCCCGGCCACCGGGCTGCGACTGCCCGCCACGCTGGTGTTCGACCACCCGAGCCCGTTCGAACTGGCCCGGCACATCGTCACCGAGGCCCTCGGCGACGAGCCCGGCCCTGTGGCCGGCCCGGCGCAGCAAGGTGCCCAGGACGAGGACGCGGTGGCCGTCGTGGCCATGGCCTGCCGCTATCCGGGCGGGGTGCGCACCCCGGAGGACCTGTGGCGGCTCGTGCACTCCGGCGGCGACGCCATCTCCGGGTTCCCGGACGACCGCG
The DNA here is from genome assembly GCF_040636995.1 of Streptomyces sp. NPDC032161. Classification (NCBI taxonomy): domain Bacteria; kingdom Bacillati; phylum Actinomycetota; class Actinomycetes; order Kitasatosporales; family Streptomycetaceae; genus Streptomyces; species Streptomyces sp. NPDC032161. The sequence continues at coordinate 31,693 of NZ_JBEZVN010000049.1, read as the reverse complement.
GCTGGGACACGGAGGCGCTGTACCACCCGGACCCGGACCACCCCGGCACGACGTACGCGGTGGAAGGCGGATTCCTGTACGACGCGGCCGGGTTCGACGCGGGCTTCTTCGGGATCTCGCCGCGCGAGGCCCTGGCCATGGACCCGCAGCAACGGCTGCTCCTTGAGATTTCCTGGGAGGCAGTGGAACGGGCCGGTATCGACCCGCGCACCCTGCGCGGCAGCCGTACGGGCGTGTTCGCCGGGGTCATGTACCACGACTACGGCACACAGGTGACCGAGGTGCCGGAGGGTCTGGAGGCGTTCCTCGGCAACGGCAGTTCCGGCAGCATCGCCTCCGGCCGGGTGGCGTACCACCTGGGACTGGAAGGCCCGGCGATCACCATCGACACCGCCTGCTCCTCCTCGTTGGTCGCCCTGCATCTGGCCGCGCAGTCGCTGCGCAACGGCGAGTGCTCCCTGGCGCTCACCGGTGGTGTGACCGTTATGACCACACCCGGCACCTTCATCGGGTTCAGCCGGCAGCGCGGTCTGGCCCGCGACGGGCGCTGCAAGGCGTTCGCGGCCTCTGCGGACGGCACCGGCTGGGGCGAGGGCGCGGGGGTCCTGCTGCTGGAGCGGCTGTCGGACGCCCGGCGCAACGGCCACCCGGTGCTGGCGGTGGTCCGCGGCAGCGCGGTGAACCAGGACGGCGCGAGCAACGGTCTCACCGCCCCGAACGGGCCCGCGCAGCAGCGGGTGATCCGCCGGGCCCTCGCCAGTGCCGGGCTGACCGGCGCGGACGTCGACGTGGTCGAGGCCCATGGCACCGGCACCACTCTCGGCGACCCCATCGAGGCACAGGCCCTCCTCGCCACCTACGGCCAGGACCACACTTCCGAACATCCCCTCTGGCTCGGCTCGTTGAAGTCCAACATCGGCCACACCCAGGCCGCCGCAGGCGTCGGCGGAGTCATCAAGATGGTCATGGCCATGCGCCACGGCCTCCTCCCCCGCACCCTCCACGTCGACACACCCTCCACCCACGTCGACTGGGACTCCGGCGCAGTATCCCTGCTGACGGAGACCACCGAATGGCCGGACACGGGCCGTGCGCATCGCGCGGCTGTCTCCTCCTTCGGTATCAGCGGGACCAACGCCCATGTCGTACTGGAGCACGCCGAGCCGGACGACAACCCGGCCACGGAAAGCGAGCCGGGTGGTGTCGTCCTGCCGTGGGTGCTGTCCGGCAAGAGCGCGGCGGTCTTGCGCGCGCAGGCAGCCCTGTTGCGGGACTTCGTACAGGAGCGGCCGGAGCTGACCGCCGCGCAGGTCGGGCTGTCGCTGGCCACGACCCGGTCGGCGTTCGGGCACCGGGGTGCCGTGCTGGCCGATGACCCGGCGGACCGGCTCGCGGCTCTCGACGCGCTGGCCCGTGGCAAGGACTCGCCGTTCGTGGTGCGGGGTGCGGGCAAAACCGGCCACAGGGTCGCCTTCCTGTTCTCCGGGCAGGGCACCCAGCGGGCCGGGATGTGCCGGGAGCTGTACGCCTCCTCCGGGGTGTTCGCCGCGGCCTTCGACGAGGTCTGCGCGCACTTCGGTCCGTTGCTGGAGCGGCCCCTGGCTGATGTGGTGTTCGCCGAGTCCGGCACCCCGGACGCGGAGCTGCTGGACCGTACCGAGTACGCGCAGCCCGCGCTGTTCGCCGTAGAGGTGGCGCTGTTCCGGCAGTTGGAGGCGTGGGGGCTGCGGCCGGAGCTGTTGGCGGGGCACTCGATCGGTGAACTGGCCGCGGCGCATGTCGCCGGCGTCTTCGATCTGCCCGACGCGGCCAGGCTGGTGGCGGCGCGCGGCCGACTGATGCAGTCGCTGCCCGCCGACGGGTCCATGACCTCGCTGCAGGCGGCGGAGGACGAGGTGCTGCCGCTGCTGGCCGGGCGGACGCACGAGTTAGGGGTCGCCGCGGTCAACGGGCCTTCGGCCGTGGTTGTTTCGGGCCGCGCGAGTGCCGTCGAGGAGATCGCCGCGCACTTCGCGGGTCTGGGCCGCAGGACCCAGCGGCTGCGGGTCAGTCACGCCTTCCACTCGCCGCTGCTGGACCCGGTGCTGGAGGAGTTCGCGGCGGTCGCGCGTGAGGTGTCGTATCGGGCGCCGGGTATCCCCGTCGTCTCCGACGTCACCGGGGAGACTGCTGCCGACGGGCTGCTGGAGGACCCCGGCTACTGGGTGCGGCACGCGCGGGAGGCGGTCCGTTTCGCCGATCAGCTCACGCATCTGGAGAAGGAGGGCGTGACCGCGTACGTCGAGGTCGGCCCGGACGCCGTGCTGGCCCCGATGGCCCGCGAGAGCCTGGGCGGTCATGCGCTGGTGGTGCCCGTCCAGCGGCGCGACCGTGCCGACGCCGTCACGCTGGGCACGGCCGTCGCCGAGCTGCATGTCCATGGGGTGTCCCCGGACTGGAAGGCGGTGTTCGCCCCCACCGGCGCCCGTACGGTCGATCTGCCGACGTACGCCTTCCAGCGCAGCGCGTACTGGCTGCCGTCGGGGCCGACCGTGTCGCGGGCCTCGACGCCGATGGCCCGCAGCGGTGACCTGGAGCGGCGCTTCTGGCAGGCCGTCGAAAGCCGGGATCTCGGTGCCCTGGCCTCGCTGCTCGACGTCGACTCCGCCCAGGAGGCCGACTCCCTCAACGCCGTGCTGTCGCTGCTGGCGGCGTGGGACCACGGCAGGGCTACGGCCGGCACGCTGGAGGACGCCCCGGAGCCCGAGGACGACGGGGACCTGGCACAGGCTCTGGCCGGGGCGTCCGAGCAGGAGCGGCCCGCGCTGCTGCTGGACGCGGTGCTGTCCGCCGCGTCCGCGGTGCTCGGGCACGCCGATCCGTACGCGCTGCCGGCCGACCAGGACTTCCTCGACGCCGGTTTCGCCTCGCTGACCGCGGTGGAGCTGAGCGGACGGCTCACCAAGGTCACCGGCATCGACCTGCCGCCCACGCTGATCTACGACCACCCCACGCCGGCGGAACTCACCGCGCATCTGCACGAGGAGATGAAGAGGACCGCGTCATGACCCCCACACGTACAGAGAGCCCCTGGGTCCGCCGCTATCAGTCGGCGCCCGCCGACGCCGTCACCCTGGTCTGCTTCCCGCACGCCGGCGGCTCGGCCACGTCGTTCCACCCGCTGTCCCGGGCGCTGGCCGGGCGGCTGGACGTGGTGGCCGTGCAGTATCCGGGCCGTCAGGACCGCCATCAGGAGCCCGCGTTCGAGGATCTGCACGAGCTGGCCGACGCCGCGTTCGAGGCGGTCGTCGAGGCCGTAGGCACCGACCAGCCGCTCGCCCTGTTCGGGCACAGCATGGGCGCGTCCGTCGCCTTCGAGGTGGCCTCGCGGCTGGAGCAGCGGGCCGGTGTGAAGCCCGTCTCCCTGTTCGTGTCGGGGCGCCGGGCGCCGTCCCGGCACCGCAGCGAGGATCTGCACCGCAAGGGCGACGACGCTCTGCTGCGGGAGATCCGCGCCCTGGACGGCACCGCGCAGGCGGCGCTGGACGACGAGGACATCGTGCGGATGTTCCTGCCGTCCCTGCGGGCCGACTACAAGGCGATCGAGCGGTACCGCGGAGCGCCGGGCGCGACGGTCGGCTGCCCCGTCGTAGCGCTGACCGGCGACACCGACCCGAAGACCACCGTGGAGGAGGCCGGGGCCTGGCAGGAGCACACCACCGGCCCCTTCGACCTGCGGGTCTTCCACGGCGGTCACTTCTTCGTCTCGGAACAGACCGACGCCGTCGCCCAGGTGCTGTCCGGGCAGCTGGACCGGTTCCGGTGAGCACGGCCGCGCTGGTCGCCCACCCGCGCCGACCTGGGGTCGCAAGGGGTCGGCTAGGGGTTATCCGGGTCGGGAGGCGCACATAGCGTGACCGCGAATTCACCGTTCTCCACGGCTTCCACGGCCACAACGACATCAAACGCACTGTTTTCCAATGCATTTAGGGGAGCCCGAACCATGACCGAACCGCAGACGTGGCGGGTCCTCGGGAACGCGGAAGCGCACGAGTTGGTGCTCGCCGTGGACTTCGACGCCACCGGCCGCGCCGAGGGCCGCTTCACTGATCTCGCGGCGGGTCTGGCCGACCTGCCCTTCTCGATCTGGGAGACAGTTCCCCAGGAGGCGGGCACCGGTACCGGTGGTACCGGTACCGTCGAGCGGTGGCTGGAGGAGGTGGCGGCCGACGGCCGCCCGGTCCGCGCGGTGTTCGGCTTCTGCGTCGGCGGCGTCTACGCGGGCGCGATCGCGCAGCGCGTCGCCGACCGGCAGAGCCAGGCACCCGCGCTCGTGCTGTTCGACCCCGAGCAGTCCGGCCCGCTGACGCTCTACTCGCAGTTCCACAAGGTCCTCGACTCCATGTCCACCCTGCTGAGCGACGAGGAGACCGCGCAGGCTGCGGCAGAGGCGCGGCGGGCCCATGAGCAGCACACCGAGATGGCCCCGCTGGGTGCCGAACTCCTCGATGTGTACCGGCGTACCGCCAAGCCCGTCTTCGACCGGCTGGAGCTGGACGAGAAGCGGCAGGCGGAGTTCACCGCGGTCTTCGCCTCGTTCGTCGGCTATCTGATCGCGGCCGCAGCGATCGACCCGTTGTCGGCGTGGCGGGGGGCCGTCGTCGTCACGTCCTCGTCGCCCACGAGCGGCCTGAACGGCTCCCGCGGGGCCGGGCAGGACATCACCGTGGGCCGGGAGCTGCGTGTGGACGTCCCGCATGTCGATCTGCTGCGCGACCCGGGTGTCACCCGCACGGTGGCCGAGCTGCTCGGCACGGAGACGCGCGGCTGAGGAGCCACGCGCCTCCGCACCCGCATACCCCACAGGCGGATTCCCGCGAATCTACGGACGCGAATCTACGGAACGGTTGGAATGCCAGAAGCAACGCAACCCCGGTCCCTCCCGGCTGACAGCAAGGAGCACGCCCTCTGGCTCCTGGACGAGCTGGTGCCCGTCAAGGGCGTCAACAACCTCTCCGTCGCCCTCCAGGCAGACGCAGCTCTGTCGGCCCCCGCGGTCCAGGGCACGGTCGACCTGCTGCTGCGCCGGCACGAGGCCCTGCGCACGATGTTCCGGCAGGAGGAGGCGGGCCTCACCAAGGAGGTCCTCGACACCCTGAGGATCGACGTCGAGCAGCTGGAAGCGGAGCCAGACGAAGTCACCTCTGTCGTGGGTGAGTTCATCGCGCGGCCCTTCGATATCGACGGGCTGCCACTGGTGCGGGCCGCGCTGGTGAGGTGCGCGGACGGTGACGCGTTCTGTCTGGCCGTCCATCACCTCGTCTTCGACACGGTCTCCGGCGCGGTCCTGCTGGACGAGTTCACGGCCGGGTACACGGCGCTCGCGGCCGGTGCCTCGCCGCCCGCCGAGCTGCTGACCGCGCAGCCGCCGTACCGGGAGCCCGCTCCCCGTCCGGCCGCCGTGGAGTACTGGCGCGGGCAGCTGGCCGGGGCCGATGCCGCGGGGCTCGCCCTGTGGTGCGACAGCGAGGACCTGCCCGAGCCGACCCTCACCGGTGACCAGATCACGGCCGATCTGTCGCCGCGGGCGACCGAGGTGCTGCGCCGGCTGCAGAAGGAGCTGCGCGCGCCGGAGGCCGTGGTGCTGCTGGCCGCGTACGGGCTGCTGTTGGCCCGGCACGGCTCGGGGCCCGACCTGGTGGTGGGCACCCCGGTCAATGTCCGGGCGCGGGAGGCGTCCAGGGCCGTCGGCTACCACGTCAACACCCTGCCGCTGCGCATCCCCGTCGACCTCGGCGGCGGCTTTCGGGACCTGGTGCGCACGGCCCGCGACGCGTTCCTCGGGGCGGTCGCCCACGCCGATGTCCCGGTCGACATCCTGACGCCGGAACTACGCAGGGACGGAGGCGTCTCCTGGCGCAACACCGTCTTCCGGCATCTGTTCAACTACGTTCCGGACGAAGGCCGTACGACCTTCCCGCTCGCGGACACCACGGCCCGCAGGCTGCCCGTGGAGAACGGGTTCAGCAAGTTCGACCTCGAGTTCTTCTTCCTGTCCTCCGCGGACAGGGTGACCATCCGGGCCGCGTACTACACGCAGATCCTGGACCGGACGGACGTGCAGGGCCTGCTCGAACGCTTCGAGTCGCTGCTGCTGGCGGCCGCGGACGGGCCGGACCTGCCGATGCACGGACTCCCGCTGGCCGGCCCCTCCGACCTGGCGGTCCTGGCCGCCGCCAACGACACCGCGCGCCCGGTGGAACCGGCCGACGTGCTCACGGCGGTGCGGGAGCGGGTGGCGCTGGCGCCATCCGCGCCTGCCGTCGTGGGCGGCGGCCGCAGGACGACGTACGCCGCATTGTGGGGGGCCGCCGAACACACCCGGGTCGTCCTGGCAGACGCCGGTGTCGGGGCCGGTGACATCATCGCGCTCGCGGCGCCCCGCGGGCTCGAACTCGCGGCCGCGGCCCTGGGGGTGTGGCTGGCCGGCGCGGTGTATCTGCCCGTCGATCCGGAACACCCCGCCCAGCGTCTGGCGTACGTCCTGGAGGACTCCGGGGCGCAGGCGGTGCTCACGGCGCCGGGCGTGGAGCTGCCCGAGGGGGTCCGGGCGCGTGTGCTGCCGCTGGGGCCGGTCGCGCAGGACGGGCCGCTCCCGGACTCCCCGGCGAGCGGGCCCGATCCGGACTCCTGCGCGTATCTGATCTACACCTCCGGTTCGACGGGGAAGCCGAAGGGCACCCTGATCAGCCACCGCAGCCTCGCCAATGTGGTGCAGCACTTCGCCGAGGAGCTGAAGGTCACCGCGGAGGACTCCGTGCTGTGGCTGACCACTTTCGCCTTCGACATCTCCGCGCTGGAGCTGTTCCTGCCGCTGGTCTGCGGCGGGCGGCTGGTCGTAGCCTCCGACGAAGCCCGTACCGATGGCCGTGCCCTGCTCGGTGAGGTGGTCGCGCACGATGTCGGCATCGTGCAGGCCACGCCGACGACCTGGCGTGTCGTCGCCGACGCGGCCGACGGCCGGCTCGCGGGCAGGCGCCTGGTCTGCGGCGGGGAACCGCTGCCGTCCGCGCTGGCCCGCACCCTCGCGGCCTCGGGCGGCTCGCTGCTCAATGTGTACGGCCCCTCCGAGACGACAATCTGGTCCACCTCGGGCACGGTGCCGGCCGAGGTGACCCGCGTGAACGTGGGCCGCCCGATCGCCAACACCCGGGTGTTCGTGGTCGACCCGGACGGCCGTGAGCTGCCGGTCGGTGTGCAGGGCGAGCTGTGCATCGCCGGGGCGGGTGTAGCGCTGGGCTACCACAACCGCCCCGAGCTGACGGCGGACCACTTCCGCGACCATCCCACGTACGGGCGCCACTACCGCACCGGCGATCTGGCCCGGCTGCGGCCCGACGGCAGCGTCGAGCTGCTGGGCCGGACCGACCGTCAGATCAAGCTGCGCGGCCATCGCATCGAGCTGAGCGAGGTGGAGGCGGTGCTGCTCGACCATCCGGGCGTGCGGGATGCCGCCGTCGTGGTGGTGGGCCGGGGCGGGGCGGACGCGGCCCTGGTCGCTTTCGTGGAGACCCCGGACGACTCGGCCGAGCTGGACACGGCCGGGCTGACCGCCCATGTCCGGTCCCTGCTGCCCTCCGCCGCCGTACCCCAGGAGATCGTGGTGCTGGAGTCCCTGCCGACCACCGCCAACGAGAAGCGGGACCATCTCGCGCTGACCCGTCTCGCGGAGCAGCGCCGCTCGGAGCGCGGCGCGGCGGCCGAGGCCGCGCCGGAGGCCCAGTCGGGTACAGCCGGGCAGTTGCTCGCCCTGTGGCAGACCACGCTCGGCCGGACCGACATCGGGCCGGACGCCAACTTCTTCGACAGCGGCGGGCATTCGCTGCTGGGCGCGCAGCTCGTGCAGCGCATCGAGAAGACGCTGGGCGTGCCGGTGCGGCTGACCGACCTGTTCGCCTATCCCACCCCGCTCGCCATGGCCGAGCATCTCGAAGCCGGAGCCTGAGAAAGACATGGAGATCGTGAACCAGAAGCACGCCACCGCCCCGTCCACCGGGACCGTGCCGCCGTCGTCGTGGCGGGTCCTGTGGCAGGGCACCTTCGACGGCCCGGCCGGGTCGCCGCCCGATCCCGCCCTGTGGCAGGTCGTCACCGGGCAGCCCTTCGGAGCCGGCATCGAGTTCCACACCGACGACCCCGCGAACGTCGGCCTGGACGGGGCCGGGCATCTGAGGATCACCGCCACCCATGAGGACGGGCAGTACCGGGCGGCGTGGCTGGAGACCCGGCGCGAGGACTTCGTGCCGCGTCCCGGCGGCGCGCTGCGCCTTGACGCCCGGGTGAAGACCGCAGCTGGCCCCGGCCTGGACTGCGCGCTGTGGGCCTGGGGCACTCAGCTGCGGCACCGGGGCGACGAGGACCCGGTGCAGGCGTGGTACCGGGCCGGGGAGATCGACGTCCTGGAGGCGCTGGGCTCCGAGCCCGACTCGGTGTGGGGTGCCGTCCACTCCCCCGAGTGCCACCAGATCCCGTCCCTAGGCATGGGCGCCCGCACCACCACCGAGGACGGCAGTCCGCTCAGCGCGGACTTCCACACCTACTCGGCGGTCTGGCGGCGCCACCCCGACTCGATCACCTGGTACCTGGACGGCCGCGAGTATCTGCGGCTGACCCCGCAGGACACCACCCCGAAGGGCTGGCTGTTCGACCAGCCCGTGTACTTCTGTCTGGCGATCATCATCGGCAGCCCGGGCGGCCCGGTCCTGCCGGGCGACCCCGACCCTTCGACGCTGCCGTCGTCGCTGCTCGTCGACAGCATCACCGTCTCCGAGGAGATCCCCGCGTGACCGCGGGCCCCGATCTCGACGCGCTCGTCGCGGAGCTGGTCGACCGGGTGCTGGACGATCCGACCGGCGCGCTGGGTCCCTCGGTGTACGAGACGGCCCGGCTGGTCTCGCTGGCCCCCTGGCTGGACGGCGACACCGCCCGGGTCCGTCATCTCCTGGACGAGCAGCGGCCCGACGGAAGCTGGGCCGGGCCCGGCGGGTACGCCCTGGTCCCGACGCTGAGCGCGACGGAGGCGCTGATCGCCGTGCTGGGCCGGGAGGGCGAGGCGTCGCCCCTGCCGCGTGCCGCGCTCGTCGAGGCCGCGCAGCGGGGGCTAGCGGCGGCGGCCGCTCTGGTGGCCCAGCCGGTTCCGTCGACGGTCGTGTTCTTCATGCTGATCCCGGCGCTGGTGGAGGGCGTCAACGCCCGTCTCGCCGTCCTCGGGGACGCGGCGGCCCAACCGCTGGCGCTGCCGCACGGGTTGACCGACGACGCCTTGCGCGCCCTGCGCTGCGGTGCCTGGCGCAATCCGCTCGCTGGTCACTATCTGGAGATCGTCGGCCCTGCGGCCGTCGGCGCCGCGGAGATGGAGCCGGTCGACGGGGTCGTCGGCTGTTCCGCGGCCGCCACCGCGGCCTGGCTCGGCCCGCGCGAGCCGGCCGAGCCCGCGCATCCCTCGGTATGTTTCCTGCGGCAGGCCCAGGAGCGGGGCGGTGGCCCGGTTACCGCGATGACCTCGCTCGTCTTCTACGAGCGGGCGTGGATCGCCGGCAACCTGGCGACCGCGGGGGTGCCGCGGGAAGTGCTCGCCCCGCTGCTGAAGGAACTGCCCGGCGACGTCGGCCTGTCGGGTGCTCCGACCGCGCCGGGATTCGCGTACGAGGCGGAGACCAGCGCGATCGTGCTCGCGGCCCTGGCCCACCTCGGGGAACCGCAGGAACCCGAGTATCTGTGGCAGTACGACGCGGGCACCCACTTCATGTCCACGATCCCGGAACACGAGGCCTCCACCACCACCAACGCGCACATCCTGGAGGCCCTGGGCTGCCACCTGGCCGACGGTGCCGGCGACGCCGACCGCTACCGGGACGCCGTAGCCCGGATCGCGACATGGCTGCGGAACCGCCAGCAGCCGGACGGCAGCTGGTCCGACAAATGGCACGCCTCCCCCTACTTCGCGACGATGCGCTGCGCCCTGGCCCTGCACCGGTACGCAGGCCCGGACGCGGCCGACTCCCTGCACGGGTCCGTCGACTGGCTCCTGCAGCGGCAGCGCGGCAACGGCTCGTGGGGCCGCTGGGAGGGCACGGCCGAGGAGACCGCCTACGCGGTACGCACCCTGCTGGAGCTGACGACCGACGCCCGCTCAGGGGCGACGGTCGAGGCCGTGCGACGGGGCTGCTCCTTCCTGTTGGAACACGGCCTGGACGTGGAACGCCACCCCCCGCTGTGGATCGGCAAGGAGCTGTACGCACCTGCCCATCTGGTACGGGCGGCGGTACTGGGAGCACTGCTCGCGGCCCGGCGCTGACCTGAGCTTCGCCCCGGTGCGGACCCGGGACGCCGCCCGGTGCGGGGTGCGAAACGGGTCGTCGTCCGGCGGAGACCAGGCGCTGCCCGGACGTTGCCCAGCTCGCGGCCCCTAGCTTGATCTTTAACCTGTGCGGCGTGGTCGCGGGGTGGTTGAGTTCTTTGCTTGCTGTTTCGCCGGCTGCGTCTTGCGGGGTGTGTGCACGTCGTGGCGTGGGGTGGGTCGGGTGTTCTTTCGGCCTGGTGGTCGTCCAGGGCCGGGGTCGGGAGGGTTTCGGTGCTCTGGCCGGGCAGGCGGCCTGTGGGCGGATGTGCCGGAAGTCGCGGCGGACACGGGCGGGAGTGAGTTTGTCCGGGGAACTTGGTTTCTCCCAGGGGCGACGCAGGTCGGCTGCGAGCGGGCGAGCGAGCCGCAGTTGGGTGTAGGCGGCGACGATCAGCCAGGTCCATCGGTCCGCTGCCTCGGGGGTGCGGATCTTCGGGGAGGTCCAGCCGAGGGTCTGTTTGAACAGGCGGAAGGTGTGCTCGATGTCGAAACGTCGCAGGTAGGCCTGCCGCAGACGGTCTGCGTCTGCCGGGGTGGCGTCGGTGCCTGACCACCACAGCCAGACCGGCTTGGGGGCGGCTCCGCTGGGCAGGTGGTCGATGTCCAGGCGGATCACTGTCCCCTCGACGATCGGGAGGGTGCCATCGGCCGCGGCCCACGAGGAGCGGTGGGTCAGCCTGGGGTGGAGCCGGTTCCAGGAGCGGGCGGTGGCCGTGCCGTAGAGGCGTGTGTCGGTGACGGTTTCGGTGTCCGGGGTGTCCGAGGTTTCGGGCTGCCCGAAGACGAACTCGCCTCCGTGCCGGGGCGGCCGTCCCTGGGTGTGGGGCAGCCGGGGTGGGGCAGCCCTGCGCAGGACGCGGTCCGATCGCATCCGGGCCAGCACCTGCACGGGCAGGTCCCTCAGGAGGAAGCCGAGGCGGGGTGCGTCGTATCCGGCGTCCGCGACGATGAGGATGTCCGGGTCGCCCGTCTGCCACTGCCCCGCGTTGATCAGTCGCTGAAGCAACTCGCGCAGTTGCCGGGCGGTGACGGTGGCGCTGTCGTCGCCGGGCGACAGACGAAGCACGTCCAGGGGTGCGGTCCATGAGCTGCGGCCCGGCTCGAGCGCGCAGACGATCGAGTAAGGCCAGCCGGGGACCGGAATGTGCTGGTCCTTGCCCCGGCCGTAGGTGTGGCACAGGATCCGTTCCTGTGAGGTGTGGGCGTCTGGCCGCAGCCAGCAGGTGACGTCGACAGCGAGGACGAGCCTGCCGTCGGTAGTCCGGGGCAGTGGCACTTCGGCCAGTGCCCGCCGCAGCCGGTCGGCATCAATGCGTCCACGGGCCACCGCGGCGTAGAGCCCGCCGTGGCCGCGGCGGTGTTCACCCACCAGCGACAGCTCGGCCAGCGACCTCACCGGCCCGTCGCCGCACAGGACAGCATCAGCCAGCTCGAACAACGCGTCCGAACGAGCGGCCAGGCAGGAGTAGAACTCGCCCCGGAAGCATGACAGTTGCGCCAACGGCTCTCGCCGGGCTTCGTGATGCAGCAGACTCATCCTCACGGCCTTCGTGCTGGACGTGTGTGTTCCTTGGTCGGAGCACATGTTCAGACGAAGGCCGCTTCCGCGTACGCCGGTTACCGGACCGAGTGATCAAGTTCGACGCACCATTCGACATCGGACGTTAAAGATCAAGCTAGGTGCCAGAGGTCACCGCCCGATGCCGACCCGGGTAGGGTCCCGGCGAAGCCCAGCCGCTGTCCGACCCTACCCAGGGTCGCGCCCCCGGGTCGAGGCCCGGCGGAGATGAGGCACCGCCCGATGCTTACTCAGGTCGCGGCCCCTCAGCGCCCCGGGCCGCCGCCCAGCGCAGACGCAGGCCGCGGCCTGACGCTGACCCAGGTCGGCGTGCGCGGGAGACCCCATCGCCACCCAGCCCTCCCCCTGCCCGCCAATAACACAACCAAGCCAGTCTATTAACCCGGTTCAGTTATGCTGTGACCGGGAATTCGTCGTCCGGTCCCGCCGGGCGGAGCGCAAGGCCGTCACTTCGGAAAGGTCGATCGATGACGTCACACGTCCAGGACACGTACGGCACCCAGGAGGCCGTCGGACTCGACGACGAGCTGGCCCTGGAGCGTGCCTACGTTGCGATGTGCCGCGAGGCGATGACCCGCCAGGTGGACGATGCCCAGTACCAGGTCGTCGCGGGCGAGGACGTGTCGGGCGACGGCGCGAGCGCCGAGGCGCTCGGCCGCTATCTGCGGACCCGCGCAAGGCAGATGGCGGAGGAGCCCGACAGCCCGCTGTTCTTCGGCCGACTCGACTTCGAGGACACCGAGGACGCGGGGGACCACCGGCGGCAGCGGTACTACATCGGGCGCAGGCGGGTCTCGGAACACCCGGCCGCACCGCCCCTGGTGATCGACTGGCGTGCGCCGGTCTCCCGCACCTACTACCAGGCGAGCGCCCTGGAACCGCGCGGCGTCGCGGTGCGACGGCGCTTCGGCTGGGCTCCCTGGAGCCACGGCGCTCCGGAGGACCTCACCGGCCTGGAGGACGAGCATCTCGACCACGCGCGGGCCGAGGGCGACGGCGACGCGGCGAGCGCGATCGTCGCGGCGGAGATCGAGCGGCCCCGGCTCGGCCCGATGCGTGACATCGTCGCCACCATCCAGCCGGAACAGGACAACCTGGTCCGCAGCGAGCTGAACGAGTCGGTGTGTGTGCAGGGCGCGCCAGGCAGCGGCAAGACCGCCGTGGGCCTGCACCGCGCGGCCTATCTCCTCTATACGTTCCCGGAGCGGCTGCAGCGCAGCGGTCTGCTGATCATCGGCCCGAACCGGACCTTCCTGCGCTATATCTCCGAGGTGCTGCCATCGCTCGGCGAGATCGACATCGCGCAGCTCACGGTGGAGGACGTGGTGGCCCGGCACCCTGTCAAGCGGGTGGACGGGGAGGACGTCAGCGTCCTGAAGCACAGCGACCGAATGGCGGCCGTCCTGGAGCGGGCCCTGTACGCCAGGGTGAGGCACCCTGAGGAGTCCATCGCGGTCACCGACGGCTCGTACCGCTGGCGGGTCGACTCCTACGACCTGGCCCGGGTCATCGACGAGGTGCGGGGCATGGGAGTGCCGTACGGGGTCGGGCGTGAGCATGTGCGGTCGCGGGTGGTGACGCTGATCCAGCAGCAGGCCGAGCGGCGGGCCGGACCGAAGAGTGTCACCTGGGCGCGGAAGATCGGCCGTTCGAAGCCGGTGGCCGCGCTGCTGGAGGTCGCGTGGCCGGTGGCGCGGCCGGAGGAGGTCGTGGCCGCGCTGCTGAGCGACCCGGCGGTGATGGAGGAGGCGGCGGACGGCGTGTTCGACGCGGCCGAGCAGCGGGCGCTGTTGTGGGCCAAGCCGCCGAGGTCGGAGAAGAGCGCTTCCTGGTCGGTCGATGACATGCTGCTGCTCGACGAGGTAGCGGGGCTCATCGAGCGCCCCGAAGGCTTCGGCCATGTGGTCGTGGACGAGGCACAGGACCTGTCGCCGATGCAGTGCCGGGCGATCGCCCGGCGCAGCGTGTTCGGCTCCATCACGGTGCTGGGTGATCTGGCGCAGGCGACGGCGCCCTGGTCGGCGCGGTCCTGGCGGGAGCAGCTGACGTATCTGGGCAAGGCGCAGGCCACGGTCGTCCCGCTCACCACCGGCTTCCGTGTCCCGGCCGCGGTGATGGAGCTGGCCAACCGGCTGGTGGGGGCCCTCGGTGTGGACGTGCCGCCGGCCCGTTCGCTGCGCCACGACGGCAAGTTGACGGTCAGTGAGGTCGACGACGTGGCGGCCGCCACGGTGTCCGCGGTCCGCGCGGCGCTCGACCGTGAGGGGTCGGTCGCCGTGATCGCCGCCGACGGCGCGGTGGCCGCGGCCTCGGCGGCCCTGCGCAAGGCGGGCATCGAGACGGCGACCGCCGAGGAGGTCGGCACGGCCGCCCGGGTGACGGTGCTGCCCGCGACGGTCGTTAAGGGCCTGGAGTACGACCACGTCGTGGTGGTGGAGCCGGCGGCGATCGTCGAGTCCGAGCCGCGCGGACTGCACCGGCTGTACGTGGTGGTGACGCGTGCGGTGTCCCGGCTGGAGGTCCTGCACGCCAGGCCCCTGCCGGAACCGCTCGCCGCCTGACGGCGCTGATGTGGCCGAGATGTGCGGCCCGGGACTCCCCTGGGCCGCATTTTCTTCAGGGCCGCCTGACGAACTCCACGGCGGATCAGGGCCGTTGGTCGCCGTTGTTTGGAAGTTGGCCGGATTTCCGCCCCCGACGGTCGCACTTGCGCCAAATCGCTGTGGCGATAGTCACTGATCGCACTGTGGACTCCCTGGAGTTGCAGGATGGCTGAAGACATACCGAAGCTTCGGCACCACAGGGGGAATCTTGCGGATGTCCATCTCTGGACGGACCGTACAACTCACTCAATTGCATGACCTGCTGACCGCACGCGACTGCGGAGCGGGTCCAATCGCCCTGGTCAGTGGCCCTGCGGGGGTCGGCAAGACGGCCCTCCTGCATGAATTCACCCAGCAAGCGGAGAAATCCGGATCGCTCGTCCTGAGGGCGGTCTGCTCACCGAGGGAACGCTCCAATGCATGGGGCGTGGTCCAGCAACTCCTGTGGCACACAGGACGATTCAAAGGAGCCTCACAGCATAGGAGTGACACTCTCGCGGCCGTCGGCCGCAGCCTCGCGGCGGTAACCCGGTCCCCGGAGGGCGAACCCGACAAGTCCATGGACGAATTCTGCACGGTCGTCATGGAATTGGCCGACGAGCAGCCCCTCGTCCTCGCCGTGGACGACATCCACGAGGCGGACCCCGAGTCGCTGGGCTGCCTCGGGCATCTGGCCCGCCGCATGGTCACCTCGCGTGTCCTGGCGGTGTTCTCCGACCGGCCGGGGGCCCTGCCTCCGTACTCCGCCGCGCGCGCCGAGTTCGCCCGGCAGCCCGGCTTCCATCAGCTGCGGGTGTCTCCGCTGACCACGGACGACCTCCGGCTGCTGCTCACCGACCGGCTGGGCGTGCCGGTGGACGAGGCCGGCGCCGAGGAATTCCGTGCGGCGAGCGGCGGCAGCCCGCTGCTGGCGCAGGCGCTGATCGAGGACACCCGCAACGCCTTGCAGGGCACGGAGGCAGCCGCTTTACGGCCTGTCGCTGGCGAGATGTTCGATTCGGCGGTCGCCGACTGTGTGCACCGGCTCAGCGCCCCTGCGGCCGATCTCGCCCGGCATCTGGCGGTGCTGGGGCCGGACGCCCTGACGGTGCTGCTCGACCGGAACAGCACCAATCCGCCCACCCGGCTCTTCCAGGAGCTGGCCCAGGCGGGCCTGCTGGCGGGTCCGGAGCTGCGCCATCCGAGGATGCGCACGGTGCTGGGCGGCGAGGTCTCCGCCGAGGAACGGGCCCGGCTGCACAGGCGTGTGGCGGTGCTGCTGCACGACAACGGTGCGCATCCGGCCACGGTGGCCGAGCACATCGTGGCGGCGGGAGGTATCGCGGAATCCTGGGTGCCCCCACTGCTCCGGGAGGCAGCGGCCGAAGCGCTCGCCCACGACGAGTTCCCGAAGGCGATGCAGCTGTTCGACCTGGCCCACACCATATGCCCGGACGGGCCGCTGCGGGCGTCGATCCTATTCCAGCGGACGCTGTCCGCCTGGCAGGTCGCCCCGGCCAAGGCCATGCGCCGGCTTCCGGAACTCAAGGAGGCTCTGGAGGCCGGGCATCTGACGGCTACCTCGGGGGCGATGTCCCTGATCAAGAACCTGGTGTGGCACGGCCATGTGGACGAGGCCGCGGACGTGCTGCGCCTGGTCGACCGGCAACTGGCCGACGATCCGGGCGAGCAAGGCGCGGAGGAGGTCGGGGCGCTGCAACGGTGGCTGTCGGTACTGTGCCCGCCGTTCCACCGGCGCATGTTCGGCAATGTGCCCTTGGACGTCGCCGACGAGATCGCGCCCGCGGCGATCGCCGCGCAGCCGCTTCTGCACTCGGCCGCTGCCCTGTCCCTCGTCCTGCGGGGCGGTGACGCGGAGCCCGCGGTGGTCGGGGCCACACATATGCTGGAGATGTCCAGTCTGACGCCGACGCTGGAGACCATCCCGCTGGCGCTGATGACGCTGTACTACGCCGACCGCACGGAGCAGGTCGACGCCTGGTGCACCACGCTGCTGGAGGCGGCCCGGGAGCGGAACATCCCGACGTGGGAGGCGCTGCTGTCCTCGCTGCGGGCGGCGAACCTGATCAGGCAGGGCCGACTGCTGGAGGCCGAGAAGCACAGCGATCTGGCGCTGTCCCGGATGTCGTCGCGGGGCTGGGGACTCAGCATCGTTATGCCGCTGGTGAGTTCGGTGTCCGCGTTGACCGCGATGGGCCGCTACGACGAGGCGCGGGCCCGACTGAGCCGACCGGTGCCCGAGGCTGTGTTCCAGACCCTGTTCGGCCAGCATTATCTGTACGCCCGGGGCCGCTTCCATCTGGCCACGGGGCGTCTTCAGGCGGCTCTCGGTGACTTCCTGGCCTGCGGCAAGGCGCTGGAGAGCTGGGGGATGGGCGACGCCACGCTCATCCCGTGGCGCACCGGGGTGGCTGAGGCCCGGCTGCGGCTGGGCGAGCCGGACCAGGCCGTCAGCCATCTGCGGGAGGAACTGGCCCGGCACAAGGGCTGCCCGCGGGTGCACGGCAACGCCCTGCGGCTGCTGGCGTCGACGATGGAGCCCCGGCAGCGGCTGCGGGCGCTGCGAGAGGCCGTGGACGAACTCCAGGACTCGGGCAGCGACTTGCTGCTGGCGCACGCCCTCGGTGATCTGGGCCGCGTCTACCATCTGCTCGGGCAGTCCGACCGGGCCCGGGTGATCGTGCGGCGTGCCTACCGGATGGCGAAGAAATGCCATGCCGAGCCGCTCGCGAAGAACCTGCTGCCCGACGCGGAGCGGGCGGCCGACGGCCGGGCCAGCGCGGCCGGGCACGAGGCGTCCGAGCAGGCGCACGACGTGCTGTCCGAGGCCGAGTTGCGGGTCGCCGCGCTCGCTGCGAGGGGGCACACCAACCGGGAGATCGCGCGCCGGCTGTTCATCACGGTCAGCACGGTCGAGCAGCACATGACGCGTGTCCTGCGCAAGCTCAACCTGTCCCGCCGTGACGAACTGCCGCAGGGACTGGACACTATGGGCGGTTCAGCCGCACCGGCAGTGAGTGGAGCCCGCGGATAAGCGTGCTGGTGCGCCAGCGCACATCGTCGAGGTCGATCGCGAGACGCATGGCGGGGTAAGTGTCGAGCAGGGCGCCGAACGCCACCTGCGCCTCCATCCTCGCCAGCGGCGCGCCGAGACAGTAGTGGATGCCGTGCCCGAAGGCGACATGGCCGCCGGTGGGCCTGCGGACGTCCAGCGTGCACGGATCGCCGAAGCGCTCCGGGTCCCGGTTGGCGGACGCCAGTGCCAGCAGCACGAAGTCGCCGGCCGGGATCTCGGTGTCGCCGACGCGCATGTCCTCGGTGGCGCAGCGGAAGGTGGCGTGCTTCAGCGGGCTCTCCAGCCGCAGGAACTCCTCCACGGCGCCGGGCAGCAGGGAGCGGTCCTGGCGCAGCGCCTCCCACTGGTCCAGGTTCCGCATCAGGTGCAGCGTGCCGTTGCCGAGAGTGTTGACGGTGGTCTCGTGGCCGCCGATGAACAACAGGAAGGCCATCGAGACCAATTCTGTCTCGGTGAGCCGGTCGTCGACGTCACGGGCCGAGACCAGGGCGGCGAGGACGTCGTCGGTGGGCGTGCGGCGCTTGCGCTCGATCAGCTCGCCGAGGTACTCGATCATCGCGGTCGAGGCGGCGGCGGTGGCGGCCGGCGAGTCGCCGGAGACGAGTGCCTTGGACCAGGACTTGAAGTTCTCCTGCTCCTCCAGCGGTACGCCCAGCAGCAGGCAGATCACCCGGATCGGCAGCGGAAACGCGAACGTGTCCAGCAGGTCGACCGTGTCGTCGTCCGGGAGCGCGGCGAGCAGCTCGCCGGTGATCTGCTCGATCGCCGGCCGGAGCTTCTCGATGGCGCGGCTGGTGAAGGCCTTGTTCACGAGCTTGCGCAGCCGAGTGTGGTCCGGCGGGTCCGAGTGCAGCATGTGGGTGGCGAGGGCGGAGGAGAAGGCGCCGCGCTTGTTGCGGTCGGGCTCGTTCTGCGCGAACAGCCGGTCCGTCCTGTTCAGGTCGGTGCTCAACCGGGGGTCGGCGAGCGCGGAGCGCACCTCCTCGTATCCGGTGATCAGCCAGACCGGCAGGCCGCCGCACACGGGAACCCCGGGAGGCATCATCACCCGATGCGCCGAGCCTTTGGCGTTCAGGCGCGCGTACACGGAGTGGGGGTCCTGCATGAACGCGTCGTCGAGTTCCAGCGGGGCTGAATCCTGAATCATGGGCACTTCCTCGGAAATGACGGCTACGGGCCGTTCGCGGATCGCACTGAGCCTACGTACGCCCCGCCCCGGCGGCGGTGATCCACGGTCGGAAGAGGGGGTGTAGGGGCCTAATAGGGGCCGCCCACCGGGTCTGACGGTCAGTCTCGGCGGGCGGCCTGAACAGCCACCGGGCCGGGGGATGTCACCCGGCGGCTGCTGATCTTCGGGGCGGGTCAGCTGCTGGGCGCCAGATCGCCTTCCACGGCCCGGGCCTGCTCGGCGGGGGCCTGTGCGGGCTTGCGCAGATCGATGGTGATCAGCAGGCCCGCGAGGAGCGCGGCGACACCGGTGATGCCTGCGGCCCACAGGCTGGCGACGGCGTAGCCGTGCACGGTCGCCTCGGTGACGGCCCGCTTGCCGCGGCCGCCGGACGCGATCTGGTCGGCGGTGACGCCGGTGGCGATGGCGTTGAGGAGCGCCGTGCCGATGGAGCCGCCCAGTTGCTGAGAGGTGCTGACGAACGCCGACACCACACCCACCTCCTGCGGCGGCACCCGATAGGTGGCGGCGCTGATGCAGGGCGAGATCACCAGCCCGACTCCGATGCCGAGCAGGATCTGGGTGGGCATCAGGGTCGAGGCGTAGGAGCTGTCGGGGGCGAGCCGGCCGAGGTTCAGCAGGCCCAGCATCGCGATGAGCAGGCCCGGCACCACCAGCATGCGCAGCGGTACGCGGGGCACCAGCCGGGCGGCGACCTGAGTGGAGGTGAGCACCGTCGCCACGGTCGCCGGCAGGATCGCGAGGCCCGTGCGCAGCGGCGAGAAGTCCATGACGACCTGGAGCTGGTAGGTGAGGATCAGGAACAGCCCGAACAGGCTGACCATGGCCAGGGCGATGGTCAGGCTCGCTCCCGCCCGGTTGCGGTCGGCGACCAGCCGCAGCGGCAGCAGCGGAGCCGACCCCTTGGCCTGGGCCAGGCCGAACGCCGCGAGCAGGACGAGCGCGGCCGCGAGGCAGCCGAGGACGCGGGCCGAGGTCCAGCTGTGGGTGGCCGCCTGATCGAAGGCGTAAACGAGGGAGAGCATCCCGAGGGCGGAGAGCACCGCGCCGGGTACGTCGACGCGCTGGCGGTTGGCGGGTATGGCCGGCAGCAGCAGCCAGGCCCCTGCCACCACGGCCGCGCCGATCGGGACATTGACGTAGAAGCACCAGCGCCAGTCGAGCCACTCGGTGATCACACCACCGCCGAGCAGTCCGATGGCGCCGCCCGCGCTGGCGACCGAGCTGAAGACACCGAACGCCTTGGCCCGTTCACGCGGTTCGGTGAAGGTGGTGGCGAGCATGGCCAGGGTCGAGGGGACGAGCAGCGCGGCGAACACGCCCTGTGCAGCGCGGGCGGCGACGAGCACCTCCGCGTTCAGAGCGGCGCCGCCCGCCACCGACGCGGCGGCGAAGCCGATGGCCCCGGCCATGAAGGCGCGCTTGCGGCCGACGAGATCGCCGACGCGTCCGCCAAGCAGCAGCAGCGCGCCGAAGGCGAGGGTGTAGGCGGTCACCACCCACTGCCGGCTCGCGTCCGACATCCCGGTGTCCTGCTGGGCCCAGGGCAGGGCGATGTTCACGATGGTCATGTCCAGCATGACCATCAGCTGGGCCAGGGCGATCACCCCCAGCCCCCACCACCGGTAGCGCACCGACCTCACGGTGGAGGCCGCTGTTGCCTGTGCCATGTCCTGCTCGTCCTTCCGTCAGCGCGGGCGGCAGCCCGTCCGTCTTCCGCGGCGGACACTACAGCGGATTACTTAACCAAGTCAATTCACAGACTCGGTCACCTGATTGTCCCGGTAAGAGATGTGCTAGGATGGCCCGGTGAATGCGCCGATGGGCTTGCGAGAGCGCAAGAAACAGCGAACGCGAGAGACGATCTCCGACACGGCGATCACGCTCTTCCTCGAGCACGGGTTCGACCATGTCTCGGTCGTCGACATCGCGGCGGTCGCCGAGGTCTCCAAACCCACGCTGTTCAGGTACTTCCCGACCAAGGAAGACCTGGTCGTCCACCGCTTCGCCGACCACCAGACGGTGACCAGCAGCATCGTGGCCGAGCGGCCGCCCGGAGTGTCCGCGATCGACGCGCTGCACCAACACTTCCTAGACGGGCTGGCGGCCCGGGACCCCATCACAGGGCTCAACGACGACGAGGGCGTCCTGGCCTTTCACCATCTCGTGTACTCCACGCCCAGCCTCGTGGCGCGCGTCAGCAAGTACCTGGCCCAGGCCGAGGAGGCGCTGGCCGAGACCTTGGCCAGCGCGCTCGACTCGGACCGCGAGATCACCGCCGCCCTGCTGGCCGGCCAGGTGATCGCCACCGAGCGCATCCTGGCGTCGGTGAACTGGCAGCGCATCGTCGCCGGCCGGTCCGCGGACGAGGTCCACGCCGAGGCGGTCGCCGACGCCGACCACGCCTACGCCCTGCTGTGCCACGGCCTGGCGGGCGTCGCGCCGCAGAAGTGACCTGAGAAGCAGCACAAGAACCGGCACGAGAAGTGAAGCACGGCGAAGGCGCCGCCTCCGAAGAGGCGGCGCCTTCGCCGTACTCCCGTCCTACGCCGGGTCAGTCCGCCCCCTCCGCGGGCTGATCTGAACCGTGGCCGGGCTCCTGCCCGAGCAGGTCGTTGTGGCGCTCTATGTAGTCGGCGAGCCGCTCCATGCTGTCCACCGCGCTCCCGGAAGGCCCGCGCCTGGGAGGCCATGTCGGCCGGGGACTTGTTCTGGCCGAGCTTGTACACACCGTCGATGCGCCCGATCGGGATCTCGAAGCCCTGGATGAGCCGCAGATACTCGTCAAACAGCGCACTCGCCCTGCGCGGCAGGGACCAGGGCTGCTTGGGCGCGAGCCGGCTCTCCTGGTCCTCGATCAGATCGTCGAGCTGGCGCATGGTGCGCACCTCGTCCAGCAGCCGCGGCCGGCCCATGACATGCACGGCGGCGTAGGCCCAGGTCGAGAAGTGCGGCTGGGAGGCGTAGTGGTCGGGCGAGACATAGGCGCTGGGGCCCAGGAACGCCACCACCACCTCGACATTTCCGGCGAGCGCCTCACAGATCGGGTTGCCCCGCGAGAGATGCCCCGCGCAGCTTGCCGTACGGCCAGGCGTGCCGGTCAAGGACGAAGGGGACATGGACGGCGGCGGGCCGGCCCTCCACCGACAGCGCCATCAGGCCCAGCGGGTACTCCTCGATGAGGTCCCACTGCGTCTCCAGGTCCGGCGGCCGGAAGTAGTCGGGGCGGTAGACCATCTGCGCTCTCCTTTCCGTGAGGCCTGATCAGGCGGTGGCGGCGGACACCGTGCCGCCGAGCAGCGAACCGAGGTAGCCGAGCACCGCCGCACTGTCCCCCGACGGCGCGGTGAGCCCGATGTATCCGTCCGGGCGGACGAGGACCAGCGTGTCGGCGCCGAGTCCGTACGCCGCCGGCCGTTCGCCGAGCAGGCAGGTCCTAAGGTCGTCCGGGCCCGCGGCCGCCACCTCGCGCAAGGCCGTCCCGCAGCCGGCGCCGAAGCCGAGCAGCGTGAAATGCGGGCCACGGAACACGTCGAACAGCCGGACGAGCTGACCGGCCATGTCCAGACACACCGAGTCCGGGGCACGGTCGCCCGCCTGTACGCCACCACCGGTCTCTCCGAGCATCGCGCGGCTGAGCGAACTGGCCCGGTACTCCAGACCGAGCTGCAGGGTCTCCTGAGTCAGACCGGCCTCGGCGCCGCCGATGCCGCCGGTCATCTCCTCGAACACGGCCCTGGTGCTGGCGACGCTGGTGTCCAGCGTCCAGCGCGCCACGGGCAGCCGCTCCTCCTGATAGGTGTCCAGCAGCTCCTGCGCCGCCCCGGCGAGAACCAGCGCGAGCTTCCAGCCGAGGTTGTAGGCGTCCTGGACGCCGGTGTTGGCGCCCAGCGCACCGAGCACGGGGTGGACGTGCGCAGCGTCTCCGGCCAGGAACACCCGGCCCACCCGCAGCCGGTCGGCCATCCGTACGTTGATCCGCGAGGCCGACAGCCAGGTCGCGTCATGGACCCGGATCGGCATCCCGGTGGCCCGGTCGACGGCCTGCTGAAGGGCCTCCACCGACGGCTCCATGGGCCGGCCGCCCGCGTCCGAGGGAGGTGTGGCCTGGATCTGCCAGGAGCGCGTGCCGCTGAGCGGGCACAGCATGACCACACCGAGGTCGAGGTCCAGCCACTGATACCAGGCGTCGGGAGCCAGCCCGTCGACCTGCACGTCCCCAACGATCAGTTGCTTGTCCTCCTCGGTGAACCCCTCGAAGGAGATGCCGAGTCGCTTGCGGACCAGGCTGCGGCCGCCGTCGCAGCCGACGAGATACGCGGCCGACACCTGCTCGGTGCCCTGCGCGGTCGCCACTGTGGCCGTCACGCGGTCCGCGTCCGTCTGCTCGAACTCGACCAGCTCGGTGCCCAGTTCCACCGCGACCCCGTACTCGGCGAGCCGCTCCCGCAGGATTTCCTCGACCCGCGACTGCGGCATGAAGTGCAGCCGGCGGAATGGCTCGCCCTGGGTCGGCGCGTTGTCGAGGTACGGGATGGTCTCGTTGATCAGCCGGTCACGGCGGTAGCGCCGGAACGGCAGCCGCTGCGTACCGGACGCCAGGACCTCGTCGATGGCCCCGAGGTCGTAGAACACCTCCAGGGTGCGGGGCTGGATACCGGCCTTGCCGCGCGAGGCGGTCGTGAAGCCCTCCTCCTTGTCGATGATCCGCACCGGTACGCCCCGGCGGGCCAGCTCGAGCCCGAGGGTCAACCCGGTCGGCCCGGCCCCACTGATCAGCACGCTGACGCTGTCCATACAACCCTGTCATTCCTCGTCGGTCGGGCGATTGCCCAGGTCAGGGCTGCACACTATGGAGGAGGCGAGACTCCGGCTAACCCCTAGCGGTCCCCTACGGCCAGGTGATCCCGCCGCCCGACGCCCGACGCCGTGCGTAGGGGTTCCCGGGATGACACCGGCCGGCCCGGGTACCCGGCGTGCATGAAGTGGCAGCAGGTGCAGCAGTGCCCGGAGGCCGTCTTCGTGCTGGTCCTCGACGAAGGCACGACGCCGTCGCGGAGACCAGCGGGTTCGCCCGGCGACAGGGGCTCGGGGCGTTGCAGGTGACCGCGGTGGGGGCGTTCTCGCGGGCCACCGTTGGCTGGTTCGACCGGGTGGCCAAGGACTACCGGCTCGCGGTGGACGAGCAGTGCGAGGTGCTGTCCCTGCTGGGCGACATCGCCGTCGGCCAGGACGGGCGACTCCGCATCTGCATGCCGTACTGGGTCTGGCGGACGGCACAACCCACGGCGGGCATCTGCTGGAGGGCCGGCTCTGGCCGAAGCTGGAGGTCGTCATCAAGGACAGCCCGGTCGCCTTGGCCGAGGTCAACCGCCCCGAGCTGGGCCTGGCACTGATCGACCTGCCATCAGCGTGCCGACGCGGTCCCTGTCCACGCAGGCCCCCTGCCGAAGCAAGACGGCGGGGGTCTTCACGTGTCGCAGTCGGTCGGCAGCATCCATCAGGCGGAACAGGTCGCAGCTTCCGCGACCATGGACAGCCTGCGGACGAGGAGCCCGTGCGCCCCTCGACAGGGGCAGGCATCGCCTCGGGCACCTCCCGGAGAGCGTTCGACTTTGCAGGGGTGACGGCCATGACTGTTGGTCGCCGAGGGCCCCGGCCCGATGTGCCGAGCACTCGATGCGAGGGCGCAGGGCGGAGAACCCGAGGGCAACGGTGCCGACGCCGGAGATGCAGCACACCCGCCCGGAAGCCCCCGCCGGCCGCGCCTGTAGGGGCTTACCTTCGAACGCACCTCTCACCGGCGCTCTCACTTGTCTGTCACCAACTACGTGTCTCCCCCGGACCGCGATGCCCTGACCTGCTATGAGGAGCCCGCACCGGACTGACTTGGGCGCCCAGGGACGGTTTCTACAACCTGGGGCAGGTGGGGCGAGTCAAGCCAGTAGGCGGCGCGAAGTTGAGCGGTCGGGGAAAGGGTGCAACCAGCGATCCGGCCTCAGCGTACGCCCCGCGCCAGTACACGCGGCCCATCCGGTCGACCGCCTCGGTGAGATCCTGGCCGGAACCGTACCTTCGGCGGGGACAGCCAGGTTGCCCGCAGCAGTGTCATGGACCATCCGCCCGCGACAGCGCACGCAGTATCGAGCGGACGGTCACCAGCCCAGTGGCTTTCGCTCGTAGAAGAGGCCGCCGGTGGGGCCGTCGTCGGGGAGGGTGGCGAGCCAGACAGGTGTGTCGGCGGCGTCCTCTGGGGTGTGGTCGGTCTCGCCGTAAGCCATGTGGGTCGCCATGCGCCCGGGGGACGCGGCGTTGACGAGGATGCCTGTGCTGTCGAGTTCGGCGGCGAGGATTTGGGTGAGGGCGTTGAGACCGGCCTTGGAGATGCGGTAACTCACGTTTCCGGTACCCATATTGTTCTGTGAGCCAAGGTGACTGGTGATGTCGACGATGCGCCCGTAGTCGTTCTTGCGCATCTCCTGAGCGGCGGCAGCGAGTCGCCACGCGCCGAGGAGGTTGGTGTCCAGGGTGGCTCGGACGCGCTCGAAGTCCGGCGCGGCGGCGTCCTGTCCGCGGTCGATGGCGACGGCTGCGTTATTGATCAGTACGTCCAGACGCCCGAGCGGGGCGGCAACATCGGCGACGCATCGGGCAACGCTGGCCGGGTCGGTGACGTCCAGTTCGTGGAAGTGGACGAACAGCCCCTTCCGCCCGAGTGCTTCTTCCGCGTCCCGGCCGGCGAGGCGGTCGCGCGTGCCAAGGACGACCTGCATGCCCAGTTCGGCGAGGCGCGTAGCGATGGCAAGGCCGAATCCGCGGTTTCCGCCAGAGACGAGCGCGACGCGCGGGGTGGGGTGTGTGGTCATGCGGCCAGTGTGGCAAGCAGTCGGTCGAGGCGCTGGACTTTCGGGTCCTTGGCTGTGAGCGGGAGTTCAGCGCGGGCGGCTGCGGCGCGAGCCGTGTTCCGCTGGGACGGGGCGGCGGTGATCACGGGAACGGCTGTTTGCAGGAGGTGGACAGCACGGTCGGCATCGCCGAGGGCGGTGTGGGTCCGGGCGGTCTGGATGGTGTAGGTGGCCAGGTCGCGGTGCTTGGCGGCCGGCATGAGGGCCAGGGCGTCATCGGAAAGATGTCGGCCTGAGTCAGTCGCAGAAAAGACCAGGTCAGAGGCGCTTTCTCGGCTCGCTGTGCAGCCTGGAAGCGCCCAGAGCGTCAAACGAGCGTCACGGCGGACAGTCCGTGCTGCTTAGGGCGGACTTTATGGACCCAGGCCCTCCAGCCCACAGCCTTTTGCATCCGTGTCAAGGGGCTTCTCGCCCGGGGATGCAGAGGACCTCGCGCTGTACCGGGAGAAGTTGCGGCGGCGTCTGCCGGAGTCGCTGGACGAGTTGCACGGCCCGGCCCAGAGGCTCGTGGAGCTGCACCTGGCCTGGTCCGGGATGACCTCGTACGACATGAGCAAGCCTCGTCAGCGCATGGGCCTGTACCGCGCTGTCCTACACCAGGTCCTGCATGATGACCTGCCCCGGCATCTCAACTGAGACCTGCTCTTCCAGCGGTGGTCGGTACTGCGCACCCCCGTCGGCCGCAGTGTGCGCACCGTCCGGGAAGACGCCTTCCCCCCAGCCCGCCTCCCTCACCCGGGCAGCCGTGTGACGGACATGCCGGAGCTGCACACGCGGCTCCTGGCGGACGTGATCACCTCGGCTCCCCCCTACCCTTGGTTCTGACCTGCGGGTACGCTTTCGGGCGCGCCACCTCGTGAACCGCCCCAGCCAGGACCTCGACGTCGCCACCGAGAACGCGGCGCCTGTCCTCGTCATCAATGGTCGTCTGCGCCACCACGATCCCGCTCACCATGCAACTCCCCTCCTGGTTCGATGTGCGACAGCCCTACCTAGCGCCAGGGTGGTTGACCGATTTCTGCACAACTCACTCTGGAACCTACTGGTGCCGCACAATGGACTATCGGTGAGTGCAAGTCAGGGGGCGCAGTGGCACTGGTACATGTTCACGGCATCGGGAACCGGAAGGCCGACGCCGTAATGCGCTCCGCCGCACTGCGCGACGAACTGTTGCGCCGTCACCTCCTGCCCGCGACCGGCCACTCCCCCGGCGCTCTACTGTCCAACCCGTGGTGGGGCGAGCTTGTCGCGGAACCGGCTTGGGGGTGGGCCTCGCTGGCCCCGGACGAGGTGGAGTCGCTGGGGGGCGAAGGCGAGGAGCCGCTGGAGGAGGCCGTCGCCGAAGCTCTGGCGGACGCCGTCGCCGGATCGAAACAGCGGGACACCGAGCACGTCCTAACGGCCACCGCCCGCGTCTCGTTGCAGCGGGCGATCGATCTGCTTGCGCTGGCCGGCAACGACGCCGAGGAGTCCGAGCCGGGCGCCCTTGCAGAGCTGGTGGCCTTCTGCTCGCGGGCCACCGCGTACTGGGCCGAGAAGACTGACGAGGGCACCCGGGGTGACGGCGCGGAGTTCTTCGCCTGGCTCGAGGAGTTGGAGGAAGACGACGAATTCCTCGACCGCCTCCACGACGAGGTCACCGGCTGGGAGCGACGCACGGGCCGCGTCCCGGCCGAGGCGGGCTCTCAGTCCTGGGAGAGCTTCGGGGCCGAGAGCGGCCTGCCCGCCCGCGCCGTCCGCGCGGTGCACCGGCTGCGCGCCCTCGAGGTCTCCGTCCGCACACGCCCCTTGATTGCTGGTGTCCGCCGCTGGGCCGCTCGCCCAATGGCCCTGCTGATGGGCGACGTCACGGGCTACTTCGCCGAGCGCGGCACCGTCAAGATGCCCGGGCAGATCGTGAAACGGATCGCCGACTCCCTCGACGAGGCGGCGCGGAACGCCAATCTGCGCGGTGAGCCGTTGGTGGTGCTCGCCCACAGCATGGGCGGGAACATCGTCCATGATGTGCTGTCCCACTTCCGGCCCGATGTGCGAGTGGACCTGTTGGTGACTGTGGGCACCCAGATCGGCCTTTTCGAGGAGCTCAAACTCTTCGCGTCCAGCGACCACAAAGTGCCGAACCCACGCTGCCTGAAGGTCACCGCGCTGCCGAACGTGGTCCGCTGGATCAACGTCCTGGACCGGTCCGACCCGCTGGCGTTCGCGGCCGCGCCGGTCTTTGCCGGTGCGGAGGACCTGGTCTTCCGCACCGGGTCCTGGTGGGCGCACGGGGGCTATCTCACGTCCTGCGACTTCCACGCGCGGCTGGCTCGCAGGGTGGGGCAGCCGACGTGACCACGGTCTGGGAGAGCGGCCACGCGGGACCCGCCGCTCACGCTCTGGTGATCGGCGTCGGCGCCTACGACTGGTTCCCGGGCGGAACACGGCACGTGAAGGGCCGCAAGGGCGACCGGCTTTCCAAGGAGTTCACTCAGCTGGCCTCTCCCCCAGCGTCCGCGCGTGCGCTGTGCGAGGGACTGCTTGAGGGGTTTCGGGACCTGCCCGGTGGAATGTCGCTCGGCAGCCTCGAAGCGGTCGTCTCAGCCCGCGAGGAGATGGTCCTGAAGGGTGACGACGGCGCCGAGGTGCCAATCGGACCAGCCACCCTCGCGGGAGTGGAGGAAGCGTTTGATGCCTGGTACGACAGGTGCAACGGCCATCCGGACAACGTGTCCCTGTTCTTCTTCTGCGGCCACGGGGTCCAGGTCGGAAGGGGCTCTCAGATCCTCCTGCTCCAGGACACCGGTGAGAACGTACGGGATTACTTCCGCACCGCGGTGGACCTCCGCGTTCTGGTGGAGGGCATGGAGAAGAACAACGCCCGGGTCCAGTGCTTCTTCGTCGACGCCTGCCGTTTCGCCCCGGAACAGCTGTACGAGGAGGGTGATGCCCGCGCCACGCATCTGTTGACGCCTCCGCGCCGACCGCGCCCCCGCGACAGAGTCGTCGTCCACTCCACTCTTCCGGGCACCAAGGCGCACGGCCCGCTGGGAGGAGTCACCCGCTTCACCGAGGCGGTTCTGCGTGCACTCCGAACACCTGACTCGGACTCCGCGGGCGATGCCTGGGCGGTCACCACAGAAACCGTCGGGAAATTCGTGCGCGAGCTCATGGCATGGCCAGGACTGCGGCCGGACGGCATAGTCCTGCCGAATCAGCACTGCGACTTCTCCTCGCTGAGCACCAGCACGGGCGGCGTTCTCTTCTCGTTCGACGAGGCTCCCTCGGTCCCCTTCCACTTCGACACATCACCCGGGGAGTCGCTGTCCGACGCCGAGTGGGCGCTCACGGACCAGGAACACCAAAAGCTGTACGCGTCCCGCCCGCCGATGCCGGAACCCTGGATCGGGCACGGCCCCGTCGGTCCGGTGCGGGTTGAGGTGTCGTTCGCTGACGGTCGGTTTCGGGGCCGCGGCGACGACGTCTGGATGCAGGCGCCCTGCCGTGCGCGGACGGTGGAGGTGCAGGAACTGTGAACGTCGCTACGGCACAGGTCGACATCGTGGCTCCTGCGGTGCCTGGTGCCACGCCGGGCACGGTCGTCGGAGCGGCCGAGGTCCTCGATCGCGGCAACCGTCGGCTGGCGCGGGTCCCGCTGCGTGCTGGAATGCCGACCCCGGTGGAGATCCCGCACGAGGAACGGTGCCTGGTCCACGGCTGGTCCCCCTATCTGTCGGTCCAACCTGTCGTGGTGACCGGCGGCCGCACCCAACAGGCCGTGCTCTCCGCGCGGCGCGCGAACGGGGAGAGCCCGAGCGCCAAGAAGTCCGGCCGGGCCGCAAGCGGCTGGGTACGGCTGTGGGGCCGGGAGCCAGACGGCCACTGGACCGTACGGGACCCGTCGGACATGGCGACGGGCCGGGCCTCGATGGTGGCCACCCCGCGGGGAGGCCCCGCCGCCCTGCAGGTCGGCGGCGGCCGAAGGCGTCCGGTGTGCACGCTGGTGCCGGAGGGATCTTTGTTCACCCTGCGGCCGACTGAGCATCGACCGCAGGGTCCGGTGGAGGTCCGCCCCGTCGCAGACTCGGGTTTCACCCTGCTGGAGGCGCTACGGCTCGGGGAGTGGGGCTGGGCCGTTGTCGTGGAGCAGGTCTGGTGGGACGACCCCGGTGTACGAGGCACCCCGCTCTTCGATCTGGCGGTGGCCTATCTAGCATGCCGACGCGGCGACTTGGACCGTGCCGACCAGTGGAAGGAGATGAACTGGGACCGCTATGAGACCGGCCCCGCTCGGATCGACGTCCTGGCCGTGGAAGCGTGGCTCGCCCGGCGCCGCGGTGACTCACGGGACCTCGCCTGGGTCCTGGCCCGACTCTCCGATGTGCGAGGGGCCCCACTTCTGTCCGAGGGCTTGGACCTACTCGCCGCGGAGCTGGCCCGCCCGGGGCTGGAATCGCAGGCACCGGAGCCAGGTGAGGCCCTGCGCCGGCTCTTGGCCCCTTATCTGCGCGCATCGCTGCCGTCGTCACTCTCCTCATTCACCGCCGCTCATCCGGAAAGGCCAGAGCCCCGGGCTTCGAAAGGACCGCGGCCCGGCGACTCCCTGACCTTCCAGGCGGATGCGGACGCGAGCGACTTGCGGATCCAGTGGCGTGTGCTGAGTGGCGCGCCGCCGCACGGCAGGGATTACGGACTCGCTGCCGAAAGGGCGGCGCTGTCCCGCGAGCCCGGCCTGATGGTCAGCGAGCCAGAGGGGCTGCACGAGTGGC
This sequence comes from Streptomyces sp. NPDC032161, assembly GCF_040636995.1. NCBI lineage: Bacteria > Bacillati > Actinomycetota > Actinomycetes > Kitasatosporales > Streptomycetaceae > Streptomyces > Streptomyces sp. NPDC032161. The sequence continues at coordinate 1,212 of NZ_JBEZVN010000049.1, read as the reverse complement.
TCATCGTTGAGGACGAGGACCCAATGCTGCTTTGGCGGCTGGCCCGCAGGCTCCTTGACGAGGGGATGACCACTGACGTGTCGCTGGTGCCGGGCCGCGATGCAATCGCGGTGGCTCTGCCGGGGCTGCGAGCGGGTCGAGTGGCGGCCGTTCTGGCCCGTCTTCAGATACAGGGCTTGGTGCAGCGCCTAGAGCTCAGTGTGGGCGGCGCGCGCCGGGAGTTGCACATCGTGGACGCTGCCGAGGCCGAGCAAATTTTGGCCGTGCTACTGCGAGGGCACCACCAATCGTCGCCGTAGGGGCCCATGTCCAGGCCCACACAACAGTCCTCCGGCCCCGGTGCTCGACCTTGGCCGGCCTTCGGAGATGAGCTGATTTCTGTGATCGTGTCGTCCCCACCATGCGACCGTCGGTCGGGTCGTGCAGTTGACTGGCGCGCAGTGGGTGCACCTGACCCCCGAATACGGCTCAAGGAGTCATGGCGAGCAGGCCGAGGACCATGGGCTTGTCGGTGGGCACCGCTACTATCCAGGACGCCTCACGGGACGACGAACGGAGTCAGGGAATGGGTTACGTGAACGAAGCAGCGGTCAAGCGAAAGTTGGGTATTCCGAACTGGCGGAACCTTTCCAAGGACAAGGTGCTTAAGTTCGCGGCAGCGATGCCCGAGATGGCCACCGAGGTGCGACTCAAGCTCATCGAGCAGTTCCCCGCCTTCAAGGACCTGGGCAAGGCCGACATCGATGCGGTCGCCGAGGCCCACAAGTCAACTCTTGCAGCCAACGAGAACAGTCAGAACCACTTCTACAAAGCTTCGCAGGACCAGCGGGACGCTCTCCAGGCCGACCTTGGTCGGGACGACCTCAGCTGGGCGCAACGGGAGGCCCTCCATGACCGCCTCGACCAAAACGTACAGCGGGTAGGCGAGAAGGACAGCGAGAGCAAGCAGTTCCTGGGGGCGGGAATGAAGGTGGTGGCAGCTGCCGGTGCAGCCGCCCTCGGGCTGGGCGTGGTATTCGTCGGTGGCAAGATCGCTGGAGCGAGCGAAAGCGGTTCCGAGGAATCCCAGTAGGACTGAGGCTGGTCCTCTGGAGTGAACCACCCACCGTAGGTCAGTCTGAACCGCCCCGGGTTCGGTAGAGATCTCAGATTGTGGTTGTGACCTGGGGTTTTGTCAGTTCCGTGTAGTAGTTGGTCTCGTACTCGACGGGT
>NZ_JBEZVN010000048.1:0-32744 GCF_040636995.1 Streptomyces sp. NPDC032161 | reverse complement strand
AGGCCCGCACCCGGTGGCGCGGATACCCCCTGTACAGCACCTCCGAGGAACTCCTCGAATCGCTGGTGGAAAGCCTCGCCGCGCTTCTGCGGTGCCACGCCGTAGTCGACCGCGATACCGGCCAGGCCGGACGCGTACCCCTGCCCGATGGCCCGGAACTTCCATTCCCCACCCCTGCGGTACAGGGCACCGAAGACCATCGCCGTCTCACCGGCGGCGTCGTAGGAGAGTTCGTAGCGGCACATCTCACGACCGGTGAGGTTGTCGACCACACGGATGTAGGCGTCCTCGACCTGTCCGAAATTCTGCCCGCGGTTCTGCGCGTCGTGGATGGAGACGATGAAGACGATCTGTCCGGTGCTCTCGTCGAGCCGGTCGAGGTCCACGAGAATCTGCTCGTCGTCGCCCTCGCCCTCGCCGGTCGTGTTGTCGCCGGTGTGCCGCACCGCCCCGCCCGGGCCGACGAGATTGTTGTAGAAGACGAAGTGCTGGTCGGAGACGGCCTTCTGGTCCGGTCCGCAGATGATCGCGGACGCGTCGAGATCGAAGTCCGCGCCGCCGGCCGGACGCGCGTCCCAGCCCAGGCCGACGGTGACATCGGCGAGCGGCGTGCCGTCCTGGTTCAGGACGACGTTCTGACCCTTGGCGAGACTGACGCCCAACACTTCTGCTCTCCTTCGAGGCGCGCCGACGATGTGTCCGCCGGAGCGCCGGGGCTCCGCCGGGTGCGTGTCGGACACACCATAGTTCAAAAGTTACGCAATTTTTGAAACGCCTGTGCGGCGAGGGCGCGCCCACGATCACCACACCCCGGCTCCGTACGGGAGTGCCCCGGACGGGGACCCCTCGGATCACAGCTCCCCCGGCGCGGACCCCGCACGGGCGTCGACACACACGCGCCGGCGGGGCCGGACGCCGCGCACATCAACGGGGCTCGGTGGCGTTCTCCACGACCGGACGCGCCGAGGCGGCGTCGCCCGGGGCCGAGCGGATGGTCCGGGACGCGGGCCCCCCGGCAGCGCCCGCCCCGTCCGGAGCCGGCGTGCCCGCCGCGTCCCCGGCCGCGGACGGGGCGGGCGAGGGCGCGTCCTCCTCCTTCATGGCCCTGGTCTCGCTCTTCAGAATGCGCAGCGACTTGCCGAGCGCCCGCGCACTGTCCGGCAGCTTCTTCGACCCGAACACAATGATGATCACAAGCACCACGATCAGCAGATGCCAGGGCTCCAACGCGTTGCGGAACACTCCGCCACCCCACTCTCTTCCCGATGACCCACGTGAGGAGCCATCCATCGGACACGCTTGCTACATTGCGCAACTGTACAACCATTGAGGCGGGGTCAGTCGCCCCCTTCCTGTGGCCGGAACCGATGGGGTGGACGCATGACAGACAGCCGCCAGGCTTCCCGGCGCCGTGCGCGCGCAGCGGCGGTGCGCGGCCGACGACGCAGGCGGAGCAAGGGCCGCACGGCCCTCGCCGCCGCCGTCTCCCTGCTCGTACTGGGAGCGGCCGGTGCCGGGTGGGTCTACACGCGGCTCAACGGCAACATCAGCACCTTCAGCGCGGACGGTGTGTCCGGCGACCGGCCGCCGGCCTCCACCAAGGGGTCGAACGTCCTGGTGATCGGCTCGGACGCCCGGACCGGCGGCAACATCGCACTGGGCGGCGGGGACGCGGACGACATCGGCCGGTCCGACACCGCGTTCCTGCTGCACACGTATGCGAATCAGAAGCACGCCGTCGCCGTCTCGATCCCCCGTGACACCCTGGTCGACATCCCGCCCTGCAAACTGCCGGACGGCTCCTGGTCCGCCCCGCAGTCCGGCGTCATGTTCAACGCGGCCTATTCGGTGGGCGAGACGCCCGAGGGCAACCCCGCCTGCACCCAGAACACCGTGGAGAAACTCACCGGGCTGCGCGTCGATCACACCGTCGTCGTCGACTTCAAGGGCTTCGCGGCGATGACGGAGGCCGTGGGCGGTGTCCAGGTCTGCCTGCCGCAGGACGTCTACCAGCGCGACCTCAACCCCCATCGCCCCACCCGCGGCAAACGGATCTTCACCAAGGGACCGCAGACGGTCTCCGGTCAGCGGGCGCTCGACTACGTACGCATCCGGCACGGCATCGGGGACGGCTCCGACATAGGTCGCATAAAGCGCCAACAAGCCTTTGTGGCCAGTCTGTTGAAACAGATCAAGAGCGATGGACTGACCCCGTCCAAACTGCTGCCGCTCGCGGACGCGGCCACCAAATCGATGACCGTCGACCCCGGGCTCGGCACCGCCGACAAACTCGTCGCCTTCGCGATGTCGATGAAGGACATCGATCTCCACAACACCAAGTTCGTGACCGTGCCCTGGAAGTACCAGGGGGCGCGCGTGGCGATCGTCCACCCGGACGCGGACGCCCTGTGGGCGGCGCTGCGGGCCGACCGCACCCTCGACGGCCAGGACGCCGGCGGGAGCGGGAAGAACGGATCGGCCGCCTCGTCGTCGCCGGGCGCCGAAGCACCCGCCTCCCGCGCCGATACGCCCGTTTCCGGCGCCGGTGTCTCGGTGGCCGTGCACAACGGCACCACCGTGACCGGCCTCGCCGCCCGTGCCGCCGAGCTGCTCAAGGAACACGGTTTCACCGTCACCGAGGCCACGACCGCCACCGTCCGCGACCAGGCGACGACGGTGATCGAGTACGGCCCCGGTCAGGAGGAACAGGCCGGAAAGGCGGCCCGGGTCTTCCCCGGCGCGCGACTCGCCCCGGTGACGGCGCCGGGCATCACCGTCCTGCTCGGCCGCACCTACGCGGACGAGCCGGAAGCCCCTGCCTCACCGCCGCCGGCGCACGTCCCCGCCCGGGTCTCCGAGGACGTCCGCTCCGCCGACGACAACCCCTGTTCCGACCTCTCGTACGGCTGACCGGCCGTCAGCGGGCGGGCCCGGTAAGGGACGGCCGGCCCCCGGCACGGGGAAGCCGCACGCCGGTACGGGACAGCCGGACCCCGGCACGAGGACGTCGCACGCCGTACGGGACAGCCGGACCCCCGGGGCGGGAAGGGCCCACCCGGTCACGGCCGCGCATGGCCGCCAGGGGAGTCGGCCGTGAGGATCACCCGGTGCGGCTCCCCGGTGGTGTTCATGCTGAACTCCTCCACGATCGCGTGCGCCGCCCGCTCCGCCGTCTCGCCCGGCAGCCGCCCGTACTCGTACACCCGTGAGATCAGGAGCCCGGCGGCCAGCACGTCATCGGGGACGCCGCGGCTCCACATGTCGGCCGCCCTGGCGTAGGTGGCGGCGATCGGTCCCGGCCGTTCCGCCAGGGCCAGCAGGGACGTGTGCACCGTCCGGCGCGCCTCGCCGTACGTCAGCCCACCCGTTCCGATGGCCGCCTCGCCGTAACCGGCCCGGTCCCGGGTCGGCGGGTGGAGTGTGATCTGCATCCAGTTCCAGGGCATGGCCGAAAGCGTAGAAGCAACCGGCGCTCCGCACGGGCCCGATCACCCGCCCGAGTGATTGTTCCGTACCGGGCCGTGACCGGGGCGTCGTCATCCGCGACCACCCGGCCGACAACCGCGACCGTAGCCCTCGACCGCCGTCGACGCCGACGCAGGGCATGGGCCCGGAGACGACCGGAACCGAGAACGACCCGACGCACGCTCCGGCGTCCTCCAGGCCCTCCTCGAAGCCCTCCCCCACGCCCGGAAGGAACCCGGTATGACCACCCGGACCGATATCGAACAAACCGTCACGACCTTGGAAGAGCGCACTCTCGGGAGCCTCGTCGGTGCCGCCGTGGGCGACGCGCTCGGCGGCGCGGTCGAGGGCTGGGCCCCCGAGGCCATCGTCGAACGGCACGGCGGCCGGGTGCGCGGCATCGTGGAACCGTTCCACAAGGACGAGTGGCGGACCGCTCGCCCCCTCGCGCCGTTCCACAAGGGCGACGGCCATGTCACCGACGACACGCTGATGACGCACGCCCTGATCCGCGTCTACGAGAAGGTCCGCGACCACCTCGACGCCTACGCCGTCGCCGACCACCTGGTCCCCGACCTGATCGGCCACACCCGCTGGATCCCGGAGCTGGAGGCGGAGGCGCTGCCGCTCCAGCGGATCTTCCTCGCGGAGAAGTGGATCGTCGCACGCATCCACTACGGGCACGTCGATCCGCGCGAGGCGGGCGTCGGCAACATCGTCAACTGTGGTGCGGCGATGTACATGGCGCCCGTCGGCGTGGTCGACGCGGGCAACCCGCTCGCCGCGTACCAGGAGGCGCTGGACGTGGCGGGGGCGCACCAGTCGTCCTACGGGCGCGAGGCGGCGGGGGTCCTCGCGGCCGCGGTGGCCGCCGCGTTCAAGCCGGACGCCACCCCCGTCTCCGTCGTCGAGGACGCCCTCGGACTGGCGAAGGACGGCACGAGGGAGGCCATCGAGGCGGTGTGCGAAGTCGCCGTCCGGTACGACGACTTCGAGGATGCCCTGGTACCGCTGAGGCAGGCGGTGGCCCCCTTCGACACGGTCGGTCCGGAGTACCGCAGGCCGTCGCTGGGGGCCCGTCGCCCCTCGCGGCTGCACTCCATCGAGGAACTCCCCGTCGCCCTGGGGATGGTGCTGGTGGGCGGCGGCGACTTCCGGCACACGGTGCTCGGATCGGTCAACTACGGCCGCGACTGCGATTCGATCGCCACGATGAGCGGTGCGATCGTCGGCGCCCTGTGCGGTGAACAGGCGGTGCCCCGTGAATGGAGCACCGAGGTCGCCCGGGCCAGCCGACTGGATCTGCGCGCCCCCGCGGCGTCCCTGGCCCGGGTCGCCCGCGAGGTGCACGCGCTCGACCTGGAACGGCGCCGCGCCCACGAGGCGGCCTTCTCGGCGATCACGGGGTCCTGATGCTGCGTCTGACCTGGGTCCAGCCCGAGGACTTGATCGGGCACGAGTTGCGCCAGGCCGCGCAGGACGGCCGGGACGCGACCGGGATCGCACGCCGCTGGTTCGCGGCGGGCGGACGTCCGGCGCCCGACCGGGACGGCGCCTCCGCCCGGCCCGTCGCACCCGGAATGCGGTCGCTCGCCGAGGAATTGCTCGATGAACTGGCACGGCTTCCGACCCCCCTGGCAGCGGCGGAACCCGTACCCGGCCCGCTGCCCACCGTCCCCCCGGGCCCGGACGCGTCGCGGCGTACGGAACCGGCCCCGCGCGGGGAGACCGGCACACGCGGGGCCGTCGTCGCACGCACGGAGCTCGACCGGCTGCATGCGGCCTGGCTGGGCAGGGCGGTCGGCTGCCTGCTGGGCAAACCCGTGGAGAAGATCCCGCTTCCCGGCATCCGCGCCATCGGCAGGTCAACCGGCAACTGGCCCCTGCGCACCTGGTTCACCGAGCGGGGCCTTGATCCGCGGATCGCGGCGGCCCATCCGTGGAACCGCAGGTCCCGCCCCACCTCCCTGGCCGAGAACATCGACGGCATGCCGGAGGACGACGACCTCAACTACCCGCTTCTCAACCTCCTGCTGCTGCGGCGTCACGGCCACGGCTTCAGCACGGACGACGTGGCGCGCCTGTGGCTGGAGGAACTGCCCGCCGCTCGCACGTTCACCGCGGAACGCGTCGCCTACCGCAACCTGCTGGCCGGGCTGGAGCCCCCGCTGACGGCCACGTACCGCAATCCGTTCCGCGAGTGGATCGGCGCGCAGATCAGGGCAGACGTCTTCGGCTGGACGAACCCGGGCGACCCCGCGCGGGCCGCCGAACTCGCCCGCAGGGACGCGATGCTGTCGCACACGGCGAACGGTGTCTACGGCGAGATGTTCGTGGCGGCGGCCGTCGCGCACGCGGCCGGGCCCGGCCCCACCACGGTCCACGACACGCTCACCGCCGCCCTGGCCCGCATCCCGCCGAACTCCCGTTACGCACAGGCGATCCGCTTCGGCATCGAGACCGCGCGGGCCGAACCCACCGGCACCCCGGCCGGCTTCGATCGGGTCGTCGACACACTGCACGCCCGCTACGCCCCCGACCACCACTGGGTGCACGTGCTGCCGAACGCGGCCCTGCTGGCAGCCGCTCTCACCCACGCGGACGGGAACTTCGCGGGTGCCGTCTGCCGTGCCGTGTCCGGCGGCTGGGACACGGACTCCAACGGCGCCACGGCCGGTTCGATCACCGGCCTGCTGGCGGGCGGCCCGGACGCACTCGGCGAACACTGGACCGTCCCGCTGAAGAACCGCCTCGCCACCGGCATCGGCGACTTCGACGGCATCGGCTTCGACGAGCTTGCCCGACTCACCCTGGAGGCCCGGGAATCCGAAAGGAGGGCCTGAGAACGCCCACGAGATGATCTACGAAGGGGCCGGGTCGCTTCGGGCTCGAACACGCGGCCTTCTGGCAGCGACCCGACCACCGCACTCTTCATCGGGTCGGCAACGTCCCTTGCGGGAATCCCGACGACGCCTGCGGCACCTCGTGGCGGAGGCCACTCCTCACGAGGGCTCCCTCCCGTAGCCCGTGGACGGGCCGCCGAGAGGGAACCCTCCTCGCGCGTCACATCCCTCAGGGGGTTTCCAACGGCCTCACGGTGAGTATCTGCTGGGCCTGTCCGACGGGTCCGTGGACGTCGTGGAGGACGGTACTGGTGAGGCCGTGCCCCTCCGCGCCGAAGACGACGGAGGTGTCCAGACCGACCCAGCCGCCCCGTGGTTGGCGATGCAGATGAATGGTCAGGTCGACGTTCGGGAACATCCACTTCCCGGGCGGCTGACGTACCGCGACGCCATTGGCGGTGTCGACGAGGCCCACGTAGGACGCCAGCGGACTCGCCTCCTCACCGGTCACGAGGGGCCTGCCGGTCGACACCCAGGTCCTGGCCCGACCGGGCTGCGGCGGGTCGACGGCCCGCACGTCGAGCGACGCGATGAACCCTCCGGGCCAGACCGAGGCCATCGGCCACGGCTCCACCCCGTCGGGATGGGGCAGCGCCTCGGCCTCGCCCCCGGCGACGGAGGCGGTGTCGCCCGCCGCGAGCAGCCAGGCGCGGGCGCGCACCGTGGACCGCCCCGCGATGACCACGGTGGCCTCCACCAGCTCGATGGTGCGGCCGGGGCGGATCGTCTCGACATGGATCTCGGTGTCGTCGACGGCGATGCGGCCGAGGATGTCGTAGCTGACGCGGCTCAGGTGCGGTTCCGGCCCCGTACGACCGCGGGCGGCCAGAAAGCGCTCGATGGCATGGACGACCAGCCCGCCGAGCGGACTGAAGTGCTGCTCGTCCGACTGCCAGGCGCCACCGGCGTGCACGGTGGGCCGGTAGGTCCGTTCGTCGATGCGCTCGAAGTAGCCGGCCGGGGGAACGTCCGAGGGGTGCAACTGGCCTCCTGCGTCCGGTGACGGATGATCACTTGCAGGGTACGACCACGTCGTCCGGCCGAGAAAAGGGAGGGTGCCGAAGGGGCGACGGCCCCTAGGGTTTCCGCATGACGGATGAGAATGAGCGGTTCGTTCAAGCGGCCATCGACGGGGAACTGCGGCTTCTCGACCCTGCGGTACGCGCGGTCCCCGACCGTGTCCTGGAGCTTCTGGACCCGGAGTTCACCGAGTTCGGCGCTTCGGGACGGCGATGGGACGTCGAGTCGATCCTCGCGGTCACCAGTGGCGACACCGTGTCCCCGGATTCCCCTGTCGAGGTCAGCGAAATGTCGGGAGTGGTCCTTGCCCCGGGCATCGTCCACCTGACGTACTTCGCCGACAACCAGGACCGACGGGCACGACGAAGCTCCCTCTGGCGCCTGACGGAGACGGGCTGGCGGATGTACTTCCACCAAGGGACCCTCGTCGACTGAACAGGAAAGCCTCGTCGGCTGAACGCGGCCGACGCCTTCCAAGGGTTGGTGGTCGTAGCGCTCCCGGACCTACCGGACGGGCGGCGCGGCCCCGTAGGCTGAGCCCACGTCCGCAGTGCCTGGGGGAGCAATGACCAGTAGGTTCACCGAGTTGGTGGTCGACTGCCACGACCCGGAGCGGCTCGCGGCCTTCTGGTGCACGGTCCTGGGCTTCAAGGTGATCGACCGGAGCGAGGGCAAGGTCGAGATCGGCTCCTGGGCGCCGACCGTCGAGGAGGTCCGGGCCCGCCAGATGCCGCCCACCCTGCTGTTCATCCAGGTGCCCGAGGACAAGACGGTGAAGAACCGGCTCCACCTGGACGTCAGCCCGATCGACGGCAGTACTGACGACGAGGTGGCCAGGCTGCTCGGCCTTGGCGCCGCCAAGGTGGACGTGGGACAGGGCCCCGGCCGGAGCTGGGTGGTCATGACCGACCCGGAGGGCAACGAGTTCTGCGTCCTGCGCACCCTGGCACCGTCCAACTAAGCGATCTCTCCCAAGGGTTGGTGGCCATAGGCGGTCAGTGAGCGCAGGACGGGCTGTCCGCTCTGGTCGTTGTGCCACACAGCGGTGGTCAGCGTGACGATGCACAGCATGACGCGGGCGACGTCGGCGGGCGTGCGGTCGTGGTGCCGTTCCAGGTCGAGCTGACCCTTGAAGGTCTCGTTGACCGACTCGACGACCTGCCGCAGTGGTGCGAACAGCTTGGCTCCGGGCCGCTTCGGCTCGCCATGGCTCGCCGATCGCCAACGCAGACGTCAACGACGCGGTCTTCCTCTCGCACGCCTCTCTGTCGGCGCAGCAACACCGACGGCCCCACTGGTCACCCACAGTTCACCGTCCTGTCCGGGCGCGCCGAAATCGGCCGGACGGATCCGTCCGTACTCACCGAAGAACGACCGGGCCCACGACGCCCGCTGCTGGCCGGCCGCAGCCGACAGGCGTGCCGACGCGACGACGGCCGCAACGTAGCCGTCGATCGCCGACCCGGTACAGCGCCCGACCGACTGCTGCCTGCGCCTGCGCCTGCGCGAGCCAACCCATTGACCTGGGGGCAGCGCGATCCTAATATCATCCGCACACCAATGATTGGTGTACGGATTGATTGCGGCGCCTTGCATTTCCGCTACCTCGGTGCCCCTCCCCCGCGTCAGCTTTAGGAGCCCGTATGCCCACATCCCCTTCTCCCGCCCATCTCGTCGTCGTCGGCGGCGGCATCGGCGGCCTGGCCGCAGCTCTGGCCATCGCCCGCTCCGGCCGCGACGTCACACTCGTGGAGCGGGCACCCCGGTTCGGTGAGATCGGGGCCGGCCTCCAGCTCGCCCCGAACGCCTCGCTCGCCCTTGAAGAGCTGGGGGTTCTCACCACTGTCCAGCGCACCGCTGTCGCCCCGCCGCGCCTGGTGATGATGGACGCGATGTCAGGGGACCAGATCACCGCTCTCGATCTCCGCAGCGCCGACTACAAAGAGCGGTTCACACATCCCTACCTCGTCACGCACCGCACCGACCTGCATGCAGCCCTGCTGGCTGCCTGCCAGGAAGACCCCGCGATCGCACTTCGCACGGGACACACCGTCACCCGCGCCGACCAGGATTCCTCCGGCGTGCGGCTGCACTTCGCCGAGTCGTCGGAGGTATTGAGCGCCGACGCGGTCGTCGCCGCGGACGGACTCCACTCGGGACTGCGCCAGGCGCTGGTGGGCGACGGGGATCCGGTCTGCTCCCGGTACGTGGCCTTCCGAGGGGCGCTGCCCACCGAGAAGATGACCGGCCGGATGTCCCAGCACGCCGCCTCGGAAGCGGTGATGGTGTGGGCCGGTCCCCGTATGCACCTGGTGCAGTACCCGGTTCGCCGGGGAGAGCTGTACAACCAGGTCGCCGTCTTCGAGAGCGACCACTACACGCCGGACTCCGACGACTGGGGAACGGAGACCGAGCTCGAAGAGCGTTTCGGCAAGGCGTGCCAGGCCGTGCGCGACGCGCTGCCTCTGGTCTCCCGCGATCGACGCTGGCCGTTGTACGACCGGCTGCCGATCGAGACCTGGGTCCACGGCCGCATCGTGCTCCTCGGCGACGCCGCCCACCCCATGCTCCAGTACCTGGCTCAAGGGGCCTGTCAGGCGTTGGAGGACGCCGTCGCCCTGGGACGGTCACTCGCCCGGTTCCCCGACGCGGCCGAGGCGTTCACGGCGTACGCCGCACAGCGCCGGGAGCGTGCGGCACGGATTCAGACCAACGCGCGCCGCTTCGGTGAGATCTGCCACTTGGACGGTATGGGAGCGACGCTGCGCAATGTCCTGCTCTCGTCCCGCACGCCCGAGGACTTCGACGATGTCGCCTGGGTGTGGACTCCGGCCCCGGCTGCGGTCGCCGCCTCGTGAGCCCCGATCAGGATCACAGGGAGGATGTCATGAACGACGAGCTCGCCTACAAGGCACTGGAGGGCCTGGGGGCCGCCCCGCTGTGGCGGTTCTACGGGAACCTCTTCCCGGCCGAACCGCGCAGCCGTGCCGTGCCCTACCGGTGGAGCTGGCAGGAGCTACGGCCCCACCTGCTCCACTTCTCCAGGACGCTCTCTCTCGACGAGGCCGAACGGCGGGTTCTCATGCTCGTCAACCCTGGCCTGACCGATCCGCCGGCCACCGTCAACACGCTGTACGCGGGGCTCCAGATCATCCTTCCCGGAGAGACCGCGCAGGCCCACCGGCACACCTCCAACGCCTTCCGCCTCATCCTGGAGGGCAACGGTGCCTGGACGACGGTCAACGGTGAACGCGTCTTCATGTCCCCGGGCGACCTGCTGCTCACACCGGGCTGGCACTGGCACGACCACACCCACGAGGGCGACGCGCCGATGATCTGGCTGGACGCTCTCGACTACCCGCTCGTCAATGCGCTGGAGGCGGGGTTCTACGAGCAGTACCCACGGCGCCTGCAGCCGGTGACCCGTCCCGACGACGCGGGCAGCCGCCAGTTCCTGCACGGCAGGCTCACCCCGGCCTGGCTCTCCCAGGACGGGCCCAACTCCCCCGTCACCCGCTACACCTGGGAGGAAACCAGCCGCGCGCTGGATGCGATCGCCGACACGGCCGAGGGCAGCGACGTGGATGGCGTCGTCCTGGAGTACACCAACCCCTGGACGGGCGGCCCGGTGATGCCCACCATCGGCTGCCGCATCCAGCGACTGCGCCCGGGCTTCGACGGAGCCGGCCGCAAGCGGACGACATCGACCATTTTCAGCGTCGTACGCGGCGAAGGCTCCACGATCGTCGACGGGGTCCGCTTCGACTGGTCCGAGAACGACACGTTCGCCGTCCCCGGCTGGGCCTCCTACCGCCACCTCAACACCTCGTCCTCCCGCGACGCCGTTCTCTTCTCCTACAGCGACGAACCGGTCATGCGGTCGCTCGGCCTCTACCGCACCGAAAGCGCCGACCCCGGCGCCTGACCCCTCCACCTCGAACACCTCACAAGGAGTCCTCATGCGCCTGGCGCTTTTCAACAAGGGACGGCTCGGCCTCGTCGAAGGGGGCGAACTCGTCGACGTGACCGACCAGTTCGCCCCGTACGATCCCCACTCCCCTGCCGGGGCGCTCCAGCAGCACATCGAGATCACCGCCCGCGACGGCGCGGCTCCGCACGTCGACCTCACCGCATGTGCCCGCGTACCGCTCTCCGAAGCCACGCTCGAGGCTCCGTTGCCGCGCCCTGGCAAGATCGTCGGTGCGCCGGTCAACTACCTCGACCACAAGGCCGAGATGGCGTACACCACCTCGGTCGCCGACCTCGGCGTGTTCCTCAAGGCGAACTCCTCTGTCATCGGCCCTGGCCAGGACATCGTCCTGCCCTACTCCGACAAGCGCACCGACCAGGAGGGCGAGCTGGGTGTCGTCATCGGGCGCACCGCCTCCCACGTCAGCGTCGACGACGCACTCGATCACGTCTTCGGCTACACGTGCGTGCTGGACATCACGGTCCGTTCCGGCGAGGACCGCTCCACCCGGAAGTCGTTCGACACGTTCACCCCTATCGGCCCCTGGATCGTCACCGCAGACGAGATTCCCGACCCGGACTGCCTCGATCTGCGCTGCGACGTGGGGGGCACCACCCGTCAGCGGACCAACACGGCGCACCTGATCTTCGGTGTGCGGGAGCTGATCGCGTACACCTCGTCCGTGATGACGCTGTATCCCGGTGACGTGATCGCGACGGGCACTCCGGCCGGCGTCGGACCGCTCAGCCACGGAGACCGCGTCGTCGTGGAGATCGAGCGCGTCGGTCGCCTGGAGGTCGGTGTCGACGGCAGCAGGGCCACCCCCTACGAGGAGCGACCGGGCCGTCGGAACCACTGACCCGGCGGCGCGTGCCGCAGTGGTGCCGCCTGACCATAGACTCACGGGCGAGCCGCTCGCCCCCATCAGGCGGCACCACCCAGCAGCACGGCATACGGAGCATCGTGGCGCACGCACTCGACCTGGAGAACTACATCGGACATCTGATCCGGCGTGCGGAGCAGGTGCACACGGCGCTGTGGAGCCGACACGTCTCTCGCGGGATCACCTCCCAGCAGTTCTCCGTCCTCAACGCCCTGAGCCGCAAGCCCGGCATCGACCAGCGCACGCTCGCACACCTCACGTCCCTGGACCGTTCCACGGTCAACCTGATCGTCCGCCGTCTGACCGATCAGCAGTACGTCAGCCAGGTGCGGGACGAGGAAGATCGCCGACGCACCCTGCTGAGGCTGACCGACGAGGGAGCCGAACTGCTGCGCTCCCTGATCCCCCCCGCCGAAGAGATCAACGAACAGCTCCTGCAGTCCCTCCCCGCTGATCAGCGGTCTCTGGCCGTTGACATTCTCCGTCGCATCGCACTCATGGGCGATGATCTGAACACCGGCGAGCGGTAGCGCGCACCAGGGGCGGAGCCATCGACCGGAAGAGGAGTCCCGCTGTGCCCCACGAACACGCCACCGTCACCCCACCGCGGCACCGCCACAAGCGTCCCCATCCGGGCCCGGCAACCGGCACGGGCCCCGTCATCTGGCGTGCCCTGCAGATCCTCGGCGCCTTCTCCGCACAGCGCCCGCGCCTGACCCTGAGCGAACTGGCCCGCAAAGTGGACATGCCGGTCTCCACCGTGCACCGCATGCTGGGAGACCTTCTCGCCTGGGGCGCGCTGGAACGCGACGAGCAGGGTCACTATCGTGTCGGGCTCCGTCTGTGGGAGGTCGCCTCACTGGCGCCCCGCGGTCAGGGGCTGCGCGAGCGCGCTCTGCCCTACCTGGAGGATCTCTGCCAGATGACCCGCGAAAACGTACAACTGGCCGTACGGGAAGGTACGGACGTCGTTTTCGTCGAGCGCATCGGCGGCAGCAGAGCGGTTCCCACGCTGACGCGCGTCGGTGGACGTCTGGCCATCACGGCCACCGGGGCGGGACTGGTCCTGCTCGCCCACGCCCCCACCCCGGTGCAGGACGAAGCACTGGGCCGCCCCCTCTCCCGTCACACGCCCTTCACCCTGACGGACCCGACGCAGATCAGACGGGTCCTCGCGCAGGTACACGCTCGTGGTTACGCCGTGAGCGACCGCCAACTGTCACTCGACACGCTCTCGGTCGCGGCGCCGGTCGTGGGCGTCACCGGGGAGATCGACGCCGCGGTGTCCGTCGTCGTACGACATGGGTCCATGCCCACGGGGGCACTGGCAGACCTCGTCCGTACCAGTTGTCGCGCCATCTCGCGAGCACTCCACACATCCGTACCCTGACCGGCGCATGCCGGGACCATTCGTTTCCCGGCATGCGGAAACGGGCCTGGCCACCCCGCGCAGCGACTCGGAACATGTCTGCACCGACGGCTGAAAACAGACTGCCTCGCGTGTCGCTCTTCAGGACCTCGTCGGCTCCACCGCGGTCGACAACGGAGTGCTGCCATGTACATCTTCTACGTTCGCCCCGTCTCTCGGCGGGCCGCCCAATGAGCGCCGCATTGCGGGAGGCCCTGGACAAGGGGCCCATGAGCCGGTTCCAGTGGAGCGCGATCGCGGTCTGTGTGCTCCTCAACACGCTCGACGGATTCGACGTACTGGTCATGTCCTTCACCGGCAAGACCGTTTCCGGCGAGTGGCATCTCTCCCCCGGCATCCTCGGGATCCTCCTCAGCAGCGGACTGGCCGGAATGGCCCTGGGCGCGCTCCTCGTCGCCCCCAGGGCGGACCGGGTCGGCCGCCGGCCCGTCATCCTGGCCGGGCTGGCCGTGGCCGCCCTCGGCATGCTGCTCTCGTCGACCAGCCAGAACTGGCAGCAGCTGGGGGCGCTCCGGCTCGTGACGGGCGTGGGTATCGGCGCGGTCCTGGCCTGCAGCAACGTGATCGCCGGCGAGTTCGCCTCCCAGCGCTGGCGCGGCCTCGCGGTCAGCCTCAACTCGACGGGATACGCCGTCGGCGCCACGGTGGGCGGCCTCTCGTCCGTGGTCCTCATCGACCACTACGGCTGGCGATCGGTCTTCCTCACCGGCGGTCTGGCCACACTCGCGATCCTCCCGCTCGTCCACTGGTGCCTGCCCGAATCCATCGACTTCCTCGTCACCAGGAGGCCGGCGAACGCCTTGCAGAGGGTCAACTCCCTTGCGCGGCGTATGGGGCACGCCGAGCTCGACGCCCTTCCGGCCATCCCTGCGGGCGAAGACTCGCGGACCGGTTTCCGTGCCCTGCTCGTCCGCGGACTGCGAGGGCCGACCCTCGTGATGTGGGGTGCGTTCTTCCTGGTGATGGCCGCCTTCTACTTCGTCACCAGCTGGACCCCGACGCTTCTGGTGGAAGCCGGCATGTCCTCGAGCCAAGGGCTGACCGGCGGCACGCTGCTCAACCTGGGAGGAATCTTCGGAACGGCTCTCCTGGGTGTGCTGGCGGCACGGTACGCGCTGCTCAGCGTGCTGCGGAGTTACCTCTTCGCGGCCGGAGTCCTGATCGTCGCCTTCGCCGCCTCCACCAGCCTGCTGACCCTCGCCTTCTGCCTGGGCGCGGTCATCGGCGTCGCCGTCAGCGGATGCGTCGCGGGACTCTACGCCCTCACGCCGGGCGTGTACTCGACGAAACTGCGTGCGACCGGTGTCGGAGCGGCCATCGGCGTCGGGCGGGTCGGAGCCATCCTCGCGCCCACAGTCGCGGGGTGGTTGCTGGACGCCGGTTGGGCGCCGCGGTCCTTGTACGTCGCCACCGGCGCGGTCTTCGTCGCGGCGGGCCTGCTCCTGTTCGCCATGCGAGCAGGGCGGCCCACGCCCGAAGGGGCGAGCACGGCAAAACCCGCCCTGTCGTCCGGGTCGTAGGCCGCCCGTGATCGGTGCCGCCGTCCCTTCCGGACCGACCCGTCTCAAGACGAGGCCGGAGCGGGGAGGGCGGCAGACCCTTCCCGTCGCAGTGCCGCGCGGAGCGTCGAACGAGCGTCACAACCGGCTGGAAGGACACTCCTGCTGAGCCGTGCCGGCGAGGTCTTCCAACAACACATCGGCCACCAGCTCCTCGACCACGGCGGTGCCGTGCTCCGCCATGGCCTCGGCCAACTCGGGGTCCCACGGCGCTTCGGTGATGCGCCCGGGCCGAGGGCCGTGTGGGGTGCGGACGACCGCGGCACGGTAGTCCGCGACCGTCATGCGCCAGGGGTGCGCCGGTGTCTTGTCCAGGACGTATGCGGCGATGCGGATGCCCTCGCCATCGAAGTCGCCGTGATAACGGAGGGCGGCGCCTCGGTCCGCGAGTATGCGCAGGAGCCGGATGGCCGCGCTGTTGGGCCAGCCGGACGTGCAGACGAGCGGCGGACAGCGGTGACCGAAGCGGCGTAGGGCCAGTGCCAGGATGCTGGGATTCTCCACGACGTGCACGACAGGTGCGGGAGCCGTGGGCAGGGTGAACTCGCCCGGGGTCCTGACATGGGCGAGGGTCAGGCTCGCGGCCTGACCGGCCTCTGCGCACACTGCGGCCACCCGGGCGAGCAGACCGTCGCCGGACGGGCGTAGTCCGCCGACGAGGACGGTGGCGGACAACTCGTCGTCGGCCACACCCGCACGGCTCCACAGGGCCCGCCGTTCCGCTGCGGACTGCGGCGCAGCAGTGCCGTACAGCGTCGCCAGGGCGCGCAGGACGAGTGTGGAGAGGGATGTGCCGTCATCGAGCGCGTGCGCGTGGCCGTTCAGGACCCGGGCGGCGAAGACGGGCAGGGGTTCGCCCTGGCCGGGGAGTTCGGCGAGTACCTTGAGCGCGTCGGTGAGCAGCGTACGGGTACGTTCCGCCGAGCCGCCGACCAAGCCTGCGGCTCGACAGGACGCAGCCCAGTCGGCGAGTACCGGCTGCGCCCGTACCGTGTCGTGAGCGGCCAGCCAGGCCCACAGCCCAGCGCGTTCGTCGTCCTGGCGGCGCCGCTCACCGGCTCTGTCGCCGAGCGGGCCGACAAGTGCGACGACTACTTCTCGTACGGTGCGGCCGGAGAGTTCGGTGACGGCCTCCTCCAAGCGGGCCAGGGCGACGGAGGGTCGGGGGTCCGGCAGGTGGTCCAGGCCGAGGAGATCGGCGAGGGCCTCCCGCTGGGGCTCGTCCATCGGTCCGAGGCGTACGCGTGTCACGGGGCGGCCGGAGGAGAGCCGGCCGTGGACCGTCCGCCAGAGGGGGAGGAGTTCGGGGCGGCGCAGGGTGGCTTCGCCCGGGTCCGGTTCCGTGGCGGTCGTCGTGTCCGCGGTCGTCATCCCGCCTCCATGCCGGTGCCGTTCCAGACGAAGCGCACGCTGGTGACGGCGTCGTCGTCGCCGTCGGTGAGGAGCTGGTGGACGGCAATGCCCGGCAGCTCGCGGTAGGTGCCCCACTCGTGGTCGGAGGTGATCACGAGGTCCAGGTCGAGTGCGGTGAGCAGGGCGAAGACCTGACCGCGGTTGACGGTGTCGACGCCGACGAAGACCTCGTCGAGCAGGATCGGGCGGGGCGCCAGGGGCACGTCCTCGTAGTGGGCGGCGACGGCGGCGAACAGCGGCAGGTGCAGGGCGATGGCCTTCTCCCCGCCGGAGAGAGCGCCGTGCAGCCTCTTGGTCAACGGCTGCCAGCCGTTTCCGTCCGCCCGGTCGAGACGGACGGTGAAGCTGTGCCAGGCGGTGTAGTCGAGCACCTCGCCGAGGTGTTCCTCCCAGCTCGCGGCCGTGTCGCTGCCCTTGGCCTCCTCGATGCGGGCGCGGAAGAAGGCATGCAGGGCCTCCCGGTCCGACTCGGTGACCCGGCCGGGGTCCTTCAGGAGCAGCCGACGGGCGGTGCGGGTGCTGTCCGGGAGGTCCGGGCGGACGTCCCAGACGAGTTGGACCGCGACGTTGGAGGCGGTACGGACCCGCTCCAGATGCCCGTTCATGTGCGCGACGAGTTCGCCGGCCCGGCGGATTCGGGCGGCGAGGTGACGGCGGATGTCACCGGTGAGGATCTGGTCGAAGAGACGCCGCTCCGCGGTGCTGATGTCGCCACGGCTGCGGTCGCGTTCCTGGGTGAGCGTGGTGAGCAGACCGGCCGCCCCGACGCGTACGCCGTCCAGGGTGGCGGTGAAGAGCTGGACGTCGTCGTCGGGCTCCAGAGCCAGGTCGGCACGGGCGCCGAGGTGTCCACGGGCCTCGTGGACGGCTTCGGAGAGACGGGTCGCGGCGTCGCCGAGGTTCCGTGGCGCGTGCGGGAGGCCGGGCCACTGGGCCGCGGTGGCGCGGGCGGCCTCCAGGGTGGCCTTGGTGCCGTCCCCGGCGTCGAGTTCCGGTGCGAATTCGGCGTCCTCGGCCAGGCCGACGAGGCACAGGTGCCGCAACCGGTGCGCCGCGCCGTCCCGGACCACGACGGCCTTCTCCCGTCGCTCGACGTCCTGGCTGCTCATGGCCTTCAGTTCTCCGATGCGACCTTGCACGTCCACGAGGAGTCGGTTCGCCCGCCGGGCCTCGTCCCGGCAGCGGTCCCGTTCGTCGCGCGCCTCCGCGACGCGCGCGACGATCTGCCGGTAGTCCTCGCCGACGGTCGCCTCCACCGCCTCCAGGCGCGCCGTCATCCCGGCGGCCTTCGCCTCGGCGGCGGCCGCGTCCCCGGCCCTCTCGTCCGCGACGCGGCGGGACCGGTCCGCCTGCGCGGCCGTCTGCCGAGCCCGCTCGGCTGCGGTGGCCGCGGTAAGACGGGCATCGACCCAGCTGTCGGCGAGGTCGCGGAACCTCTCGACGTCGCCGGAGAGGGTCCGCAACCGGTCGCGGTCGGTGGGTAGTCCGTGTTCTGCGGCCCGGCGGCTCAGCGCGCGCAGCGCGTCCGCCACCCCGGCCTCGCGCCGGGCGAGGTGCGTGGTCGCATCGCGTACGACCTCGTCCCGGGCTGCCGTCATCTCCTCGGCCCGGTCCCAGTCCCGTCGACGGGCGTCGAGCTTCCGGTGGTCGGGCCGGGCGGCCCGGTCGGCCTCCAGCCGGGCGGCTCGGGCGTCGAGCTCGTGCAGCTGGTCGTCGAGGGCGGCGAGGGCGGCGTCCGTCTCCTCGATGCGCCCGGTCAGTTCGGCGATCCTGCGTTGCCGGGTCCGCTGCCGGGCGAGAGCACCGATGAAAGCGGGTTCCGGCTTGTTCCAGGTCCCGGTGGCCGGCGCGAGGCGCCAGGCTCCTTCGGCAGAGACGGCCGCGGGGTGGCCGCCGGGCAGGGTGGTGCCGTACGCGACACCGGCGAGGACTCGGGCCACGGTGTCGGCCGGTACGGGGATGTACTCCTCGGGCCGCAGCACGTCGAGCAGGCTGGGCCCCGGGGCGGTCGCGGCCAGGGCGGCCTCGGCACGGGTGTCGTGCCCCGGCAACGTGATCCCGTCCGAGGGGCTGACCCACGCGTCCAGGAGGCCCGATGCCTCCAGTGCGGCTTCCACCGCCGCCTGAACGTCGACCGGAACGCCTTCGCGGAAGGCCACCAGCCGCCACAACGGCGCTCCCGCCGCCGTTGTGCGGACGGTGGTGCGGGTGGGCGGAGCAGGCGGCGGAAGGTCGCTCTCGCCACTCAGCCGACGCACCTCCTCGTCGAGCTCGTCCCGCTTCTCCCCCAGTCCCCGGCGCGCGGCTCGGACACCGGCTCGCGCCGTGGTGATCTCCTGGTCCAGCGGTCGTGCGGCGGCATCGACCCACGCGTGCACGTCCGCTTCGACCGCCGCCCTGGCCGCCAGTTCGCCGGGGTCGACGATGCGCAGTTCCGCGCAGCCCGCGACCCAGGCCAGCAGCCGTTCCGCCTGCCCGGCGACGGCGTCGTCCCAGGCTCCGGCGGTCTCGTCCCTGTGGGCGATCGCCTCCGCGAGCCTGGTGCGTGCCTCGTCCAACAGCCCCTCGGCGGCGCCCCGGTCGCGTACCGCACGGTCGTGCTCCTCGATCGCCTCGGTGATGTGGGTGACCTGCTCGCGTCGGGCGGTGACCGCACCCCGGAGCAGTCGGCGGGCTCGGGCCGCGTCCTCACCCACCGTACGAGCGGCGGCACCGAAATCCTCGGGCCGTCGGCCGCCTGTCCCGTACCCCGAGCCGTCGCTGAGGGACGCCGCCGGTTCCGCGTCGAGAATCGCCCTCACCTCGTGGTGGATGGACTCCATGCCCGCGGCCCGGGCCGACCGGTGTGCTTCGTCCGCGGCTTCACGCGCGTGCTCGTCGAAGATACGGGCGTGCCCCGCGCTCTCGGCGGCGGCCTTTCGGTCCTTCTCCGCCCCGGTCTCGGCGGACCGAGCGGTGGCACGCCGCTCCCTGGCGGCCGCGACCACGTCTGTGGTGTCGCGGCGGAGCCGGTCGAGTTCCTCCCCCTTCTGGTACGCGTCGCTCTCGCGCAGCGCCTCGACAGTCTCGTCCAGGGCGTGTGCCCGCAGCTCCTGCTCGTCGCGCAGACTCTGGGCCGATTCGCGCTCCGCGAGCGCCTTGTCGAGCTGCTCGGCGCTCTGGCGTGCGGCACGGGTGAGGTCGTCCATGTCGGTCGTCGCGGAGATCAGTCCGGCCGCGCCGGCGCGCAGGACCCGGCGAGCGTAGGCGCGCTGCCGGGAGGCGACGGTCTCGGCCGCCGTCACTTCGGCGTCGAGCCGGTCGAGGTGGTCGCGCTGCCGGTCCAGACGCTCGAAGCCCTCGGCGAGCTCGGTGATCTCTCCCTCGCCGAGCGGGGGCAGGGCGCGGGACAGCAGGGTGGACAGCAGGGACGGGTCGAGCCGTTCGGACAGCTTGGGCTGGCGCAACTGGAGCAGCGCGGAGAGCAGCGACTCGTACCGCTGCTCCGCCATGCCGGCGAAAAGTGCGCGCCGGACAGCGGTGCGGTAGTCGGTGGCTGACGGGTGCACCTCACCTCGGTCGCGAAGAGCGTCGGCGAGAGCGGCCTTGGTCAGGGGCTGTCCCGCCTCATTGACGAGGGGGACGCCGTCGGCGTGGGCGATCCGGGAGCCGGTGGTGAAGTACTCGGCGTGTGCCGTGCTGGTGTGCACGCTCGCGTGCAGGCGCGCACCGCAGCTGAACCACTGTTCGGCGCCGTCGTCGCCGACGCGACGGAATTCCATCCACACGTACCCCACACGCGTCTTGCCAGAGGCTCCCGCACCCAGCATGTTCCAGTGCATGGTGCGTTCCGAACCGCCGAACGTGGAAAGGCGATTGGGGCGGAGGCTGGCGTCGAAGAGGAAGGGAAGCAACAGCTCCAGCGCCTTGGACTTGCCGGAGCCGTTCTGGCCGCGCAACAGCAGGCGCCCCTGGTGGAAGACGAAGGTCTCGTCGTAGTAGCGCCAGACGTTGAGGATACCTGCGCGGTGCGGCTGCCAGCGGCTGCGGACGGCATCCACCCCTTGAGCGGGCGGCAGCTCGGCGGTCTCCTCGGGCCGTCGCTGGAGGGGGAACTCCGTCACGCTCACTGCACGTCTCCTTCCGCGGCAACGCCGCTGGAAGCGGTAGTACCTTCCGGGTCGTTCTTCGGGCCCGGACTCGTTGTCACCATCAAGCGGTAGCGGTACGCGGCCGGCGTTGCGATGACACGGTCCCGGGCTCTGTCGGCCAGGCCGACATCGAGCAGGACGCGTACGGCGTCGTCGGCCAGCCGTGCCGGGCCGTCCTCGGACTGGTACGCCTTGGCCCAGCCCGGGAAGCGGCGCAGCTGATCGGCTCCGGCCTCGGCCAGTTGCTCGGGCAGCATCCCCGCAGGAGCTGCGCAGAGCGGTTCGAGGAGGAGCAGCGCGGCGACACGGGCGGTGGACGTGTCGTCGGGGAAGCGGACGTCGGTGGCGATGCCGTCCGGGTCGACGAGGAGGAAGCCCTCGGCCCGTTCCTCCAGGAGGAAGCCGGCCTGTTCGACCGAGCGGCGCAGGATCTGGCGGCCGGTCAGGGAGGTGATGTATGCGAGCTCGTCCTCGGCGAGGTCGTCGCGGTACAGCACGGGGTCGTCGAAGAGGCGACGGAGTACCGAGTGACGCAGCCTCAGGTTGCGTTGGGCATCCGTGGTGGCGGTCTCGCTGGGCAATTCGTCGGCCGTCCCGTCGGTGGCCGCGCCGCCGTAGCGGCGCTCCTGCACCAGGCCGGTGAGGAGGTCCTCGAACCGTGCGGGCACCTCGTCCGGGGGCACGGCGAGCCGGGAGGCGCCGACGGGCGCGGCCGACAGCCGCATCAGCAGCGTGTTGTCCACCCGGTACAGGACCTTCGCCTCCGCGGAGTCGACGTACGCCTCGGTCGTCCCGTCCACGGCGCGCAGGACGTCGTACGACTCCAGCAGCTTCAGGACATCGACGAACGCCATTCGCTCCGGCCGGTGGACCGGGTCGAACGCCGGCAGTGCCCGGTCGGCCGCCGTCGCATGGACGACGCGGTCGGCGAGCATGCCGATGGTCGTCATCGGCATCGACAGCAGCTCGGCCGCAGTGACGCAGAGCAGGACGTAGCGCCGGCGGTCGAATGGGGCCCGGCCGGACCGCGCCCTGCGTGCCGGGCGGGAGCCGTCGGGATTCACGCGGATCTTGGTGAGGCGGGCGTACCCGCGGCGGGGCTCCACGACCAGGCTCCAGCCGCAGGTGTAGTCGAACCACCGGGCCAGCGGGTCACGACGGCGTCGTACCAGTTCAAAACCGGTCGGGTCGGCGGCCTCGGTGAGCAGCGGGCGGCCCAGGAGGAGGCGGATGGCGCGAGCGACCTCCTCCCGTTCCGCGGAGGCCAGTTGGTTGGCGAGCGTGCTCATCCAGCCGCCTCCTCTCCCATGACGGCGCGCGCTGCCGGGAAGGCGGTCGCCGCGCCCGCGGCCATGATGTGGACGACGTAGTCCGGGCCTGCCAGCGTCCCCTTCACGGTGTGCAATACGGCGGTACGCGCGTCGGGAGGCGGCGACAGTGCGACCTCCACCCGGCCGTCCCCGGTCATGGCCCGCCGCAGACCGCCCGTGTCCGGCGGAGCGGCCAGGGCCCGGCCCAGCAGGTCCAGCAGGCGGTCGAAGGCCGCAGGATCCAGGGCGCCGAAGGAGGAGAGCCGCACGGGGCCGTCCGTCTCCAGTGCCTGCCAGGCGCGCGTGAGTTCCGCCCGCTCCGCACGGGCCCGTTCGGCGCGCTCGGCCCTCACGGCCGCGACGTCCCTCACCTTGCCGGTGCGGGTGAAGCGCTCCGTCCGTCCGCTGGTCCGCAGCAGCGCCGACACCGCCACCGGCGGCGCCTCGGACCAGGAACGGGATGAGGGGATCAGCTCCGGGTCGGGGTGGGCGAGGTGGGCGTGGCGCGCCGGGCCAAGACCGAAGGCCGCCGACCACAGCCGGTGCAGGTCGATCTCCTCGGGAGCCGCCGCGAACCAGCGCGCCAGCTCCCGGAAGTCCTGCACGGCGCTGGAGGAGCGGCGCCGGGACTCGTTGATCCGCTCCAGGACCTGCAGGAGGGAGACGATGGCGCGCCGGGCGATGTCGTGCAGTTGCTCGATCCGGGGGCGCGCCCCGTCGTCCGGCAGGAACCACACCCGCAGGCCCGCCCAGCGCGCCCGCCGGCTCTCCAGCCAGCCGGCCGCGGGGTCCTCCCCCGGCACCGGCGGCAGCTCGGCACCGCGCAGGGCCCGCTCGCGCAGCACCGCGATGCCCCGCTCCTCCACGCGGGCCACGGCGGCGGCAACCGTCTCGCCGCGCCGGTCGAGGTTGACCAGGAACTCCTGGAGGTATGCGACGGTGGCGGCCTTCACCTCACGGAACACGTCCAGGTCTACGCCCTCGGCGCGAAGAAGGCGCTGCAGTTGACCATTGAATGCCTTGGTGTTCTCCACCAGGGCCTCCAAATGGCCCTCCAGCTCGCGCAGGGTGCTGAAGATCCGGCGGTCGGCGGCGGCGGGTTCACCGGACAGCACGGTCAGTTCGTCGAGCCGATCGGTGATCGCTTCCAGGACCGCGGTCTGCAGCGCCCCCGTCGAGGCCAGCACCTCCAGGGCATGCCGCAGCCCGGCAAGCGCGGCCTCGCCCCGGCGGGTCAACGAGTAGTGCAGGTTGCGCCGTTCGTACTCCTCGGCCGTACGATAGTTCTCGGCGTGGTTGTGGACCACGTCGAGGAGCCCCCACCCCACCAGCCGTTTCAGCGCGTCGTGCAGTTCCTCGTCCTCGAGGTCCGCGATCCAGCCCACAGCACGCAGCCGCTCGCGTACGCCGTCGAGTCCGAGCGTGGTCTCCAGGTACTCGCCGGCCACGCCGAAGGCTTCGAGCACGGCCCCGTTCAGATCGGCCTTCTCCCCGGTGGTGAACCGGAACATCTCCGGCGGAACCCTGCGCATCCTCGTACGTCCCCTCCTCCGCCGCCACCCTTGCGGCGCTTCGCCCCCCACGGTACGGGCTGTCCCGTAGTCCCTGGTGGATCAGCGTGGGGCGTCAGATGCGGTGCGTCGCCAGGCGGAGGGACGCCCGAATACTGGATGTATTCGGGCGCTTCCGACAACGCCAGCGAGGTGCCGTAGCCGACGCCGCACGCCCGCCGGGGATTACGGGACGGCCCCTGGGGGCGCCTCCGGATCCCGGCGGAGCGTCACTGCCATCGCTGTCATGGCCAGGGTCTGCTCCATGCGCGATGCGGTCACCGGAGCACCACCCGAACCCCGGCCCGCCAACTCACGTGCCGCCCACACCACATGATTGACCAGACCCCGGTGCGCCACCTGCACACCCTTCGGCCGACCCGTCGAACCCGACGTATAACTGATGGTTTCAGAATGCCGTCTTGCGGAGGCGCTGGCGGCCCCATGGAACAATCCCTTCAGCCAAGGGCTCAGGGGGATAGTGCCGTATGGACGGGGTTGGGGTTGCACGAGACCTCGTGCTCGGTTACGTCCACGCTCTGAACGCGGTTGACGAGGCCATGAGGGTGGCGATCCCCTCGGTTGAGCGGCTGGCGGACGTCGTCGGCCTGGCCCGTTCGCGCCGGATCAACCGGAGCGGTCACATCGGCACCTACTCCTACAAGGTTCATGGGGCAGGGTGCCGTTTCGTATGCGGCAACGGCACTGAGGTCGATGTGGACTTTGCAGCCGACGGGAGCGAAGTCTTCGATCTCTGGCGGCTGCGTGGGTATGGGCTGAGCCTGCCGGAGCCTCTTGACGTTACGGATGAGGACCTGCGGTCCGCAGTGCGGTCGCTGCAACCGCTTCTGAACGAGGTGCGGCCGGGGTGGTTCAGCGTAGCCAACTGATCGCTTCAGGATGAGGTTCGCAGGCGGCGCAGGCATATGAGGCTGCAGGCCAGTTCCAGCAGGCCCTGGTGGAGATCTGCGCGTCGCTCGTAGCGGGTGCGGAGCCGTTTGAACTGGTGCAGCCAGGCGAAGGCGCGCTCGACGACCCAGCGGACCTTGCCCAGTCCTGAGCCGTGGGCGACGCCGCGTCGGGCGATCAACGGCTTGATACCGCGTTTCCATAGCAGGCGGCGGTACTTGTCGAAGTCGTAGCCCCGGTCGGCGTACAGGCGCCGGGGCTTGCGGCGGGGGCGTCCCCGCAGGCCCCGGATCGGTGGGACCGCGTCCAGCAACGGCAGGAGCTGGGTGACGTCGTGCCGGTTGCCGCCGGTGAGCGTGACGGCGAGCGGGGTTCCGTGGCGGTCGACGATCACATGGTGTTTCGAGCCGGGGCGGGCGCGGTCGACGGGCGAGGGGCCAACGTGATCCCCCCTTTGAGGGCCCGGACGTGCGACCCATCCACGGCGCAGTCGTCCAGGTCCAGCAGGCCGGCGCGGCGCAGTTCGGCCAGCAGGGCGGCGTGCAGGCGTGGCCAGACGCCTGCCTCGGTCCAGTCCCGCAACCGGCGCCAGGCCGTCACCCCGGAGCAGCCCACGGTCTGTGCGGGTACGTCGCGCCAGGCCACACCGGTCCGCAGCACGTACATGACGCCGGCGAGTGCCACTCGGTCCGGAACTCGCAGCCGCCCGGGATAGCGGTGACGTCGTTCAGGAGCAGGCGGCAGCAGCAGAGCAACCCGCTCCCACAGGTCGTCAGAAACAAGATCAGCACGCACCCCGGACACACTGCCAACCAAGATCGTCGAGCACAAGGCGCACAGCTCAACTCATTCTGAAGCGATCAGTAAATCACACGGATCCAGCCCCGCAGGGCCTCGTGGTGCACACCGAGTTCCTCGGCCAGACGGCGGATCACCGGCTTTGGCTCGGAAGCGCGGTACATCCGCACCGCACGCTCACGCAACTCCAGCGGGTATTTCCTCGGTGCGGGCATCGTATGGGCTCCTCTCATGAGACCCACCTGACCCTCTTTCATCACCCGCCGCATCTCGGGGGAACCTCAGACAGCCAGTTATTGATCGTCAAACCCTAACTCCGCGGTCTTGGAGTATTTCCTGGGGGCAGCCGTGGTCATGTTCCTCTCATGAAAATCATCTGACTACCCGTCATTACACTCCGCATCTCGGCGGAACCTCAACCGCGACTTCACCCAGAAGTCGAGCAACCAGATCGGATCCTTCGAGATCAACCAGTGCTCCCACCTGGGCCAGTGGGTATCCGCCAGCACCTTCTCCATCACGGCCAACAACATCTCCGTCGTCCTGGACAACCGCGGCAGCGGCGCCAACAACCGCCACGCCGCCGCGGCCCCGGACCGGGTCAACTGCACCGCATCCTGGCCCGTACACCCCATCCCGCCCCGCCCCGCCCTCCCCGACGTCACCGCGCTCGTGTGGGGAGGGGCCGTCGTGTCGACCGGCAATCCCCCCAATCCCCGCGGCTCCCGGCCCGGACCGCCGCTCTCGATCGGATCGCCCACCACCCGCGCGAGACGTGGTGGGGCATCCTGGCCCACGCCCGGTTCCGGGCCAAAGCCCCGTTCCCGCTTGCCAATCCAGACGTCGTCGGGCACTTCAGGGTGTGGGTGCGTTGCGGAACACGCGGGGGAGCGATCAGGTGCGCGGGATCGCGGGGCACACCTTCTGCACGAGCGCGACCGACCAAGTGAACCCGCCGCCGGCACCTATGAGGAGCGCGTACTGCCCGTCGGCGACGAGGTCGGTGCGCCGCAGGTGATCCAGGTTCGCGAGGAAGTCGCCCGCACCCAGATGCCCGGTCACGTCGCGCTCACTGTGCAGCGTCGACGCCAGCCGAGGATCGATCGCCTCGGCATACATGAGTTCGAGCACCTTGGGGCTGAGCCGGGGGAGCATCGTCGCCGCCACGTCGGCGACATCCACACCGGCCATGTCGAGCACCCCGTCGACGAGTTCACCGACCGTCTTGACCGCGGCGTCGCGGAATTCGGAGGTCCCGGCGGAACGTTCGAAGAAGGCGCGTTTGGTGGACTTCACGTCGATGGTCGCCCGCAACTCGTGAGGGACGGTGCCGAATGTGTCGCCCTCGCGGAACATGGCCTCGAACTGCGGCCGAGCACGCGAGTCCAGCGCGATGACACGCAGGGCGGGCGCACTCGTGACACCGGCCTCCGGGGACAGGATCACGCAGGTGGCGCCGTCGCCGTACACGGTGTCGTAGTCGCTGCCCCACCGGTCGAAGCCGTTGCCGCCGAACGTGTCCGCCGTGGTCACCACACTCAAGACCGGCTCGCCGGAGGCCGTGCGCCGAACACGCTCGACGCCGATACCCAGCGCCGCGGCGCCACTGTTGCACATCTGCCCAACGGACATCGGAACGCACTGATCGAAGCCGGCTTCGTGCGCGATGAAATGCGCGGGTGACCAGAAGTCGTGCCCCTGGTAATAGGTGTGTCCGTGCAGCAGGTGACCAACCTGTTCGGGCTCGATCCCCGCCTCGTCGGCAGCGGCACGAGCCGCGGCCGCAGCAAGCACCGGCGCCGGCTCCGCGCCGACGTGCACGCTCGTCACCCCCAGCCGCTCACGCTCCTCCTCGGTGATCCTCCCCGAACGCACAGCCTCGGCGACGGACTCCACCGCGGGTGGCAGCACGATGGCGCTGCCGATCACGAATGCGCTCGACTCAGCCGGTGACCGCATGCGACGGCTCCTGTCGTGCGCCGGTGCAGACGATCGTCCTGCTCATGGTGGATTCGCCGCCACGGACGGCGATGCCGAACATGGCCTCGCCCCGACTGCGCAGCTCGACGAAGCCCGGGGAGCCCAACCCGAAGACGTCCGTCATGTTGTCGTCGAGGACCTTGCCTGCCTGCCCGACCTCCACTGAGCCCTTGATGCTGAGAACCGTCTTCATCTCCGAAACGGTGTTCATTGGGGAAGTGCTTCTCCTCATATTCGGTGACAGATCGCGTTGGTGGTGATAAGGACGCAGCGGACTCACTCACCTGACGGGCCAGGAGAGCAGCCCCCGCAGCCGGCACAGGGCCCGCCGCCGCAGCGGGTGAACGGCCCGCGAGGCAGTCCGAGCAGTCGGTCTGCCTCGTCGTAGCCGGTGACGGATCGATCATCCGAATGCCCAGCAGTTCGCGGTAACGGCCGATCAGCCGGTGCAAAGCAGCCACGTCCATGACCACGGACGGTTGTTGACGCGATGCAACGTACCCCTCGGCACTCTACTAGCCCTGCCCCAGTTGTGGCCGGGCAGGGTCGGAGCCGCCCTGACCGCCCACAACCCGAAGGGCCCGGAGAATCCGGCCACTGTGCTGGAACCCACACTGCCCCGGGTGACGAAAACGCCCAGGACACAAGCCAGTTGATGTTCGACTTCAACCCATCACCCAAGCACCGTCCCCAGGTCGTAATCGTCCACTCCTTGGGCACAGTCGTCACCTACGAAGCGCTCCACGCCCACCCCGAGCTGAACGTGGAGCTGCTACTCACCCTGGGCGCTCCGCTCGCGATGCCCCGCGCTGTCTTTGACCGCCTCAATCCCCACCCCACCAGTTCATCGGCACCTCTCGGCGCCCGTCCGGCCAGTCTCGCTCGATGGGTGAACATCGCAGATCCGGGCGATCCAGTAGCCATTCCCCCAAGCTTGCACGCTCCTTCGCCGGCGTCGCCTTGGATCTCACCGACTCCATCGACGCGGCGTTTGGATTCCATCGACACCGCCGACACTGCCGGAACCCTCGGGGATCCAGTCGGATCCGACGGAAGCCGCACCAGGATCGTTTCGCGCTGCCTCCGAGCGACGGGCGCCGGCAACACCGCAGCCACCTGGGAACGCCTCTTCCCAAACCGCATGGAGGCAGTCGCTCTTGCCGTCTTGTTGGTGGCCGATCACGGGCTCAACGCAACCACCGCGTCCGAGCCGCCTGGTCCTCGGGCCACCCCCGACTCGGGCGAGGGTGACTTCCCGGTCTACCGGACGGAACTGGACAAGCGCCGTCGAGGCGCTGGCCGGCACGTCGAGACCAGGGACATCCCCGACTTCGGCGCCAACTCACCTGGACACCTGATCACCCTGGCTTTGGAGGCCACCGCCCATGACCGCGCTCTGGTGGCGGAACAGGCTCCAGAGCTGGACCGCCTGCTGCTCCGGCGCACGAACAGGCCCTGTCAGGGCAAGCGTGACGACGAAGCCCGGCTCGGGGTGATCGGAGTCGGTCCGCACCACACCGCCCCACACCTCTGGGAACAGCAGGTCGGGCGGTCCGGTTCGCCCATGCGGCGCCTTCGGAAGACGGTGAACGTCCTGCACCGGCTCGAGCCCAGCAGAACACCCACGTCGACTGCCCCGCCGGCCGTGCCGCCGCAATCCCCGAGGACCGGCTGGAGAGAGCCGTCACGAACCTGATCCACAGCGCCCAGCAGCACGGCCACGGCCCCATAGCCGTGGCCGGCCTCCACGACAACGGACAGATCCGCATCGAGGTCCGCGACCACGGTCCAGGCTTCCCGGCCAGCTTCCTCCCGACCGCCTTCGACCGCTTCATCCGGGCCGACGCCACCCGCGCCACCACCGGCACCGGGTCTGGGCCCGGCCATCACCGCCGTCGCGCACATCGCGCCACTTCCCTTCTCCCCGGATCTCACCAATTACCCTGCAGGACCGGTGGATTAGTATCCGACCGCAACAGGACGGTTTGACGTCCGTTTCGGAAGGCAGGAGAAGCACGGTGAAGCACATCAATCCCGTGACCCCCGGCGACATCAGGTACGAGGACTTACGACGGGGTGAGAACCTGCGCTTCGTCGGCGAGCCGGACGAGATACATCTGGTGGGTTCGGCCGCTGAAATAGAGCGGGTCCTTTCCCGGGCCGTACGGGCGGGGAAGCGAGTCGCGGTGCGCAGTGGAGGGCACTGCTATGAGGACTTCGTGGCGCATCCCGATGTGCGTGTGATGATCGACATGTCACGGCTGTCGGCGGTCGGATTCGACGAAGAGCGCGGCGCGTTCGTCGTCGAGGCCGGTGCCACGCTGGGCGCGGCCTACAAGACGCTGTTCCGGGTGTGGGGCGTGACGCTGCCCGGCGGGGCGTGCCCCGATGTGGGTGCGGGCGGGCACATCCTCGGCGGGGGCTACGGCCCGCTGTCGCGGATGCACGGCTCGATCGTCGACTATCTGCACGCGGTCGAGGTCGTCGTGGTCGACGAGTCGGGCGACGCGCGGACCGTGATCGCGACGCGCGAGCCCGACGATCCCCACCGTGATCTGTGGTGGGCCCACACCGGGGGCGGCGGCGGCAACTTCGGCGTGGTCGTCAGGTACTGGCTGCGCACCGCCGACGCGGACGTACCGCCGGAGCCCGGCCGACTGTTGCCGCAGCCGCCGTCCGAGGTGCTCCTGAACACCACGGCGTGGCCGTGGGAGGGGCTTGACGAGGCGGACTTCGCGCGGTTGGTCCGCAATCACGGCAGGTGGTTCGAGCAGAACAGCGGCCCCGACTCCCCCTGGTGCGACCTCTACAGCGTGCTGGCCCTGACCCGCAGCCAGTCCGACGCCCTCGCGATGACCACGCAGCTCGACGCGACCGGCCCGGACGCAGAGAAGAGGCTGCAGACGTACCTGGCTGCCGTGTCCGAGGGCGTGGGCGTGCAGCCGTACGGCGACACCCGGCGGCTGCCGTGGCTGCACTCGACCCGCTGGCCCGGGATTGCCGGGGACGGCGACATGACCGGCAGGGCCAAGATCAAGGCGGCGTACGCGCGCCGGAGCTTCGACGACCGGCAGATCGGCACCCTGTACGCACACCTGACCGGCACGGACTACGACAATCCGGCGGGGGTTGTCGCGCTGATCGCCTACGGCGGCAAGGTCAACGCCGCTCCTGCGGACCGGACCGCGGTGGCGCAGCGGGACTCCGTCCTCAAGATCGTGTACGTGACGACCTGGGAGGACCCCGCGCAGGACCCGGTCCATGAGCGGTGGCTCCGCGAGCTGTACCGGGACGTGTACGCGGACACCGGCGGCGTACCGGTGCCCGGCGGGTCGGCCGATGGCGCGTACGTCAACTACCCGGACGCCGACCTCGCGGACGCGGAGTGGAACACTTCCGGGGTGCCGTGGTCCGAGCTGTACTACAAGGGCGCCTATCCGCGGCTGCAGGCGGTCAAGGCGCGCTGGGACCCGCGGAACGTGTTCCGGCACTCACTCTCCGTGGAAGCTCCATCCGCCTGAAGTGACACCGAGGGGTACGGGTTTCCCGCGCAGAGACCCGTACCTCTCGGCGCTTCCACCCCTGCTCCCCGCGCCTTTCAGCGACCACTAGGGGATCGATAGGGGTGTAGGGGCCGACCATCATTTGATTAAAGTCGGCAACTGCCTTTGCATGTGCCGCAGGGTGCTGTCTCATGTATTTCACTTAATGGGGGATAACGGTCGCATGCCTCAATTCCGCGACGGCTTCACCGAGGTCGGGATGCCGGACGACGCAATCGCCATCGTGGGGCTGTCCTGCCGGCTCCCTGAGGCCGCCGACAAAAGCGCGTTCTGGAAACTGCTGAGAGACGCACGGCATGCAATCAGCGAAGTTCCCGAAGACCGCTGGAATTCCGAGGAACTTCCCCCCGCCGCACGGCACGGAGCATTTCTCGACCGGGTGGACGAGTTCGACCCCGGATTCTTCGGCATATCCCCGCGTGAAGCCTCGATGATGGACCCCCAGCAGCGGCTCATGCTGGAACTGTCCTGGGAGGCCTTCGAAGACGCCGGCATCCCTCTGTGGCAGGTGCGGGGCAGCCGCACGGGTGTCTTCGTCGGCGCGATCGCCAACGACTACTCGGTGCTGCTGAACCGTCAGGGGCTGTCGGCCGTCACCCAGCACTCGCTGACCGGGACACAGTGCGCCATCATCGCCAACCGGGTGTCATACACCCTCGGGCTGCGCGGCCCCAGTCTCACCGTGGACACCGCGCAGTCCTCCGGTCTGGTCGCCGTCCACCAGGCCTGCGAGAGCCTGCGCTCGGGCAGCTGCGAACTCGCCGTCGCAGGAGGCGTCAACCTCAACATCGTGCCCGAAAGCGCCCTCGCCGCCGATCGGTTCGGCGGGCTGTCACCGGACGGCCGCTGCTACACCTTCGACGCCCGGGCCAACGGCTATGTCCGTGGCGAGGGCGGCGGGGCCGTACTCCTCAAGCCCCTCGCAAAGGCGCTCGCCGACCGCGACTGCGTCTACTGCGTGATCCGCGGCGGCGCGCTCAACAACGACGGCGCGACCGACGGCCTCACCGTGCCGAGTGCGGCCGCGCAGAGCGAGGTACTGCGGCTGGCGTACGAGCGGGCTGGCATCGACCCCGCGGACGTCCAGTACGTCGAACTGCACGGCACAGGCACCGCCCTGGGCGACCCCATCGAGGCATCCGCCCTGGGCGACGTCCTGGGCACGGCCACCGGCCGCCGACTGCCGCTGACGGTCGGCTCGGCCAAGACGAACGTGGGGCACCTGGAGGGTGCCGCCGGAATGGTCGGCCTCCTCAAGACCGCCCTGTCCCTCCATATGCACAAGATCCCGGCCAGCCTCCACTACGAGACGCCGAACCCGCGCATCCCGCTGGACGAACTCAACCTGCGCGTCCAGCAGTCGCTGGCGGACTGGCCGGAGTCCGGGCCCGCACTCGCGGGCGTCAGCTCGTTCGGGATGGGCGGCACCAACTGCCACATGGTCCTTCAGGGGATGCCGGCGACCGAGCCTGGGTCCGCGTCCGGTGGCAGGGGTGCGCAAGAGCCGGTCGGTGCGGTAGTACCGTGGCTGGTCTCCGGCCGCGGAGAGGACGCCCTGCGCGCGCAGGCCGAGCGGCTGCGGACGTTCGTGGCGGACCGGTCCGAGCTGGACGCGGACACGGTAGCGCTGTCGCTGGTGACCTCACGCGACTCTCACGAGAACCGGGCGGTCGTCCTCGGCGGGGACCGGGAGACCTTGCTGAACGAGCTTACCGCGCTGGCCTCGGGAGAGCCTGCGTCTCGGGTCGTACGGAGCCGTGGGGCTGTGGCACAGGGGCGGTTGGCGTTTCTGTTCTCGGGGCAGGGCAGCCAGCGGGCCGGGATGGGGCGTGAGCTGTACGCCGCCTTCCCTGTGTTCGCTG
>NZ_JBEZVN010000047.1:0-33377 GCF_040636995.1 Streptomyces sp. NPDC032161 | reverse complement strand
CGTTCTACGTGGACTTCGACGCGCCGGTGTACGTGAACATCCTGGCCAAGGCCGCGCGGCGGCTGGCGCGGAAGGATCCGGAGGCCAAGCTCACCGTCACCGAGATGCTGCCCACCCCCGAGCACGCGTGGCTCACCGACGACCAGGGCAACGCGTACACCTCCGAACTCCGCTTCGTCGCCGTCGACCAGCACGACTGACAGCGCGACACACCCTCCGACGGGGTGTCCGGCCGCATCGGCCGGGCACCCCGTCCTTTGCTGTGCCCGCCGCCGGTACGAGGCCGTCCGCCGACCCGCTGCGAGAGCCCGCCGCGTACGGCCGGACCGGCCGTACGCGGCCGGCGTCCGGCTCCGCGTACGGAGGCCGGGCGGACCGGTCGGCCGCGAGCCCCCACCCGCGTACGCGCTCCCGGCCCCAGAGAGGGGGCCGCCCCGCGTACGGGCCCCGCTCGGCATACGGGCTCCGGGCCCCGGATGCGGCCCTGCCCCGGCGTGCGGACAGCACGGAGCCCGGCCGGATGGTCCGGCCGGGCTCCGTCGGTATCCTGCGCCGGGGTCAGCCCAGCAGTTCGGCCAGGGTCTCGGCCAGGGACGTGACATGGGGGAGGCGCATGACGCCGAAGTGGTCGCCGGGGACCCGGTGGGCCTCGACGGCGGCGTTCAGCTCCCGCCAGCGGTCCAGGTACTCCTCGTAGGTCTGGCCGAGAGCCACCTCGTGCTCGCCCCGGGCGAGTTCGTCGCTGATGATCAGGTGCAGCGTGCCGGGGAAGTAGCGGTGCCGGTAGGTGAGGGTCATCTCCATCACCTCGCGCCAGATCCGTGCCGACGGGAGCCAGACCCCGGCCCCGTTCCGCTCGGGGAGCACGATCCCGGTCTCCGGGTCCGCGTCGTCCACCAGATGGTTCAGCAGCTTCAGGATCTCGTCGCGCAGCGCACCCGTGTCCTCCTCCGGGCCGGCCGCGGCCAGCTCCTCCAGCTTGGCGGTGCAGCTCTCGATCAGCCGGAACTCCTCCCACAGGCCCTGCCGTTCGTGGCTGTCCAGGCCCGGGTCGAGCAGGATGAACGTCACCTCCTCGCCGTCCGCCCTCAGCCGGTCCGCCATCTCGGCGGTGATCCCGCTGCCGCCGCACCAGCCGAGCAGCCGGTAGGGACCGTGCGGGCGGGCCCGCCGGATCTCGGTGACGTACCGCTCGGCCATCTCCGCGGCGGTGGGCACCGGTTTCCCGGGGCCGGACTGGAGTCCGGGCCACTCCAGGGCGGCGACCGGCAGGTCCTCGGCCAGGTGCGGGACCAGCCGCTGGTACCAGTGGGCGCTGCCGCCCCCGGGGTGGACGCAGAAGAGGGGCGCCTGTCCGCCTTCCCTGCGCAGCCACATCAGGGCACTGCGCGAGGTGCCGCCCGTCCCGCCGCGTTCCGCCGCGGCGGCGACGGCGTCCAGGGTGTGGTGCTCCACGAAGGCCCGCACGGTCAGTTCCAGGCCGTGGCGTTCCCGCAGCAGTGCGATGGCCCGCAGAATCAGCAGGGAGTGTCCGCCGAGCAGGAAGAAGTCGTCGTGGACGCCCACCCGTTCGAGGTTCAGGACCTCCGCCCACACCTCGGCCAGGGCCCGCTCGGCGGCGGTGCGCGGAGCGACCACCTCGCCGCGGGTGACGACGCCGCCCGGCGCCGGCAGCGCGGCCCGGTCCAGCTTGCCGTTGGCGTTCAGCGGCAGCTCGTCCAGCCGGACCCAGGCGCTGGGCACCAGGAAGGCCGGCACCCGCTGCCGCAGCGCGGCGCGCAGGGCCGCCGGGTCGAAGGCCGCGTGCTCCTCCGGGACGACATAGCCGACCAGCTGCTTGTCGCCGTCCGGGCCCGGACGTACGGCCGCAGCGGCCTCGTGCACGCCGGGCAGGCCGTTCAGTCCGGCCTCCACCTCGCCGAGCTCGATGCGGTGGCCGCGCACCTTGACCTGGTGGTCGCGGCGGCCCAGGAAGTGGAGGACACCGTCCGGGTCCTGGCGGACCAGGTCACCGGTCCGGTAGAGCCTGCCGCCCGGCCAGGTGCCGGTGGGGTCGGGGACGAAGCGGTCGGCGGTCAGCCCCGGCCGGCCGAGATAGCCGCGGGCCACCCCCGGGCCGCCGAGCAGCAGTTCGCCGGGGACGCCGTAGGGGACCGGGTCGAGGTCCTCGTCGGTGACCAGCGCGGTGGTGTGCGCGATCGGCGGGCCGATGGGGAGGGGCCGGTCCGTCTGCTCCACGGTGAGGGCGTGCTGCCCGGTGGCGAAGGTGGTGCACTCGGTCGGCCCGTACATGTTGCTGACCCGCAGCCCGTGGCCGAGCGCGGTCCGCACCCGTCCGGCGGAGAGCACGTCCCCGCCGGTCAGCAGCGTACGCAGCCCGGTCAGCGCCTCGGGGCAGCTCTCCACCATCAGGTGGAACAGGCTCGTGGTCAGGAACGCCACGGTCACCCGCCGCTCCCGCAGGACCTCGGCGATGCCTGCCGTGGTGGGGGTGCCGGGCGGGACGAACGCCAGCCGGCCGCCGTTGGCCAGCGTGCCCCAAAGCTCGAAGGCGGAGGCGTCGAAGGCCAGCGGGGAGACCACCAGCACGGTGTCGTGAGGCCCGATCTCCGCGTGGTTCTCGCCGTGCACCAGGCGCACGACGTTGCGGTGCGTGACCTGGACGCCCTTGGGACGCCCGGTGGATCCCGAGGTGTAGATGACGTAGGCGGTGTTGTCCGAAGCGGTGCCCGCACCCGGATCGGTCCGCGGCTGAGCCTCCAGCTCGGCCCGTTCGGTGTCCAGCAGCACGGTCCGGACGCCGCTGGTGAGCAGTCCGGACAGCCGGTCGGCCAGCGCGGCGCGGGTGACCAGCAGTCCGGCGCCGGAGTCGGCGAGCAGATGGCCGATCCGCTCCTCGGGGTACTCCGGGTCGACCGGGACGTAGCAGCCGCCCGCCTTCACCACGCCGAGCAGGGCGATCACCGTCTCCGGGCCGCGCTCCAGGCAGACCGCGACGGGTACCTCGGCCCGGACCCCGCGAGCCCGCAGCAGGTGGGCGAACTGGTTGGCACGGGCCTCCAGTTCGCCGTAGGTGACGGTGGAATCCCCGTCGACCAGTGCCACGTCCTGCGGCCGGGAGCGGCCGGCGATCAGCTCCGGCAGGGTCACCTCGGGCGGCAGGGGACGGGGCGCCGGGGTGGTGGTGGGCCGGGCCAGCTCGGCGGCGTGGAAGGCGCCGGGGGCGGCCTCCGGCCGCTCGGCCATGGTCCGCAGCACCTCCACGAAGGTGGCGGCCATCGCCTCCAGCCGGGCCCGTCCGGCCCAGCCGGGGCGGCAGGTCATCCGCAGTTCGCCGGGGAAGGTCCACACGTCGAAGGTGAACTCGTTGGGGCTGCTGTCGGTGACGGCCTCCGGCGCGGTGGCGGAGTGGTCCAGCACATGGAAGTCGAGATAGCCGAAGATCACGTCGACCAGCGGGACGCCGCCGCCCCACTCGCGCTGCATGGCGGGCAGCGGATAGCGGCGGTGCGGCCAGAGGGCCGCCTCCTCGGCGAAGACCGCGCGCAGCAGCTCCTCCCAGCTGGACGCGTCCAGGTCCACCGCGAACGGCACGGTGTTGAGGTACATGCCGCGCACCTCGTCGCCGTCCGGCAGTTCGGGGCGGCCGTTGCACACGGCGCCCGCGAAGAAGCGGCGCTGCCCCGAGATCAGGCCCATCAGCTTCAGATGGGCGGTGTAGAGCACCGTCTTCAGCGAGGTGCCGGTACGGGCGGCGAGCCGGCGCAGTGCCGGGTCCAGTTCGGCCCAGGAGACCCGGACCTCGTGGGCGGGCCCGCCGGACTCGGCGAGCGCGGTGGGCGCGGGCAGCTCCAGGCGGGGGAAGCCGCCGATCCTGCCCTGCCAGAAGGCGCGGTCCTCCGCCGATGCGAGCGAGGCCCGCTCCAGCGCGATGAAGTCGGCGTAGCGGGCACGCGGAGGCGGGGTGACGGCGCAGTCGGCGTCGTCCCGGACGCGGCCGTAGTCGGCGCGGATCTCCTGGATCACCGAATGGTGGCTCCAGCCGTCCAGGATGGCGTGGCACTCGGTGTGCGTGAGGGTCCAGGCGCGCTCACCCGTGCGGTGCACGTGGTAGCGCAGCAGCGGGGCGCGTTCCAGATCGAACGGTATGTGCTGCTCGGCGGCGCGGAACTCCGCGATGGCGGCTCGCTGTTCGTCCGGTGTCAGCCCGCGCAGATCGGTGAACCCGACCTCGGCCTCGGCATGCTGGTGCACCAGCTGGAGCGGCCCGGAGAAGCCGGACAGCCGGAAGGAGGTGCGCAGGATCTCGTGCCGGTCGACGAGCCGCCGTATCGACTCGCGCAGCGCCGGGAGGGAGAACGGGCCGTCGTCGGCGAAGTGGAAACTGCTGACGTTCTGGTAGGTGTTGGCCTCCGGGCCGGCCAGCAGCTCGTACACCATCCCGGCCTGGACCTCGCCCAGCGGGTAGGCGTCGGCCAGCCCGTCCGGCAGCCGCTCCCGGTCGGCCGGGTCCAGCTGGGCGAACGGCGCGACCAGCCCGGGTCCCTGCCCGCCGCCTGCGGTCTCGGTGGCGACGGTGGCCAGCTGTGCGGCGGTGGGATGGGTGAACAGGTGCTGTACGGACAGGGCCAGGCCCCGCCCCTGGAGGGCGCCCACCGCGCGGATCGCCCGGATGGAGTCGCCGCCCAGGTCGAAGAACCGGTCGTGGACGCCGACCTGGTCGAGGTCCAGCGCGGCGGCCAGCTCCTCGGTGATCGCCCGCTCCACGGGGGTGCGCGGTGCCGTGTACTCACCCGCCCGGCTGTCGCGGCTGCGGTCGGGGGCGGGCAGCGCCTTGCGGTCGGTCTTGCCGCTGGCGGTCAGCGGCAGGGCGTCCAGCACCATCCAGTCGGCGGGCACCATGGCGTCCGGCAGCCGCTCGCGCAGCCAGGCCCGGATCTCGCCGGTGTCGGGGCGGGCGGTGCCCGGGGCGGCCGGTGCGGGGTGGCCGGTGAGATAGGCCACCAGCTGCTGCTCGTGCACCGCGACGGCCGCGGAGGCGACCGCGGGGTGCTCGTGGAGGACCTCCTCGATCTCGCCCGGTTCGATGCGCTGGCCGCGGATCTTGACCTGGTGGTCCAGCCGGCCCAGATAGTCGATGGAGCCGTCCGGCAGATGGCGGGCCAGGTCGCCGGTGCGGTACAGCCGTCCGCCGGGCGTCCCGCCGAAGGGGTCGGGGACGAAGCGCTCGGCGGTCAGCGCCGGTCTGCCGACGTAGCAGCGGGCCAGCTGGACGCCGCCGAGCAGCAGTTCGCCGGGGACTCCGACCGGCACCGGCCGCAGTGCCGCGTCCACGATGTAGGTACGGGTGTTGGAGATGGGCCTGCCGATGGTGACCCGTCGGCCGGGGACGCACGGGGCGCTGGTGACGTCCACGGCGGCCTCGGTCGGGCCGTAGAGGTTGTGCGGGGCGATCCCGAGGCGTTCGGCCGAGGCGGTGACCAGGTCCCCCGGCAGCGCCTCCCCGCTGCACACGACGCGGCGCAGCGAGGGCAGCTCGGGGACGGGGCCCGCGAGGAAGGCCCGGAGCATGGACGGCACGAAGTGCAGGGTGGTGATGGACTCCTCGGCGATGGTCCGGGCCAGATAGGCCGGGTCCCGGTGGCCGCCGGGGCTGGCCATCACCAGGGTGGCGCCGGCGGACACCGGCCAGAAGAACTCCCAGACCGAGACGTCGAAGCCCATCGGGGTCTTCTGGAGCACCCGGTCGGTGGTGTCGAGGCCGAACTCCCGCTGCATCCAGTGCAGCCGGTTGACGATCGCCCGGTGCTCGACCAGCACCCCCTTGGGGCGGCCCGTGGATCCGGAGGTGTAGATCACGTAGGCGGCGTCGCCCGGACCGGGCGCGGCTCCGGCCCGGCCCGGGACGCCGTCCGGGAGCAGTCCGCCGCGCGCCAGCGGCAGGACCGCGACCTCGGCGGGCACGCCGGAAGGTGCGGCCCAGGCGTCGGTGAGCAGGATCCGGGCGCCGGAGTCGGTCACCATGAACCGGCGCCGCTCCGGGGGGAGTTCCGGCTCCAGTGGCAGATAGGCGCTGCCCGCCTTGAGTACCCCGAGGAGGGCCACCAGCAGGCCGCGGGAGCGTTCCAGGCACACCCCGGTGACGGTGCCGGGGCCCGCGCCCCGGGCCCTGAGCGCGGCGGCCACGGCATCCGCCCGGTGGTTCAGTTCCGCGTAACTGAGCGTCCCGGCCTCGTCGGTGACCGCCACGGCGTCCGGGGTGGCCGCCGCCCGGGCCTCGAACAGCCCGTGCAGCGTGCCGGAGGGAAAGCGGGTGGCGGTGTCGTTCCAGTCGTGCACCACCTCGTGCAGCTCCGGCCCGGACATCAGCTCCAGACCGCCGACCGGCGCGTCCGGGTCGGCGACCGCGGCGGCGAGCAGCCGGGTGAAGTGGCCGGCCATGCGTGCCGCCGTGGCCGGGTCGAACAGCGATGTGGCGTAGTTGAGGCCGCCGGAGAGCGAACCGTCCGGCCGCTCGGTGACGCTGAGCGTCAGATCGAACTTGGCGGTGGTCTCGCCGACCGCCTGCCGCTCCACCGTCAACGTCCCCGTACCGCCGCCGTCGGCCCCTCCGGGGGCCTGTCCGTCGGCACCCTCCCAGAGGAACATCGCGCCGAATAGCGGTGTGCGGGAGGGATCGCGCTCCGGGGCGAGGGCGTTGACCAGCCGCTCGAAGGGCACCTCCTGATGGCCGTAGTCGTCCAGCGCGCCCTCCCGCAGCCGGGTCAGCACCTCGGCGAAGCCGGGGTCGCCCGAGAGATCGGTGCGCAGGACCAGGGTGTTCAGGAAGAGGCCCAGCATCTCCTGCGTCTCGGCCCGGTCCCGGCCGGAGACCGGGGTGCCGACCGCGATGTCGGTGCTGCCGGTGTACCGGCTCAGCAGCACCTGGAACGCGGCGAGAGCGGCCATGAACGGGGTGGCGCCGTGCTCGCGGGCCAGCCGGGAGAGGCGGGCGGCGACCTCTGCGGGCACGGTGAACGGGACGACCGCCCCGGTCTCGTCCCGGACCGCCGGACGCGGCCGGTCGGTGGGCAGCTCCAGCGGCGCGAGCCCGGCCAGCCGCTTCCGCCAGTAGCCGAGGCCGTCCTCCAGGCGCTCCTCGGTGAGCCGTTCGCGCTGCCAGAGGGCGAAGTCCGCGTACTGGAGGGCCGGCGGCGCGGGCGCCGGCCGCTCCGGGCCGGTCAGCCTGCGGTACCCGTCGGCCAGCTCGCGCACCAGCAGGTCCTCCGACCAGCCGTCCGCCGCGATGTGGTGCACGGTCACGAAGAGCGTGTGGTCCTCGGCCGCGCGCCGGGCCAGTACGGCACGGAGCACGGGTCCCTCGGCCAGGTCCACCGGCTGCCGCCGCGAGGTGCCGAGCGCGGCCAGGCGGCGGGCGCGGTCCTCCGGGTCCAGCCCGGTCAGGTCCTCCTCGGCGAGGTCCACCGGCGCGGGCGCGTCGATGACCTGGACCGGATCGCCGTCGACGACCGGGTAGCGGGTGCGCAGCACCTCGTGCCGTGCCACCAGCGCGTCCAGCGCGCCGCGCAGCGCCCGGACGTCGAGGGGCCCGCGCAGCCGCAGCGCGGCCGTCATCAGGTAGGTGGTGGAGCCCGGGCCGAGCCGGTCCAGTACCCACAGCCTCTGCTGGGCGAAGGAGAGCGGCAGCGGGCCGCCGCGCGGGGCGCGGGCGATGCCGTCGGACGGAGCCGGTGCGGCGGCCCCGCGCAGCCGCTGCCTCAGCAGCTGGGCGCGGAGTGCCGCGGGGTCGAGCGTCTGGTGCGTCATCGTGCGCCTTCCGGGTTCAGTAGTTCCGCGACCTCTGCGTCGGAGAGCTGGGCGATGGCCGCCTCGACGGCCTCGGTGACGGCCGCCGCGAGGGCGGCGACGGTGGTGTTCTCGAAGAGCCGGCGGAGCGGGAGGTCCACCGCGAAGGACTCCCGGATCCGGGCGAGCACCCGGGTGGCCAGCAGCGAGTGGCCGCCCAGGTCGAAGAAGTCGTCCTCGGCGCCGACCTGTTCGACGCCGAGCGTCTCGGCCCAGATGGCGGCCACCATCTCCTCGGCCGGATCCCGGGGCACCACATGGGCGCGTTCGGCGGTGGTGGCCGGGGCGGGCAGGGCCTTGCGGTCGATCTTCTGGCTGGCGGTCATCGGCAGGGTGTCCAGGGAGGTCCACAGCGCCGGGATCATGTAGTCGGGCAGCCGTTCCCGCAGATGCTCGCGGAGCACGGCCGGGTCCGGGGCGGCGGCGCCGTCCCGGCCGGTCACGTAGGCGGCCAGTCGGCGGTTGCCCGGGGTGATCTCGGGTGCGGTGACGGCCGCCGCGCCGACACCGGGATGCCCGGTCAGGGCGGCCTCGATCTCGCCGAGCTCGATGCGCAGCCCGCGGATCTTCACCTGCTGATCGATCCGGCCCAGGAACTCCAGGGTGCCGTCCGGCCGGTACCGCACCAGGTCACCGGTGCGGTACAGCCGCTCGCCCGCTCCGCCGAACGGATCGGGCACGAACTGCTCGGCGGTCAGTTCCGGCCGCCCGTGGTAGCCGCGGGCGAGCCGCACGCCGCCGACGCAGAGTTCGCCGGGGACGCCGAGCGGCACCGGGCGCTGCCGGGCGTCCAGGACGTAGGCCCGGGTGCCGGCGAACGGACGGCCCAGCGGCATGGAGGCGGTGTCCCGCTTCCCGTCGTGCTCGACCGTCCCGGTGTGCAGCAGGCAGGTGACGGTGGCCTCGGTCGGGCCGTAGCAGCAGACGAACCGGCCGGGCAGCCCGCTCGCCGCCCACTGCCGGGCGTCGGCCACCGTGACCACGTCGCTGCTGAGGTTGATCAGCTTGAGCCCGGTGAGCACGCTCGTGTCGTAGTTCATCGCCTCCCGGTAGTAGGCCGGGGTGGTCTCCATGACCGTGACGCCGTGCTCGGCGAGCCGGGCCGGGAGTTCGGCCGGGCTCCAGAACAGCGGATCGGCGATCACCACGGCGGCGCCGGTCAGCAGCGGGGCGGCGATCTGCTCCATCGCGACGTCGAAGGTCAGTGAGGAGAGCTGGACCACCCGTTCGCCGGGGCCGATGCCGTACGCGTCGGCGGCGATCCGGCAGTGGTGGGCGTAGGCGCGGTGGTCGATCATCACCCCCTTGGGCTGTCCGGTGGAGCCGGAGGTGTAGATCATGTAGGCGAGGTTCTCCGGAGCCGCCGGGACGTCCGGCAGCCCCTCGGCCGCGTCGGTGGTGAGCTCCCCGGCGTCGAGGGCGTCCGCGGTCAGCACCTGGAGTCCGTCGCCGGTGAAGGCGGCCGCGTGCTCGGCGGTGGTGACCACGAACCGCGCCCCGGCGTCCTCGACGGTCCGGGCGAGACGCCGCCGCGGATGGCGGGGGTCGAGCGGTACGTAGACCGCGCCCGCCCGCAGCACACCGAGCAGCGTCACCACGGCGTCGATCCCGCGTTCCTGGCAGGAGGCCACCACCGTCTCGGGACCGGCGCCCAGAGCCCGCAGTCGCCGGGCGAACCGGGCCGACCGCGCCTCCAGCGCGGCGTAACCGACCTCTTGCGCACCGAAGACCAGGGCGGTGGCGTCCGGGGTGCGGGCGGCCTGCCGGACGAACAGCTCCGGTACGGTCAGGTCGCGCTCGGCCTCGGGGAGGATCTCCGGCAGCCGGGCGGCGTACGGGTCGGGCCAGCTGCCGAGCAGCTGCCGCCGCTCGGTGCCGGTCATCAGCTCCAGCGCGGCCAGAGAGGTCTCCGGCGCGGCGGTCACCGACTCCAGCAGCCGCAGGTAGTGGGCGGCCAGCCGCTCCACCGTGGCGCGGTCGAACAGCGCGCTCGCGTACTCGAACCAGCAGTGCATCCGCCCGTCCGGGCGCTCCTTCACGGTCAGGGTGAGGTCGAACTTGGCCGTCCGCGGGCCCGCGTTGAGCGGTTCGGCCGACAGCCCGCCGAGGGTGGTGGTCAGCCCGCCCATGTGCTGGTGCTCGAACATCACCTGGAACAGCGGGTTGCGCGACAGGTCGCGTTCCGTCCCGAGCTCGTCCACGAGCTGCTCGAACGGCACGTCCTGGTGCGCGAACGCCTCCAGGCAGACCTCCTTCACCCGGGCCAGCAGCCCTGCGAAGGCCGGGTCGCCGCCCAGATCGGTGCGGATCACCAGGCTGTTGACGAAGAGGCCGAGCAGCC
This sequence comes from Streptomyces sp. NPDC032161, assembly GCF_040636995.1. NCBI lineage: Bacteria > Bacillati > Actinomycetota > Actinomycetes > Kitasatosporales > Streptomycetaceae > Streptomyces > Streptomyces sp. NPDC032161. The sequence goes on along the minus strand of NZ_JBEZVN010000047.1, from coordinate 23,191 downwards.
CCTCGGTCTCCTCCCGGGTGCGGGCGGCCACCGGGACGCCCACCGCGATGTCGGTGCGTCCGGTGTAGCGGTGCAGCAGCACCTGGAAGGCGCTGAGCAGGGTCATGAACGGGGTCGCGCCGTGCCGGGAGCCCAGCTCGGTGACCGCCCGGCCGACGGCCTCCGGGACATCGACGATGACGGTGTCCCCGGCGGCGTCGCGGGTGGCCGTCCGGGGCCGGTCGGACGGCAGCTCGACCGGGGTGAGCCCGCCCAGGCGGCCCAGCCAGTGGCCGAGCTGGCGGACCGTCTCCGGACCGTCCTCCCGGCCGCGCTGCCAGGCGGCGAAGTCCGCGTACTGGACCGGGCCGGGGCGCAGCGGTGAGGACCGTCCGGCGGCGAGCGCGGTGTAGGCGGTGTCCAGGTCGCGCAGGAACACCTTGGTGGACCAGGCGTCGAAGGCGATGTGGTGTGCGGCGAGCGCCACCCAGTGGTCCTCGGGGGCGGCGCGGATCACGGTGACGCGCAGCGGATGCTCGGCCGACAGGTCGAAGGGGGTGCACAGCGCCTCGTCGAGCAGCTCCCGGGCGCGGTCGGCCACGTCGTCCGCGCCGCCGGCGGCCCCGGTGAGGTCCACCAGCCGGAACGCCACCGGGCCCGGCGGGTCGATGAGCTGCACCGGGCTGCCGTCCCGGTCCGCGTACCGGGTGCGCAGCACCTCGTGCGCCCGGGCCACCTCGTCCAGCGCGCCCCGGAGGGCGGCGGTGTCCAGCGGACCGCGCAGCCGCAGCGCGAGCGGGATCAGATACTCCTGGCTGCCCGGCTCCAACTGGTCCAGGAACCACATGCGCCGCTGGCCGAAGGAGAGCGGCGGCTCGCCGTCCCGGGGCACCGGCACGATGCCGCCGTCCGCGGTGTCGGCGGCGCCGGTGGCCCGGTCGATGCGGGCGGCCAGGGCGGCGGGGGTGCGGTCGGCGAAGAGGTCGGCGACCGTCATCCCGATGCCGAAGGCGCGGCGCAGGCCGAGTACCAGCCGGATGGCGAGCAGCGAGTGGCCGCCGAGGGTGAAGAAGTCGTCGTCCAAGCCGGGTTCGGGGATTTCCAGGACCGCGGCCATCGCCTCCACGACGGCCCGCTCGGTCGCCGTACGCGGGGCGGTACGGTCCGGGTCCGCCGCGGCCGGCGACTGCGCGGCCTCCTTCGGCCCGGGCAGCGCGCGCCGGTCCACCTTGCCGCTGGCGGTCAGCGGCAGGGCGTCCAGCAGCACCAGCCGGGACGGCACGACCGCGGCGGGCAGCCGCGCGGCGAGGTGGGCCAGCAGCTCCTTCCGCAGCTCCGCGTCGGCGGCCCCGGGGGCGGCCGGCACGGCGTACGCGGTCAGTTCCAGTTCGCCGTGGGCGCCGGGCCGGGCCACGACCGCCGCTCCGGCGGCCCCCGGATGCGCCAGCAACAGGGCCTCGATCTCGGCCGGTTCGACCCGGACGCCGTGGATCTTCACCTGGTCGTCGGCCCGGCCCAGGAACTCCAGGGTGCCGTCGGCCCGCCAGCGCACCAGGTCGCCGGTGCGGTACCAGCGCCCGCCCGGCACGGTGGCGTACGGGTCCACGCCGAAGCGTTCGGCGGTCAGCCCGGGGCGGCCCAGATAGCCGCGGGCCAGCCCCACGCCCCGTACGCAGAGTTCTCCGGGCACCCCGATCGGGACCAGCAGGTCGGCCGGGTCCACCACGGAGACGCCGACGCCCGGCAGCGGGGCGCCGATGGCGACCGTGCCGGAACCGGGCAGTCCCTCGCCCGCGTAGCGGTGCGCGGTCGAGTCGATGGAGCACTCGGTGGGCCCGTAGGTGTTGGAGATCTCGACCCCGGGCACGACCGCGCGCAGCCGCTCGCACAGATCGGCGGGCAGCGGCTCACCCGCCGAGCTGACCAGGCGCAGCGCCGTGCAGCCGGCCAGTGCCGGTTCCTGGACGAGCAGGCGCAGCACCGAGGGCACCAGCTGGAGCAGCGTGACCCCGTGGCGGGCCATGGCGGCGGCCATCACGGACGGGTCCCGGTGCGCGTCCGCCGGGGCCATCACCACGGTGCCGCCGGAGACCAGCGGGGACAGGAACTCCCACAGGGCGGCGTCGAAGCCGATGGTGGTCTTCTGGAGCAGCCGGTCGGCGGCCGTCATCGCGTACGCCTCCACCGACCACAGCACCCGGTTGCGCAGCCCGCCGTGCGTCACCACCACGCCCTTGGGGGTGCCGGTGGACCCGGAGGTGTACACCAGGCAGGCCGCGTCGTCCGGGCCGGCCGGGTGGGGGAGGACACCGGGCGGCGCGCTCGGGGCACCGGCCGCGACGGACCACTCGGCGTCCAGGGCCCGGACCCGGAGACGGTCCCCGAAGCGGTCGCGCAGCGCCTCCTCGGTGAGCACCAGCTCCGCCCCGGAGTCCGTCAGGAGGAAGTCCCGCCGGGCGTCCGGGAGATCCGGTGCCAGCGGCACGAGGACGCCGCCGACGGCGAGTACGGCCAGGAGCGCGGTCACCAGATCCGGGCCGCGACGCAGGCTGACCGCGACCGGGTCGCCGGGGCGTACGCCCTCGACGCGCAGCAGGCCGGCCAGCCACGACACCCGCTCGGCCAGCCCCGCGTAGTCCAGCGGGCCGCCGTCGTCGGCGACGGCCGTCGCCCGCGGGGTGGCGGCCGCCCGGTCGAGCACCAGCCGGACCAGGCCGCGGCCGTCCCGGTCCCGGCCCGCCGGGTGGGCCGTCCCTTCGCCCCAGGCGGTGAGCGTGGCGCGCTCCGCCGGGGCGGCAGCCTCCAGCCGGTCAACCGGGGTGCCGGGCGCGGCGACCACCTGGTCGAGCAGGTGCAGGAAGTTCTGCGCCATCCGCTCGATCCGGTCCCGGTCGAAGAGCGCGGTGGGGTAGATGAACTCGCCCGCCACCGTGCCGTCCGGACGCTCCGTCAGGTGGAGGGAGAGGTCGAACGCGGAGCTCTGCGCCCCGTCGCCCACCCGGCTCACCTCCAGACCCGGCAGCGCGAACGGGCGGCGGTGCGCGTTGTGCAGGGTGAACGCGGCCTGGAAGACCGGGTTGCGCCCGGCGTCCCGCTCCGGGGCGAGGGCCGCGACCACCCGCTCGAAGGGCACCTCCTGGTGGCTGTAGGCGTCCAGAGTGGTGTTCTTCACCCGGGACAGCAGCTCCCGGAAGTCCGGTGCCCCACCCAGATTCGTGCGCAGCACCACCGTGTTGAGGAACAGGCCGATCAGCCGCTCCAGCCTGGCGTCTTCCCGGTTGGCCAGGGAGACCCCGACCGCGATGTCGTCCTTCCCGGAATAGCGGGCCAGCAGCAGCTGGTACGCGGCGAGCCCGGCCATGAAGAGCGTGGCGCCCTGCTCCTTGGCGAGCGCGGTGAAGCGGGCCGCCAGCGGGGCCGGCACGGTGAACGCGACCGTGTCCCCGGCGGCGTCCCACCGCGCCGGACGCGGCCGGTCGGTGGGCAGCTCCAGCGGTGCCACCCCCGCCAGCCGCTCCCGCCAGTGGCCGAGCTGCCGCTCCAGCAGCTCCGGCTGGGCCGCCCACCACTCGCGCTGCCAGTCCGCGTAGTCCGCGTACTGGAGCTCCAAGGGCTCCGGGGGCCGGACCGGCGAGGCGGCATCGGCGGCGAACGCCCCGTACAGTTCCCGCAGTTCGTCGGCGAGCAGGCCCCAGGACCAGCCGTCGAAGGCGATGTGGTGGAAGGTCAGCAGCAGGGCCGCGTCCTCCGGTGCCAGCCGGACCACGGCGACCCGCCAGGGATGGTCCCGGCGCAGATCGACCGGCGTGCCGGCCCAGGCGCTGCCGAACTCCCGCAGGCTCTGCTCCCGCCGGTCCTCCGGGACGTCGCCGAGGTCGGCGAACTCCGGCTTCACCGGCCCGGGTTCGTCGATGACCTGGACGGCGCGACCGTCCTCGTCGACGTACCGGGTGCGCAGCACCTCGTGCCGGGCGGCGATCTCGGTGAGCGCGGCGGTCAGCGCGTCCGTGTCCAGCGGGCCCCGGATTCTGAAGGTCTCGTGCATCAGATACTCGGCGGCGTCACCCGACCTGAGGTGGTCGAGCAGCCACAGCTGTTCCTGTGCGAAGGACAGCGGATATCCGCCGTCGACGGGTGCCATCGGTCGTGTCTCCCTGGGCAGGTGGTGGTGAGGGGCGGTGCGGGCGGAGGGTGTGCGGGCGGACCGGTCAGCCCTGCTCGACCGGTCCGCCGGAGGGCTCGGCCATCGCGACGGCGATCTTCCGGGGGCCGGTGAACGGCTCCCGGGCGTGCGCGGCGAGCATGTTGTCGACGACCAGCACGTCGCCCTGCCGCCAGTCGAAGCGGCGCTGTTCGGCGCGGTAGCAGTCCCGCAGATGGGCCACCACCTCGTCCGGCACCGGGGCGCCGTCGCCGTAGTAGGTGTTGGTCGGCAGGTCCGCCTCGTCGTACATCTCCCGCAGCGCGGCGCAGAGGTCGGGCTTCAGCGTGGTGACGTGGAAGAACGTGAGGTGGTTGAACCACACCCGCTCCCCGGTGACCGGGTGGCGGTGCACGGCCTCGCGGCGGGCGCGGGTACGCAGGCCCCCGGCGGTCCACTCGGCGACCACGCCGTTGCGTGCGCAGTACGCCTCGACCTCGGCACGGTCCTCGGTGTTGAAGGCGTGCTGCCACGGGACGCCGAACCCGTCCATGAAGTTGCGCACCACCATCCAGCCGCGGGCGGTGAATTCCTCCCGTACCCGGGGGTCGATGGCGGCCAGTACCCGCCGGGTGTCGGCGAGCGGGGTGGAGCCGAGGGTGTCGGGCGGGGTCACGCAGAAGAAGAACACCGTCAGCGGCCAGGTGGCCTGGTAGGAGTTCTCGTTGTGGAGGAAGATCTCCTCCGACGGCGGATAGTCGGTCGAGGTGTACACCTGGCCCTTGATGGTGGACCGGGGCGAGGAGCGCTCGGCATAGGCCAGCGGCTCACCGCCGATGGTACGGACCGTCTGCTCGAAACCGTCCACCCCGTCGTCGCCGAAGCCGCGCAGCAGTACGGCGCCGTGCTCGCGCAGCCGGGCGCGGATCTCCGGGCGGGCGGCGGCCAGCCGCTCCGCGGGGGGCCCCTGACCGGGCGCGGCGGCCATCAGATGGGGAAGCGTCTGTCCGGACGCCTGTGGCTCGGCGGCCGCCGGCGCGAACAGCGCTGAAGGGTTCGCAGTCATACCCGCCAGGGTCGGCGCACGCCCGTCCCCCCGGCAGAGAACATCCGGCGAAGTCTTCGGCAGGGCGGGTGCGTTCCTTTCTGCGCGTCCTTCCCTGGGGCCGGTCCGCCACCGCCGGGCACGCTGGCGGCACCGTGCGGCCCGGCCGTTCAACCGGTGTGCCGGGCATCTGGTGCGGCTGTCGAGAGGATTCCCCCATGTCGGAGTGGAGGACACGTCCATGAGCAGGGTCGCCGACGACGCGGGTGCCGTTCCCGAACCGCCGCCGTTGCGGCGCAACCGGGACTTCATGCTGCTGTGGAGCGGTTCGGCGGTGGCGACCATCGGCTCCACGGCGTCCACGGTGGCGTATCCGCTGCTGGTCCTCGCGGTGACGGGCTCGCCCTCCGCCGCCGGGACGGTCGGGTTCGTCGTGCTGCTGCCGGCCCTGCTCTTCCAGCTGCCGGCCGGGGTCCTGGTCGACAGCTGGAACCGCAAGCGGGTGATGATGTGGTGCGACGGCCTGCGGGCGGCCGGCGCGGCCAGCGTGGTGCTGGCGCTGCTGGCCGGTGAACTGCGGCTGGCGCATGTGATGGTGGTCGGCTTCGCGGAGGGCACGCTCACGGTGCTCAACGGCCTGGCCTCCACCGCGGCGGTGCCCAATGTGGTGCACCGGAGCCAGCTGTCCGCGGCACTGGCCGGGAACGAGGCGCGCAGCCGGGCCGCCACCATGATCGGTACCCCGCTGGGCGGCGTCCTCTTCGGCCTCGGCCGGGTGGTGCCGTTCGTGCTGGAGACCGTCGCCTACCTGGTGTCACTGGCGACGCTGCTGGGCATCCGCAAGGACTTCCAGGCGGGCCGTCCCGGCGAACCGGCACGGGCCGGGGCCGGCACGGACGGCGGCCCGGCGGCGGACAGCCGCCGCACCCGGGTGCTGAGGCAGGCGGGCCGGATGGTGGAGGGGCTGACCTGGCTGTGGCGGCGGCCCCTGCTGCGGACCACGGCGCTCCTGGTGGCCGGCAGCAATCTGCTCTTCCGGGCGCTCTTCCTGGTGATGATCGTGCTGCTCGCCGAGGAGGGCGCCCGACCGGCCGCGATCGGCCTGCTGATCGGTGTGGCCGGGGGCTGCGGCATGCTCGGTTCCCTGGTCGCCGGCTGGTTCGGGCGCACCCTCCGGATGAACGCCCTGGTCATCGGCGCCAACTGGGTCTGGGCGCTGCTGATGTGCGTGCTGGCCTTCGGCGGCGGGCTGTGGCCGGCCGCGATCGCCTACACCGCGATGTGGTTCGTCGGGCCCATCTGGAACGTGGCGGTGGGCAGCTACCAGCTGGCCGTCACCCCCGACGAGCTGCGCGGCCGGGTGCTGAGCGCCTCCAGCCTGCTGGCCAACGGCGCCCTGCCGCTCGGCGCGCTGGTCGGCGGCCTGCTGCTGGACGGCCTCGGTGTGCGGGCCGCGGTGGCGGTGCTGGCCGGGTGGATGGTGCTGATGGCGCTGGCCGCCACCCTCGCCCGCCCGGTACGCCGGGCCACCATGACCGTGATCACCGACCCGTCGAGCCCCGTCCCCGCCGAAACCCCGGCCGCCTCAAAGACCCCGGCCCCTGCCGACGCCCTGACGCCCTCCGCCCCCGCCTCCGCGGCCCCCGCCGACCCGCGCTGAGCGGCCGCGCACCCCGCCCGGCCCCCACGACCCCTTCCCCGTACGAAAGATGCCGGAGAACACACCATGTTCCGTACCATGTTCAAGTCCAAGATCCACCGCGCGATCGTCACTCAGGCCGATCTGCACTACGTCGGATCGCTGACGATCGACGAGGACCTGATGGACGCCGCCGACCTGCTCCCCGGTGAGCAGGTCCAGATCGTCGACATCACCAACGGCGCCCGGCTGGAGACCTATGTGATCTCCGGGGAGCGCGGCAGCGGCGTCATCGGCATCAACGGCGCGGCGGCGCGGCTGGTGCAGCCGGGCGACCTCGTCATCATCATCTCCTACGCCTCCGTGACGGACGCCGAGGCCAAGGCGCTCGTGCCCCGCGTCGTCCACGTGGACCAGGACAACCGGCAGGTGTCGCCGACCGGTTCGGACCTCGCCGAGCCGGCGCCGGGCAGCGGCACGGTCCGCGGCGACCTCGTCCGGCCGCGGAACTGAGGACGGGCGCCGGGCCCGAGGTCCGCCGACCTCGGGCCCGGCGCCCGTCACCCGCAACAGGGCAGGGAAACCGTGCGGGCCGGTCAGATCAGACCGGCCCGCACCGCGCGTGCCACCGCGTGGGCCCGGTTGCGCACCTGGAGCCGGGCCATCAGTTCGTAGATGACGTTCTTGACGGTGTGCTCCGAGCAGGACAGGGCACGGGCGATCACCACGTTGCCGTGGCCCTCGGCGACCAGGGTCAGCACCGCCGTCTGGCGCGGGGTGAGCGGAGCCGCCGCCTGCGGCGTACGCGCGGTGTCGGGGGCCGGAGCCACGGGGCCGGGGCCGGGCTGGTGCGCGGTGCCCAGCAGACGTACCAGCACCCCGTAGGGCAGCCGGCCGTCGCCGTGGTGCGCGGAGTGCACGGCGGCCACCAGCTGCGCCGGCGTGGCGTCGGCGGTCCGCAGGATGGTCCGGGCACCCGCCCGCGCGGCCCGCAGCACACTGTCGGGGGAGACCAACTGGGCGGCCACCAGGACCCCTTGGCGGTCCCGGCCCCGGCCCTGCGGAGGCGGGCAGGACTCCACCGCCTCGTCCACGGTGCGGCCGGCGGCCAGCAGCACCAGCCCGGGATCCGGCCGCGGCCCCTCCGCGAGCGGGATGCCGGCCCCGGTGAGCCGCTGGTGCCAGGACCGGCGCAGGCCGTCGTCGGCGGCGCGCACATGGACACGTACCGGCGCACGGTCCGGTGCGGAACCGTACGCCGCGGAGGCGTGCGCGAGCGCGCTGCCGGCCGGCGTCGCGCGGCTCACAGCAGACCCGCCCGCAGCGCGTAGGCGACCGCGTGGGCGCGGTTCTTCAGCCGGAACCGCTGGGTGACGTTGTGCAGGACGGTGGTCACGGTCCGCACCGAGTAGCAGAGTTCGTCCGCTATCTCGCTGGTCTCGCGGCCGTCGGCGACCAGCCGCAGCACCGCGCGTTCGCGTTCGCTGAGCCCCGCCGCGCCCCAGGCGTCGGCAACGCCCGGGGCGGCGCCCTCCGCACGGTGCTCCAGGAGTCCGTCCAGCAGGTCGGGCGGCACCGCGCAGTCCCCGCCGGCCGCGGCCAGCACCGCGTGGGCCAGCCGCGGGCCGCTGGTCTCGCGGCGGCGCAGCAGGCCCCGGGCACCCGTGGCGATGGCGTGCAGTGCCTCCACCGGGCCCAGTTCGGTGGCCACGAGGACGACCTCCGGACGGTGCTCGGCGGCCCGGGTGCGGCGCACCAGGTCCAGCACCGGGTCGGCCACCCGGTCGACCACGACCACCGTCACGTCCGGCCGCTGCTCCCCGACGGCCAGCCGCACCTCCGGACTGCCGTCCAGGGCGCTCCGGGTGCCTGCCTCCAGCACCGGGTCCAGAGCAATGACGCTCACCCGCACCGGATCCCTCATGGGCTCTCCTCCTCGGTTGTGCCGGCCCTCGCCGGTGACACCGAGCATCGGCACCGCGGCCGCGCGGGACATCGGTGCACGGCACCCAGATTTGTGCCGCGTCCCCGCCCCCCGACCTCGCCCGGAACCGCCGCTACCGCCCGGATGGTCCGGCCCCGCGCCTGCCCGGTCCCGCACGCGGTACGGCCCCCGTCCCGGCCGGTGCCGGGACGGGGGCCGTACCCCGGGACCCCTGCTGATCCGCCAGCGGGGCCGTTCTTCGCGCGGGGGTGGGTGGGAAGCGCCGCAATATGGGGGGCCGTTCCCCATGCGCCCCCTCGTCCGGCGCTCCACCCGGGGCGCCGGACGAGGGGGCGGACCGCTCAGGCGGGCTCGGTGACCCTGGGCTCCGGCAGGAACCCGGTGATCTCGGTGCCGATCCCCGCCGCACGGGCGCCGCGCAGCACCAGCCCGGCCAGCGCCAGATCCAGCACCCCCAGGCCGAACGGCGAGAACAGCGTGGTGCGTCGGGGGTCGCGGTGGCCCGCGTCCCCGCTCCGCAGGAGTTCGCCGAGAGTGGTGTCGATGAAGGAGCGGTCACCCACCCGGGTCTCCGCCAGATGCACGGAGGTGGCGGCCCGGCAGACATGGTCGGGGTCGTCCACCACGTTCACCGCGTCCAGGACGCCCTCCACCGTGACGTCCCGCAGCGAGACGTGCAGCACCAGGGTGCCGGGCCGACACGCGCGCAGGTCCAGGTGCGGCACGGTGGCCGTGGTCGCCAGGCTCACCAGCCGATGCGCGCCCACCGCCGCCTCGGCGCTCCGAGCCACCCGCACCACCCGCCCGTCCCCGCCGAACTCCGCAGCGCAGCGGGCACGGAATTCCTCCGCCCGTCCGGCGTCCAGATCGAAGACCGTGAGGTCGCTCAGCTCGGGCCGTACCACCAGCAGGAAGCGGAGCACCTCGAAGTTGATCACGCCGCAGCCGATCAGCGAGACACCCGTCTCCCGACCGCCCTCGGGCGGGAGCGCGGCCGCGGCGAGCGCGGCACTGGCCGCGGTGCGCCGGGCGGAGATGGTGGAGCCCTCCACCAGGGCCAACGGCCGGCCGGTGCACATGGAGTTGACGATGATCGCGGCGGAGGCGCGCTCCAGGCCGTCCGCCACATTGCCGGGGAAGGAGGCGATCCACTTCATGCCTGCCAGCGGTTCCGGCCCGCCCAGGTAGGCGGGCAGCCCGATGATCCGGTTGCGGGTGTCGTCGGGGAAGCGGAGGAACACCGAATGCGGCAGCGAGGTCTCCTCGTCGGCATGGCGCAGATACGCGCCCCGCACGGCGTCCAGCACCTCCCGCTCCCGCCCGTCCAGAAGCCGCCGGACGTCTCCGTTGCCGAGCGTCAGCATGGTGTCACCCCGGTCATCTCACCGTTCTCGGCCATATCGGCCCCCTCGTCCTTCCACAGATGGGTGACCTCACCGAACTGAGTCTTCACCCACACGTCGTCGTAGATCGTGTTCAGATAGCGCTCGCCGCGGTCCGGCATCATCAGCACACAGGTGGCGCCGTCCGGGATGCGTCCGCTCAGCTGTTCCAGGGCCGTGGCCACCGCGCCGGAGGAGCCGCCGAGCAGCAGCCCCTCGCGCAGCGCCAGACGGCGGCAGCCCACCAGGCTGTCCAGGTCGCTGATGTGCAGCACCTCGTCGGCGAGCCCGCCCCGGTAGAGCGGTGGACGGACCGCCGCGCCATGGCCCGGGATCAGCCGGCGCCCGGTCGGCGGCCGGAAGATGGCGCTGCCCTCGGCATCGACGGTGACCACGCGGGTGGGCAGCCGGTGGGCGCGGATCAGGTCGGCGCAGCCGCGCAGGGTGCCGGAGGAACTGATGGTGCAGAACAGGTAGTCGGGGGCCCGGCCCAGATCCTCCACGATCTCCTTCATGGTGATCCGATGCGCCCAGGCGTTGCGGGGGTTGGCGTACTGGTTGGGCCAGTACGCCCCGGGCAGCGCGGCGACCAGCTCCCGCACCCGCGCGATCCGCACCGGCTGGAACTCGCCGGTGACCGGGTCGCGTTCGGTGACGGCGTGCACCTCCGCACCGAGCGCCCGCATGATCGAGATGTTCTGCGGATTGGTGCGCGGGTCCACCACACAGATGAACCGCAGGTCCAAGGCGCGGCACGCCTGCGCCATGCCTACGCCGAGGTTCCCGGAGCTGGACTCGACCACGGTGCCGCTGCCGGGCACCACCGCGCCGGTGGCGACCGCGTGGCTCAGCATGGTGTAGGCGGACCGGTCCTTGATGCTGCCGCCGGGATTGACCGACTCCAGCTTGGCCCAGACCCGGAACCGGGCACCGGGCAGCAGCCTTGTCAGTTCCACCAGCGGCGTCCCGCCGACGGCGGCCAGCGCTCCGGTGCGGTCCGCGCCGTACGCGGTGGGTGCGGGACGCGAGAGATCGGTGGCGTCGGGCGGTACGGCTTCCTCGTCCTCGGGCTGGTCCGCCCGCGCCACGAGGGCCGGCCGGTATCGCGGCTGGGAGACGGAGTTCATCGCCGGGCTTCCCCTCGGTGTCGGTAGGCGGATCAGGCCGAAACGCTCTGTCGTCCGCCCTGACCGGCCGCCGCTCCGGCGGCCTCGCTCTCCATCCGGCGGCGCAGACTGGCGGGACGCATGTCCGTCCACACCCGGCCGATGTGGTCCAGGCACTCCTGCTTGCTGCCCTCGGTGCCCTCGGCCCGCCAGCCCGCGGGCAGTTCCCGTTCGGCCTGCCAGATCGAGTACTGCTCCTCGTCGTTGAGCACGACGCGGTAGACGCTCTCGGTGTGGTCGGACATCGCCGTCTCTCCTCGGTCGGTGGGGGGCGCCGCGGTCGATACCGGCGCCAGAGCGAGCGTGCCCTCCGGCGACGGCCGGCCGTAGAGACAAACGGGCAGCGGTGACGGCGGCGGCGGGCCGCCGTTCCTTCCCCCGCCGCGGACCACCCGTCCCGCCCCGGCGCGGAGGCCGGGTGGCCGGCACATCAGCCTGGCGGCCTCCTGGTCGAGGCCGCGGGATCCCGGGGCATGGCGTCCGCTTCGGCGAGGACGGCGCGGGCGTGGGGCGGCCAGGTGCCAGCTACGGCCGAGGTCGTGGGTGGTGCGGGTGGTGTGCGGCGCTTGCTGCAACGCGCTGGCCGGCGCCCGGTCGGTCTGCTCCACGGATCAGCGAGGGCCGGGCGGTGGCCTCCTGATGGCGGCCCGGGATCATCAGGGTCCGCACGCTCGTGGTGAGAGTGTCGATGGCCGGGGTGCGGACGGTGACGAACGCGGAGTGGTAGGCGAGGCGTTCCTCGAGCCGCCGTTGATCCTCACCGGTGGCTCCGGGGACCGGGCGGTCGCGGGGGAGGCCGGAGCAGGTGCCGGGGCGCACACCGTGGTCCGTGGGGAGTTCACAGGAACAGACGGGTGGGCCGTGGCTCGATTACCCTGTTGCCCGCTCGAACCGGCACGGGCCTCTGCGAGGACGCCAGGCCTCGCAGAGGTGATCCATGGGGATCCGGCCGGTACGAACAGACGACGCGGCGTGGCCACGATCAGCGAGGGGTGACAGTCGGCATGTCCCAACCGGACCACCGTCCACATGCTGCGTCGGACGCCGTCGGGGAACCGGAATGGCCGACCACTCCGCCACCGCCCCGCCCGCTGGGGCCCGGCGATCCCGCCGAGACAGGCCCGTACCGGCTCGAGGCGGTACTGGGCGCCGGTGGAATGGGCCGGGTCTACCTGGCACGGACTCCGGCCGGCAGCGCCGTGGCAGTCAAGCTCGTGCACCGTGAATACGCGAGTGACCGCAGCTTCCGCAAGCGGTTCGAGCAGGAAGTGGCCGCGGCCCGGCGGGTTCAGGGTCTGTACACCGTGCCGGTGGTCGACGCGGATCTGCAGGCTGACGAACCGTGGCTGGCCACGGCTTATGTGCCTGGTCCCGCCTTGCACGATGCGGTGGCGGGACACGGGCCGCTGTCGGCCATCGCGGCACTGGCGCTGACGGCTCGGGTGGCCGAAGCCCTGCAGTCCATCCACGCCGCCGGAGTGATCCACCGTGACCTCAAGCCCTCCAACATCCTCCTGACGTCCGACGGCCCCAAGGTCATCGACTTCGGCATAGCGCGAGCCGCGGATGTCACGTCCGTGACCAGTACCGGAATGCTCGCCGGGACGCCCGGATACATGGCACCCGAATACATCAGGGGACAGACCGTCACCAAAGCCGGCGACGTCTTCGCCCTCGGGGCCATCGCCGCGTTCGCCGCCACCGCACGACCTGCCTTCGGCGGCACGGGCCACAGTGTGCTGTACCGCATTCTGGAACAGGACCCCGACCTCGACGGCTGCCCCGAACTCGTCCGGACCATCGCCGCACGGTGCCTGGAAAAGGATCCGCAGCACCGGCCCACCCTCGATGAGGTCATACGCTACTGCCGCTCGGCCTCAGCTCCGGGAGATACGGGCGGCGCAGGGCATACCCTCCCATCTCCGCCGAGGGCCCGGACCGTCGTCGACCCCGCACAGGGCTTCCACGACGCCGTTACCTCCCCTGCCTCGTCCGCGACCCCTCTGGGACAGGGCGCGGGAGCCGGGCCAGGCGCCTCGGTGCGTCCACCGGCTGCGGGCAGGCGGCCCGAGACCGACAGCCCGCTCCCTCCCGCCGCCGTCACGGCGCACCCGCCCGCTGCCCTGGTGTTGAGCGGAATCGGGGTAGTCGTCCTGGTCGCCGTGCTCATCGCCGTCCTGCTTCCCGGCCAGTCGGCGGACCGTGCCACGCCATCCACGATCGAGCCGATGGCCACGCTCACCGCTTTTCCCGAGAAGCCCGCGAGCGTGGCGTTCAGTCCCGACGGCAAGACCCTCGCCATGGCCGGCAACGACGGCAAGGTGCGGCTGTGGGATGTGGACGGCCGCCGGACCCGTACCTTCCTCACCCAGCGCTCCAAGTCCGGCACCAGCGGGCCCCGGATCACCGCCGTCGCGTTCAGCCCCGACGGGAATCTGCTGGCCGCCAGCACCCGCGACGACGGTCTAGGGCTGTGGGATGTGGCCAAGCACCGACTGGTCGCCACCATCAGCAGCGCCCCTTTCTACGGAACATTCGACAGCGTGGCGTTCAGCCCCGACAGCCGCCTCCTCGCCACCGGGGGTGTCAATGGCGTACGGCTGTGGAATGCGGACAGCGGCAAGGATCAGGGCAGAAAATTCGCCGTCCTCGACGAAGAAATGAATGCCCGGCAGGTGGCGTTCAGCCCTGACGGCAAGACGCTGGCCACTGCGGGCTACCGCAACGACAAGTACGGCCACACCGACGGGTACGAGGCACAACTGTGGGATGTGGCCAAGCGCACGGCACACGAGCGCTTCGGCCTTTGCGAGAACGATTTGGCCGTGGCGTTCAGCCCGTCCGGCAAGAACCTCGCCACCGCATGCGACGACGACACCGCGCCGGTAAAACTGTGGCGAGCGCCCATCGGCCGCTCCCAAACCTCCCTCGACGAGACGACGAACGGGAAGGTCGGAGTCACCTACAGCCCCCGTGGTACGACACTCGCTGTTTTCGGCGGCGAGATGGTGCAACTGTGGGACACGACCGAGCACGACCTGCAGGCCCAGCTGGTCGGAAACACATCGAACGTAGGGAGCGTGGCATTCAGCCCCGACGGCCGGCTCGTCGCAACCGCCACCTTCGACGGTGCCGTACGACTGTGGAAGGCCCCGCATCCCTGACCGGATCGAGCGGCTCTAGGGGTGGGGCGGGGTCAGGAGCCGGGTGTCCCCGGCCGCCTGGTGAGGAATTCCTCGAAGGCCATCAGGGACGCACTGTTCGCCGGGGGCATTCGCTGTCGTGCAATCGCGTCCTACGATGCACGCGAGGGGCTGGTCGGCGCGCCGACCGCCATGGTTGCGACCCTGGGGAGCGCCGCACAGATGACCCCGCCCCTCCGACATCCCGGATTCATACGTCGCATGCTGTGCCGGCTCGGGCTCCACAGGGACCGGCGCTTCGCGCCCGACGAGCTCGGTCACCCTGCCACCCCATGCCTTCACGAGTGGCGGTGTGCGTTCTGCGATCGGCTCCGACGATCCGGTGTGCTGCACCAGTACGGGCGCGAGCAACCCACGGACGATCCGTGCCGGAGGACCGCTGCCTGTGTCCGCTGCGGCCATGAAATCGGGTGCGTCCGGCACGCGAACCGCCTCGTCCCGGTGGACAGCCTCCCGGCGGCGCAGCGGCCGGACTATGTCACCTACTACCGCAGGGCCACACCCTGCGACTACGCGCAGATCTGCCGGCGCTGCGGCGAGACGGACAACGACGTGGTCACCGAGCACGACTGGGACCACCCATGGTGGGGCGGCAGTTGCCGACGATGTGGCGAGCGGTGGGTCGACGACGGGGACTGACCCCGTCGGGGAGCGACCGGTATGGGGCTTACGAAGGGTTCGTGGGCGCACCCGCACGAGCCATGCCGGCAGCCGTGAACGTCGCTGCGGCCGCCGTGGCGGCAGCAGTGAATGCGACGACCAGCCACACACCGCCGACGGGGGCATTCGTCTGCGGCGCGGCGAAGCCTCCTGGCGCCGCGTACACCACGAGCCGGTCTCCTGCCTTCGCGTCGGCGGGGCATGCCTTCCCGAGAGGGATCAGGTCCGACTCCCTCAGATTCCGCTCGAGTTCCGTACCGTCGAGCCGTTCCAGCGAGCACTCCCACCAGGACCGGGTGACCTTCCCTGTCGGAGAGTTCCTCTCGTGCCGTACGGCCTTCGTGACGACGGTGTCCACCGGCTCGCCCCACACATCGAGCACGGCCTGGTCGAGAAACCCCAGCAACCCCAGAGCCAGCAGACTCTCCACGATCGCGGTCACCCCGAAGTGCCAGGGATCAAGCCGGACGAAGCACACGCTGATCAATGCGAACCCGGCGCCGAGGACCAACAGCGCCGCGATGGCCGCCACCGCCGGGTGCGGCCACCAAGCGGGAACCAGCACTGCCGCGGCCACGGCCAGCCCGCACGTCAGCACCGAAGCGGCGACGCCCAGCATGGCGCCGGCCGCCCACCACCGTGGTCTCCCGCTCACTGATTCCTCCTCAACGGCCGTAGTCCCCAGGCGTATTCATGCCCGGAGCGCCGGCGGTCCGACCCAGGTGCGAGCGACCTGCCCGCGGCCGCCCGGCCCCGCTGTCAACCCACGCCAGGGCGGCCATGGCCGGGTCCAGTAACGCGCCCGCCACAGCCACCACCTCTGGAGTCGGCCCTGGCCGAGAACGGGGCGCCGATCCCCGCGGGTGGGCGCGTTCGGACGGCTGGACCTCGCTCCCGGGAGCGGTCTCGCCCTCCTGTCCGGGCCGCGGCCCGAGGCGTTCACTGTCATGGCCGCCGCATGTCTGGCCGGACGGTCAGCGCGTTCGGGGCCTCGGCCTGGCCATAGTGCTGGCTCAGGATCGGGCAACCGCTCGTGATGGACGGCTACTGGAACAAACCCGAACAATCGGCGGCAACGCTGGCGGGCGGCTGGCTGCACACCGGCGACATCGCCCGACGGGACGCCACCGGCCTGATCACCATCGTCGACCGGATCAAGGACACCATCATCAGCGGCGGATTCAACGTCCACCCCCGCGAAGTCGAAGACGCACTGTGCACTCACCCCGCCGTGGCTACCTGAGCCGTCTTCGGAACTCCCGACCCGCACTGGGGCGAAGTCGTCACCGCGGTGGTAGTCCTGCACCCTGACCAGTCAGCACACCCGCCGAACTGACCGAGCACGTCCGTAACCTCAAGGGCGCGGTCTGGGCACCGAAACGGGTCCACCTGAGGGATTCACTACCGCTCACCCCGCTCGGCAAAATCGACAAGAAGAAACTCCGCGAACAACACTGACACCGGAACGGAACCTCCCGTATACCAATGACCACTTGCACCCAACAGCCTCAGAAGCCCGGTCTTCGCTGGCTGCTGAGACGGGCGACGCCCAGATCACGGCGGCGCTTGGCCTCTTCGGCGCGGGCGAGCGGTGATCGCGCGGGGCCGTTCTGCTCACCGCAGCGGCAGGACAGGACACGACGGTGAGCCCCGTCGGGGGTTTGCCGTGGGCGCGCATCCAGGCATCTCGTTGAACGGCTGGTGGGCGTGTTCTCGGTGGATCCACGGGATCTCCGTGAGCCCGAGTCCGGGGAGGCGGACCCAGATCTGGCGGACGTCGTGCGGGTTGGTGTGGACCTCCCACTTTCCGCCCCGGGCCGCCGCACCGGAGTCCTGCCCCCGGTGCGGGCCGAGGAGGTCGCCATCGTAGGTGCGGTGGTGCAGCTGGATGCCGCGGTTGGTGATGGGCTGCCAGCGCACCGGCAGCAGCTCCAGACAGCCACTGCCGGTCAACGGCGGGCACGTATCCGGCGACGGTGACCAGGGCCGCCCACATCTCGTTCGGGGACAGCGCGAACTTTGGCAGCACGGGATGCCGCAGCCCCTGGTGCGGGCGGTGGTGGTAGTGCACGAGCCATTCGTCGAGGAGGTTCTGCAGCTGGGCGACGCTGTAACAGGCTTCGCGTGCCACGTCCTTGTCGCGGCGGGTAACGTCGGAGCCGGCTCCCAACACCCCTCGCACGCACGCTCCGCAGCCTGTCCAGCGTCCTCGGAAACTCAACCAGCCCAGGGCACAAAGCCACTCAAAATCCGGGATCGAAAGCAGGCACTGAACCCACGGGGCTCAGGTCGAAGTGCGCCCGGTTCTGGCCGAGGTCCCGGTGACGTGCCCTGCTGAGTGGACGGCAGGCAAACACATCGGGCCCTGGGGCTGCTGGCTCAGAACGAGTCGCCATGCCAGTGGGTTGCTCCCGTGGCCTGCAGCGTGGCGCGTATCGCCTCCGGCGGGGCAAGGAGCGGGCGGGCCATACCCACCGTCTGCGTCCGCTCCCGGGCCTGATCCTGGGCGAGAAGCCGGGGCAGGGCAGCGCGGACGGCTGGGTCCTCGGGGAGGTGGGCCCGGCCGACTGCGGCGCCCGCCGCACGGCCCCGGCGGGCCACCGCGGCGAGCAGCTCACCGAGGGCCGCGGGTGCGGCTTCCGTCACCGCGCACTCGCGGACCTCGACGGCCTCGCCGATGTGCTGGGTCACGGTGTAGCCGACCGCCGTCCCCCCGTTGTCCTCGGCGATGAGCCATTCGGCGCCGGGACCGTACCAGGCGGGCACGCGGTGGATCCAGTCGTTGGCCGTCCGCACCGCGGTGAGTGGGCGTGCGGCGTTGAATCCGGCGTGCAGTTCTGCCAGCCGCGAGGCGTCGGCCGGGGTGGCCGCACGGATGCGGAAGCGGGGCTCGGGTGGGCCAACAGTGGTGAGTGGGCCCTCAGCCCAGGAGGTGCGGAAGCCGGTCCAGCCCGAGCGCTCGTAGACCCCGGGAGTGGCCGTGAACAGCAGGGACCATGTGCAGGACTCGGCGGTCATGGCCTCGGCGGCAATGGTGAGCAGCCGGCGAACCAGGCCTTGGCCCCGTGCCTCGGGGCGGGTGGCGACATTGCCGATACCGCCCACCCGTTCGACCCGGCCGCGGGCGTCGCGGAGCTGACGCGGCACGTAGCAGACGACGGCGTCGACCGTGTCACCGCGCGCGGCCACGAAGGTCCGCCGGTGGCGGTCGGGGTCCAGGGCGTGCAGTGCCGGGAGGTGCGGGGCGTCGAAGCAGATCGCCCATAGTGCGTGCACGGCTGCCTCGTCGGCCGGGGCGAGGGTGCGGAAGGTGTGTGTCATGGCGTCAAATTTCCTTCTGTGCTGCCCCGGTCACCAAAGGGTGGCAGAGCTGAGCGTCGTAACGCCGCGTACGCGGCGGGGCAGATGAAGCGCATCCGGTGCATCTGTTCGGCGAGCACTCCGCCGTCCACGACGATCCGGGCCCCGCTGATGTGCGCCCCGGCGTCCGAGGCGAGCAGCAGCGCGCCCACGTTCTCGTCGGGCACCGAGTAGCAGCCAAGCGGAATACGCTCCCGGTGGGCCGTCTCGAACGCATCGCGGTCGAAGGGGGGAACGCGCCGTCGATCGGGGGGCCGGACCGTGCCGAGTGCGAGGGTGTCGGCGGTGATGCCGTGCGGTGCGAGTTCGACGGCGAGGGCTGAGCGCCGCATCGACGACACCGGGCCACGGCGTACGGTCGCCGTGGCCCGGTGTCCGCGCGTGGGTGTCACCCACGCCTGGTCTGTTGAAGGCTCACCGCGTCGACGTATCCGGTCATGAGGTTCCACGCGGACGAGTACAGCGAGACGCGGACCGACGTCGTACCAGGCGGAGCCGTACCACTGGCCTGCGCGTCGATCCAGCGCCGCTGGTCCGCGCTGCGGAGCGGTGCGCTCGCCATCCGGCCGACGGGCCGGCCGGCCCTGTCGAGGAAGGTCAGCAGCAGCACCGAATCGTCGGTGCTTCCGTCCTCGATGTACACCTTGGCACGGGCCCGGTAGAAAGCCCCCGCGGCAGCCGGCACCGGCTCACCGGTCAGCTCCGCCGACGCCTCGGGGCCGCTCCGGGCCGCATCGACGATCTTCATGCTGCGCCTGCCGGTGTACGCCCGCTCTTGGGAGAGGGTGAACAGGGTGCCACCGCCCTGCCACCCTCGGACGGCGCCGTCGTCCAGCGCCGCCACCTCGAAGCCGGCGTTGCCGACGGCCACGGCGCCAGGCAGGCCGCGGCGCACCGGGATCATCCGCAGCCGGGACTCCGCCGTCTTGCCGAGGAAGTAGATGTTCTCGTGGCCGTCGGCGTCCCGGGCCAGGGTCATGAAGGCGACCTCCTCGTCGTAGGC
This sequence comes from Streptomyces sp. NPDC032161, assembly GCF_040636995.1. Taxonomy (NCBI): domain Bacteria; kingdom Bacillati; phylum Actinomycetota; class Actinomycetes; order Kitasatosporales; family Streptomycetaceae; genus Streptomyces; species Streptomyces sp. NPDC032161. Next base: position 3,668 of record NZ_JBEZVN010000047.1, on the reverse strand, counting down.
GCCGAGTGTCACGTGGTCCATGGTCTTGGGGTCCACAACGGTGAGCTTGCTGGCCAGGGTGGTGTACAGCAGGCCGTCGGCGCCCCAGCGGAGGTAGACCGGCCGCCACATGCCGTAGTTCTTCACCTCGGGGTAGACGTTCTTGTACTTGACGACCTGGAGGGTGTCCGGGTCCATCGCGAACAGGAATCCGTCGGCCGCGCCCCACAGCAGGCCGTCGCGGCCGAAGCTGAGACCGCTGATCATCTTCGGGCTGTCGAGGCCGGGGAGGTCGAGAGTGAACTCCTTGACCTTGCGTTCGCCGGCGACATCCCAGACGAACATCTTGGCCTCGGCCTCAGTGGCGTCGGTACCCAGACCGCCGTGGACGGTGGTGGAACCGTAGATCCGTCCGCCGCGCTGGGCGAGCCCGGCGACGCTCTGGTTGTGGACGATGTCGCGGTAGGTCTTCTTCTCCCCGTCGTCGGGGTCGTAGATGGTCAGCGCGCCGCCGAGCTTTCCGTAGTCGGGGATGGAGCCGATGAGCAGCTTGCCGGCGTGGGCCTTCATCACGTACGGCCGGTCCTGTTCGGAGCCGAGACGGAACTTCTCGGAGACGGCCGGGGTCGCCGCGTCCAGCTTCGCCGAGGAGATGATGCCTCCGGGGTAGATGCCGAAGTACATCGTGTCGCCCAGGCCCGCCATGCCCTCGGCCTGGCCCATCGGGAAGCGGGTGGTGCGGCCGGTGCGCGGGTCGAATCGGGACCCGGTGCCGCCGGGGTAGCCGCTCATGAACAGCGTGCCGTCCGGCGCGGCCTCCAGGTTGTGCAGCGGGTTCGGCGCGCCCTGCACCACCGAGGGCAGCGCCTTGCTCCGACGTGACGCGATGTCGAAAGCGGTGATCCTGCCGCCCGACTGCAGGGTGACGAGCGAGGTCCCGGGGAGGTCCGGATCATCGAGCGGTATCCAGGCGGCACCGCGCAGCGAGGTACCGAAGGCGATTCCGGTCGAGCGGGACTCCAGCGTCGCCGTGTCGATCTCGTACAGCTCGCGGTTGTTGGCGACGTACACCTTCCCGTCCCGCGACTGAAGCTGGTTGAAGGAGAAGACCCCCGCATCGGACGGCGTGTTCTTGCCGACGGACTTGTCGCTCCACATGCCGGCGTCGAGGTCGTAGAAGAGCAGCTTCATCTGCGGGTCGGCGAACTTGACGAACAGCCAGCCGTCGACGACCGCCATGTCGTAGGCGAAGGGCACCTCCTGGGGCTCCACTCCGAGGAGCGCCGGGACCTGGCCGGAGATCCTCGTCTTCGTACCGGTGGCGGTGTCGAGCCGGATGACGTCACCTACGGAGCCCACGCCCGCGTAGACGGATCCGTCGTGGTAGGCGATGGAGCGCACGTACTGCTGGCCGGGCACCATCTGCCCGTAGTCGTGGAAGTCCTTGCTCTGCGGGTCGTATCTGAACACCTTGCCGTTGGGGAAGGTGCCGATCCAGACATTGCCCTCCGGGTCCGTGGTCATCGACCACAGCGACTTTTCGCCCGGAACGGTGCCGAGCTTGCGCACTTCCTTGTCGGCCGGGCTGTAGCTCCACAGCTCTCCCGTCTGGCCGCCGGTGATGGCGGCGATGTAGACGGTGCCGTCGGGGCCGATCGCGTGCCGCCAGGACTGCTGCACGCCAGGCAGCGTGAACGAGCGCAGCAGCCGGTTGTCCCGGATGTCGATGACGTTGAAGATCGCGTTCTCGGCGGAGACCGTCGTGTACATCGTGGGCCGGCCGTCCTCCGTGCCCACCACGGCGTCGTTGACGGAGACCGTTTCCTGCTGGACGCCGAGGTCGGCCTCGGGGCCGAACCACGTCCGGTCCAGTGCCGATTTGCTGGTGCCGCCACCTCCCCGGGCCGCGGCCAAGGGTGCGGGACCCGCGACCAGAACGGTCAGGGCGAGCAGCAGGATGAGGAGTGGTCTAGGGCGTTTTCGGGGCACCGTGGTCCCTCCAGATTATGAGAGTCTTCCCAATAAGTGGGCGTTTTGTTCGCGGACCTGAGCGGCCTCAGCGTCCTCCTGACGCTTGACCATCGCAATATTTTCGTGGACTCTCTGATTAATCCCTACGGCTGAAACGACGTCAAGAGGAGTACATGGACGCATCCCGACTCGCCGGCGGTGACCTGGCGCAGCTGCGTCGGCTCAACGCGTTCGGCGCGCTGCGGGCGCTGAGAAGTGCCAGCACGCCGGTGACGCTGACCGAGCTGGCCACGCTCACCGGTCTCTCTCGCGCCTCGGCGGAGGACCTCGCCACCGAGCTGACCGACCAGGGGTGGGCGGCCGAAGTCCCGCCCGCGCCCGGCGCGGTGGGGCGGCCGGCCCGCCGTTACCGGTTCCGGGCCGAGTCCGGTTACGTCTTCGGGCTGGACATCGGAGCCCACAGCGTCCTCGCCGTGCTCGCCGACCTCTGCGGCACGGTCGTCACCACGGCCCGCCGAACGGTGCCGCCGGACATCCGGCGCGCCGACCGGCTTGCCGTCATCGGCGACGTGATGACCGAGTGCCTGGACGACGCGGGAATCGACGCCCACCAAATCTGGACGATCAGCGCCGGCACCACCGGCGTCGTCGGCCCGGAGGGAGACGTCGTACTCGCGGGAGCGGCCGCCGACTGGACCGGTGTACGGCTTGCCGAGCACCTGGACGAACGCTGCGCCGGGGCGGTCCTGGTGGACAACGACACCCGGCTGGCAGCACTCGCCGAGCAACGCCTCGGTGCGGCACGGGACATCGAGGACGCCGTCTACATCCACGCCGGTCTCGGCCTCAGCGCGGCGCTGATCATCGGCGGCCGGGTGCACCGGGGATACGGCGGCGCGGCGGGCGAGATCGGCAGCTTCCCCGTCACCCCCTGGGCGACCGCCGCCACCCGCCTGGCGTGTTGTCCCGCCGTCCCGTCCGACGTACCCCCGCGGAACGCCGCCGCCCATGTGCTGGCCGCCGCCCGCCGGGGCGACACCGTCGCCGTGCGCGCCGTCGACCGCTACGCCAGCGACGTGGCCCTCGGCCTCGCGGCCATGGTGCTGACCGTCGACCCGCAACGGGTCGTGCTGGGTGGGGGACTGGCCCAGTCCGCCGACGTCCTGCTCCCTCGCCTCCGTAACCGTCTGGAGCCGCTGTGCATCCGGGTCCCCGATCTCCAGCCGTCCTCGCTCGGCGACGACCGGGTCGCGCTCGGTGCGATCTGGCGAGCCGTCGAGCACGTCGAGACGACGTATCTCGCGCACAACCGGCGGCCCACGGCGGCGCGCCCGTGAACGGCCGTTCCGGACCTCCCGTCATCGACCTGGGCAGCCCGTGTTCCGGATCGCAGAGACCACTGCGCGGTCCGCCTTCCGGCTTTCAGGCGCCCCCGATACGCGCCGTATGCATCGGCAGCTGGCCCCTGTCAGCTCTCCGCACCCGGTAACCGTTGACGGCTCCGCGTCCAGGCATCGTCGCGCGAGACGCCTCCCGGCCCCACCGTACGCCTTGTCCGTCGCGTGCCTCTCCTTCACCTCCAGGGAGCTCTTGGGAATGTCCATCCACCTTCCGATATCCGATCGGCCCGTCCGGGTCGCGCTCGTCGGCGCCGGCAACCGCGGTCTGACGTACGCCGAGTGGATCAAGGCGCACCCCGAGCGCGCCGAACTCGTCGC
>NZ_JBEZVN010000046.1:0-33708 GCF_040636995.1 Streptomyces sp. NPDC032161 | reverse complement strand
CAAGCCTGGCAAGGCGGAGGAGGGAGGCGACGCGGAGCGTCGTCGACCGACGACAACGCCGCCAGGCGCCGCCCATCGGCACGCGACGCCGCCCCGCCTATGCGCGCGACCTCTTAGGTCTGTCCGGCCGATCCCCGGCGGGCGCCCGACGACGGCTGCGGCGCCTCGCCGCGCTGCCGGAACGCCCGCACACGCCCGGTGGGCGGGTGCCCCGCCGCCGCGCGATCAATGGGGTCTCCCCCTGTTCGAGCGAAGCCGAGGACTCGGGGCAGCACCGGACGCCGTTCGGCCCGGCCCCGGGCCGAACGGCGGCACCTCGACGACAGGGCCCAGCGGCCTCAGAGTCGCTGCTCCCGGACCAGTTCCTCGATCGAGCGGCCCGCCGGGACCTCGCCCGTCGGGGTCAGCCTGTCGACCGCCGTCGGCAGCGACCGGGCGATCTCGTCGGCGGCCTGCTCCGTGGTGACACCGGTCTGCTCGGCGACCTGCCGCAGGGTCTTGTCCGGCAGCGCCCGGGCGATCTGCGCTCCGCTGACCGCCTGGTTCTCACCGGTGCCCACCCAGGACCGCGCCTGTTCGAGCAGACCGGACTCGGCGAGCCTCCCGATCAGCCCTTCGAGCGCGTTGCCACCGCCACCCGCGCCGCCCTGGCTCCTGCCCAGCGCGCCCAGCAGCGCGCCGAGGATGTTCCCGGCACCGCCGCCCGCGCCGCCCTGGCCCCCGCCCAGCAGTCCGCCGAGCGGACTGCCGAGGTCGTTTCCCGCCATGGTTCCGCCTTTCCGGAGGGGATGGTTTATCGACAATGTCGATCAGAACCCCGGCCTCTGCCACTTGAACGCGGCGGAGCCGCCATCGGCCCGCGGTCACGGAGGAGGCACCGACCACCGCAGGGGCCCGGACCACCGGCGGGGGCACGGACCACCGGCGGGGGCACGGCGGGTCCGGGCAGCGGAGAACTCCCGGCGCGGGACGCGCCCGCTCGCGTAGCCTCGCGGGCATGATCACCCCCGATCCCGAGACTCTGGTGCGCGATCACACGGTCTACGCGTGTGTGATGGGCTCGCGCGCCTTCGGGCTCGCCACGGACGGCAGTGACACCGACCGGCGCGGCGTCTTCCTCGCACCGACCCCGCTGTTCTGGCGGTTCGACAAGCCGCCGACGCATGTCGAGGGGCCGGCGGAGGAGCAGTTCTCCTGGGAGCTGGAACGCTTCTGCGAACTGGCCCTGCGCGCCAACCCCAATGTGCTGGAGTGCCTGCACTCGCCGCTGGTGGAGCGCATCGACGAGGTGGGCCGTGAACTCCTCTCCCTGCGCGGCGCGTTCCTGTCCCGGCTGGCCCATCGGACCTTCGTCCGGTACGCGCTGGGGCAGCGCAGGAAACTGGAGGCGGACGTCCGGCAGTACGGGGCGCCGCGCTGGAAGCACGCCATGCATCTGCTGCGGCTGCTGACCACCGGCCGTGATCTGCTGCGCACCGGCGAGCTCGTGATCGAGGTGGGGCCGGCCCGGGAGGATTTGCTGGCGGTCAGGCGCGGCGAGGTGCCCTGGCCGGAGGTCGAACGCCGGATGACCCGTCTGGCGGAGGAGAACGACGAGGCCGTACGGACCTCGCCGCTCCCCCCGCAGCCGGACCGCTCCCGCGTGGAGGACTTCCTCGTACGCACCCGCCGGGCGTCCGCGCTGCGGCACGACCAGGGGTGACCGCCCCCGGGTCGGACGAGTTGCGGGTCAGGGCCGCCCGGCGGCCGAGGACGTGACCGGGGGCCGGGGCGTGGTCCGCGTGCGCACCACGAGGTCGTGCAGGGCGTCGAGTCCTCCGGCCGCCTCGGGGAGCGCGGACTCCGCCTGCGCCCGGTCGAGCACCTCGTGCAGCTCCTCGACGTCCCGGGACACCGTCGTACCCTCCACGTCCCGCGCTCCCGCGTGCTCGGCCTCGGCCTTCGCGGCGATCAGCTCGGGCAGATACGCCGGGGCGGCGACCTCGCCGAGCAGCGTCGGCAGATGCGCCGTCACCTCGCCGCTGCGCATCAGATGGATACCGGTGAGCAGTGCCCGGAACGTGTAGAGCAGGGGCTTCAGTTCTCCGTTCTTCTCGTGGAGCGCCCACTGGGTGCGGGCGAAGCCGCGGTAGTGGTGGGCGTGGCGGCGGGTGAGCACGGCGGGGGCCAGGTCCACCAGTTCCGCGTGCGGTCCGCTCGTGCGCACCACGAGCGGGGACAGCAGCTGTTCGAGCACGTAGCCGTTCGGTTTCAGCATCAGCCGGACGAACTTCCGCAGGTCGTGGGTGACGAGGTCCATCTCGACCCCGTCCCGGTCCCACATCGGCGAGCGTGTCTCCTCGGGCGGACGCAGCCCGAGGAGATCCTCCGCGGGCAGGAGATGGACCCCCCGAAGGTCCACATCCGAGTCCCTGGACGGAAACCCGTACAGATGCGCCCCGGAGACCGTGACGAACACCAGCGGGTCGCGTTCCCCGGCGAGGACCGGGGCGAAGTCCGTGACCGGCAGCCCGGCCTCCTGGAGGTGTTCCGTCTTCGTACGCATGGATCAAGCGTCCCAGAGCGCCCCCAGTGCCAACAGGTCGCTGCGGTACTCGATCCGCTCCGACCACTCCTTGGGCCAGGCGCCCGCCCCCAGGTGGGCACCCGCGAACGCGCCGGTGAGGCAGCCGAGGGAGTCCGAGTCGCCACGGGTGCAGGCGGCCCGGCGCAGGGCGGTGACGGGGTCCTCGGGAAAGAGCAGGAAGCAGTGCAGGGCCGTGGCGAGCGCCTCCTCCGCGACCCAGCCGTCGCCGGTGGTCTCGCAGGGGTCGGTCTCCGGGGACGGGTCGCGCACGGCGTCCTGGACGCGGGCCAGGACGTCGAGGCATTCCTCCCAGCCGCGCCGGATGTACTGCTCCGGGGAGGAGTCGCCCGCGTACCGCCACAGGTCGCCGAGCCAGCGCGTGAGGTAGCGTCCGCTGTTCTCGTAGGCGTAACTGCGCAGCTGCCCGATCAGGCCCGTCGGCTCCGCCCCCTGCGCCAGCAGGTACACCGCGCGGGCCGTCAGGTCGGACGCGGCGAGGGCGGTCGGGTGGCCGTGGGTGAGGGCCGCCTGCAACTGGGCGGCGCCGGAACGCTGTTCGTCGCTCAGCCCGGGGACGAGCCCGACCGGTACGACCCTCATGTTGGCGCCGCAGCCCTTGGACCCGGTCCGGCTGGCCTCCTGCCACAGCCGGTCGCTGTCGAGCAGTCGGCAGGCGGTCATGCAGGTACGGCCCGGGGCCCGGTTGTTGTCGGGCGAGTGGTACCAGTCGACGAACTCCTCGCGCACCGGGCGGACCAGTCGCAACGGGGTGAGCAGCCCGCGGTCCATGGCGGTGCGTATGCCCCGCGCCAGGGCGAGCGTCATCTGGGTGTCGTCGGTCACGTACGCGGGATTCGGCAGCCGCATCTGCCGCCACGGACCGCACTTGGCGAGGATCGACGGCACGTTGTTGAACTCGGTCGGGAAGCCCAGTGCGTCGCCGAGCGCGAGCCCGGTGAGTGCTCCGGTGGCGGCCTGCTTGGTGGTGGTCCTGGTCACGATCACGTGGTTCTTCCTTCCGGTGTCGTCAGCGGTCTTGCGGTGCCGGGAACGGCTGTCCGGCGTCAGGAGTGGCCTTCCGGCCTCAGGAGCGGGGGGTGCAGAGCGGTGGCGGCGCCCGCCCGGTAGAGCGCGGCGGGCTTGCCGCGTCCGCCGGTAGAGCGCGGCGGTCCCTCCACTGCCTGGACGAAGCCGGGTGTGGCGAGGACCTTGCGCCGGAAGTTGGGCCGGTCGAGCGTGACGCCCCAGACCGTCTCGTACACCTGCTGGAGCTCCCCCAGGGTGAATTCGGGCGGGCAGAACGCGGTGGCCAGACAGGTGTATTCGAGCTTGGCGCCGATCCGGTCGTAGGCGTCGGCGAGGATCCGGTCGTGGTCGAAGGCGAGCGGACCGGTGGCCCCGGCGTCCCACCAGCGGGCACTGGCCGCGTCGCCGCCGCCGCGCGGTTCGGGCAGGTCGGGGACGAGTGCGGCGTACGCGACGGAGACGACCCGCATCCTCGGGTCCCGGTCCGGGTCGCTGTAGGTGCGCAACTGTTCCAGGTGGAGGGCCGAGGCCGTGTCCGGGGTCAGCCCGGTCTCCTCGGCGAGTTCGCGGCGGGCGGCGTCCTCGGCGGACTCGCGGGGCCGGACGAAGCCGCCGGGCAGTGCCCAGCAGCCCTTGTACGGGTCCTCGCCCCGCTCGACGAGCAGGACGTCGAGCCGGGTGGCGCGGACCGTGAAGACGGCGAGATCGACGGTGACCGCGAACGGTTCGAAGGCGTACGGGTCGTAGCCCGCGGGGACACCGGTGCTCGTCATCGGCGCTCCGGGAGGGGCGGGGCGAAGTCCCAGCCGGCGGCGAGCAGGGCGTCGACGGCGGCGACGGCGGTGGCCAGGCGTTCCGGGTGGGGCCCGGTGAGTTCGACGAACCGTCTTCCGGTACGGGCGAGTTCGGCGCGGAAGCGGTCGGTCATCCAGGGCCTCAGTTCCTCGCCGTCGCGCAGCCCGTCGTCCTCGAACGCGACGCCCTCGTGGTCGGTGAGCAGCCACAGGTGGTGCGGGACCCGGTCGGCGATCTCCTCGACGAGGGGGTTGCGTCCGCCGACGTAGCGTTCGTGCCAGACGGTGGTGGCGAAGGAGTCGGTGTCGCAGAACAGCACCGGCGACCCGGCACGCGCGGCCGACTCCTCCGCGTCGTTCTGCGCCCGGGCGATCAGCGGGAAGTCCTCCGTGCCGAAGGTGACGTCCTCCCACTGGGCGTCGGGCCACCGGGAGCGCAGCTCGGCCAGCTTCCGTTCGCTGAACTCCCGTCCGTACTCGGCGACGTACCCGGTGCGTGCCCAGATCCCGCCGCGCCGCCGGTAGTGGTCGGCGAGCGCGCGGGCCATGGTCGTGGTGCCGGTGGATTCCGCGCCGAGGACGACGACCCGGCGGGCGAGCGCGGCCCGGACGGGCGGTTCGAGGAAGTCCCAGCAGCCGACCGGGTCCTTGCGGACGGCGGTGCCGGAGACCGGGAAGACCGTGCGGTCGGGGTCGACGCAGACGGGCACGGCACCGAACCTGCGGGCCAGCTCGTCCCCGTACGACTCCGAGGTGAAGACGACGTCCACCGGTTCGGGCACGGCCCGGGTGAAGACGGCCATGTGCGCGTCCCAGATCGCCGGGTCGTGGAGGTCCATGGGGATGTCGTCGACGGCGCCCACGACCCGTACGTCCGGGTGCGTCTCCCGCATCCAGGCCACCCGGTCGGCGAGCGGTACGGATTCGACGGAGGCGGCGCAGACCAGGACGGTCAGCCGCTCGCACCGGTCCCGCGCGGTGCGCACGAGGTGGTGGTGACCGGCGTGCGGCGGATAGAACTTGCCGAGGACGAGCCCGTGCCCGAAGCGCTTCACGCCGTCACCTCCACGGGCCGCTGCCGCTGCTGCCGCGCGGCGAGATCGCGCCGCCAGTTGCGCAGGCCGGCCAGGCACAGCACCAGGAAGCCGATGTACAGCAGGGAGGTGAGGTAGAGCTCCTTGTGCGCGTAGAGCGGGATGTACACCACGTCGGCCGCGATCCAGAGCCACCAGGACTCGACGAGCTTGCGGCACTGCCCGTACGTGGCCGTCAGGGACAGCGCGGTCGTCAGGGCGTCCCAGAAGGGCACGGTCGAGTCGGTGGCACGGTCCAGCAGGACGGTGAGGGCGCAGGTCCCCACCGCCCCCGCCGCGAGCAGCAGGCCCCATTCGGTGCGCGTGGTGCGGCGCACCGGCAGGTCGGGCGCGCCTGGTCCACCCCCGTGGGTCCAGGTCCACCAGCCGAACACGGCGAGGGCGATGAAGACGACCTGGAGGCCGGCGTCGGCGTACAGACCGGACTGGGCGAACAACACGATGAAGAAGAGGTTGTTGGCGATGCCGATCGGCCAGTTGGCGATGTGCTGGCGGGCCACGAGCCAGACGCACAGCGCCCCGCTGCCGAAACCGAGCACCTCGGTCCAGCTGACCGGGGTGCCGAGGATCGTCACCAGGGGTTGCTGCAGGGGATCGAGGACATCCGCGAGACTCACTCCCGCCTCCTTAATAGTCACTCTGACTATAAAGGGGGGACGGGCATGGCGAAAGGCCCGCGTCCGGTTCCCCCTCGACGTGCGAGAACGGGAACCGGACGCGGGCCTCGGAACGGGCGGAGCCGGAGCGCCCCGGACGGGGCGCGGGAGCGCGGCGCGACGCTACGGACGGCGGTGCGGGAACCCGGGCCGGCCGTGGCGCGGCGGACGGGGTCGCGGGACTACAGACCGACCTCGCGCATCAGCATGCCGACCTCGGTGTTCGTGAGGCGGCGCAGCCAGCCGGACTTCTGGTCGCCCAGCGGGATCGGCCCGAACGACGTCCGGACGAGCCGCTCGACGGGGAAGCCGGCCTCGGCCAGCATCCGGCGGACGATGTGCTTGCGGCCCTCGTGGAGGGTGACCTCGACCAGGTAGTTCTTGCCGGTGTTCTCGACGACCCGGAAGTGGTCGGCGCGGGCGTACCCGTCCTCCAGCGGGATGCCGTCCTTGAGCCGCTTGCCCAGGTCGCGCGGGAGCGGCCCCTGGATGGCGGCCAGATAGGTCTTCTTCACCCCGTACTTGGGGTGGGTCAGCCGGTGGGCCAGCTCACCGTGGTTGGTGAGCAGGAGGATGCCCTCGGTCTCGGTGTCGAGCCGGCCCACGTGGAACAGCCGCGTCTCGCGGTTGGTGACGTAGTCGCCGAGGCACTGGCGGCCGTCCGGGTCCTCCATGGAGGAGACGACACCGGCGGGCTTGTTCAGCGCGAAGAAGAGGTACGACTGGGCGGCGACGGTCAGCCCGTCGACCTTGATCTCGTCCTTGTGCACGTCGACGCGTCGGCCCTGCTCCAGGACGACCTCGCCGTTGACCTCGACGCGGGCCTGCTCGATCAGCTCCTCGCAGGCGCGGCGCGAACCCAGCCCGGCCCGGGCGAGGACCTTCTGCAGCCGCTCGCCCTCCTGCTCGGCGCCCGGGAAGGTCTTGGGCGTCCTGACCTCGGGCCTGCCCGCGTACCGGTCCCGGTTGCGCTGCTCGATCTTGGCGTCGAGCTCGCGCGGGCGGGACGGGGCGCCCTGCCTGCGCCGGCCGCCGCCGCGTTCGTCGCGGGCCTGCGGGGGCTTCGGGCCGCCCTTGGCACCGCCGCGCGCCGCCGCGCCGCGACCCTTGCGGGGACCGTCGCCGCCCTGCCCGCCCGGGGCGCCCACGTCGTAGCGGCGCTCCTCCGGCCGGGGCCTGCGGGGACGCTGCTCCTGCCGACCGTCGCGACCGGCACCGGCACCCCGGGGATTCCGGTCGCCGCCGCTCCGGCCGCCGCCGCTTCCGCTGTTCCTGCCACTGCTTCGCATCAAAATTCCGTCTTGTCGTCTGCGTGGGTATCGGGGGTGTCCGGTGCGTCCGGATCGAACGACGGCACACCCTCTCGCGTCTCGGCCTCGATCGCGTCCGCCTCGGGGAGGAAGGGCGCGAGCTCCGGGAGCTCGTCCAGGCCGCGCAGGCCCATCCGCTCCAGAAAGTAGTTCGTCGTCCTGTACAGGATCGCACCTGTTTCGGGTTCCGTGCCCGCCTCGTCGACGAGCCCCCGCTGGAGCAGGGTCCGCATGACCCCGTCGCAGTTCACGCCGCGGACCGCGGAGACCCTGGACCGGCTGACCGGCTGGCGGTACGCGACCACGGCCAGGGTCTCCAGTGCCGCCTGGGTGAGCCGGGCCTGCTGGCCGTCCAGGACGAAGCCCTCGACGGCCGCCGCGTACTCGGGCCGGGTGTAGAAGCGCCAGCCGCCGGCCACCAGCCGCAGCTCGAAGCCCCGGCGCCCGGCGGTGTACTCGTCGGCCAGCTCGCGCAGCGCGTCGGCGACGGCCGCGCGGGGCCGCTGAAGCACCTTGGCGAGGTGTTCCTCGGTGGCGGGCTCGTCGACGACCATGAGGACGGCCTCCAGAGCGGGCTTCAGTGCGAGATCCGCGACGGCGGAGCCGGTGGTTCCGTGCTGTGTCATGCCTTCCCATCCTCCTGGACGTCCCGCGCCCCGGCCCTGTCCCCGCTGTCGTCCACGCTGTCGTCCCCGGCGCCGTCCTCCCGCGCGTCCCGCGCCTCGGCGCCGTTCCCGGCTCCCTGTGCCCCGGTCCCGTTCCCGGCGTCGAACTCGTCCGTGACGACGGGACCGGCCCCCTCTCCCCCGGCCCAGCGCACCAGGAGTTCCCCGAGGGCCACGTCCTGGTCGAGCGCGACGGCCTTCTCCCGGTACAGCTCCAGCAGCGCGAGGAAGCGGGCGACCACGGTGAGGGTGTCCGGGGCGTCCTCGGTGAGCTCCCGGAAACTGATCTCCCCCGCCCCGCGCAGCCGCGCCACCACGACCTCGGCCTGTTCCCGCACGCTGACCAGCGGTGCGTGGATGTGGTCGACGTACACCTGCGGCTCGGGTCTCGGCCGCATCGCCTTCACGGCGAGCCGGGCGAAGCCCTCGGCCCCGATGCTGATGACGACCTCGGGAAGCAGCTCGGCATGGTGCCGCTCCAGCCCCACGGTGCGAGGGAAGCGCCGCCCCTCCGCCACCAGCCGGCCGTCGAAGATCTCCGCGACGCGCTTGTACGCGCGGTACTGGAGCAGCCGCGCGAACAGCAGGTCCCGGGCTTCGAGCAGCGCCAGGTCCGCCTCGTCCTCCACCTCGGCGGCGGGCAGCAGCCGGGCGGCCTTGAGGTCCAGGAGGGTCGCGGCGACGACGAGGAACTCGGTGGTCTGGTCCAGGTCCCAGTCCGGCCCCATCGCGTGGATGTACGCCATGAACTCGTCGGTGACCTTGGACAGCGCGACCTCGGTCACATCCAGCTTGTGCTTGGAGATCAGCTGAAGGAGCAGGTCGAACGGCCCCTCGAAGTTCGCCAGCCGCACGGTGAACCGGCCGTCGTCGGCCTGCCCGTCGGGGGCCCGTCCCTCCTCGGACCGCCCGCCGTCGGCCCGACCACCACGAGCCCGCCCGTCATCGGCGCGACCGCCGGGGATCCGCCCGTCGGGGGCCTGTCCGTCACGGGCCGCAGGGCACCCCGGAGCCAGGTCGGCCACGGCGGGCGGTGCGGGGGCCGGTTCCTGCCCGGGCCCCCGGTCCTCCCTCTCCCCCGGCCCGGGCTCCGGCGCGGCCCGGCCGCCCGGGCCGCGGCCCAGGGGGCGGCGGGGAGTGCGGGCGGGCTCGTCGGTCGTCATGAGGGTCCTGGGGCAAGCGGGATACGGGCGGCGGGCGACGGCCCGTACGGAAAGGGCCGGCCGATCGGCCCGCGGCGGCCCCGGGCGGGCGGCCGGCCGCGGCGGCACTCCGGGCAGGCTACCGGCGACCCGCTCAGCGCCCGCGCAGCCGCCGTACGAGGATGCTCGCGTCGCCCCGCGACTCCAGGTCGGCCAGCACCACGGCGACCGCCTCGCGGACGATCCGGCCCCGGTCGACCGCGAGTCCGTGCTCACCGCGCAGCACGAGACGGGCGTGCTCCAGATCCATCAGTTCCTCGGCCGAGACGTAGACCGTGATCTTCTCGTCGTGGCGCTCCCGGCCGCTGGGCCGCCGGTTCGCCCCGCGACCGCCGCCGCGCCTGCGCTGCTGCTGCACGGCGGAGACGGACGCCGCCTCCCGGTCCGGGGACGCGGTCGGCCGGGACCTGCGCACCGGCTGCCCGGCCGCCGTCCCCCGCTCGCCTTCGGCGCCCCGGCCGCGTGGCTGCGCCGCGTCGGCGTCCGCCGCCGAGTGCTCCTCCCGGACGTCGGCCGCCTCGGCCGCGCCCGTCCCGGACCCTTCGGCCCGGGGGTCGTTCTCACCGGCGGGACCCGGCACCCGGGCCTCACCGTTCGCCTTGCGCCGCCGGTCCACCGGGGACGAGGACTGGAGGCCCATGCCCCCGGTGGTACGGAACAGCTCGTCGGCTCCGGGCAGACTCACTCGGCGTGACACCGGGCGAGCACCTCCCTGGCGAGCTGGCGATAGGCGGCGGCACCGACGGAGTTCGAGGCGTACGTGGTGATGGGCTCACCGGCGACCGTGGTCTCGGGGAAGCGCACGGTGCGCCCGATGACCGTGTGGTAGACGTGGTCGTCGAACGCCTCGACGACGCGCGCGAGGACCTCGCGGCTGTGCACCGTGCGGGAGTCGTACATGGTCGCGAGGATGCCGTCGAGCTCCAGCTCGGGGTTGAGCCGCTCCTGGACCTTCTCGATGGTCTCGGTGAGCAGCGCCACCCCTCGCAGCGCGAAGAACTCGCACTCCAGCGGAACTATGACCTTGTGAGCGGCCGTCAGGGCGTTCACCGTGAGCAGGCCGAGCGAGGGCTGGCAGTCGATCACGATGTAGTCGTAGTCGGCCATCAGCGGCTTCAGGGCGCGCTGCAGCGTGGACTCCCGGGCGACCTCGCTGACCAGCTGCACCTCGGCGGCCGACAGGTCGATGTTGCTGGGCAGCAGGTCCATGTTCGGGACCGCGGTCTTCAGCAGGACGTCGTCGGCCGACATGCCCCGCTCCATGAGCAGGTTGTAGACCGTGAGGTCGAGCTCCATCGGGTTGACGCCGAGTCCGACCGACAGGGCGCCCTGCGGGTCGAAGTCGACGAGCAGGACCCGGCGCCCGTACTCCGCCAGCGCGGCCCCCAGGTTGATGGTCGACGTGGTCTTGCCGACGCCGCCCTTCTGGTTGCACATCGCGATGATCTTCGCGGGGCCGTGGTCGGTCAGCGGGCCCGGGATCGGGAAGTAGGGCAGGGGCCGACCGGTCGGGCCGATCCGCTCGCGGCGCTGGCGGGCAGCGTCGGGCGCGAGGGTGGCCGCGTACTCCGGATCGGGCTCGTACTCGGCATCGGGGTCGTAGAAGTGCCCCTGGGGCACCTCGTCGAAGTCGGCGAAGCGGGCGGTCTCTCGGCCACTCTCGTTGCCGGCCATGGCGTTCACGTGTAGGCCGTCCATCATCTGGGGGGCTGTCGTCATGTGCTGGTTGGTGGCGAAGGTGCGGACAGCGACGGAGCCGACAGCCTCCGGCCCGTGCGGGCCCCGGCCCCGTGCGGGCATCCCTGGACGAACACCCCCGGGAGTAAATGTCGACTCATTCACAAGTCGTCTTACCTCCTTGGAAGTGACCAGGAAACTTATCGATAGGTCAGCGTGGCACCATGCCGACGATTGGCGACTCTATGGCGTGTCACCGCTTCGCAGCAACACAATCCACCGGACCCGGCCGGTCGTGTCGGCAATCGAACACCTCCCTGTCAAGAGTGCACGAGCATCGAGACGCACCTTTATCGGGGGCACGAATCGGTCGAAGGGCCGCGTTCGAGACGAGTTGAACGACGGCCGGCCGGGTCCGGGCACGCGTCGGGCCGGACCCTGCTCGGCAAGGTCCGGCCCGACGTATGAGGTTGACGGGAGGTGGGGAGGCGCCCTCCCGCCCCGCTTGGACTGCGAAGCCCGCGGACTGCGCGGAACGTCAGCCGAGGAGCGTGCTCAGCTCGACGTGCTCCAGGCCGTGCGCCTCGGCGACCTGGCGGTAGACGACCTTGCCGTCATGGGTGTTGAGACCCTTGGCGAGGGCGGCGTCCCGGCGCAGGGCCTCGGCCCAGCCGCGGTTGGCGAGCTCCACGATGTACGGCAGCGTGGCGTTGGTGAGGGCGTAGGTGGAGGTGTTCGGCACCGCGCCCGGCATGTTCGCGACGCAGTAGAAGACCGACTCGTGGACCTTGAAGGTCGGCTCGGCGTGCGTCGTCGGGTGCGAGTCCTCGAAGCAGCCGCCCTGGTCGATCGCAATGTCGACAAGTACGCTTCCGGGCTTCATCTTGGCGACGAGCTCGTTGGTGACCAGCTTCGGGGCCTTGGCGCCCGGGATGAGCACGGCACCGATGACGAGGTCGGCCTCGACGACGGCCTTCTCCAGCTCGAAGGCGTTGGACACGACGGTCTGCACCTTGGTGCCGAAGATCTTGTCGGCCTCGCGCAGCTTGTTGATGTCCTTGTCGAGCAGCGTGACGTGGAAGCCCAGCCCGACGGCGATCTGCGTGGCGTTCCAGCCGGAGACACCGCCGCCGATGACGACGGCCTTGCCGGCCGCCGTGCCCGGGACACCGGCGGGCAGCACGCCGCGGCCACCGGCCGAGCGCATCAGGTGGTAGGCACCCACCTGCGGGGCCAGCCGGCCCGCCACCTCGGACATGGGGGCGAGCAGCGGCAGGGCGCGGTTCGCGGTCTCGACCGTCTCGTACGCTATGGCCGTCGTGCCCGACTCCAGGAGCGCGTCCGTGCACTCGCGGGAGGCGGCGAGGTGCAGGTAGGTGAAGAGCGTCTGGTCCTTGCGGAGGCGGTGGTACTCCTCCGCGATCGGCTCCTTGACCTTGAGCAGCAGGTCCGCGGCGGCCCAGACCTCGTCCGCGGTGGGGAGGATCTGCGCCCCTGCGGCGACGTACTCCTCGTCCGTGATGGAGGAGCCGGCGCCCGCGTTCTGCTCGACGAGGACCTGGTGGCCGTTGCGGACGAGCTCGTGCACACCGGCGGGCGTGATCGCCACGCGGAACTCGTTGTTCTTGACTTCGCGGGGGATGCCGACCTTCACGTCGATCACGGTCCTTGATTCAGAGGGTTACCCGGACATGGCTCACATACCCGGATAGACACTGCGTAAATGGAGACACCGCGAGCACACGCGGTACAGCCAGTCTAATGAAGGACTTCACGCTGTCTAGCCTTACAAAGCACTAATTTTCAGTCACCGCACTACGGATTTCGTAGGTCACGCCCTCGCCTCGCAGCAGACTGTCGGCCAGACCCCGGTGCAGCCGGGCCGCGGCCGGGTCGCCGAGCCGCTCGAACGTGTCGGCCAGCCGCAGCTGGAGCGCCGCCTGGAGCCGTACGTCCCCGGCCCGCCCGGCCCAGTGCACGGCCTCCTGGCAGGTCTGCAGCGATTCGCGCGGCCGGCCCGCGTACTCCTGCACCCGGGCCGCCTCGCTCAGCGCCCGCGCCTGGGCCGGTACGTCGCCGAGCCTGCGGTACCCGGCCGCGGCGGCCCGCCAGTTCCGCAGGGCCTCGCCGTACCTCCCGGCATAGGTGTGGACGGCACCCAGCCGCCCGTACAGCCTCGCCTCGTCGGCCCGCTCGTCCCGGGTGAGGCGCTGGGCCAGGGCCCGGCCGTACCAGTCGGCGGCCCGCTGGTAGTCCCCCAGTTCGGCATAGGCACCGCCCACGGATTCCATCGCGCGGCCGGTGGCGTACGGATCCTTCGCGGCCCGTCCGGCGTCCAGCGCGGCCCGGTAGCGGGCCAACGCCTCCCGCGTGCGGCCGGTTCCCGCGTCGAGGTCGGCGAGGTTGAGCAGCGCCGCGGCCCGCTCCCGCGGCAGGTCCCGCCGCTCGGCGACGGCCAGGACCAGGCCGTGCAGTCCGTACAGGTCGGGTGCGGCGGCCTCGGTGCCCTCGTGCACGGCCAGCACCCGCACCAGCGCCGACACCAACCGCCTGGCCAGGGTGTCGAGTCCGCCGTCCGCCACGGCGAGCCGGGCCGATGCCAGCAGGGCGGGCCGACGGCTCCGCAGCCAGGCGGCGGCCTCGTCGGGGCCGGGGAAGCGCAGGGAACTCGGCAGCGCGGCGAGGCCCCGTCGGGCCGGGGAGCCCTCGGGCTCGGTGACCGCCCGGCAGGACTGCAGCAGCCGTACGGTCCGCTCCAGCATCCGGGCCCGGGCGAGCTGGACCTCCGCGGGCCGGTCCCTGGCCTCCAGCAGGGTCCACAGCAGCGGTTCGAGGCAGCCGGGCACCTCGTACTGCGGCAGGTCCGTCCCGTCGCTGCGCAGCAGCCCGAGGGCGACGAGGCCGTCGAGGGTCGTCCGGGCGGTGTGGACGGAGCAGCCCGAGAGCGCGGAGGCGCTGTGGACGTCGGCCGTCCCGCCGGGGGCGAGGGCGAGCAGGCGCAGTGTGCGGGCGGCGGCGGGCGGCAGGGAGTCGTGGACCAGCCGCAGGACCCGGGCCAGGGGGCGGGCACCGGTGGACTGCTCGGAGTCGTCCGGCTGCTGCTCGCTGAGCCGTCGGGCGAGGTCGGAGACCGAGGCCATGGGGTGGGCCGCGAGCCAGCCGCCCGCCATCAGCAGGGCGGCCGGCAGCCCGCCGCACTCCTCGGCGAGGGACTCCGCGGTGCGCGGGTCGACGGTGATCCTCACGTCGCCGATGAGACCGGCGAGCAGCTGGACGGCGGAGGCTGCGTCCAGGCCGCCGAGCGTGCAGGGGCGGACGTCCGGGATGCCGGTCAGCGGGCCCTCGGAGGTCGCGACGACGAGGCAGTCGGAGTCGTCGGGGAGCAGCGGGTCGACCTGTTCGGCGTCCGCGGCGTCGTCGAGGAGCAGCAGGGCGCGGCGTCCGGCGAGCGCCTCGCGGACCATTCCGGACAGTTCGTCGCCGTCGGCGCCGGGCGGCCCCGTCACGCCCATCTGGTCGAGCAGCTCCCGCGCGGTGCGCTCGGTGGGGACGCGGGCGCCGCCCGGATCGGTGAGCCGGGCCCGGAACGGACCGTCGCGGCGGTCGTCGTCGGCGAGCAGCCGGCGGGCCAGCTCCGCGGCGAGCGCGGTGCGTCCGGAGCCGGGGCGTCCGGCGATCAGCAGGACCCGGGCGCGGGCGGGTTTGCGGCCGGCCAGGGTGTCCAGTCCGACGTGCTCGATGTCGGCGTACAGCTGCTTCAACTCGCGTTCGCGGCCGAAGAATTGGGGCGCTGTGGCGTCGGACGTCCCTTCGCTCCCCGCCGTCTCGGCCGGGCTGCCGGTGTCCACCGCCTGATCCGTCACGGGCCACGCTCCACTTCCGCCGCACGCGTCGCCCGCCGAGGGTCCGGTCAGGGCGTTCCGAGCGTAGTTCAGACGTGTGGACGATCGGTGTGGAGCGTGGCGCGGAGGTCCCCCGTTCGGATCATCGTCTTGTCCGATCGAAAGGATCCGATCCGCCTGTACCACCCGGTCCGCCCGCGGTGCCCGGACCGCCCGGACCGACGGGCCGTCAGCTCTCGAACGGGCGGGCCGGCCACGGCGCCCCGGCCGGGCGCAGCGAGTCGATCCCGTCGCCCGCGAGCGCCGAGGCGAGCGAGAGGACCCCCACGACGAGGCAGTTGTTGTGCAGCTCCCCGGCGAGCACGCCCCGTACCAGCTCCTGGAGCGGCACCCGGGCCAGCTCCATGTCGGCCTCCTCCTCGGAGACCTCGAAACGCTCCCCGTCCGCCTCGGAGAGACCGCGCGCGAGGAAGATCCGTACGGCCTCGTCGCAGCCGCCCGGCGTGGTGTAGACGTCGGTCAGCACCCGCCAGTCCTCGGCCTTGGCGTACGCCTCCTCGTAGAGCTCGCGCTGCGCGGCGTGCAGCGGGTTCTCGCCGGGGACGTCGAGCAGTCCGGCCGGGATCTCCCAGAGCTTGTGGCGCACCGGGTGGCGGTACTGCCGCAGTACCAGGACCCGGTCCTCCTCGTCGAGGGCCAGCACGGCGACCGAGCCGGGGTGGACCTGGTAGTCACGGCGCACGACCGTGCCGTCGGGCATCACGACCTCGTCGGTGCGGACACTGGTCTTGTTGCCGGTGAAGGGCGTCTCGGTCGCGGTGACCTGCCATTCCTCGGGCGTGTCCTGGATACCCATCTACGTCCTTCCGCAGAAAACGAAAACCGGGGCACGCGTCCTGGGCGGACCCGTACCCCGGTCAACGTTAATACCTGCGTACCGCCGGACTACTTGCCCGAGGCGGCACCCTGCCCGCCACCGGCCTTCGCGCCCACCCTGCGCGCGACGGCCGCCTTCACCAGGCCGGCGAAGAGCGGGTGCGGGCGGGTCGGACGGGAGCGGAGCTCCGGGTGCGCCTGGGTGGCGACCAGGTAGGGGTGGACCTCGCGCGGGTACTCGACGTACTCGACGAGCTTGTTGTCCGGGGAGGTGCCGGAGAAGACCAGTCCGGCCTTCTTCTCCAGTTCGGCGCGGTAGGCGTTGTTGACCTCGTAGCGGTGGCGGTGGCGCTCCTCCACGTACGGTTCGTCGTCGTACGCCTCACGGACCAGCGAGCCCTCGGTGAGCTTCGCCGGGTACAGGCCGAGCCGCATGGTGCCGCCCAGGTCGCCGGCGCCCTCGACGTAGGCCAGCTGCTCCTCCATCGTCGAGATGACGGGGTGCGCGGTGGCCGGGTCGAACTCGGTGGAGTTGGCGTCGGAGATCTCGGCGAGGTTGCGCGCCGCCTCGATCACGACGCACTGGAGGCCGAGGCAGAGGCCGAGCAGCGGCACCTTGTGCTCGCGGGCGTACTGGATGGCACCGATCTTGCCGTCGACGCCGCGGTCGCCGAAGCCGCCGGGCACGCAGATCGCGTCGACGCCGGAGAGCTGCTTGGCGGCACCGGCCGGGGTCTTGCAGTCGTCGGAGGCGACCCACTCGACCTTGACCCGGGCCTTGTTGGCGAAGCCGCCGGCCCGGATGGCCTCGGTGACCGAGAGGTAGGCGTCGGGCAGGTCGATGTACTTGCCGACGAGCGCGACGGTGACCTCGTGGTCGGGGTTGTGGACACGGTCCAGCAGGTCGTCCCAGGTGGTCCAGTCGACGTCGCGGAACGGCAGGTCGAGCTTGCGCACGACGTAGGCGTCCAGGCCCTCGGTGTGCAGCACCTTCGGGATGTCGTAGATCGACTTGGCGTCCACACAGGCCACCACGGCGGCCTCGTCGACGTCGCACATCAGCGAGATCTTGCGCTTGATGGCGGTCGGCACGTCGCGGTCGGCGCGCAGCACGATGGCGTCCGGCTGGATACCGATGTTGCGCAGCGCCGCGACGGAGTGCTGGGTGGGCTTGGTCTTCAGCTCACCGGACGGGCCGATGTAGGGCAGCAGCGAGATGTGCACGACGAAGACGTTGTCCCGGCCGACCTCGTGGCGGACCTGGCGGACGGTCTCCAGGAACGGCAGCGACTCGATGTCGCCGACCGTGCCGCCGACCTCGGTGATCACGACGTCGACGTCGTCGGTGGCCATGCGGCGGATGCGATGCTTGATCTCGTTGGTGATGTGCGGGATGACCTGCACGGTGTCGCCGAGGTACTCGCCGCGCCGCTCCTTGGCGATCACCTGCGAGTAGACCTGGCCGGTGGTGACGTTGGCCGAGCCGTCGAGGTCGACGTCCAGGAAGCGCTCGTAGTGGCCGATGTCCAGGTCGGTCTCGGCGCCGTCGTTGGTGACGAACACCTCGCCGTGCTGGAAGGGGTTCATCGTGCCCGGGTCGACGTTCAGGTACGGGTCGAGCTTCTGCATGGTGACCCGGAGTCCGCGCGCCTTGAGCAGGGCGCCGAGGCTGGAGGCAGTCAGACCCTTGCCGAGGGAAGAGGCGACACCCCCGGTGACGAAGATGTGCTTGGTCGTCGTGGATGTGGGCTGCATAGCCAAAGGGGGCTCCCGTGGTCGCGGTCTTGAGGGGCGTTCCGGCCTCGCCGTCCGGAGGGGTCCCGGCGGGGCCAGTCGCTGCGGTTCGGGGGCCGCGTCTGCTGTCGCCGACGACCACCGGTCCACGGGCTACCAGGGTATCAGCGACAAAGGGGGCCTGCTTCCGGCCATATCGCGCACATTCACCACACAAGATCATCGCAAGCCGTCCACGTCACACCGTTCGGAGCGGACCCGTTGTCAAGACGGTCGCGCAGATCACCCGGGTGCGTCGTATCCTGCTCGGACACTCGCTGCGGGCGAGGTATCGGGTTCGCAGGTTTTCCCCCACATCTTTTCCCCCACCACAATCCCTCGCGGTGACCTCCTGACCCGCAGTAATGCCCTACGGGGTGACATGGCCGTTCGACTGGAGACGCACGTGGCCGGGCGCATCGAGGATTACGCACTCATCGGAGACATGCAGACCGCCGCCCTGGTCTGCCGGGACGGCACAGTGGACTGGCTGTGCCTTCCCCGATTCGATTCTCACGCCGTTTTCGCGGGACTGCTGGGTACCGAGGAGCATGGCTTCTGGCGCCTGGGTCCGGCGTGGGAGGACGAGGAACAGCCCCCGTCCGCGGCCCGCCGCCGGTACCGGGGCGACTCCCTCGTCCTGGAATCGGAATGGGACACCCCGCGCGGAACGGTCAAGGTGACCGATTTCATGCCGCCGCGTGACGGCGCCCCCCAGGTGATCCGGATCGTGGAGGGCGTCAGCGGCCGGGTGCCAATGCGTTCCGAGCTGCGGATGCGGTTCAGCTACGGCCGTGTGACGCCCTGGGTGCACAAGGTCGACGGCCGTACGGTCGCCGTCGCCGGCCCGGACTCGGTCTGGCTGGACACCTCGGCGGACACCTACGGCGAGAACCTGACGACGTACTCCGACTTCACGGTCGCGCCGGGCGACCGGATCGCGTTCACGATCAGCTGGCAGCCCTCGCACCACGAGCCGCCGGGCCTGCCGGACCCGGAGGGTTCGCTGGAGGCCACCGAGGAGTTCTGGCGCGAGTGGGTCGAGCAGTGCACGTACCACGGGCCCTACCGGGAGGCCGTGGTCCGCTCGCTGATCGTCCTCAAGGCCCTGACGTACGCGCCGACCGGCGGCATCGTCGCGGCCCCGACCACCTCGTTGCCCGAGGACATCGGCGGCTCCCGGAACTGGGACTACCGCTACACCTGGCTGCGCGACGCCGCGATCACCCTGTCCTCCCTGCTGCGCACCGGCTACCGCGAGGAGGCCCGCGCCTGGCGGGAGTGGCTGCTGCGGGCGGTCGCCGGCGACCCGGAGAACCTGCAGATCATGTACGGCATCGCGGGCGAGCGCGAGCTGGGCGAGGCCGAGCTGGACTGGCTGCCCGGCTACGAGAACTCCGCCCCGGTCCGGGTCGGCAACGGCGCGGCGGGCCAGCTCCAGCTGGACGTGTACGGCGAGGTCATCGAGGCACTGCACCTCGCCCACATGACCGGGCTGACCCGCAACGACTACGCGATGGGTCTCCAGCTCAAGCTGATCGAGTACCTGGAGAAGCACTGGGACGAGCCGGACGAGGGCATCTGGGAGGTGCGCGGCCCGCGCCGCCACTTCGTCCACTCCAAGGTGATGGCCTGGGTGGCCGTCGACCGCACGATCAAGCTGATCGAGTCCGGGGACGTGGAGGGCCCGGTGGAGCGGCTGAGCGAACTGCGCGACGAGATCCACCGCGACGTCTGCGAGCGGGGCTACGACGAGGAACGCAACACGTTCACGCAGTCCTACGGCTCGAAGGAGCTGGACGCCTCCCTCCTGCTGATCCCGCAGATGGGCTTCCTGCCGCCGGACGACAAGCGCGTGATCGGCACGATCGAGGCGATCCAGCGCGAGCTGTCCACGGAGGACGGCTTCGTGCTGCGCTACCCCACCCACGGCGAGGATGCTGGAGTGGACGGCCTGGAGGGCGACGAGGGCGCGTTCCTGGCATGCTCGTTCTGGCTGGCGGACGACCTGGCCATGATCGGCCGGGTCGACGAGGCCCGCCAGCTCTTCGAGAGGCTGCTGTCCCTGCGCAACGACCTGGGGCTGCTCGCCGAGGAGTGGGACCCCCGGCTCCAGCGACAGGTCGGCAACTTCCCCCAGGCGTTCAGCCATGTGCCGCTGATCGACACCGCGCTGCGCCTGACGGCGAGCGGGGCGTACGTCGGCTGAGGGGCCGGCAGCCTGATTCGGAGCCCCGGCCGGTATCTTCCCGGGCCGGGGCGACCGCCCGTAGGACCCGAGTGGAAACGCGAGGCCGGAGCCAGTGGAGACGCAAGGCGCAGTCCCCGTGGAGACACAGGGCGGAATCACCGTGCAGCGGGCGCTCGAACTGCCGGGACTGCGCAGCGGGCTCCCCGAGGTGGTGGCCGGCGCCGACCGGCTGAACCGCACGGTGCGCTGGGTGCACGCCGGCGAGGTGCCGAACATCGCCTCGCTGCTCAAGGGTGGTGAGCTGCTGCTCACCACCGGTCTGGGGCTCGGCACCCGCCCCGCCGAACAGCGGGCCTTCGTCCGCAGGCTCGCCGACCGGGGCATCGCCGCCCTGGTGGTGGAGCTCGGGCCGCGCTTCGGCCGGCTGCCCGCCTCCATCGTCGACGCCGCCCGCGCGGCCGGTCTGCCGCTGGTGCAACTGCACCGGGAGGTGCCGTTCGTGACGGTGACCGAGGAGATCCACACCGAGATCGTCAACGGTCACTACGCGCTGCTGCGGCAGGCCGAGGACGTGCACCGGCGGTGCACCCAGGCCCTGCTCGGCGGCGGCGGGGTGCCGCAGGTGCTGGGCATCCTGGCGGACTTCGCGGCCACCCCGGTCTTCCTGGAGACGGCGGACGGTCAGCTGCTGTACGCGGCGGGCCCCGGCTCCGGCCCGGTGTGCGCCGATCCGCTTCAGGTGTGGGAGGGCCTGCGCGGCGGCCGGGCGGCCCGTGAGGCGCCGCCCGTCGGCTCGGTGCTGGTGGACGTGCCGGGCGGTGGTCCGGGGACCGGTTCGGTACGGGCCGGGCTGGTGCTGCCGGCCGTGTCGGGGCCGCTGCTGCCGGTGCACCGGATGGCGGCGGAACGGGCGGCCGGGCTGCTCGCCGTCGTGCTCATGCAGGCACGTCAGGAGGAGGAGCTGGCCGCGCGTGGTCGGGGCGACTTCCTGACGGACCTCGCGGAGGGCCGGATCGCGCCGGAGGACGCACCGGCGCAGGCCCGCGTACTCGGCTTCAAACCGGGTGCGTCGCCGCTGCTGCCGGTGGTGATGCGGCTGGCGCCCGAGCTGTCCGGGTCCGGGAACTGGGCGCTGCTGGCACGGGCCGTGCTGGACGAGCTCTCGTCCGTGGGGGTGCCGGTGCTGCTCGGGGTACGGCCGGTGGAGGGCCGGGTTCCGGTGCTGCTGGGGCTGCGGGCCGAGTCGGAGCGCACGGCGGTCGCGGACCGGGTCGCGGCGGCGCTGCGGGCCGGTGTGGAACGCGCCGGTCTGGAACGGGCCGGATCGCATCCGCCGGTCGTGGTGGTGGGCGTCGCGGGTGGCTGGGCGACGGCCGGTGCCGGGCTGCGGCACGCCGCCGAGACGGCGACGGCGGCGCAGGGTCTGGGCGACCGGCCCTGGTACGACGCCCGGCGACTGGACATCGACCTGCTGCTGTGGCGGCTGCGGGACCACCCCGATCTGGCGGCGTTCGTGGAACGGGCGATCGGTCCGCTGCGCGATCACGACCGGACCTCGCGGCCCCCGCTGCTCCCGACGCTGGAGACGTATCTGGCCCATGCGGGCCGCAAGGCGGAGACGGCACGCGAGCTGCACCTGAACCGCCAGACCTTGTACAACCGGCTGGCCCGCATCGGCGAGTTGCTCGGCACCGATCTGGACGACCCCCAGACGGTGCTGGCCCTGAGCCTGGCACTGCGGGCCCGCCGTCACACGCCGCGGTGATGCCGGGGAGCGGTGGGCGGACCGCTCACCGCGCCCGCGGCATCACCAGAGGGCGCGTCAACTCGTCGTAGATGCTGAGCACCTGGACGATGGTGTCGTCCTCCGTGGGCCAACTCGCGGCCTGGGAACGCCCGGCGGCCACCAGCCGCGCACGCCGCTCCGGGTCGCCGAGCAGTCCGGTCACCGTGCGTGCGAGCGCCTCCGCGTTCCCGTACGGCACGAGTTCCGCCCCGTCCCCGACGAGTTCGGGCACTCCCCCGACGGCGGTGGCGACCAGGGGGACGCCCAGCCGCAGCGCCTGCTGGGCCAGCACCGAGCGCGCCTCCCACCGGCTGGGCAGCACGGCCAGGTCGGCGGCGGTGAGCAGTTCCGCGATGTCCTCGCGCTCGCCGATGAGCCGGACCGGCAACTCCTCGTCCCTGATCCGGCGCTGCAGGGCCTGCCGTTGCCGCCCCTCCCCCGCGACGATCAGCAGGGGCGCGGTGCCGGGATCGCGCCAGGCCCGAGCGGCGTCGAACAGCAGGTCGTACCCGTGGTGCGGCACGAGACTCCCGTACGAGAAGACCAACGACCGCCCTACCGCACCGAGTTCGGCACGCGTCTTGGCCGGATCGATGCGGTCGTCCGGGTGTGTTACAGGGGCCGAGACCGGGGAAAGCCGGGCATCGCGCGCTCCGCGCATCCGTGCCCGGTCGACCAGTTCCGATGTCGTGCCGAGCACAACCGCCGCCGCCCCGGCGGCCCTTCGCTCCATGAGACGGAGCAGCCGGGCCCGGGCGCCCTCGGCGTGAGCGCGGGCGTGCCAGGTGACGACCAGCGGGATCCGGCGCCCGCCGAGCGCGAGAGCGGCGCGCACGGCGGCGTGCGGGCCGTGCGCGTGGACCACGTCCGCCGTCGCGCAGGCGGTGCGCAGGGCGGCGACGGCTGCGGGGTCGCTGCGCCGCGGCACGGGAGCGAAGCAGGCCCCCGTACCGGCGAAGTGGTGGAACCGGTCGAGTCCGGCCGGGGCACAGACGGTGACGTGCACGCCCCTCGCCACCAGTCCGGCGGCCAGCGAGCTGACGTGGGCGCTGCTGCCCGCGCTGCCGCCGCCCAGGACGTGGACCGTACGCAGCTGTGACACGTTGGTTGGCTCCCGGGGCTCCCGAGTCGGCGAAAAGGGCATCGCCAAGGATGCCAGTCCGTACGCACGTTCCGGCACACTCAGGCCAACGTCCCGCGCGTACTCCGGCTACCGACCGCGACGCACCACTCCCATGGGTGAAATGGCGGCGCGAGGTTGCCACATCGACATGACAGGCCGAAGGTCCGTGGCCCGCGGGCCGTCGCCCTGGGCGGGTGGGGCCGCTGCCGCGCCGCCGGACCGCGGCGCTCCGGGACCGGGGGTCAGCCGCGTCCGGCGTCCGGCGCCGCCCGGCCCCACGCCGCCCGGTCCCACAATGACCGGACGAGCCCGCTCACCCGCTCCCCGTACACGGCGGCGGCGACGAGCCCCGTCGCGTGAACGAGCAGTCCGGCCCGGCCGCGTCCCGCGACGACGGCGGCACCGAGCGCCGCGCCCAGGGCGTGGGCCCCGGTGTCCCCGATCATGGTGCGCTCGCCCAGGTCGTCCCCGACGAGGGCCGCCGCCGCTCCCATCGGCGCGGCCGCGAGGGCTGCGGCGGCGCCGCCTCCCGGCAGCCCCGGGGCCCCGAGCGCGAGCACGGTGACGGCGGCAGCGGCGGGACGTACGTCCACCAGATTGACCAGGTGCGCGGTCGCGGCGATCACCACCCCGGCCAGGAGCCGGTCGACGGGACGTTCCTTCATCAGCGCGCCGGCCGCGAGCCCGGCCGCCCCGATCCCGAGCAGCTTGACGGCACCACTGGTCACCTCGCCGTCCCGCAGGGCACCGAGGTGGGCACGGAACCCCCGGCGCGGGTCGCCGGCACCGGCGAGGTCGTCGTACGCACCGCAGCCCGCCGCCACCAGCACCGCGAGCGACGCGGCGCACCGGGTCCGGGCGGGCAGTGGCACAACGGCCGCCCCGGCCGCGGCACCGAGGGCGACGGCCGGTCCCGCGTACAGATCGACGCTCCGGCCCCCGTGGTTGACGCGCCGCCAGCGCTCACGCGGACGGGACCGCAGCGCGCGGTACGCGCCCGCGGCGACCGAGGCCGCGACGGCGCCGGACACCACTGTTCTGCCGAAGGCCGCTCCCATGCGGGCCAGACTACGGGGCGGCCTGCCGGGTCCGTCCGGCGGAGCCCACCGGCGACCACGGCGTGGGGTCCGCGGACGGCCGTGCCGCCACGCCTCCCCGCGAGGACGTCCGTCCGCTACACGTCCGCCCGAGCCGCGGCCAGCAGCTCCTCCGCATGGGCGCGTGCCGTCTGCGAGTCCTCCTGGCCCGCGAGCATCCGGGAGAGCTCCCGTACCCGGTCCTCGCCCTCCAGGACCGTGACCCCGCTGCTGGTCACCGCCCCGTCGACCGTCTTCTCGACCAGCAGCTGCCGGTCCGCGAAGGCCGCCACCTGCGGCAGGTGCGTGACGACGACGACCTGCGCGGACCGGGCGAGCTTCGCCAGCCGCCGCCCGACCTCGACGGCGGCCTTGCCCCCGACACCCGCGTCGACCTCGTCGAAGAGATATGTGGGCACGGGGTCGGAACCGGCGAAGACCACCTCGACGGCGAGCATCACCCGGGACAGCTCACCGCCCGACGCCCCCTTGGCGATCGGCCTCGGCTGGGCACCCGGATGCGGTGCCAGCAGGAGCTCGACCTCGTCGGCGCCGGACGGCCCGTAGAGCACGCTGCGCCCGCCGACGTCGATGCCGGAGGCCTCGTCGGCCGCCTCGGTCTGCCGGACGGCGAAGGACACCCGGGCGTGCGGCATGGCGAGCGAGGCCAGTTCCTCGGTCACCGCCTCGGCGAAGCGTGCCGCCGCCTCCGTGCGCGCGTCGGTCAACTCCTGCCCCAGTACGGAGAGTTCGGCGCGCAGCGTGTCGCGTTCGGCCGTCAGCTCGCCGATCCGGTCGTCGTCGCCCTCCAGCTCGGTGAGCCGGGCGGAGCCCTCCTCGGCCCAGGCGAGCACGGCGGTGATGTCCTCGCCGTACTTGCGGGTGAGCGCGGCGAGCGCGGCGCGCCGCTCCTCCACCGCGGCGAGCCGCAGCGGATCGGCGTCCAGCCGGTCGGCGTACCCGGCCAGCTCACCGGCCACGTCGGCCAGCAGGATCGAGATCTCGCCGATCCGGTCGGCGAGCGCGGCCAGGGCCGGGTCGTGGGAGCGCACGGCGTCCAGCGCGCGTCCGGCGGCCGAGACCACCGTCGTCGCGTCGACGCCCTCCGGGTCCTCCGGATTGCCCGCGAGCGCGGCGTGCGCGAGGGCCGCCGCGGAGGCGAGCGCCTCGGCGTGGCCGAGCCGCTCGGCCTCGGCTGCCAGATCGGCGTCCTCGCCCGCGAGCGGTTCGACCGCGGCGATCTCGTCGAGGCCGAAGCGCAGCAGATCCGCTTCCTGGGCGCGTTCGCGGGCGCGCGTGGTCAGCTCGTCGAGCTCCGTGAGCACGGCCCGCAGCCGCCGGTACGCCGTCGTGTACCGGGCCAGCGGGACGGCGACGCCGTCGCCGGCGTACCGGTCGAGGGCCTGCCGCTGCCGGGCGGGCTTGAGGAGCCCCTGCTGGTCGGTCTGGCCGTGCACGGCGACGAGTTCGTCGGCGAGTTCGGCGAGCACCCCGACCGGCACGGATCTGCCGCCGAGATGCGCCCGGGAACGCCCCTCCGCGGAAACCGTACGGCTGATCAGCAGGGCCCCGTCGTCGAACTCGGCCCCTGCCTCCTCCGCCCGCGACGCGACGGTGTCGCCCTCGGACACCGTGATCCGTCCCTCGACGACCGCCGCCCTGGACCCGATCCGCACCAGGGCGGGATCCGCGCGTCCGCCGAGCAGCAGCCCCAGGCTGGTGACGACCATGGTCTTGCCCGCGCCGGTCTCGCCCGTCACGGCGGTGAACCCGGGCGACAGCTCGACCACCGCGTCGTCGATGACTCCGAGCGACCGTATCCGCATCTCCTCCAACACGGACATGACCTTACGAGGTCCGGGCCCCGGAGTGCGACGGGCCCCGCCTGCGCGGTTCACTCTCCCGTGTGCACCTGGCGCGTCCGGTACCGCCGCCGGGGGAACGTCCGACGGTGCGTGCGGGGCGCCTCGCGGCCCCGGAACGACCGGCCGGTGCGGGGGCCGCCTTACCCCGGGGCGACGGACCGGTACGGGCCGCCTCGCCCCCGGGCCCGGCCGGTCACTGCGGGGCGCCTCGCCACCCCGAGACGGGCAGGGCGAACTTGGCCACCAGCCGGTCCGTGAACGAGGCGTGGTGCAGCCGCGCCAGCCGTACGGGCACCGTGCCGCGCTGCACCTCGACCCGCGCACCGGCCGGCAGCGCCACGGTGCGGCGTCCGTCGCACCACAGCACCCCGTGCGGGGCGTGCTGCTGGACCTCGACGGCGAGCACCGAGTCCGGCGAGGTCACCAGCGGCTTGGCGAACAGCGCGTGGGCGCTGATCGGGACCATGAGCAGCGCCTCGACCTCGGGCCAGACGACGGGACCGCCCGCCGAGAAGGCGTAGGCGGTCGATCCGGTCGGGGTCGCGCAGACGATCCCGTCGCAGCCGAACCCGGTCACCGGACGGCCGTCGATCTCCAGGACGACCTCCAGCATCCGCTCGGGCGACACCTTCTGCACGGCCGCCTCGTTGAGCGCCCAGTCGGTGTGGACGACGTCGCCGTTGCTGCGCACCACGACGTCGAGCGTCATCCGTTCCTCGACCTGGTACTCCCGGGTGACGACCCGGTCGACGACCTTGTCCAGGTCGTCGCGCTCGGCCTCGGCGAGGAAACCGACCCGGCCGAGGTTGACGCCGAGCATCGGCACCCCGGAGGCGCGGGACAGTTCCGCGCCCCGCAGCAACGTCCCGTCCCCGCCGAGCACGATCAGCAGCTCGCAGCCGTCCATGGCCCCGGGGGTGGCGTCCGTGACCGTCTCGACGGACGGCGGCAGCGGCAGATCCTCCGCTTCGATGGCCAGTACCCGCACGCCGAGGCCGCTGCGCAGCAGTCCCTGTACGACGAGTTCGGCGCTGCGGATCGCGGCCGGGCGGCCGGTGTGTGCCAGAAGAAAGACAGTTCGTGCCGCATTCGTCGTCAACGAGGCCCCTCCGCCACTGCACGGTCGACATCCGCGGGATCCAGCTCCGGTGCTCCGGCCCGCAACCACAGAAAGTACTCGACGTTCCCGGAGGGCCCCGGCAACGGGCTCGCCGTCACCCCCCGCACCCCGAGGCCCAGTTCCCAGGCCCGGCGTGCCACCTCACGCACCGCCTCCGCCCGCAGCGCGGGGCTGCGTACCACCCCGCCGCTGCCGAGCCGGTCCTTGCCGACCTCGAACTGCGGCTTGACCATGAGGACCAGGTCGGCGTCCGGGGCGGCGCAGCGCGCCAGGGCGGGCAGCACCAGCCCCAGCGGGATGAACGAGAGATCGCCGACGACCAGGTCCACGGGCTGCCCGTCGATCGCCTCCACCGTCAGCTCCCGCACATTGGTGCGGTCCTTGACGGTGACGCGCTCGTCGGACTGGAGCGACCAGGCGAGCTGCCCGTAGCCGACGTCGACGGCGACGACGTGACCGGCGCCGGCCCGCAGCAGGACGTCGGTGAAGCCGCCGGTCGACGCGCCGGCGTCCAGGGCGCGTCGCCCCTCGACCTCCAGCCCGAGGGGCACGAAGGCGGCGAGGGCGCCCGCGAGCTTGTGCCCGCCGCGCGAGACGTACTCCGGGTCGCTGTCGTCCTTGATCACGACGAGTGCCGCACTGGTCTCGACCTGGGTGGCGGGCTTGGTCGCGGTGTTGCCCCCGACGGTCACTCGCCCCGCGGCGATCAGCTGGCTCGCGTGCTCGCGTGAGCGGGCGAGCTTGCGGCGTACCAGTTCGGCGTCGAGGCGGCGACGTGCCACTCCTGCCACGTTCGGTTCAGCTCCTGTTGTCGTACGAGGGCATCGGTGCGGGTACCGGTGCGGGTGCGGGCCCGGTGTCCAGCGCGGTCAGCGTGGAGCGCAGGCCCTCGTGTACATCCTCGTACACCTGGACGTGTCCCTCCGCCGGGAGGTGGTCGGCATCGGCGAGACGTTCCAGCCAGGCGTCGACCCCGGCGTCCCCCGTGGAGGTCCGGGCGATGCCGAGAGGCGCGGGGACGCCGGGCTCGGGAAGGGGCGCGGCACCGGGGGACGCGCCCTCGGCGACCGGGTCCGCCGCCGCTTCGGCGGACGGAGCCCCGGGCGCTGTCGCGGGCACTGTTCCGGCCGCCGCACCGGGCCCCGGCATCGAGTCGCTCATGCGGGAAACGCTACCGCGAAGGGCTGCGGTACCGTCGGTCACGATGGCGACCATGGCTGAGTGCCGCAGCGCACTCGACAGACTTTCCGACAATCTCGCGGGGGCGGACGGCGACGTGCGCAGCGCGGCCGCTCTGGACCGTTCGCTGAGCTGTCACGTCAGGGACCTCGACGTGACCTTCGTCGGCCGGCTGACCGATGGCCGGATCCAGGTGCTGAACACGGTGGACGGACCGCCCAGCGAGAAGGCCGAGATCCGGCTGGCGATGAACGGCGACGATCTGGTGGCGATGGTGGACGGCGAACTGAACTTCGCGAAGGCGTGGGGATCGGGCCGGGTCCGTCTGGAGGCCGGCTTCCGTGATCTGCTGAGGCTCAGGGCGCTGCTGTAACGGCGCTGCGGGCGCGGGGCCCGGACCGGCCGTGCCGCCGTCAGCCCTCCGCCGACGAGCCCGTCGGCACCCTGTCCGCCCCGCCGTCCCGCGGCCTGCGCGCGGCCGGTACCACCAGCGGCGTACCGGTCTCGGGATCGTCGATGACCTGGCAGCGCAGCCCGAACACCCGCTCCACCAGCTCCGCGGTGACGATGTCGCCGGGCGCGCCCTCGGCGATCACCGCTCCGTCACGCATCGCGATGAGATGGGTGGCGTAGCGGGCGGCGTGGTTCAGGTCGTGCAGGACGGCCACCAGCGTGCGCCCCTGCGTCTCGTGCAGTTCCGCGCAGAGGTCGAGGACATCGATCTGGTGCTGGATGTCGAGGTACGTGGTCGGCTCGTCGAGCAGCAGCAGCGGCGTCTGCTGGGCGAGCGCCATGGCGATCCAGACGCGCTGCCGCTGCCCGCCGGACAATTCGTCGACATAGCGATCGGCGAGCGTGTCGACGCCGGTGGCCGCCATCGACTCCGCGACGATGCGTTCGTCGTCGGGCGACCACTGGCGCAGCAGCCTCTGGTGCGGGTAACGACCGCGTCCGACGAGGTCGGCGACGGTGATGCCGTCCGGCGCGACGGCGGACTGCGGCAGCAGCCCCAGCGTCCTGGCGACCGTCTTCGCCGGTATCGCGTGAATGGACTGCCCGTCGAGGAGCACCCGCCCGACGGTCGGCTTCAGCATCCGGGAGAGCGCGCGCAGCAGGGTCGACTTGCCGCAGGCGTTGGGGCCCACGATCACTGTGAACGAATGGTCGGGGATCTCGACCGAGAGGTTCTCCGCGATGAGCCGCCGGTCGTAGCCGAGGGTCACCGCGTCCGCGGTGAGGCGCTGCATGGTCGTATCTCCCGGAGTCGGAGGTGATCGGGCGGCGGAACCGCCGTCCGCCACCGCGGACGACGACCGGGGCCGGGCCCCCGCCCCGTCCCGCCGTGCCGACCGCGCGGACGGCGGCACGCCCGGCACAACGAAGTTAGGTTAGCCTACCCTCCCTTTCTGGCCGATCGTCGGGGGAATCACCGGCGCTACAGGCCCAGCCGGGCCAGCGCCTTGCCCGCGTCCAGGCCGCACGAACCGTCCCCGGCGTACGACCACGCCGCGCCGCACAGCGCCCGCAGCCCGTCGAGCACGTCGTCGCCGTCCCCCTCCAGCACCAGCTCCTCGCCGCGCACCGAGGCGCTCCAGTCGCGGCAGCCGAACCGGTCTCCCGCCCGTGTCACCTCGGGCTGCCCCGTCAGCAGCCCCCGCAGGTCCGCGTCGACGTAGGTGGGCCGGTGCTCCGGCCCGGCGGCCAGCAGCAGGGCCGCGTCCGTCACCCCGGTGAGCACGAGGAGGGAGTCCACACCGCCGTTGAACGCGCCCTCGATGTCCGTGTCCAGCCGGTCCCCGACGACCAGCGGCCGCTCGGCCCCGGTCCGCAGTACCGTCTCCCGGTGCATCGGCGGCAGCGGCTTCCCGGCGATCTGCGGCTCGGCCCCGGTCGCGATGCGTACGACCTCCACCGCCGCCCCGTTCCCCGGCGCGATGCCCCGGGCGCTCGGAATCGTCAGGTCCGTATTGGACGCGAACCACGGCACCCCGCGCCTGATCGCGTACGCCGCCTCCGCGAGCCGCCCCCATGTCATGCCGGGCCCGCCGTACCCCTGCGCCACCGCGGCCGGATCGTCGTCCGCCGACTCCACCGGCACCAGGCCGCGCTCCCGCAGCGCGACGCGCAGCCCCTCTCCCCCCACCACGAGCACCCGCGCCCCGGCCGGCAGCTGTTCGGCCATCAGCCGGGCAACCGCCTGCGCGGAGGTGATCACATCGGTGGGCCCGGCCGGAATGCCGAGCTCGGTCAGGTGCGCGGCGACGGCGTCCGGCGTGCGCAGCGCGTTGTTGGTCACGTACGCGAGGCGCATCCCGCCGTCGCGCGCCGCGCCCAGGGAGTCGACGGCGTGCGCGATGGCGCGACCGCCCGCGTACACCACCCCGTCGAGGTCCAGCAGCGCCGTGTCGTACGCCTCGCTCAGGGCGGTGCCGCTGCCGCTCGGCCTGGTCCTGCTCGCCTGACTCATTCTTTGCGCTCCTCGGTACGGGCTTCTGTCCCGATCATCGCGCATCCCGGCCGCGCACTTACGATGCAGTAATGAACACATCAGGCCCGGCCCGCCGGGGACTGCGTCTGGTTCCGTTCCGCGGACTGCGTTACGTCCCCGAGCGGGTCGGCAGTCTCGCCGCGGTGACCTCACCGCCGTACGACGTCGTCGTGCGCCCCGACGGACTGCATCACCTGGAGTCGGCGGACCCGCACAACATCGTCCGGCTGATCCTGCCGCAGGCGGACACGGCCGCGGCCCGCAACAAGCAGGCCGCCGAGACCCTGCACCACTGGCTGGCCGAGGGGATACTCGCCCCCGATCCCACGCCCGCCCTGTACGTGTACGAGCAGCGGAACGCCGAGATCCTGCAGCGCGGCATCGTCGGGGCGCTGGCGCTCTCCTCCCCCACCGAGGGCGTGGTGCTGCCGCACGAGGACGTGATGGCGCACGTCGTCGAGGACCGGGCCGACCTGATGCGCTCCACGGCCGCCCATCTCGAACCGCTGCTGCTCACCTACCGTGGCGACGGGGTCGCCTCGGGCGCGGCCGGTGTCGTCGAGCGGACCGTCGCCCGCCCGCCGCTGCTCGCGACGACCACGGAGGACGGTTTCCGCCACCGGCTCTGGGCGGTCACCGATCCGGCCGACCGGGCCGAGATCGAGACGGATCTCGCCCGCCACCAGGCCCTGATCGCCGACGGACACCACCGCTGGGCCACCTACCTGCGCCTTCAGCGGGAGCACACCGAACCCGGCCCCTGGGACTTCGGCCTGGTCCTGCTCGTCGACACGGCCCGCTATCCACTCCGGGTCCGCGCCATCCACCGGCTGCTGCACCGGCTGCCCGTCGCCGACGCGCTCGCCGCGCTGACCGGTCTCTTCCGCGTCCGTGACGTCGAGGGCCCGCTGCCCCACGCCCTGGACGTGCTCGCCGGGGCGGCGGCCGAGGGGAACGCCTTCCTGCTCGCCGGCGACGGCGGCTTCCACCTGGTCGACCGCCCCGACCCCGCACTGCTGCGCCGTACGGTTCCGGCCGACCGCCCGGCCGCCTGGCGGTCCCTCGACGCGACGGTCCTGCACGCGGTCCTGCTGGATCATGTCTGGCGGATCCCGGACGCCCCGGAGCACATCGGGTACATCCACGACACGTCGGCCGCGGTGGAGCAGGCCGAGCGACGCGACGGAACGGCGGTCCTGATGCACCCGGTGCGCGAGGACGTGGTGCGGGACCTCGCCCGGCAGGGTGTGACCATGCCGCGCAAGTCGACGTCCTTCGGCCCCAAGCCGGCCTCCGGGCTGGTGCTGCGGAGCCTCGCTCTCGACGATTGATTCCGGACATGGGAGAGGGGCGGCACCCGCAACGGGTGCCGCCCCTCTCCCATGTCTCACGCCTCGGAGGAGCCGTTCTCGTCCTTGGCACCGCGCTCGTGCTCGGCCGGGGCGGCTTCCGCCGCCGGGGCGTCCGCGCGCTCGTTCCCGTGTTCGCCCTCGTTCTCGTCGAGGGCATCCACGAACTCGACTCCGTCCAGCTCGGCCAGCCGGTCGGACGCGTCCGTCACGCCGTCCTTGTCGGCCTCCAGCGCCTTGCCGAACCACTCGCGCGCCTCGTCCTCGCGCCCGGCGGCCAGCAGGGCGTCCGCGTACGCGTACCGCAGTCGCGGCGTCCACACGTGCACGGCGTTCGAGGCGAGCTCGGAACTCTGCAACGTGACGATGGCGGCGTCGATCTGCCCCAAGTCACGGCGGGCCCCGGCGGCCACCAGACGCATCTCGACCTGACCGGCCTTGTCCAGCTTCCGCACCTCGGGCTCACCGGCCATGGCCAACGCCCGCTCGGGACGTCCCAGTCCCCGCTCGCAGTCGGCCATGACGGGCCACAGGTCCACCGAACCGGTCATCCGCCTGGCCGCCCGGAACTCCGCGAGCGCCTCCGAGTACTTCTGCGTCGCGTACGCGGCGAACCCGGCCGCCTCGCGCACGGCGGCGACCCTCGAAGCCAGCCGCAGAGCGACCCTGGAGTACGTGTACGCCTGCTCGGGGTCCTCGTCGATCAGCCGGGCCACCATGACGAGGTTCCTGGCCACATCCACGGCGAGGGTCTTCGGCAGGCTCATCAGCTCCTGCCGCACGTCCTTGTCGATCTCGTCACCGGTGACGTCCTCCGGGATGGGAAGCCTCTTGACGGGCTCGCGGTCACGGTCGTCACGCCGTCCGTACCCGCCCCTGTCCTCGCGCCCCCGGTAGCCACCACGGCCACCGCGGTCGTCGCGCTGCCCGCGGTATCCGCCGCCACGGCTGTCGTCGCGCCGGTACCCGCCGCCCTGGCGTCCGCCGCGGTCGTCGTCGCGACGCGGACCCCGGTACCCACCACGGTCGTCGTCCCGACGCGGCCCACGATCCCGATCCCGATCACGGTCATCGCGACGGAACCCACCACCACGCCGATCGTCATCCCGACGGAACCCACGGTCCCGGTCGTCCCGACGATCATCCCGACGAGGCGTGCGAGGCCGGTCGTCCCTGCGCTCGTATCCGCCGCCCTGGCGTCCGCCGCGGTCGTCGTCGCGACGCGGACCCCGGTACCCACCACGGTCGTCGTCCCGACGCGGCCCACGATCCCGATCCCGATCACGGTCATCGCGACGGAACCCACCACCACGCCGATCATCGTCCCGACGGAACCCACGGTCCCGGTCGTCCCGACGATCATCCCGACGGAACCCACCACCGGCGGGCCGGCCCTCGTCCCGACGGAACCCACCGCCGGAGCCGCCGCGGCTGTCGTCGCGTCGGTATCCGCCGCCCTGGCGTCCGCCGCGGTCGTCGTCGCGACGCGGACCCCGGTACCCACCACGGTCGTCGTCCCGACGCGGCCCACGATCCCGATCACGGTCATCGCGACGGAACCCACCACCACGCCGATCGTCATCCCGACGGAACCCACGGTCCCGGTCGTCCCGACGATCATCCCGACGGAACCCACCACCGGCGGGCCGGCCCTCGTCCCGACGGAACCCACCACGGTCGTTGTCACGGCGGTCGTTGTCACGGCGCGAGTTGTCGCGGCGCGGGCCGCCGAAGCGGTCGTCACGACGCCCCGCGAAGCCGCCCCGGTCGCCACCGTCCCGGCGACGCGGCTCGCGTTCCGAACGATCGTCGGGAGAGTTGGTGGACATCGGCGTGACTCCTGTTCATCGGGCGTTACAAGACATTCTTGCGCAGTCGGTCATCCGACGCGCTACAGCACAAAAAAGGACCCTTGGTCCCAGCGTGAACGCTGGGACCAAGGGTCCTTGAAAGATTGTTCGGCGGCGACCTACTCTCCCACAGGGTCCCCCCTGCAGTACCATCGGCGCTGAAAGGCTTAGCTTCCGGGTTCGGAATGTAACCGGGCGTT
>NZ_JBEZVN010000045.1:0-34616 GCF_040636995.1 Streptomyces sp. NPDC032161 | reverse complement strand
CGCACCGCAGTCATCTCGTCCGGAGTCACACTCACTCAACGCGATATCGAACCCGAAAGACACGCACCACGGCCAACCTGACCAAGCACTACTAGGTCGTCGGCCACGGGGTGCGGGGCACGGGGGCGGGTGACGGCGAGGACCTCCCGCTCGGGGCGGTGGTCCACGGAGGGGGCCGTCGACGCGGTGGAGCGGCCGGGTCCGGTCGTGCGGGCCGCCGACCACGGAGGCGGGTACGCATCCGACCGCCGGGCCGAGGAGATCACCACCGAGCAGCGGCGGCGCGTCCTGGGGGTCAACCTCACCGGCCCGTTCCTGCTGTCCCGGGCGCCGGGGAAGCCGATGCTGGAGGCGGGCGGCGGCTCGATCGTCGTCATCGCCTCGATCGCGGGGCTGCACGGCATCGCCGACCGTGCCGCGTACAACGCGAGCGAGCGCGGCCTGATCGGCCTCACCAGGACCCTGGCCGCCGAATGGGGCGGCCGCGGGGTCCGCGTCAACGCGGTGTGCCCGGGCTGGGTCAAGACCGGGATGGACGCCGCCGGACCAGGCGTCCGGCGGCCACACCGACTCCGACATCGTCGAGCGGGTGCCCATGGCGCGGTACGCCGCGCCCGAGGACATCGCCCAGACCGTGGCCTTCCTGGCCGACCCCGCGCGCGGCGGCTTCGTCCACGGCGTCGCGCTGCCGGTGGCCGGAGGCTGGACCGCCGACGCGAACTGGAACTCGCTGCGTCTGCGCAAGCGCTGGCCAAGGCCGCGCGGCCTCCCCCGCGGCGAGCCGAATCCGGGCGGGTGGATGAAGGACCGGGGAAGCACGACTCCCCTGCCCGGCCTCTGCCTTGACCTTCCCCCTGGGGAAAGCCACAGCATCGATGGGGCCGGGCCGGACGCCCGGCACGAGGAGGAGTGGGCATGGAGCTGCTGACCATCGGGGCGTTCGCGAAGGCGTCCCGGCTGTCGCCGAAGGCCCTGCGCCTGTACGACGAACTCGGCCTGCTGCCACCCGCGCGCGTCGATCCGGTGACCGGCTACCGCCTCTACGCGCCGCGGCAACTGGAGCGGGCCCGACTGGTCGCCTGGCTGCGGCGGCTGGGAATGCCGCTCGCCCGCATCCGGCACGTCTGCACCCTGGACGCGGCCGGGGCGGCCCAGGAGGTCCGCGCCTTCCGGGCCCGGTTCGAGGCCGAGACCGCCGCACGGCGGGACCTCGCCGCCTTCCTCGTCGACCAGCTGACCGGAAAGGACCCCGCCATGTCACCGACCACGACCGCCGAGCCCCTGGAAATCCGTTACGCCGCGCTCTCCGACACCGGCCGCGTCCGCGGGAGCAACCAGGACACCGCCTACGCGGGAGGCCGACTGCTCGCCGTCGCCGACGGCTTCGGCCCTGCGGGCGCCTCCGCGAGTGCCGCCGCCGTCGACGCGTTCCGGCACCTCGAAACCGACGGTGTCCCGGCGGGCGATCTCCTCAACGTCCTGGCGGACGCCGTCGAACGGGCCGAGCGGGCGGTACGCGGCGTCACCGCCACGGGTCCCGCGCCGGACGAAACCGGCACCACGCTCACCGCGATGCTCTGGACGGGCTCACGGCTGGCCCTCGTCCACATCGGCGACTCCCGCGCCCATCTCCTGCGCGACCGCGAGTTGTTCCGGATCACGCACGACCACACCGTGGTGCAGGCGATGATCGACGAGGGGCGCATCGGCCCGGAGGAGGCCGACTCCCACCCTCAGCGCTCGCTGCTGATCCGGGCGCTGGGCCGGGGGACCGACGGCACCCCCGACATGCGCCTGCACGAAGTCCGCGCCGGGGACCGCTACTTGCTCTGCTCCGACGGCCTGTCCGCGGTGGTCGGCACCGAGGAGATGCGCCGGGTCCTCACCACGGTCGACGAACCGGAACCGGCCGTACGGGAACTCGTCTCACTGGCCAACCGCTCCGGCGGCCCCGACAACATCAGCTGCGTCGTCGCGGACGTCGTGGAGCCGCACCGGTAGGGAGCGGAGCCGACGCCCCGCCTCCCGCCCCGATCCCTGTCTCCGTTCGTGGTCTCCGTTCGTGGTCTCCCCCGTGCTCCCGGAGGCCGTGTCGGCCGCACGGCAGGCGACGTTCGAAGACAGGGATTACGGGACAGCCTTTAGGATCCCGCCCATGGCTATCGACCCCGGCTACACCTGCTCCTGCTGCGGTGAACACCACGCGGAACTCCCGATGGGGTACTCGACCATGGCGCCCGACGTCTGGGACGCGAGCCTGGAGAGCGATCCCGACAGCATGCTCTCCTCGGAACAGTGCGTCGTCAGGAACGAGCACTTCTTCATCAAGGGCCTGATCGAGATACCCGTCCTCGGCAGCGAGGAGCCCTTCTCCTGGGGTGTGTGGGTCTCGCTCAGCCGGACGAACTTCGCGCGCGCCCTCGATGTGTGGGAGACCCCGGGGCGCGAGGCCGAGCAGCCCTACTTCGGCTGGCTGAGCACCGAGTTGGGGCTGTACTCGCCCCGTACGACCAATCTCAAGACGAACGTGCACACCCGCCCCATCGGCCGACGCCCCGCCGTCGAGCTGGAACCCACCGACCACCCCCTCGCCGTCGAACAGCGCACCGGCATCACACGCGACCGGGTGCGGGCGATCGCCGAAGCGGTGCTGCACGGCACGGACCTGAGCGGCTGATCACCGAGCGCCGCGCTCCACACACCCGGCGCTCAGCGTTCACCCATCTCACGCACTCACGCACTCACGCACTCACGCACTCACGCACTCACGCGTCTGAACGAGCGGTCCCACGGCCGACTCCGGGGCTGCTCCGGGGCGACCCCGGGCCGATTCCACGGTCGGCCGCTCACCGGCTCCGTGCCCGGCGTTCCTCACCGGTCGATCCCCGAGCGCAGCTGCTCGAACGCGGCCTCGGCGTCCGCGACCGCTTCCGGGTACGCCCGGTCCGCGCTCATACCCGCGTCGATCCGCCGCCAGTTCTCCTCGGCCAGGACGCGGAGCACGGCGTTGATCTGGCCTGCGGCCAGCCGGTCCGGCATCCGGTCGCCCAGCGCGTGGGCGAGCACCGCCTCCGAGCGCCTCTGGTAGCCGAACAGCCGCGCCACCAGGGACGGAGTCCCGTACAGCAGCCGCAGGTACACCAGCACCTGCGGCGCATCGCACAGCCCTGTCACCGGGTCGCGCCGCTCCAGGCCGTCGAGGAAGTGGCGGCGCAGGGCGTCCAGGGGGGACTCGTCGTCCGCGCGGGCGGCGACCACGCGGGCCGACTCGTCCTCGTGGTCGGCGAACCGGTGCAGCACCAGGTCCTCCTTGGTCGGGAAGTACCGGAACAGCGTCGGCTTGGAGATGTCCGCGGCCGCCGCCACCTCCGCGACCGAGACCTTGTCGAAACCCCGCTCCAGGAACAGCGCGATCGCGGTCTCCGAGACCGCCTGATACGTCAGCTGCTTCTTCCGCTCACGCAGGCTCATCGGCGCGTGCAGCGCACGGGGGGTCTGGGGCGTGTGCTCCGGGCGGCCCCGACGGCCCCCGTGCGCCGTGTGCGCCACTGCCCCGGGGCCGGGATTCTCTCCGCTCATGACCATGAAGGGTACGCCTCGGCCCCGAGCGGACTCGACGCCCGAGCCCGGCCACCGCGCGCACGTCGGACACCCCCGCGCCACACACACGCCCCCCTGCGGACCCGCCCGCGCGCACGGAGCGCCCCCGCCTCCGGGCGTCAGAACATGTCCGGGCACCACGCCCGCCGCGCCGCCCGGAACATCCCCTCCGCCGTCGCCACCGCCCCCGGTGTCCGTTCCTCGATACGGCCGAGGGCCGCCAGCCGGGCCGGGGACTCGTCACCCAGGTAGAGCGTCCCCAACTCCCGTACGTCCAGGGAGATGTCGGCGTCCCGCGTGGTGGGGGCGCAGGTCGCGCCGGACGGGGAGGCGTCCAGGCGGTAACGGCCGCCGGCCAGGCCGGCCGCGTCGTGGACGTCCAGGATCAGCGTGCCGGGCACGGCGTAGGTGCGGGCCTCCAGGGCGCGTACGACGTCGAGGACGCGCACCCACAGCCAGTCCGCGTGGGTCACGACCCGGGCCGCGCGCGGGTCCGGGAGGAGGAGGGGCAGCAGGTCGTCGGGGGCGCGGTAGCCGGTACGGACCGTGGTGATCCAGTCGATCGAGCAGACGAAGTGCCACAGCGCGCGCTCCGCGGCCGGGGTGACGGCGATGTGCTCGACGACCGTGGCCCGGTTCAGCGGCTGCTTGGCGTCGCTCCAGCGCTCGTCGGCGCGGTAGGCCATCAGGCCGTCGGGCTCGCCGTCCGCGTCCTGGTGGACCGCGTAGAAGGGTTCCGTCCAGGGCTCGGGGCGGGGCCGGTTCTCGCCGGTGGTCAACTCCCACCAGCGCGCGTCGCGGTTGATGGCCCCGTGTCGGCGGGCGCGCAGCCGGTCGTGGATCGCCGGGCCCAGCTTCCGTACCTCCGAGCCCGTCACCAGGTCGATCCGGCCGCCGTCCGCCGCGGAAGGGACGGGTCGGCGCGGGTCGAGGCCCGACCGGGACACGTCGATCTCCCACTCGGTGGTCCACGTCGCCGGGCCGAAGCCGTACCGCCCGTAGATCGGGTACTCGGCGGCGATCAGCGTGGCGACCACCTCGCCGCGTTCCTTCGCCGCCGCCAGGTCGTCGGCCACCATCCGGCCGAGCAGTCCGCGGCGGCGGTGCGTGGGCGAGACCGTGACGTTGGAGATCGCGTCGGCACGCACCGCGGCACCGCCGACGGCGGTGAGTTCCTGTGCGAACGAGCGGAACGTGGCCACGCACCGCCCGTCGTCGAACACGCCTCGCGTGCGTGAGAGGTCGGTGTGCGGGAGGCGGCTGCCGATCTCCTGCTCCGTCACGGTCGGCGGGCGCAGGAAGCCGGTGTTCAAGGCCCGCAACCAGTCGGGGAAGTCGGACTCGTCGAGCGTACGGAGGTCAAGGGGCATGAGCCCACGCTAGGCACTGCGTTCACGGGCTGTCGCCGGGTTTTCCGCCGATGCCGGGATCGGGACCGGCACCCTCGGGGCCCCCTCGGGCCCTGTCCCGGCAGCCGCCCCGTATCCGGATATCCGGACCCGGACACCGGACCCGGACATCCGTCCGGGCGTGTCCGTTCAGAACGCCGCGCGGATCTCGCCGACCTCGTCGCCGCCGCCCAGCAGCGGGGCGCGGCCGATCCGGTCGACCACCGGGGCGTCGACGCCGAGCAGCCCCAGCGACCGGGCCAGCACCGGGCCCAGCGCGCGCCCGGCACCGTCGTCGATCTTGAAGGCGAGCGCCCGGCCGTCCGGCAGCGCCACCGCCTGCACCGCCTCCGCGCCCATCTTGGAGAGCGTGCCCGGCACCTCCCGCATCAGCCAGGTGTCGGGGCGGCGCGTCCCGGCCACGTACTCGGGGTGCGCGCGCATCGCGTCCCCGACCCGGCGCTCGGCCGTCCCCGGCTCCGCCGTCACGAACGAACGGAACGCCCGGGCCAGCCCCACCAGACTGATCGCCATCAGCGGCGCCCCGCACCCGTCCGTGCCGACCGCCGCGACCGGCTCGCCCGCGACCTCCTCCACCACCTGGTGGACCAGGCGCTGGAGCGGGTGCGCGGGGTCGAGGTAGGAGGTCCGGTCCCAGCCGTTCAGCGCGCACGCCGCGAGCATCGCCGTGTGCTTGCCCGAGCAGTTCATGGTGATCCGCTCCCGGACGTTCCCGGCGGCCAGGTACGCCTCCGCCTCGGCCGGATCCAGCGGCAGGTCGGGCGGGGTCCGCAGGTCGCCGGGCGTCAGCCCGTGCTCGGCGAGCATCGTACGGACGAGATCG
The DNA here is from genome assembly GCF_040636995.1 of Streptomyces sp. NPDC032161. Classification (NCBI taxonomy): domain Bacteria; kingdom Bacillati; phylum Actinomycetota; class Actinomycetes; order Kitasatosporales; family Streptomycetaceae; genus Streptomyces; species Streptomyces sp. NPDC032161. The sequence continues at coordinate 28,784 of NZ_JBEZVN010000045.1, read as the reverse complement.
AGGTGGAAGCCCTCCCCCGAGTGGCTCGCGGCGGCCAGCGCCAGCCGCTCCCCGGACAGGTCGAGTCCGGCCCGCAGCACGGCAGCGGCCTGCATCGGCTTGTTGGCGGAACGCGGGAAGACGGGCGCCGCCGGATCGCCCAGGGCCCGTTCCACGCTGCCGTCCGCCGCCAGCACGACCAGCGAGCCGCGATGGCCGCCCTCCACGAAGCCGGACCGTACGACCTCGGCCAGGACCGGATGGGTGTCCGGGCGGGCGGGGGATATGCCGGACGGGGCGGCGGGGGCGGAGGAGGCGGCGCTGGGGGTCATGGTGGCCTTCCGGGGACGGTGCGGACCCGCCCCCCGGAAGGATCGCTTCAGGCGAGCAGGTCGTCTACTTGTGCTTCTCCGTCACGGTACCTGCGGGCGATCTCGGCACCGCAATCGTCAGCGGTGCGTTGCAGCTGGTGACGGCGCCGGGAGACCTGCTGCTCATAACGGACCAGGCGCCCCATCGCGGCGTGCAGCTCCTCGTCCGTACGGGCGTCGAGGTCGGAGAGTTCGACCTCGGCGAGCGTCTCGGCCGCCAGTTGGCGGTACTCGTCGCTGCGGGGCGTGGTGAGCGTGACGTGCCGGGCGGAGGAGCGGTGCCGGGACGGGGTGTCGGCGAGGATCTCCGAGAGCCGGTCCACCACCGGCACCTCCGGATCCAGCCGCCGGGCCAGCTCGGCCCGCAGGATGTCGATCCGCCCCTGGACCAGTCGCCGCACATAGCTGAGGTCGGCCTCGTCGCGCTGCGAGTCGCGGCGCAGCGTGCGCAGCTCCGCCAGCCGCAGACCGCCCAGCTCGGGCCGCGGCCCGGCGGGCGGGGCGTCCGCACCCGCGTGACCGGTCCGCTGTACGGGTGGGCGCATGGTGCTGGTGCCGCCGTCACCGTCGCCATTGCCGTCGCGCGTGAACGGCACGGCGCCGGAGGACCGCCCGGTTCCATAGGTGCTCATGCTTGTGTCCATCCCCTCGACCGGTGCGTCGGCACACCGCCTTGCGAGCATGGTGCCACTCCAGTGGCCCTGTGTGGGCGGTCTGTACCCGTTCAGCCCAAGGCGGGGTTGGCCAAGTTAGGTTGGTCCGTATGCGTGCAGTGATACAGCGGGTGGACGGCGCGAAGGTGACGGTGGGCGACGGCTCGGGCGCGTCGGACGGGCCCGAGGTGGTCGGCGAGATCGTCGGCGAGGGGCTGTGTGTGCTGGTCGGGGTCACCCACGGCGACACTCCGGAAAAGGCGGCCCAGCTCGCCCGCAAGCTCTGGTCGGTCCGCATTCTAGAGGGCGAGAAGTCCTGCTCGGATGTGAATGCACCGCTTCTGGTGATTTCGCAGTTCACCCTCTACGGGGACGCCAGGAAGGGCCGCAGGCCCACCTGGAACGCCGCCGCGCCGGGCGAGGTCGCCGAACCGCTGGTCGACGAGGTGGTGGCGCAGTTGCGGGCGCTGGGGGCGCATGTGGAGACGGGCCGGTTCGGGGCGGAGATGCGGGTCTCGCTCACGAACCACGGCCCGTTCACCGTGATCGTCGAGGTCTGACCGGTCCCGGCCGAAACCGACCGGTCCCAGCCGGGACCGACCGGGACGGACCGGTCCCGACGCGTGCGCGTCCGGACGGCGCGGCACGGGCCCGGCTGCGGGCGCGCACGGGCCCGACAGCGGGCGCGGGCCGGGCCGGGCCCATCCGGCCCCGACACGGGCGCGTCCGTGGTGCGCCCGGCACCGAGACGAACGTGTCCAGGTGCGGGCGCCCGGTCGGCCGGTCCTACGGCTCCACGACGACTTCCTGCGCGGCGGCCGTGTCCCCCGCGAGCAGTTCCGCGTCCACCGCGACGTTCCGCTTGATCAGGGCGAGCGCGATCGGTCCCAGCTCGTGGTGGCGGGCGGATGTGGTGATGAAGCCCAGCTGCCGGCTCTCGGGGCCGTCCGCGGCGAGCCGCACGGGGGTGCCGTGTCCGGGCAGGACGACCTCGCTGCCGTCGAGGTGCAGGAAGACCAGCCGGCGCGGCGGCCTGCCCAGGTTCTGCACCCGGGCCACGGTCTCCTGCCCCCGGTAGCAGCCCTTCTGGAGGTGGACGGCGGTGCCGATCCAGCCCACCTCGTGGGGAATGGTGCGGTGGTCGGTCTCGAAGCCGAGACGCGGGCGGTGCGCCTCGACGCGCAGCGCCTCGTACGCCAGGATCCCGGCGAGCGGGCCGTGCGCGGCCGCGTACTCCACCAGGTCGGCGCGGGGCAGGAACACGTCCCGGCCGTACGCCGTCTCCCGTACCATCACGCCGTCCGGGACCTCGGCGATGGAACCGGCGGGCAGGTGCACCACGGCGAAGTCCTCGGTGCGGTCGGCGACTTCGACCCGGTAGAAGAACTTCATGGACTCCAGGTAGGCGACGAGTCCGTCCTGCGTGCCCGGCTCGGCGTGCATCCACACCGTCTCGCCGTCGTCGACGAGGTAGAGGGCGTGCTCGACGTGCCCGTTCCCGGTGAGGATCAGCGCGTCGGTGGCCTGCCCCGGGGCGAGTTCGCTGACGTGCTGGGTGAGCAGCAGGTGCAGCCAGGCCAGCCGGTCGTCGCCGCTGACGGTGACGACGGCACGGTGCGAGAGGTCGACGAGGCCGGAACCGTCGGCAAGGGCGCGCTGCTCGCGGAACAGGTCGCCGTAGTGCGCGGCGACGCCTTCGTCGCGGCCCTCGGCGGGGACGGCGCCGGGCAGGGACAGCAGGGGGCTCTTCATGCGACCAGCGTACGACGCGGTCCCAGGGGCCGACGGCGGGCGTCGTCGCCTTCCGACGCCCCTTTGGCGTCACGCTTCGGCGCCGTCACCTTCCGGCGCCGCCCTCGACGCCGCTTTCGCCGACGCTTCTTCGGCCGTCGCCCGCGCCGTGCACTCGGCGCATCGGCCGAAGATCGCGAAGTGCTTCATGTCGGTCTCGAAACCGAAGTCGTCCTGGAGCTTCGCGGTGAACTCGGCGACCACCTCGACGTCGGCCTCGATGACGTTCGTGCAGTCGCGGCAGACCAGATGGATGTGGTGATGGCGGTCGGCCAGGTGGTACGTCGGCGCCCCGTGCCCCAGGTGGGCGTGGCTGACCAGGCCCAGTTCCTCAAGGAGTTCGAGCGTCCGGTAGACGGTGGAGATGTTCACGCCCGACGCGGTCCTGCGCACCTCGCAGAGGATGTCGTCGGGCGTCGCGTGCTCAAGTGTGTCGACGGCTTCCAGGACAAGCTGCCGCTGCGGCGTCAGCCGGTAGCCGCGCTTCCGGAGATCGGTCTTCCAGTCGGTGCTCACCACACGCTCAGTGTAGGTCCGGGCGGACCACCGCCCGCGGCCGAAGACGAAAGGGCCGTGCGGCAGGGCCGGAGGACCGGCCGGGCGCGGGTCGGGCGGCTGCTCGAAGCGGCCCGTTCGCGGCGGTCTGCCCGAGGCAGCTCACCGCCGCCCGCGATGCCTGCGGCCCGCTCGCGGCCGCTCGGAGCCTGCTCGAAGTCGCTGGAAGTCGCTGGAAGTCGCTCGAAGCGGTCTACTTGAAGAACGCGATGCCGTCGTCCGGCAGGTCGCCGAGGCTCTTCGCCATCGCCTCGACCTCTTCGGGGGTGACGACCTTCTTCAGATGGGCCGACATGTACGGGCGCAGCTCGACCTCGGGGGTGGCCTTCTCGCCGACCCACATCAGGTCGCTCTTGACGTAGCCGTAGAGACGCTTGCCACCGCTGTACGGGCCGGAGGCGGCAGTACGCGCCACCGCGTCGGTGGCCAGGTCGATCTGCGGCTTCTGGTCGGCCAGCTCGCCGTACCAGATCTCGACGACGCCCTGGTCGCGCACCATGACGACCTCGACCTTGCGGTCCTTGTCGATGCGCCAGTAGCCGGTCTCGGACTCCAGCGGCCTGACCTTGTTGCCCTCGGAGTCGAGCACCCAGGTGTGCGAGACGTACTCCAGGAAGTCCCGGCCGTCGTGCCGGAAGGAGACCTCCTGGCCGAAGTTGCACTTCTCGGCGCCGGGGAAGTCGGAGACACCCGCGCCCGCCCAGTTGCCGAGGAGAAAGGCCAGCGGGACGAGGTCCGGGTGGAGGTCGGACGGGATCTCGATCATGAGTGGCTCAGACGATCTGTGAGGAAGGCGGGTGCTGGATTCCGGACGTGGCACACGCGGGTGCGGAGGTCACGACCGTCCAGCGGGGATACCCGCACCGGGGGACGGAGGGAGGAGGGCGGCGGTGGGCCGCTGCGGTCAGCGCTGGCCCTGGTAGAGCTTCTTCACGGTCACGCCCGCGAAGGCGAGGGTGCCGATGCAGACCAGGACCAGCAGGGCGGTGAAGAATGCCTCGAGCACGGGAACTCCTTGGGACGGGCGGTGTGGCAGCGGTACGGCGCCGGGCCCCAGCCTAATGGGTTGGGCCCCGGCACGTCGGTTCGGGGCTTGCGGGCCCGGCCGCGCACGGACGCACGGTTCGTGGTGAGCACGGCGGGACCGCGGGGTGCGGGCCCGAGCACGGGGACCGGCCGACGATTACAGTTCGAGCCATGTCGAAGAAGCTCGTGATCAAGGTGACTGCCGGTGCCGACGCGGCCGAGCGCTGCTCGCAGGCGTTCACGGTGGCCGCGGTCGCCGTCGCCAGCGGAGTGGAGGTCTCGCTCTGGCTGACCGGGGAATCCTCGTGGTTCGCCCTGCCGGGGCGCGCCGCCGAGTTCGAACTGCCGCACGCGGCGCCGCTGCCGGACCTGATCGAGTCGATCCAGGCGGGCGGGCGGATCACCCTGTGCACGCAGTGCGCGGCCCGCCGCGACATCACCGAACAGGACGTCCTGGAGGGCGTACGGATCGCGGGGGCCCAGGTGTTCGTCAGCGAGATCATGGCCGACGGCGTGCAGGCCCTCGTCTACTGACACACCCTGGCACTCGCAGCCGCGACGCCCCGTCCACGCCCCGCACACACACGTGTCATCGCCGGGCGGTGACGTTCAGTGGCGTTTCTTGCCGTCGAGCTCGTCCCACCACTCGTCGGACTGCGGATCGCCGGACGGGTCGTCCCACCAGCGGTCCTCCGGCCCCCGCCGATTGGCGATCATGGCCGCGACGGGCGGAATGACCATCGCCACGAAGCACATCACTATCGCGGCGGGCATCGACCACAGCCTCACGAAGGCCCAGGCCGAGACGAAGAGGACGAGGCAGCCGCCCATCATCAGGAAATAGCCACGACGGCGTCGGGCGTACATGCTTCAAGCGTAGGACGGTTTCCGCCGGTGCGGACAGCCCGTGCGCACACGCAGGCCGTCCGCACGAGCACCTGGACTCGCGATCGTGCGGACGTGCCGTCCGTGCCCATGGATGCGTGCCGCCGGTGCCGACAGGTACGTGCAAACGGCGCGAAGGGCCGTACCCGCACCAGAAGCGTCCAACCCCTGGGGTACGGCCCTTCGGCCCGTGCGAGGCGGCCTGCTCGGCCGCGCTCGTTTCGTTCCGTACGGCCCGACCACGCACAGCCCGGCCCGTACGGCGGTCAGACGGCGATGGCTACCTCGGAGAGGCCACCCGTCCGCGCCACGACCGTACGGTCGGCGCTGCCGCCCGGCACCAGGGCGCGTACCGTCCACGTGCCCTCGGCCGCGTAGAAGCGGAACTGTCCGGTCGCCGAGGTCGGAACCTCCGCGGTGAACTCGCCGGTCGAGTCCAGCAGGCGCACGTAGCCCGCGACGGGCTCGCCGTCACGCGTCACGCTGCCCTGGATGGTCGTCTCACCGGGCTTGATGGTCGAGGCGTCGGGGCCGCCGGCCTGTGCTCCACACATGGTGTCCTGTTCCTTCTGGGTCGGGGTCGTACTGATCCGGGTCGTGCGGAGTCGCGGGGCTACTTGGCGGCGCCGAGCTCGATCGGCACACCCACCAGGGAGCCGTACTCGGTCCACGAACCGTCGTAGTTCTTGACGTTCTCCTGGCCGAGGAGCTCGTGCAGCACGAACCAGGTGAGCGCGGAACGCTCGCCGATGCGGCAGTAGGCGATGGTGTCCTTCGACAGGTCGACCTGCTCGGCCTCGTAGAGGGCCTTCAGCTCCTCGTCCGACTTGAAGGTGCCGTCGTCGTTGGCGTTCTTCGACCACGGGATGTTGCGGGCCGTCGGCACGTGGCCGGGGCGCTGCGACTGCTCCTGCGGGAGGTGCGCCGGGGCGAGCAGCTTGCCGCTGAACTCGTCGGGCGAACGCACGTCGACCAGGTTCGGGCCGCCGATCGCCTTCACGACGTCGTCGCGGTAGGCGCGGATCGACTCGTCCTGCGGCTTGGCCTTGTACTCGGTGGCCGGGCGGGACGGGACCTGGTCGCCGTCGACGAGGTCGCGGGAGTCCAGCTCCCACTTCTTGCGGCCGCCGTCGAGCAGACGGACGTCCTGGTGACCGTAGAGCTTGAAGTACCAGAACGCGTAGGACGCGAACCAGTTGTTGTTGCCGCCGTACAGGACGACGGTGGTGTCGTTGGCGATGCCCTTCTCGGACAGCAGCTTCTCGAAGCCGGCCTGGTCGATGAAGTCACGGCGCACCGGGTCCTGGAGGTCCTTCGTCCAGTCGATCCGGATCGCGTTCTTGATGTGGTTCTTCTCGTACGCCGAGGTGTCCTCGTCGACCTCGACGAGAGCGACCTGCGGGTCGTCGAGGTGGGCCTCGACCCAGTCGGCGTCTACCAGGACGTCGCTGCGGCTCATTCTTTTCTCCTCCGGGGCAGTCTGCGGCGAGATGATGCGAGACGGTGCGTGATGCGGGTGTACGGCGGGCTCGGGCCCGTGGCACACGTGCGAAGACAGCGGGATGGGGCTGGGGCCCTGAAAACCGGTCGAAGGGCCGGAAAAGACGCGGGGTGCCGGAGGCTCCCGCTCAGACAGCGCGACAGAGCATGGCGGCGACGCGGCACAGGTCCACTGCCCGCCGCTTCGTGAGATCCGCCCGTCCCCACTGAGGGAGACCGCCAATAGCGCACTGCATGGGACCGATCGTAGGGACGTGCGGACGGCCATGTCACCGTTGTGTCGCATGATGAGACACGATCATCCACGATTCGGGATACGGAAGGGTTCGCGACACTCCCCGCGCCGCTCCCCGACGGTCGGCGCCCGCCACCCATCTGCGGAGCGGACACCGTCGTCTCAGCATGTGACCTGCGGGAAGTGGCGGCCGGAACTCCGGCCCGGTCCCTGTCCGTTCCCGGCCGGGCCCGGAGCCACCGGGACTCACCCGGGCTCACCGGGTCAGAGGGACTCGTCCGCGCCCGGCGCCGGATCAGCCGGGCCCGAAGGGACACGTCCGACCCGCCCGGGCCCGCCGACTCCGGCGGAACCCGCCCGGACTCAGCCGGCGAGCTTCACGTTCGTACCCGCCACCATGACCTCCACACCCTCGTCGGTCACCTGGATCTTCCGGAGCTCCAGACCGCTGGGCAGGCCGCCGACCTGCCGCTCGAAGTCGGTCTTCCGGCGCACCAGGTCCTCCAGCCCGGGGATTCCCCCACCCGGCACCTTGTCCGCACGCACCCTGAGGGTCTGGCCGTCGACGAGGGTGACGGTGGAGAGCACGCTGCGCGAGAACGGGCGGCCGAGGACGTCGACGGTGCCGGTGACCTTCACCTTGCCGTTGCCGCCGTACTCGACGGCGACCCCGTCACCGGCGGTACTGGTCAGGTCGTCGTAGGAGATGACGGCCTTGCCGTCGGCGTCGGCGGCGGTGACACCGGAGAAGCCCTCGGTCAGTTGCACGTCGTGCAGCGCGGCACTCATCCGGCTGACCCGTATCCTGCGGCCGTTGCTGTCGGTCCGGATGCCGGTGATCTCGACATCGACCTCGTCGAACTGCGAGGCGAAGGCCTGGGTCAGGAACGGGAACCCGTTGATGGAGACGTCCGCGGACTCGACCGTCGCACCAGGGATCCGGATCCGGTCCTCGGCCTCCGACTCGGCGAAGTACAGCAGCGTCCGGTCGAGGACGACGAAGACCCCGACCAGCACCAACACCATGACCAGCAATCCCCGCAGCGCCCGCATGACCGCTCTCCCCCCTGCGTCCGGCTCGACGGCGCCCGCGCTCCCCCGTGCGCACAGACCGTCCCGAATGATCGACGAGCGGGCACCCCCATCGGTTCCCTGGGAGGTGCCCGCTCGTCGGAAGCGGCGCCGATCGGCGCCGTGCGGTGCCGGTGCGCGTACGCGTTACGCGAGCATGCGGCCGATCAGATAGACGGCGGGGGCCGCGGCGGTGAGCGGCAGCGCCACACCGGCCGTCATGTGGACGAACCGCGAGGGGTAGTCGTAGCTCGCCGCCCGCAGCCCGATCAGCGCGCATCCGCCCGCCGCCAGGCCGAGCAGCGCGCCGTGCGTGCCACCGGGACCGGCGAGCGTCCCGGCCGCCGCACCGGCACCCGCGCCCGCCAGCAGCGCCACCGCGACCGATGCCGGTCCGGGCAGCGGGAGCGCGCGGACGAGCACGGTGGCCGCGACGGCCACCGTGCCGGCCGTCACCGCGTCCGGGACCGCCGCGAGGTGCCCCGCCGCCAGCACCGTCAGGGCGGCCGATGCGGTGGTGGCCATCAGCCCGTACATCCGCTCGTCCGCGTCCGCGTGGCTGCGCAGCTGGAGGACCACGGTGAGCAGCACCCACACGCCGAGGGTGCCGAGGACGGCCGCCGGGGCGTTCTCTCGGCCCGCGGCGAGCAGGGCGGCGTCGGCGACGATCCCGCCCGCGAACGCGAGCACGATGCCCTGGCGCGCGGGCCACATGCCGTTCAGCCGGAACCATCCGGCCGCGGTCACGGCCTGCAGCAGGACCAGCGGTACGAGCAGGGCGTACGACCCGATCGCCGCGCCGAAGGCGAGCAGCAGCCCGAGCACGGCGGTGAGCCCGGCGGGCTGGATGCCCGGCGGGATGATCGGCGAGCGGCCCTCGGCGCGGGCGCGCTGGGCGTCGGTGACGCGGCTGTTGCCCAGGGTGCTGGGCGCGCCGTACCCGGAGGTGTCGAGTCCGGTGGCCGCGGAGCCGGTGGCGGCCGGCCCGTCGCCGTGCGCGGCTCCGGACACGGGCGCCGGGGCGACAGGCGCCTCGGGGGGCAGCGGGTGGGAGCCGGTGGCGCGCTGCGGCCCCGCCGAGGAGTACGCGGAGTACGGCGGGAGATAGGCGGTCTCGGCGGCGGACGGCACGGACTCCCGCGCGGAGGCTTCCGGCCGGGCGGGCCCGGTGGGGCCGACGGGCCCGGCAGGACCGTTGGGGCCGGGACGACCAGCGGGGCCAGTGGAGCTGGAAGGACCCTCGGGGGCGGAAGGCCCAGTGGACCCGGTGGGGCGGATGGTCGGCTGGTACTGGGTGTCCCAGGTCTGGCCCTCCCAGGTCTGCGTGACCGCGGGGTCGTACGGGACGTGCGGGTCCTGCGGGCCGGGGGCCGGTGCGGCGAAGGGGACGGGCGCCTGCGTGTGCCCGGCCGCCGGTCCGGGCGTGTGCCCGGCCGCCGGTCCGGGCGTGTGCCCGGCCCCGGTCGGCCACACGGCGCCGGCATGCGTCCCGGGGACCTGGCCCTGGTCGTACGGGGCGGCACCGTGGCCGGGCGCCGGGACGCCGTGGGACTGGTCCCCGGAGGGCCGGCCTCCGAAGGACTGGTTCGCCTGGGGCTGGGGGTGCGGCTGGGCCACGCCTCCGTGGACCTGGGCTCCGTAGGACTGACCGCCCTGGACCTGGGCGCCGTGGGACTGACCGCCGGAGGGCCGGCCGTCGTAGGACCGACCGCCGTGGGGCTGGGGGGACTGGCCGCCATCGAGCCGGGGCGCGTGGGCCCCGCCCCCGTATACCTGGCCCCCGTACGGCTGGTCCCCGTACGACGGGCTCCCGTACGGCTGACCGGCGTGCGGCTGGTCCCCGTGCGGCCGGCCACCGTGCGCCTGGGGCGGGTACGGCTGCGCACCGGTGGACCCGTCGCCGTACGCGTACGGATCCTGGGGCCGCGCGGCGTGCGGGGGCTGCTGCGGCTGCTGCCCGGCCGACGGCCCGTCGTACCCGTGCCCGTAACCCTGGTCCGGGGCCGGGCCGTACGGGTACTGCTGATCGTTGCTGCTCATGTTCTGGGGTTCACCCTCCTGCGAACGGTGGGAGCACCTCGACCGTGCCGCCCTCGGCAAGGCGTACGGTCTCATGACTCCGGCTCCCCACCGGTTCACCGTCGACGAGGAACGAGCACCTTCGCAGCACTCGGGTGAGCTCGCCGGGGTGCCGCTCGCGCACCGCGTCGAGGGCCTCGGCCAGGGTCGCGGCCGTGTACGGCTCCTCCGCGGTCCCGGCGGCGGCCTTGGCGGCGGCCCAGTAGCGGATCGTTCCCGCTGGCATGACGGCGGCTCCTCTCGTATCGCGTCAGCTGCCCATCATCGAGCACGCCGCCGTGGTCCAGTCACCGATCCGGGTGAGCAGGCTCTCGTCGGCGGCGTTCTCCGCGTGCCCCATGCCGGGTTCCAGCCACAGCTCGGCCCCGTCGCCCGCCGCCCCGGCAAGCATCCGGGGGTGGTCCAGCGGGAAGTACGGGTCCCGGTCGCCGTGCACGATCAGCAGCGGAACGGGGGCGATCAGACCGGCCGCCTCGACCGGCGAGATCGGTACCGGGTCCCAGTCGTCCCGGTCGATGCGGGTACCGAAGCCGTAGCGGCCGACCAGCCGGCCGGTGGGCCGGGTGACCAGCCAGTGCAGACGGCGCATGGGAGCGGTGCCCCGGTAGTACCAGCGGGCGGGGGCGCTCACCGCCACCACGGCGTCCGCACGGACCTCCGGATCCGCGAGAACCTCCGCGGGGACCTCCGTCCCCCCGGCCTCCCGGCCCGCCGCGTACAGCGCCCCGTGCCGCAGCACCACGGAACCGCCCATGGAGAACCCGACGGTCACCACCCGCCGGTGTCCCAGCGCCCGGGCCCACCGCACCGCGGCCGCCAGGTCCAGCACCTCGCGGTCCCCCACCGTCGACCGGCCACCGGACCTGCCGTGCCCCCGGAACGAGAACGTGACCACGGCCGCGTGCCGGCCCAGCACCCGAGCGGCACGCCGTACCGCGGGCCGGTCCAGTGAACCGGTGAAACCGTGGGCGATCACGATCGCCGTACCGTCCGCGACACCGTCGGTGCCTGAGCCGTAGCCGTAGCCGTTCATGAGGCCGACGCCGCCGTCCGTGACATCGCCGTCCGTGACGCAGCCGCCTTCCGCGGCACCGCGGTGCCCGTCCACGACGCTCTCGCGTCCGTCCGTGACGCCGTCGCCCGCAGTACCGTCGAAGGATGATCCGGCGACGGCCCGTCCCGCCACCGCGCGCGGCTCGTACAGAGCCTCGATACGGACACCGTCGTCGGTCAGCAGCGAGGCACGCGAGGAACCGTCCGTACCACCGGACGGACCACCGGGCGTGAGCAAGGGAACAGGGGAACTCCGAAATCGTCCCTCGGGCGCAGAACTCATGTGGGCTATTCTGCTGGGAAGAGGATCCGGGCAGAGAAGCCCCCGGGTCCTTTTGCGCTTTCCAGGCGTTGTTACGGCGACGTTTCCACAAGCTCAGCGGCCCGGGGACGCGGGGCCGTACCGCGTGACCGTGCAACCGTGCAAAGGGCCGCGCGAAAACGAACGAAGAAGTGCCGCATACTCCCCCGGGCCCGTCCCGGGAGTGCCCCTCTCGCAGGGAACGAGGAGGACCGACGTAATGGGCGAGCGAACCGTGCACCATCATCGACCGACGAACCGGGCAGGTGGGTGGCGATGAGTTCACTGCTGCTCCTGACGAACGCGCTTCAACCGTCGACGGAGGTGCTTCCCGCCCTCGGTCTCCTGCTGCACAGCGTGCGGGTGGCGCCCGCGGAGGGCCCCGCGCTCGTCGACACCCCCGGTGCCGACGTCATCCTGGTCGACGGCCGCCGCGATCTTCCGCAGGTGCGGTCGCTGTGCCAGCTGCTGCGGTCCACGGGGCCGGGCTGCCCGCTGGTCCTCGTCGTGACGGAGGGCGGTCTCGCGGCCGTCACCGCCGACTGGGGCATCGACGACGTACTGCTGGACACGGCCGGACCCGCCGAGGTCGAGGCCCGGCTGCGGCTGGCCACCGGCCGTCGGCAGATGGCCGGCGACGACTCCCCGATGGAGATCCGCAACGGCGACCTGTCGGTCGACGAGGCGACGTACAGCGCGAAGCTGAAGGGCCGGGTCCTCGACCTGACCTTCAAGGAATTCGAACTGCTCAAATATCTGGCCCAGCACCCCGGCCGTGTGTTCACCCGCGCCCAGCTCCTCCAGGAGGTCTGGGGCTACGACTACTTCGGCGGCACCCGTACGGTCGACGTCCACGTACGGCGGCTGCGCGCCAAGCTGGGCCCCGAGCACGAGTCGCTGATCGGCACCGTCCGCAACGTCGGCTACCGCTTCGTCGTACCGGAGAAGGTGGAGCGCGCCGCGGAGGAGGCCAAGGCACAGGCCGCGGCTCCCGCCGGGACCCGGTCCGCGGCGGAGGTCAGAACACCGGCCGCGACCGGCTCCGCGCCCCGTTCGGAGCAGCCGACGAGGGCCGGTGCCTCGGAATGAGCCGAGGTACGGCCTGCCTTCCGGAGGGTCGATCCGCGTAGACTGCCGCGCGTGGCCAAGGTGACGCGGGACGATGTGGCGAGACTGGCGGGTACGTCGACCGCGGTGGTCAGCTATGTCATCAACAACGGACCGAGGCCGGTCGCCCCGGCCACGCGCGAGCGGGTGCTCGCCGCGATCAAGGAGCTGGGCTACCGGCCCGACCGGGTCGCCCAGGCAATGGCCTCGCGGCGGACCGACCTCATAGGAATGATCGTGCCGGACGCCCGGCAGCCGTTCTTCGCGGAAATGGCGCACGCGGTCGAACAGGCCGCCGCCGAGCGCGGGAAAATGGTGCTGGTCGGCAATTCCGACTACCGCGACGAGCGCGAGGTGCATTATCTCCGCGCGTTCCTCGGAATGCGGGTCTCGGGGCTGATCCTGGTCAGCCAGGGCCCCAGCGAACGGGCGGCGGCCGAGATCGAGGCGTGGGACGCGCGGGTGGTGCTGCTGCACGAGCGCCCGGAGGCGATCGAGGACGTCGCGGTCGTCACGGACGACATCGGCGGTGCCCAGCTCGCCACCCGCCATCTGCTGGAGCACGGCAACGAGTACGTGGCGTGCTTCGGCGGCGTGGAGTCGACCCCGGTGGTCGGTGACCCGGTCGCCGACCACATCGAGGGCTGGCGCCGCGCGATGCAGGAGTCGGGCCGCTCGACGGAGGGCCGCCTCTTCCAGGCCCCGTACAACCGTTACGACGCCTATCAGGTGGCGCTGAAGCTGCTCGCGGGCCCGGACAGGCCGCCCGCGATCTTCTGCTCGACGGACGACCAGGCCATCGGCGTGCTGCGGGCCGCGCGCGAACTGCGGATCGACGTGCCCGGGGAGCTCGCGGTCGCGGGCTTCGACGACGTGAAGGAGGCCGGGCTCACCGACCCGCCGCTGACCACGGTCCACTCGGACCGCCCGGCGATGGCGCGGGCCGCCGTGGACCTGGTGCTCGACGACTCGTTGCGGGTGTCGGGGTCGCGGCGGGAACGGCTGAAGCAGTTCCCCTCGGCGCTGGTGGTCCGGCGCTCGTGCGGCTGCGGGGAGCCCGGCACCGCGGTGTGACGGGGTACCGTCGGCGCGCGGGCCCCGGACCGTCCGTCGGGTCCGGGGCGCACCGGGCGCAGCCCGGGGGTGTCGGCCCCGGCCCTTTCGGCTTTATATCGGGCATACGAGGTTCTGCCGGGCTTCTCAGGGCGCGCTCAGGATGCTCTCATGTTCGGCCCCGACGCTTGAGGACATGACAGAGAGCCAGCGCCCGAGCGGCGAGTACCCGATGTACCCCTCGTACGGCGACGGTGACGCGTCGTACCCGCCACCGCCGTCCTACTCCCCCGCGCCCCCCGCCGAGCCGGCCGAGCCCCGGCGCCGGGCCAGGCGTCCGGTGGCCCTCCTCGCGGCCGTGGCGATCGTGGCGGCGGCCGTGGGCGGTGGCACCGCCACCGCCATCGGGCAGCTGACCCGGAACGACGCGACCGGCACCAGCGCCGGAAGTGTCATCCCCGGCACCCCGGTCTCGCAGAGCGGCAAGGGCACCGTCACCGGTGTCGCCAAGGCCGTCTCACCGATGATCGTCGAGATCAACGCGGCCTCGAACGCGGGCCAATCCACCGGCTCCGGGGTGGTCATCACGTCCGACGGCGAGGTCGTCACGAACAACCACGTCATCTCCGGCGCCTCGTCGATCAAGGTGACGCTCAGCACCGGCCGCTCGTACACCGCGCATGTCGTCGGCACCGACCCCGGCAAGGACCTCGCTCTCATCAAGCTCCAGGGCGCGAGCGGCCTCAAGACGGCCACGCTGGGCGACTCCTCGACGGTCGCGGTCGGCGACCAGGTCGTCGCGATCGGCTCTCCGGAGGGCCTCACCGGCACCGTCACCAGCGGCATCGTCTCCGCGCTCGACCGCGATGTCACGGTCGCCAAGGACGACGGCGGCGGCAGCGGCCAGGACCAGGGCTGGAGCGGGCCGGGCGGCGGGCAGTGGCCGTTCGAGTTCGGCGGCCGGCAGTTCAACGGGGACACCGGCGACTCCACCACCACGTACAAGGCCATCCAGACCGACGCCTCGCTCAACCCCGGCAACTCCGGCGGCGCGCTCATCAACATGAACGGCGAGATCATCGGCATCAACTCCGCGATGTACTCGGCGAGTTCGGCGGGCGGATCGAGCAGCGCCGACGCTGGCAGCGTGGGCCTCGGCTTCGCCATCCCGGTGAACACGCTCAAGGCCGACCTCGCCACCCTGCGGGCCGGCAACGGCTCCTGAGGAGACAGCCATGCAACACCCCGCACACACCCTCACCGGCCCGGCCGACCTGGCCCTGCCGCTCGCTCTCGTCACAGAGCTCGCCGCGGATTCCATCGTGGGTCCCGCCGCGGATCACGCCGCCGAGCCGGACGCGCACCGGGCCTCCGGGCCCCGGCGCGCCCCGGAGGTCCGTTCCGCCGCAGGCCGCAGGAGCCGGGCCGCGCGACGACGCGCCAAGGCCGTGCGAGGCTGAGAGGAGCCAGGACCGCACGGAACGAAAAGAGGACAACGAGCGATGAGCCCCGCCGAGGACGATCCGCAGCGCATCCTGGTCGTCGACGACGAGCCCGCCGTACGCGAAGCGCTGCAACGCAGCCTCGCGTTCGAGGGGTACGGCACCGAGGTCGCCGTCGATGGTGTCGACGCCCTCGCCAGGGCCGAGTCGTACGCACCCGACCTCATCGTCCTCGACATCCAGATGCCCCGGATGGACGGCCTGACGGCGGCCCGCAGGCTCCGCTCCGCCGGGACCACCACCCCCATCCTGATGCTCACCGCCCGCGACACCGTCGGCGACCGGGTCACCGGCCTCGACGCGGGTGCCGACGACTACCTGGTCAAGCCCTTCGAGCTGGACGAGCTCCTCGCCCGCATCCGGGCCCTGCTGCGCCGCAGCTCGTACGCCACCGCGGCGACCGGCGGCGGCACCGACGAGAACGTACTGGCCTTCGCCGACCTGCGGATGGACCTCGCCACCCGCGAGGTCACCCGGGGCACCCGCCGGGTCGAGCTGACCCGCACCGAGTTCACCCTGCTGGAGATGTTCCTCGCGCATCCGCGCCAGGTGCTCACCCGCGAGCAGATCCTCAAGGCCGTGTGGGGCTTCGACTTCGAACCCAGCTCCAACTCCCTGGACGTGTACGTGATGTACCTGCGCCGCAAGACCGAGGCGGGCGGCGAACCGCGGCTCGTGCACACGGTGCGGGGGGTCGGTTACGCGCTCCGCACCGGCGGCGGTGACGGATGACCGAGGCGCCGGCGGGCGGGTCGCCGACGGCCGGGGCAAGGACGACCGGGGCACGGACAGCCGGGTTCCTGCGCCGGCTCCGCACCCTGCCGCTGCGCACCCGGCTCGCGCTGCTGGTGGCGACGGCGGTCGCGTTCGCGGTGGCGGCGGTGGCGGCGGCGTGCTGGTTCGTGACCCGGGAGCAGCTGGAGGACCAGCTGGACTCCTCGCTGCGCGGCTCCGAGATCGACACGAGGTATCTGTCGGACCTGTACGCGTACTGCCGGGGCACGACCCCGCTGCCGCCCCGGCCGTTCACCGGGAAGTACACCGTCCAGCTCATCGACTCCCAGGGCACGGTGTGCAACGCCCCCGACGTGTCCCCGCTCCCGGTGACCCGGGCGGACATGGCGGTCGTCGACCAGGACCGGCCCGACGCCCTGCACTCGGCCACGGCCGCGAACGGCACAAGGATGCGGGTCTACACCCACCCGCTGCTGCAGATCACCCAGATCCCGGGCGGGGCCACGGGCCGCATCGCGGTGTCCGTCGCGCGCCCGATGAGCGAGATCAACGACCCGCTGTCCACCCTGGCGTGGGTGCTGCTGGTCGTCTCCGGCATCGGCGTCTTCGGCGCGGGGGCGGCCGGTCTGTGGGTCGCCCGCACCGGGCTGCGGCCCGTGGACGAACTCACCGAGGCGGTCGAGCACGTCGCCCGCACCGAGGACCTCACCGTCCGCATCCCGGCGGAGGGCGAGGACGAGATCGCGAGGCTGTCCCGCTCGTTCAACTCCATGACCGCCTCCCTGGCCAGTTCCCGGGACCGCCAGGCACAGCTGATCGCGGACGCCGGGCACGAGCTGCGGACCCCGCTGACCTCGCTGCGTACCAACATCGAACTCCTCGCCCGCAGCGACGAGACCGGCCGGGCCATCCCGCCGGACGACCGCAAGGCGCTGATGACGTCGGTGAAGGCGCAGATGACGGAGCTGGCGTCGCTCATCGGCGACCTCCAGGAACTGGCCCGCCCCGACGCGGCGACACCCGGCCCGCTCCAGGTCGTCGCCCTGCACGACATCGCGGACACGGCCCTGGAACGCGCCCGGCTGCGCGGCCCCGAGCTGACCATCCGGGCCGACCTGACCCCGTGGTACGTACGGGCCGAACCGGCCGCGCTGGAGCGCGCGGTGGTCAACGTCCTGGACAACGCGGTCAAGTTCAGCCCGCCGCGCGGCACGATCGAGGTCGCCCTGCGGGACGGCGAGCTGACGGTACGGGACCACGGCCCCGGCATCTCCGCCGAGGAGCTGCCGCACGTCTTCGAACGCTTCTGGCGCTCCCCGTCCGCCCGCCAGCTCCCCGGCTCCGGCCTCGGCCTGTCCATCGTCGCCCGCACGATCCAGCAGGCGGGCGGAACGGTCTCCCTGCGCCCGGCGCCGGACGAGGACGAAGGAGGCGGCACGATCGCGTCGATCCGACTGCCAGGAGCCCCGCAACCGCCGCCGGGGCTGTGAGCGGGGGCGGAGGCTGGCTCACCCGCACGGACCGGAACGGCGTGCGGCCTCCCGGGGACCGCTCGGGAGACCGCACGCCGTTCGGACCCTGACAGGAGCAGGCCCCGGACCCCGCCGCGGCTCAGAGCCTGTCGGCTGACCTTCGACCGAAAGCGGACGCGGCATGGCGCATGCGATTCCAAGGAGCCGGAAGCATGTCAGGGCGTGGCCGACCGGACAGCGGTCGTCCGACAGGCTCTCAGAGCCGACGGCGGAACTCGGCGGCGAACTGCGGCGCCCCGCCGACCGTCCCCCGCCGACGATGCCGCCGGCCGCCGCACCCCGACCGCTCCAGCCCTGCATACGGCGCCCCGCAGGCCGGACGGCACGTGCTCACGACGCGGGAGCTGGTCGGGACGTTGCCGGCCACCGACGCTGGATACGCACTCGTGAACATTTCCCAAGCCGCCGCCATGGCGTCACTGCTTCATAAAGGTTCGGTCGGCGCACCGTCCTCGGCGAGCCCGTACACCATGACGGCACGGCGCCGACCACAACGCCCGTCACATGGCGTCCACTGGAACAGGCGACGGGCGCACACATCGCCGAAGATCTCCGCCTGTCAACAACACCGGTCCGCACGACATTGCCGCATGACGCGACCGAAAACCGTTCCTTCCCGCACCCCGCCGGGACCGGGGTTCCGAGTTTGCTCCAAGCGTTGCCCCACCGCGAGGTAGTGTCCTCGGCCGAGCCGGGATTCGCAGAAACAAACGGGGAGGGACCGCGCATGGCGTGGGACGAGTGGGAGCAGATCAAAGCCGACGTGACCGGTCGGCAATCCGTGGCGATGCGCCTGAACCAGGCCCCGGCCGAGCCGGGCTTCTTAGCCGACGGCGCCGCGACCGGCACATTGAAGTCCAGCAGGAAGGCGTGGGCCACGGCCGGCGAAGGGATCGCTTCCTTACGCGGGAACATCAGCACCGCGCTGACGCAACTGGAGGACGGTCAGGCCGGACTCGGCGAGGTGACGGGGTGCCTGAGCGCGGCGGCACAGAAGGACGTGTACAGCTCCTGGAAGAAGTACGCCAGAAGTGTCGGCGAACGGTGCGGCACCCTCCAGAAGCTCCTGGAGCAGGCGGGCAACGACCAGTTGGCGACTGACGAAGCGGTCAAGGGCGAACTCGACAGGCTGAAACAGAAGTACGCGGACACGGACGCCGTCGGCGGCCAGGACAAGGGCCGGTGACGGCGGGCATGGACTTCAGCGCGCTCAAGGCCCTCAAGCCGCCCGAGTTCGAGGAGGCCGCCGACGGGTACCACGCCATGAGCCAGATGGCACAGGCGGCCAAGGACCACATCGAGAACACGGTCGCCGCAGGGATGCGCAAGTCCTTGCGAGGTGAGGCGGCACAGGCGTCACAGACGCAGCTCCAAGCCCTGGCAGAGAATCTCCACTACATGCAGACCGAATGCGGCGTGGTCGGCACGGCCCTCAACGGATTCGCCTTCGACATGACAGCAGCGAAGCGGAAGCTGGACGCAGCGCTCGCTGACGCCGTGGCCGACGGCTGCAAGGTGAACGCGGACGGCTCGGTCACGTATCCGGCGGGCAGAAAACCCGGCGAGGAGAAGACGGCCGGAGGCGGCACGGTGACCGGGCAGGCCGGAGGCACCAGCACGTCCGACGCCGTGGAACGCCAAGCGGTGGACATCCACCCGAACCCCAACTACGGCAAGGCCGTGGAGTACGCGAACCGGATCGCCGACGCGCTGAAGGAAGCCACGGAAGCCGACGCGAAATGGGCTCCGAAACTACGCGCGCTGAAGGCCGACGACGATCTGACCGTGTCCGCACGCGACTGGGCGGACGTCACGTCGGACACGGGCGGCGTACGCACGGCGGCCGACGCCTACCTCGACACGATCGAACCGCCGCCGAAGAACGATTGGCCCCAGGACAACGCCAACTGGTGGAAGGGCCTCTCCGAGGAGCAGCGCGCCGCCTACGTATCCATGCATCCCGCGAGCATCGGAGCGCTCGACGGCCTGCCTTCCGACGTGCGCGACGACGCGAACCGTCTGGTGCTCGCGGAACAGCGCGCCGCCAAGCAGGTGGAGTACGACGCCTGGCTCAAGAGGGAGCCCGAACACTACCGGCCCTTCGTCGACCCCGAAACGGGCCTTGAGGTGCCGGGCGCGAGGGTCCCGACCGAGGAATGGAAGGAGTGGAGCGAGAAGAAGCAACAGCTCGAAAACGGCTTCAAGGGCATGGACGCCATCCAGAGACGCTTCGACAGCTACACGAGCGAGAGCAATCGGCCCTATCTGCTCGGATTCGACGGCAACGACATGGGGCGCGCCATCGTCTCCATCGGCAATCCGGACACCGCCGACAACGTGGTGACGTACGTTCCGGGGACGTTCGCCAAGCTGGAGTCCATCGACGGGGACATCAGCAGGGCCCAGCTTCTCCAGGCGCAGGCGGAAGCCACCGACGGCTCCCGAGGGACAGCCTCGATCGTGTGGCTGGGGTACGACGCCCCGCAGGGCATCACGACCGAAGCGACGGAGACCAAGTGGGCCGACAAGGCGGAGGTGCCGCTGGGCCACTTCGTGCAGGGCATCGAGGAAGCCAACCATCGCGATGTGAACCAGACGCTCCTGGGCCACAGCTACGGGTCCCTGGTGGCCGGCCAGACCATGAGCACGCATCTGGACCTGCCGGTCGACAACGCGATCATGGTGGGCAGCCCGGGCGTGGGTGTGGATCACGCGAAGGACCTGAACATCCCGCCGGACCGTGTTTTCGCGGCGACGGCCAAGAACGACCTGATCAACCTCGCCCCGCCCCCGGCGGGCCCCCTCGCTCCCCTCAATCCGAAGGCGTATATGAGGCTTTTCGACGACCACTCGATCGTCCACGGGACCGACCCGGTCTCCGACGACTTCGGCGGCACGGTCTTCGATGTCCCCGGCGGGAAGTTCCCGGGCTCGGGCGGCGAAATGATGCCCGCACACTCCCAGTACTGGGACAAGAAACCCCTTAACAGCCTGGCGAAGATCGTCACCGGAGGACAGCCGTGAATCCACGGAAAGCAATCCCGGCTGCTGTGCTACTGGCCATGATGGTCACAGTGACCGCGTGTGGGACACAGGAAGACGACGGAGACACACCGAAACAGATCACGATGAATGAGCAGCAAGCGATCGACCGGGCAGAAGAAATCATTCGCCAGGCAGTGGACGGCATGTCGCCCAAGCCGGTACTGGAACGTACGGGACCGGAGACCGTTGGCCCCTGCATCGCCAGGGATGACCACGGCCCCGACGACCGACTGCAAGTCACCCTCTTCTACAAGCTGACCGGGGTTCCGGGGGCCGAGGCCAAGAACCTTGTGCTGCAAGCACGGGATGCCTGGCTGAAGCAAGGCTACGAGTACGACTCATCAGACAAAGAGGATATGTCCGGCCCCTATCCCTGGGTCAGCATGCGCACGGAACTCAATGATTTCTGGATGGAAGGCATCACAGGGATCTCGGACCGTGCCAAGGGCGAAGGCACCGCTACCCTCAAGGTGAGGTCAGGCTGCTTCCTCCCGCCCGGGAAGTCATCAAGCGCGGCCACGGCCGACCCCGCCGCGCTGAAGGCCTCACAGGCCGACGGCCCCACCACGCACCGCGCCCTCGGCCACTCCAGCCGGATCTACGACGCCTTGCGGACCGCGTCGGCTCCCACACAGCCCGGGGAAGGTCTCAGGACCGTCCGGGACGAGTCCGGCTCCTCGGTCCACCACACGTGGTCGACCCAGCCGCTGCCCGAGGCCGAGATCGCCAAGGCCCTGGAACGCGCTCAGACCTATTTCCAGCGCGCGGGCTGGCACGTGCGCCACCTACCGACGGCGGCGGGCTCCCCTGCCCTGATCGCACGCCACCCCGAAGAGGGCACAATCGCACAGCTCGCCCCCTCGGCCACCGGCACCGTACGTGTCGCGGTGACGACACCCGTCGTCGGCCCGGCGGCCACGGTCCTCTAGTGCCGGTCACGGCCAGGGGACGCGGCGCGTGAGCGCCGTGCGGCCCGAGTTCGGCAGCCGTCCTGTCCGGGGGCCGCGCGTACACGGCCGATGCCCTGTACGTCATGGGCGGCCGGTGCCGGACCGAGTGCCCACCGTCGCCTTGGCCGCCTCGGCCGGCCAGCCGTGGAGGCCAAGGCGATGACAAGTGGACGCCAAAGCACCCGCCCCGGCTCCTCAGAGCCCCGAGTTGTGCCGGATCAGTGACTCCACGAGACCGGACCGGGTGGCCGGGAAGTCCAGCGGGACGATGCCGAGACCGGTCCAGCCGGACGCCTCGGAGCCGTCGAGGAACGAGTGGACCTGAGGGTTGAGCCGGTCCGCGTTCCCGCGCGGGGGCAGCAGGGCCGCGGTGCTGACGTAGTTCATGTACAGCTTCCCGGGCTGCCGAGCGGCCTTACGGAACTGGGCTTCGATCTTGGGGTACTTGGCGAACGGCTCCGCCATGTAGTCGTCCTGGATGTCGAAGAGCGCGGGGTCGGCGTAGCGTACGCCGGGCAGTCCGCCGTTGTCCGCGAGCAGGACGACCTTGCCGCGCGCCTGGCCCAGCGACGGGAGCGCCGGGTCGATGCGGAACAGCGGGCGCCAGCCCCGTACGTCGAGGTAGTCGTCGAAGACGGCCCGGAACGTCGCGTCGCTCTCCTGCGAGTACTCCTGCTTCACCCGCATCAGCACGGTCTCGGTGGGGTGCGCGGCCAGGAAGTCCCAGCAGGAGCCGAGGACATCACCGAACATCATGTTCTGGTACGAGGCCCCGTGGTGGATCGCGAACGAGCCGCCGGTGACCCGGCACCGCACGTCCAGAAAGCGAATGCCGCTGCTCAACTGATCGGCTATCGCCGTGTTCTGACACTCCGTCCAGGGCCCGCCGTATCGGGCGCCGGAATCGTGCGATCCGGGGATCGTGAGGCATTGCAGCGCGGTGGCGTCGGGGAGGGCACCCATCCAGTCCTGGGTGGTGAGGACCTGCCGGGTCCTGGCCTCGGCGGTGCTCGCACCCAGGAGGACGGTGGCGGTTGCGGCGAGTGCGCCGGCCAGGAACGTGCGACGCGAACCAGCGGACGGGCTGCTCATGCGGGTGTCTCCGTCTGGGGCGGGGGAACGGGGTGAGGGGATCGGCCCTCGGATTATGGCGGGCACACGTCAGATCCGGAACACGGCGAACCGGTGTTCCCCCTCGCCGTCACCACCCCCGTACACGGGACGCGGGCGTCCGCGAAGCTCGCGCGGGACTTCATCGCATCCCTCCTCGCCCTCAGCAGTCACCGTGATCTCGTCGACGACGCGCGCCTGTGCGTCACCGAGGTCGTCACCAACGCGCATCGCCATACCCCCACCTCGGCGATCGGCGTCGAGGCGGTCCTCCGGCGGGCGCGAGTCACCGTCTCGGTCACGGACGACGCCCATTGGATGCTGCCGAAACCGACGGTCCTCCGCGAAGGCCCCGAACAAGTGGGTGGAAAGGGTCTGTTGCTCGTGGAGCAGTTGGCCCTGGCCGGGGGCTCAGCCGTTCTCGACACCCACGTTCCGTACCGGAAGGCGGTCTGGTTCACGCTCGGGTCAGCCCTCTGAGAACCGGGGGCCACCGGCACACGGGGCTCGCGTTTTCGCGAGGCGGGGTGTCCGGGAAGAAAAAAGTTCGGCCGGGCGCGAATCCTCTCGGGGTCTCCCTGTCTCTTATCCGTGTACCGGCCGAACGGGTCGGCAGAAACCGGGAGGAAGCACCAATGATGGTCACTGGTCTCGTAGTGATCGGGGTCCTGCTCGTGGGCGCGTGCAGCTGGTACCTGATGCGGCGCTACAAGAGCCGCGGCTGAACCGCGTCTGCCGCACGGGCACCTTCCAGGTATGAGGAGCACATGAACCAACGCTTTTCCTGGCCGGACGAGCGGCTGATCAGGGCCGCTCAGGACGGCGATGTCACTTCGCTCACCACCGTCGTCGTGGAATCGCGGCCTCATGTACGCAAGTTCGCCATCTCGCTGTGCGCCTCGCCGCAGGACGCGGAGGACGCGGCGCAGGAGGCGTTGATCATCCTCTACCGGAAGATCGGCACCTTGCGGGCCACCGGCGCGCTTGCCTCGTGGATGTTCCGGGTAGTGCGCAACGAATGCCTTCGGCAACTGCGGCTGATCGTCTCTCGGAGCGACGAGGCATCGGCCGAACCAGAGGCATCCGCGGAACCATCCGCCGAGGAGGCGGTTCTGCACAGGCTGGAAGTGGAACGGATCGCGGCCGCGATCGGCTCCCTTCCCCGTGACCAGCGACAGGTCCTGATCATGCGGGACATACAGGGCCTGCCGGGCAAGACCGTCGCCCACTCGCTCGGCCTGAGCAACGCCGCGATGAAATCGCGGCTCCACAGAGCGCGCGCCGCTCTGCGTCACTCACTGACAGCGACCGACCACGCATCCGATGGGACGTCCGACCAAGCCATCGGCCAACCAGGCGGA
This sequence comes from Streptomyces sp. NPDC032161, assembly GCF_040636995.1. Classification (NCBI taxonomy): domain Bacteria; kingdom Bacillati; phylum Actinomycetota; class Actinomycetes; order Kitasatosporales; family Streptomycetaceae; genus Streptomyces; species Streptomyces sp. NPDC032161. The sequence goes on along the minus strand of NZ_JBEZVN010000045.1, from coordinate 4,890 downwards.
GGAGACACAGGAAAGTGACCATCGTGAAGCCCGCCCAGGGCGACAAGCACCGGGCCACCGCGCAGCCCGCGGCGCCCGACTTCGCCAGCAAGTCCGTCCCGCGCCATCTGGTGCGCGGCGCCATCGGCTTCGGGCTGCTCATCGGCTCGATCGCCCTGGTGCCCGCCGTCGGCCCGGTCACTCTGCTGGCGGCCCCGTTGGCGCTGATCGCCTTCCGCGGCTGCCCCACCTGCTGGATGGTCGGCCTGGCGCAGACCATCTCCCGTGGCCGTCTGGAGCGCCGGTGCGCGGTCGGCGTCTGCACCCTCACCACGGCACCCTCGTCGGCGAAGACCTCGGAGGAGTTCACAGCCGACGTCAACGGCGCGGCCACCTCCCGGTGAAGCGGCTTGTCGGTTCCTGCCCGCGTCCGCTCCGCGTGTCCGGAGCGACGGCCCTCAGGCCGTCAGCCGCATTCCCGTCCCTGCGCGCCGCACATGACAGGACTTTCATGGTTCTCACGCCCTCAAGCACGTCGCAGCGCAGCGCCACGATTGATGCCGCTGTCCCGGCCCAGTTGCTTCAACAGCTGGTCCGCGGCGGGAACATTCTCGCGACCCGTCACGTTCCCTCTGAGCCCTCCATGTCGCCATCGCAGGGAGCCTCGTGCCCGAAACCGCGTCTGACGTCCCTACCGTTCTCTCCTCACTTCCCGCCTTGACCGCGCAGGCCGAGCGGCTGATCGAACTCGGCGTGCACGAGATCGCCGGACTGTCCGCCGACGAGCTACGTACGTTCGCATCCGCCGAGGCCGCCAGGACTCCGGTGGGCTGTGACGGCGGCGCTCTGCTCGCCGTTCACCCTGACCGGGCCCCGGCCTCCGCGCTCGCGCCGTTGCTCCGCCGCGAGGACAAGCCGGGATTCGTCGTTGTCGACATGGCTGATGTCGACCTCTTCGCCCCGCTCGACACGGTCGCGCTGCCCGACTCCCGGCTCTACGTCCTCACCGGTCTCGACCGCGGCGACCGAATGGCCAACTGGAGCCCGGACGAGGCACTGCCCGCCCTCACGGCCGAGGACCGCACTCCGTTGCTGCTCACCGAGGGCATCCACTGGGTGCTCCAGCGACCCGACGTCCTGGAACGCAAGCACTGCTTCATGACCATCGGCTCCCGGCTGCGTAGACCCAACGGCACCCTGGACGCCCGCACACCCGCGGTCTGGATCAGCAACGGCACCGGGCGGGACGGCCGCGAGCGACGCGACGCCCCCAAGGTGGGCTGGTGCTGGGCGGGCAACCGGCACACCTGGCTCGGCTTCGCCTCCGCGACGGGCCGCCGGGACCAGGGCTCGTAACGGGGCGCAGTTTGTGACGAGGCGGGGAGCGGAGCACTCGCGGGGGCCTGTACCGCTACAGGGGGCGGAACTGCACGGCTCAGCGAGTGCGGCAGGCGGAAGCTGGAACCGCGGGCGGACCAGGGTGACCAGGATCCGTACGGCCGTCACCGGGGCGCGGCCCGCTGCCACCCGCCACCCGGCTACTCCTGCTCCCCGCCCGCCAGCGCGGCGGTGGGAGAGCCACCGGAACCGACTGGAGCACGTGGCCCGGGAGGCTGCGGGAGAGACCGCCCGGGACGCCTGACCCGGCCTGGACAGGGGACGGGCCCGAGCCCTGGCCCCGTCCCCAACCCCGTTTCCGGTCCCGAGCCGGAACCGGCGGCCTCGCCGTGGCTCAGCTCAGCTCAGCCGGTGCGTGGCGTACGCCTCCATGGCGTCGCGCTGGTAGGCGGCCAGGCCCGGGGCGATCGCCTCGTACGCGGCGCGCCAGACCTCGTTGTCCACACAGGCCCGCCCAATCGCCCGGAACTCGTCGGCGGACGCGGCGCGCATCTCCGACAGGGTTCGGTACTGGGCATCGATCTCGTCCTGCGCGGGCTCGGCGTCGGCCGGAATCCCGGCGGCCATGAGTTCGGCCAGCCGGATCATCTGCTCCGTGCGCCGACGGTGCCCGGCCTCGGCTTCGGCCGGGCCCATCGTGGCGGCCCGTCGGCCGACCTCCTCGGCGAACTCGGGGAAGTCGCGCATGTTCTCCTCGTACTGGGAGGGCTGCACACCCTCGAACAGGTTCTCCGGTCGGTTGATCGTGGTCATGGATCGGCCGTCCTTTCTGGACTCTTCCAGTTCGGCGATCGTGCGGGAGACGGTGGCGGCCAGCGCGTCGAGCCGGTCCCGCTCCGCGAGCAGCCGTCGGTGGTGGCCGCGCAGGGCTTCCACCTCGTCGACCCGTTCGGCCAGGATCCGGCCGATCTCGGGCAGCCCGACGCCCAGCGCCCGCAGCACGAGGATCTGCTGAAGTCGCAGGAGCTGCGGCTCCTCGTAGTAGCGGTGGCCGGACAGCGCGATCCGGGCGGGTGGCAGCAGGCCGATCTCGTCGTAGTGACGCAGGGTCCGCGCCGTCACTCCCGACATCCGAGCGACCTCCGCGATCGGCCATTCCATCGCTGTCTCCTTCACGAAGCCCCCCTCACGAACGCCTTACCGGGCCGGTCTCTCCGGCCCTGGTCAGGACGGTAGAAGCTGCCGCAGCGGCAACTTCAACCCCTGGCGCGCGTGACGTGACCCGTACCGTGCCACTCCCCCGTGCCCCGTGGCCCCCGTACCGTGCCGACCGCTGTGGCGCGCCCCTGCCGGCTCCCGGGAACGCCGAGGGGCGGCGGGCCCGTCCGGCCCGCCGCCCCGATTCGTCGTACCCGGAAGTCGTCCTCCGCGTACGGGTGGTTTCCCCGTAGGAGAGTTACTGAATGACCGTGATCCGGTCCGCCGCCGGCGGGGCCAGCGGCGCGGCGGCCGAGGAGTGGGCCGCCAGGTAGGCGTTGAACACGTCCAGGTCGGAGGCGCCGACCAGCTTGTTCGTGCCCTGGCCGAGCGCCGCGAAGCCGTCGCCGCCGCCCGCCAGGAACTCGTTCATGGCGACGCGGTACGTCTTCGCCGGGTCGATCGCCTCACCGTTCAGCTTGATGGTGTCGGTGACCACGCGGGCGGCACCCGACTTCGTCATGTCGAGGGTGTACGTCAGACCCTTGGAGATCTGGAGGATCTTCGGGCCGGCCTCGTTGGAACCGCTGACCTGCTGCTGGAGCGCGGTGATCAGCTGGGCGCCGGTCAGGTCGACGACGTTCATCATGTTGGTGAAGGGCTGCACGGTGAAGGCCTCGCCGTACGTCACCACGCCGTCGGTCTTGCCGTCGTCCGACGCGTACACCAGGTCCGCGCGGATGCCGCCCGGGTTCATCAGGGCCAGGACCGCCCCGCCCTTGTCCGCCGGGGCCAGGGCCTCCAGCTGGGCGTCCGCGATCAGGTCGCCGAGCGGCTTCTCGTACGCCGTGGAGCCGCGGCCGTCGATGTCGGCGCTGATGTAGCCCTGCGGGCGGTTCGCGATCGGGGCCGCCAGGGCGTTCCAGCGCGCGATCAGGGCCGTCATGTCATCGGCCTTGGGCTGGTCCCGGGTGACGATGTGGTTGACCGACCGCGGGTTCTGCGCGCCGGCCGACTTCACCGACGTACGGACGATGTCCTTGGTGCGGCGGTCGTACGTGAGGGTCGTGTCCGTGTACAGCTTGCCGAACGACGACGCCGAGGTGACCATGCGCGGGTTGCCCGCCGGGTCCGGGATGGTGCAGACGTACGCCTGGTGGGTGTGGCCCGTGACCAGCGCGTCGACCTTGGGCGTGATGCCCTTGGCGATGTCGGTGATCGGACCGGAGATGCCGTCACCGGGGCCGGAGCTGTCGCAGTCGTAGTCGTACGAGGTGGAAGCGGGCTGCCCGCCCTCGTGGATCAGCGCGACGATGGACTTGACGCCCTGCCGGTCCAGCTCCTTGGCGTACTTGTTGATGGTCTCGATCTCGTCGTGGAACTTCAGGCCCTTGACGCCGTTGGCCGTGACGATGTCCGGCGTACCCTCCAGGGTCACGCCGATGAAGCCGATCTTGACGCCGTTCTTCTTCCACACCGTGTACGGCTTGAGGATCGGGCGGCCGGTCTTCTCGTTCGTCACATTGGCGGCGAGGTACGGGAAGTCGGCACCCTTGAACTTCTTGCCCTTCTCGTAGCACCCCTCGACCGGGTGGCAGCCGCCGTTCTGAAGGCGGGCCAGCTCTGTCGCGCCCTCGTCGAACTCGTGGTTGCCGACGCTCGTGACGTCCAGGTCCAGCTTGTTGAGCGCCTCGATGGTCGGCTCGTCATGGAAGAGTCCCGACAGCAGCGGGCTCGCGCCGACCATGTCACCACCGGCGGCGGTGATCGAGTACGGGTGGCCCTTGCGCGCCGTGCGCAACGAGGACGCGAGGTACTCGACCCCACCGGCCGGGACCGCCTTCGGCGTGCCGTCCGGCTGCGTCTCGGTGACCGTGCCCGCCGAACCGGCCGGCGGCTCAAGGTTGCCGTGCAGGTCGTTGAAGGACAGCAGCTGCACGTCGACGGTGCGGGCGGGCTTGTGGTGGCCGTGACCGTGACCGTGGCCATGCCCCCGGTCGTGGGCACCGGCCGGCATCGCGGCGGCGAGCGCGCCGACCGTGGCGAGCCCGGCCGCGGCGGCGAGCACCCGCCGGGACGCGCGGTTCTTCTGCGGTTTCGCTGACATCTGTCCCCTTGTGAGTTCAGCGGAGGTCAAAGAGTGTTGACGAGTCTGGAGACTTCGTGCGCAGCCTAGGGTCAACGCGCGTAGCGCGACAGGTGTGCACGGTTACGAACTGGTTGCCATGCGGTCGGAATCGCGACGGAGTTCCTATATCACCCGTACGGCTTAGAGGGCGCGCGCATAGGTGGGGCGGAGGAAGGAGCGGGGCGAGGGGCAAGCCTGGCAAGGCGGAGGAGGGAGGCGACGCGGAGCGTCGTCGACCGACGACAACG
>NZ_JBEZVN010000044.1:0-37730 GCF_040636995.1 Streptomyces sp. NPDC032161 | reverse complement strand
GTCCGCGCCCGCCGCCATGCCGGCCACGATGCTGGTGACCTTGGCGTCCGCCGCAGCCCCCGCACCGTTCCCCGCCCCGGTCAGCTTCACCTTCTCCGCCGTCAGACGTGCAAGACCGCACCGCTCGGCCAGCCGCAGCACCGGAACCAGCCCGGCATGCGCGACCAGGCTCGGGTCATCGAACGCAGCGGAGACCGCCGCTGGAGTATGGGAAACTTGCATCTCGGAAGTGCCTTGCCGATCGTGCGTGCTGGAAGCCTCAAGAACTCCCATCATCACAGGTCACAAGGCACTTCCTCGTTTCCCGAAGAGCCACCCACGGCCGTCACATCGGTGGATCAAGGCTTAGACGGTGTACTCTCGTGCGGGATGCCGCGCTCCCAGACCGTCTCAAACGCCGTGGCGCACAGTTCGACGGCGGCCGGGTCGCCGGTGCGTTCCTTGCCGGGCGTCGCCCAGTCGCCGGTTCCGGTGAAGTGGTGGAACTGCACGAGCCGTTCGTCCAGGAGCCAGAAGTCGTTGCCGGGCAGGGCGATGTCAGAGGCATGGCGGCGGGGCAGCCAGCGCACGTCCTCTCCGGCCTGGAGGTTGAGCGGGGTGATGGCGTGCTCGTAGCGGATGTAGTCGGTGACCGGCTCGGAGACGATCCGCGCTCGACGCATCACCACGCCGCGGGCGACCGCATCCTTGACGAGCGGCGTCCACTGCGGCCAGAACGAGCGGGCCGGATCAAGGTTCGGGACGCCGGTGCGCAGGAAGCTCTCAAAGTCCTCGGCTTCGTCGCCGACCGCGTAGACGTCGCGCATCTCCAGGTGGACCGCCATGTGGTGGGTGTCGGCGAGCAGCTCAGCGAACGTCGCGGTGTTCAGATGCTGCGCGTTCTGCGGCATTGCACGCCTCCCTCAGAATCGGCACCATGCGGGCCGGAATCCGGATCACCCGCTCGTGTGCGGGGATCCCCGTCTTGTGGCCGGCCACCCACTCGGTGGAGCCGACCAGAGCCTTCAGGAGTTCGTCGGCTTCCTCGCCCTGGAGGACCAGGTCCGCGCTCTCCTCTTCCACCCACACCGTCGGTGATCCCTCGCCGCCGGCGCTCGGATCGATCCCGACGAACCGTAACGTCATCGCTTGCTCCCCTGTGAGTCAGTTGCGCACAGTTGCGCAACGACCGTCCGTGCCGCAGAGCGGGCGTCAAGACCGCGGGGCCTCGCCCGCACTGCGGCGTGCGAGGCAACCTGCCGCCGCCCCGGGTTGCACCGACCCGGATCAACGCCGCACGCGCCCAGCTCGACCTCGGCGACCGCGACGGCGCACTCGAGAACCTGTCCCACGCCTTCGACACGGCACCCCAGATGGCCCCGCATCCGCCCCAGGGGCCGCGAAGTACTGCGTGTCCTGGCCTCCCTGCACCGCCGCGCCCAACCCCGAACTGACACGACTCTCCCGACTCTCCGGCATCCGCCTCTGAAACCCACAGCAAGCCCGCCGCCTCACAGAGGGATGGGCGGGGGCCTGGGGGCGGGGGCCGGACCGCTGTTGCCCGTGCCCGGGTCCGGTCCCCCGGTCTCAGAACGGCGGCGCCCCCGTGGAGGACCCCCCTGGCGGGCAGACTGGCGGCGTGGCAAGGAGGTTCGCCGGAACGGTCATCTGGGCTGTCCGCCGACGGCATCTGCCAAAACGTCGGCGACGGCTCGGTGGTGGGTGGCCGCTGTGCGAGAGATTTCATTCACCGGTCCACGCCTCCCATCACCGGGTCGATGCTAGCCACCGCGACGATGACGTCGGCGACCTGCCCGCCTTCGCACATCGCGGCCATCGTCTGCAGGTTGGTGAAGCTCGGGTCGCGGAAGTGCACCCGGTACGGCCGGGTGCCGCCGTCGGAGACGACGTGCACGCCGAGCTCGCCCCTGGGTGACTCGACCGCCACATATACCTGCCCCGGCGGAACGCGGAAGCCGTCCGTCACCAGCTTGAAGTGGTGGATCAGTGCCTCCATGGACTCGCCCATGATGGTGCGGATGTGATCGAGCGAGTTGCCCAACCCGTCCGCGCCGAGCGCCAGCTGCGCCGGCCACGCGATCTTCTTGTCGGCGACCATCACCGCACCGCCGCCGCCCCCCAGCTGCTCCAGGCACTGCTCAACAATCCGCAGCGACTGCTCCATCTCGCGCAGCCGAATCAGGAAGCGGCCGTAGCAGTCGCAGCTGTCCGCCGTCTCGACCTCGAAGTCGTACTGCTCGTAGCCGCAGTACGGGTCCGACTTACGCAGGTCGTGCGGCAGGCCGGTGGCGCGCAGAATCGGCCCGGTCGCGCCGAGCGCCATGCAGCCCGCGAGGTCGAGGTAGCCGATGTCCACCAGGCGGGCCCTGAAGGTCGGGTTGTTGGTGGCCAGCTTGTCGTACTCGGGCATCCGCGAGCGCAGCAGCTGCACGCCCTCGCGGATCTGGTCCAGTGCTTCGGGCGGCAGGTCCTGCGCCAGCCCGCCGGGCCGAACGTAGCCGTGGTTCATGCGCAGACCGGTGACCAGCTCGAAGATGTCGAGGATGACCTCGCGGTCACGGAATCCGTAGACCATGAGCGTGGTGGAACCGATCTCCATGCCGCCAGCGGCGAGCGCCACCAGGTGGGAGGAGATGCGGTTGAGCTCCATCATCAGCACCCGGATGACGCTGGCCCGCACGGGCACGTGGTCGGTGATCCCGAGCAGCTTCTCCACCGCCAGGCAGTAGGCGGTCTCGTTGAACAGCGGGGTCAGGTAGTCCATGCGGGTCACGAAGGTCGTGCCCTGGACCCAGTTCCTGAACTCCATGTTCTTCTCGATGCCGGTGTGCAGGTACCCGATGCCGCAGCGGGCCTCCTTCACCGTCTCGCCGTCGATCTCCAGGACAAGCCGCAGTACCCCGTGCGTGGACGGGTGCTGCGGACCCATGTTGACGATGATCCGCTCGTCATCCGCCCTCCCCTGTCGCCGCGCGGCGCCGGCGACCTCGTAGTCCCAGTCGCCGCCGGTGGCGGTGTAGACGCGGCCCTCGGTCGTATCCCGAGCTCCCGCCGGCTCCTGCTCGGTGCCGCTCATCAGCCCATGACCTCCGCTCGGATCGCCGATCGCGTCCACGTGTCGCGGCGTGATCGGGAAAGGCGGCCGCTTCCGTCTCGGCTGGCCGTGCCCTCGCGCCAGCCGCAAGGGCACGGCTTGGCGGCATGGGGGCTGCTCAGTCCAGGATCGCGCACATCTGCCATGAACACCCGGCCGGGCCGGGTAGCGCAGCAGCCACGGCCGCACCGCGGAACAGTCAGGAGCTCCGGCCCCTCGGCGACGCCCTGGCCTCAACCGATTGCGCTGGACGGACGAGATCCGCGACATCGAGCGCGGCTTCGCCCCCCGTTAGCTTCTTCGCGGTCCTGCAAGAGAGCCGCTGGGCCTCCGGGCCCGGCATGACTGTTCCCCCCTGTCGAACACCTGCTGGATGGTGTCACCGGGCCCGGGAGGCGCCGTTGGAGACGCTGATGAGAGGTCCGACTACCGCCTGGCCCGGCGCAATGCCCGGCCGCTTGCGGGCGGCAGGTCTGCATAACGTGTATGCGCTCCGCGCCCTCCAGGGCGAGTTTCTGGGTGATGAGGTCGGCGACGACATCGCGGGAGAAGCCCAGCCGGGTGGGCAGGTCGATGCGTATCTCCGCGTCGTCGTCGGAGAAGTTCTTCGGAACATGGAGGTAGCAGCACGGATCGGTCTGCTCCGCCAGCCCGAGCGGCCCGACGAGGGCCTCGTGCAGCGGGACCACCCACTCCCGCATCAGCTCCCGCCGCTCCCGGGTCAGCCACCCGTACGCCACGCCGCCGACGACAAGGGCGGAGGCCGCGCCGATCCCGCCCGTCTCCAGCGCGGCGACAGCAGGGACCGAAGGCACCGGGCCGCAGCATCGGCGTCCCGGCCGAGGAGGTAACCGCCCTCGGCGACCGCGGCCCCAACGTCGTCCAGACGGTGAGGCGCCGCCATCCTGCCCGGTACGACCGGCGCCGGACCCGGCCTTCAATGCCTGGCAGGACACGGGCGCCCGCACGCCAGAACGTCGCGTCGGTGCGCTTCACCCCGTCGAGGTCCCGGTCGGCCATGATGCGGCCGACGCCGAACACGAGGGACTCGGCGGCCTCCTCCACGTGCTTGTCGAACTTCGTCTGCGCCATGCCGTCGGCCGCCCTTTCGTACCCGGGTGTGCGTGAGGGCGTCACAGTGCCGCTCGAAGCGGACACCCCAACGCCGGGCAAGGACGCTGGGAAGATCTCCCTGTGGACAGAGATCGGCGCGGGCTTCGACTCGGCAACAAATTCGAACGTCTGCTCTAATGAATGGGTGAAGTCCTTCCCGTTCCCCGACGACCTGATCGGCCTCAAGCGCCGACAGCTCAGTACCTACCACCGGCTCGCCCGGCCCGCCCGGACACGGCGCGGCTGCGGCGGGAGCTGATCCGGCTCATCCGCTTGATCGACTCCCACCCGTACTGGCAAGGCGGCTGGTCCACGGCGGGCCGGATGGAACTCCACCGGGCGGCCGTGGCGGCCCGGCCGGCTGACCGCGCGCCCGACGTCTCCGAGACGTCCGTGTCCGGGGCACGGTTGCGGTGACGTCAGCGCCGGGAGACGGTTCGAACGCAGGCGGCCGAGCTGTTCGGGCAGAAGATCAAGCCGCCGGAGGTGGCACGGCGGCTACGGGTGAGTCTGAAGGATCGTCCACGCCGCCCTGATGGACCGGGTCCGGGCAAGGGTCAAGGACAAGAGGGTCCTGGCCTTGGTGAAGGCGTTCTTGAAGGCCGGGCTCCTGACCGAGCTCGGAGAGTACGAGGACACGCTCACCGGCACACCGCAAGGGGGCATCATTTCTCCCCTGCTGGCGAACATCGCGCTCTCCGTGCTCGACGAGCACATGCATCGCGTGTGGGAACCAGAGGGAGAACTGTCCACGGAATACCGGCGACGGCGACGCCGGACCAAGGGCCTACCGGTATGGCGGCTGGTCCGTTACGCAGACGACTTCGTCGTCCTGGTCAACGGAACCAGACAACACACCGAGGCATTGCGCGAAGAGGTCGCCCAGGCTCTTGCACCGATGGGGCTCCGGTTGTCTCCAGCCAAGACCCAAGTGGTGCGCCTGAGCGAGGGGTTCGAGTTCCTGGGGTTCCGCATCCAGTGGCGCCACAAACGCGGGACGAACAAGTGGCACGTCTACACCTTCATCGCCAACCGGGCCGTCCGGTCGGTGAAGACGAAGGTTCGTCATCTCACCCACAGAACATCGCAGCAGGATCTTGCCGTGGTCCTGATCAATCTCAACCAGGTCTCCCACGGCTGGGCCAACTACTTCAGGCATGCTGTTGCCAAGCACATCTTCAGGAGACTGGACGACCTCGTCTGGTGGCGGGTTATCCGGCTACTGCGGCAACGGCGTCACTGGGGCTGGACGGACGTCCGCAGGCGGCTTACCACTCCCACGGGAAGGTGACTCCCGATTGCTGCGGACGGGATCGAGTTGCGGAAGATCAGTACGATTCCGGTTACCCGGTATCGCTACCGCGGCAGCAAGATTCCCACCCCTTGGGCTCCTGCAACCATCTGACGGCAGAGACCGTGGAGAGCCCGTTGCCCAGTAACGGGCACGGCGGGTCCGGGGAAACGGGCCGGGAGTAATTCCGGAACCGCGCCCCGGGCCTACTCAGCGACGAAGCAGGCTTCACCCTCCGACCGCCCCGAGGCCGCACCTGGGGACGACGCGGACACACCCCGGTCGTGACGGTGAGCGGACGCCGCTCGGGACGCCCGTCGGTTGCCGGACTGATCGCCATGCGGCCCGGCTCCCGCACCCGGCTGTGCCACCGCCTGCGCACCCACCCCGCGGGCAGAGGCAAGCGCCGCAGCATGGGCGAGCGCGACTTCATCGCCCTGATCGACGGCGTCCACCACCTCGTCAAGGCACCGATCGTGCTGCTTCGGGACCGGCCCGTCAGTGCGGCGGCGCCGTCAGGTGTCGGCGATGCGGTCGAATGCAGTGCAGCAGCGGCTCAGCCCATACGCACCCAAGCAGCGTGCACAGACGGGTGCCGACGTGCTCTGCCCGGGTCCAGGACGCGTCCCAGGTCGAGCAGCGGCGCGCTTTGCGGAGCCTCGTCGTGCGCGTGCAGGACGGATCGGTTCCGGCTGTGGCCGTGGCTCGGCTTCTGCAGCACCCATCTCAAGGAGGGCTTGGGGGGCACCATGCCCGCTCGCGGCTGGCTCTTCTCGCTGGCAGCTCTGAGAGGGTGCAGTGTAGAAGCATGTTCAGGCGGCGCTTTGCCGGCGTGAGGCAGCCGTGGCATTCGTTGGTGATCCCCATCGCGCTCATCGTGGTGATCACGGTTGTCGACGCCGTGCTCCCGGTCGACATTGTCCTCAGTCCACTGCTGGTGATTGCGCCCGCGATCGCCGCGTGGTTCGGTGCCGGGCGTTGGGCGACGGGAGGCATCGGCGCCCTGGCGGTGGTGGCCCAGGGGTTCATCGGCTGGCATTTCGGCGTGCCCGCCTCGCGGAACTCGCTGGTGCAGGCGTTCTCGATAGCACTGCTGTCGGCGCTGGTCGTGCTCTTCTGCGTGGTACGTGATCGGCACAGCCGCGTACTGGCCCAGGTCCGGTCGGTGGCCGAGGCCGCTCAGCACGTCCTGCTGTGGCCGTTGCCGAGCAGGCTCGGCCCGCTGCAGCTCGCCTGCCTGTACCTGGCCGCCGAGGACCAGGCAGAGATCGGCGGCGACCTGTACGCCGCGGCCCGCACCGACAGAGCGGCACGGGTGATGATCGGTGACGTGCGGGGCAAGGGCCTGCCCGCCATCGGTGAGGCAGCCCTCCTGCTCGGCGCCTTTCGCGAGGCCGCCCACCAGCACGCCGCCCTGCCCGCCCTGGCCGCCGCCCTGGAGCGGAGCGTTACTCGCTACCTGGCCGGCTTCGAACCGGAGGACGAGGCGGGAGAACGCTTCGTCACCGCGCTTTTGCTGGAGATCCCCGACGAGGAGCCCGTCATCCGGATGACCAGCTGCGGCCACCCCGCGCCCCTGCTGCTCGGTCCGGGCAACACCGTGATCGTCCCGGACCTGCACCCCGCACCCCCGCTGGGCGTCGGCATGACGGACCCCGGCGACTACACCCTCGACGTGCTGCCCTTCGGTTCCGGGCGCACCCTGCTTCTCTACACCGACGGCGTCATAGAGGCCCGCGACCGCGACGGCACCTTCTACCCGTTCGCGGAACGCGCCGCCCAGTGGACCGACTGCACTCCCGAGGCCCTGCTGCACCACATCGAGCGGGACCTGGCCGCCCACACGGGCGGGGGCCTCGGCGATGATGTCGCCCTCATCGCCATCCGCCACGCGCCCACGGACCCCCCAGCCGTCGCTGGGAGAGAGATTGTCCACGCGAAGCCGGAGAAGGCCGCGAAGAGAGCTCCGGCCCGGAAGCACAAGGCGAACGGCAGCGCGTCCGACGTCGAGCCCTGTCAGCCTCCGGGCATGGCTTCTCCATGCCCGCACGAGGCCCGCTCATAGGCTGGAGGTGTGGGATCTCGGACTCCGTGGCCAGGGGAGACCGATTGACCAGCGGGGTTCTTCCGTAGCTCACGCCCCGCCACCGCAGCCTCGCCTCATGAGTGTGGCGCTTTCCGCCGGTGTCGCGGCAGGTGCCTGCCGGTCTCCTCACCGCATCGACGCGCGGCAAGTATGGTGACTCCGTCACGTTCGAATAGCGGGGCGTGTGGTGTGCCGGGAAGTCTGGTCGGCGTTGCTTTCGTCGTACTCGGAGGGCTTTACCCATGCGGAACGTGCTCGCCCGCTCCGATTTCCCCGGCGCCAGATCGGCGCGGGGTCTCGGCGCTGTGTGCGCGTCTTCAGCAGCGGGCGTCAGGCGCGGGTTCGGCGGCCTTCGATGATCTGCACGTCGTCGTGGCCCGGCTTCGAGCAGGCGGCAGCTGACGGTCTGCTGGCCCTGCCGTCGATTGAAGCACCTCTTCGGCGCCGAAGAGGAAGCCCGCCCCACGCCTGAAGCGTAGGTGACGTGAACGGTGCAGGGCCCCCGGCCAGGCGGGGCCCTGCACCGTCGCCACGGGGTGGGCGTCAGTGGCTGGCGGTGAGTTCGCCGGGGGGTTTGCCGGTGCAGGTCGACGCTGGGGTCGTTCAGGCCGACGATCGTGCGTCTTGCCACGCTGCTTCCCGATGTGTTGGGTGAAGGTTTCCTGTGAGAGGCAGAAATGTGGGAAGCAGGCCGCGGCTGAGCTGAACAGCGACTTGAGAAGGGGCGGGCCGATGTCGATGGCTGCGAGTGAGAGCGCCTCAGAGGTATTCGCTGGACGGGGAAATGAGGGTGCCGAAGGAGTGGCCAGCACCGCTACCGGCTCGGACGAGATCTCTTCGATCACCTCGCTCAACCACGCCTCGTGCCAGGGGGTCGGGTAGCAGCTCTGTGGCTGGACCTGACCCTGGGCGCCGCCCCCTCTGTTCCGGGAAGGGACAGCTCGGCGGTGTCTCTCATGAGTCCTTGGCGTGGTCGAGGGCGTCGGCGAGCTGGTCGTGGGGCATGGCGGAGCACCCGCAGATGCCAGTCTTTTGTTGCTCTCTCATACAGCTCGGTCATGGTCAGAGACCGAGGTGATCCGCCCTTCGATGTGCTGGCGCGCTTCTTCAGGGCGGGCTTCTTCCCGCGGGCTGTGTGTTGAGGGCGATCTCCGCAGCCCCTGGCGCACCGTTCTCGTACCGGCCCTCGCCCGCGTACCCGTCCAGCTACGCGACGCGTTCGTCGCGTGCGTGCGTACCGGTCATCCCGCCGAACGGCGGGAGGTAGCGCTTGAGAAGTTCGTGCTTTTCACCGCGCCGTCGCCCGAGGCGCGGCGTCGCCACTGCGCGTCGCGCCAGCCGTCCCCGTGCCCCTGCCGGGGATGAGCCAAGCCTCCTGACTACCTCCTGCCCGACAGTCGGCGCCCTCACTTGGAACGTCTCCGCCCGAGAGGCGGGATCGCCGAGTCACTGGTTCGCTGGAGGAGTCGGCCGGTACGGACGAAAGCGGGACTGCTGTACCGGACGGCACGCGCCGCGTCGGCTCCCGCGGCCGGCGCGGGCCGCCGACGCGTGTCCGAACCTTCGGCGGTACGGGACAGCCCCTCCCACGGGCTCGTGCCCGAAGGCGCCCCAGTCCGCCTCTGCCAGAAGTACTCCAGTGAGGAGAGACGCCAATGCGTGCACTCGCCTGGCAGGGACGCCGGGATGTGCGTGTCGAGAACGTCCCGGATCCGCACATCGAGGAGCCCACCGATGTCGTGGTGCGGATCACCTCGACCGGGATATGCGGCTCCGACCTGCATCTGTACGAGGTGCTGAGGCCCTGCCCGGACCCGGGCGACGTCCTCGGCCATGAACCGATGGGGGTGGAGGAAGAGGTAGGCGGGGACGCCACGGTGCTGCATGTGGGAGACCGCGTCGTGGTCCCGTTCAACCTCTCCTGCGGGTGGGTCTGCACTCCCAGCGCGAGACCACGCAGGTGCGCGAGCAGGGGACGGGGGGCCGCATCGTTCGGCTACACCAAGCCGTACGGGCAGGTGCCCGGCAGGCAGGCGAACTGCTGCGCGTGCCGTCCGGCCACACCTTGCCGATCCTGGTTCCCGAGGGGCCGCCCCATGACCGGTACGTCTACCTGTCCGATGTGCTGCCGACCGCCTGGCAGGCCATCGGGAGGTCACCCACGGCCTGGGGACCGTCGCCGTCGTCGACGCGGTCGGTATGGAGTCCCACGGCGCACCGCTGGCGAGAACCGCGCAGTGGGCCACTGGCCTTCTGCCGGACGTGGTCGCCCGGAGACTCATGGAGCGTGCGGGCGTGGACCGTCTCTCCCCCTGTGCATGGTGCGCCGGGGCGGCACGGTCTCGGTCTCCGGCGTCTACCGCTGCCCCTGCTCACCCTGTTCGACAAGCAGATCCAGCTGCGGCTGGGACAGGCCAACGTCAGGCGCTGGGTGCCCGAGCTTCCGCTCCTCGACGAGGAGGACGTGCTCGGGGTGGACGTCGCAGAAATGATCAAGACGCTCCTCCACCCCTAGCGTCCGTCGCCGCGGCACTCAGGACCGTCGGTGCGCAGCATCGGACCAAGCGCGGACCGTAACACCGCACGACCGCCTGAAGGGACGGAACGACGATGAACGCAAACGCGGGCTTGCGCGTCGTGGTGACGGGGGCGACCGGCAACGTGGGCACCAGTGTCGTCGGGGCCCTGTCACAGGACCCGGACGTGGCGGCCGTCGTCGGTCTCGCCCGCCGCCTTCCGAGGATGTCGGTCCCGGGTGTGGAGTGGGCCACGGTGGACCTCTCCCGGCGCGACAGCCCGGAGGTCCTGGACCAGCACCTGGCCGGCGCCGACGCCGTCGTCCACCTCGCCTGGCGTTTCCAGCCGACCCACGCTCCCCTGGTCACCTGGCGGAGCAATGTCCTGGGGTCGATCCGTGTCTTCGAGGCCGTTGCGAGGGCGGGCGTACCGGCCCTGGTGTACGCCTCCTCGGTAGGGGCCTACTCCCCCGGCCCGAAGGAGGAACCGGGTGTGGGCGAGGAATGGCCCACGCACGGCTGGCCGGATGCCGCCTACTGCCGGGAGAAGTCCTATCTGGAGCGTGTGCTGGACGCCTTCGAGCTGCGGCATCCGGGAGTCCGGGTGGTCAGGATGCGGCCCGGGTTCCTGTTCAAGGAACAGGCTGCCAGCGAGCAGCGCCGCATCTTCGCGGGCCGCTGCGTGCCCGGCGTTCTGCTGCGGCCGGACCTTCTGCCCTTCGTGCCCGACATGGAGGGGCTGCGCTTCCAGGCCCTGCACACCGATGACGCGGCGCGGGCCTACCGGGCGGCCGTGATCGGTGACGTTCGAGGACCGTTCAACCTGGCGGCGGAGCCGGTCATAGGTGCGCGGGAGCTCGGAGAACTGCTGGACGCTCGGGTGGCACGGGTGCCCAGGGCCTTGGTGCGGCCGGCGCTGGCGGCGGCGTGGCACGCACACGCGGTCCCCGCTTCCCCGCATCTCTTCGACGCCGTCCTGCGGCTTCCTGTTCTCGACTGCGCCCGGGCGCGTGACCTGCTGGACTGGCGGCCGTCCCGGACGGCGCAGGAGGCGCTGTCGTCGTTCCTGAGCGGCGTGCGCCGCGGCGCAGGTCTGGAGACCGCGCCTCTCGTCGGCAGGCGGTGGGGATGAGGGGCGGGTCGGCCGCCGCCCCGAGCAGTCGGGGGGATCGGGGCTCCCGTCGCCCCGCGCTCCTCCGGCTCCCCAGCACCAGTGGCCCCCCGGAGGAGGAACGATCCTTCCACGGACGGGTCGAATCGAACTACCGGCAGGTGCCGATCGCCGTCGTCGTGCCCCGTGACATCGAGGCGGGAGCGGAGGCGGTGCGGGTCTGCGCCCGGTTCGGTGCGCCGGTGCTGTCCCGGGGCGGGGGGACGAGCCTGGCGGGCCAGTGCACGAACGCCGCCGTGGTCGTCGACTGGACCAAGCACTGCGACGTCTGGTCTCCGTGGACGCCGGGCGCAGGACCTGCGTGGTCGAGCCCGGCATCGTGCTGGACGAGCTGAACCGCCGACTCTCCGGAGCGAAGCTGCAGTTCGGGCCGAAGCCCTCGACCCACAGCCACTGCGCACTGGGCGGAATGATCGGAAACAACTCCTGCGGGGCGTCGGCACAGGCCTACGGGAAGACCGTGGACAACGTGCGGCGCCTGGAGATCCTGACCTATGACGGGCTGCGCTGCTGGGTCGGACCCACCTCGCGTGAGGAATACGAGGCCGTCGTCGCCGCCGGGGGGGCCGTCGCGGCGAACTCTACGCCGGGCTGCGCCGGGTGGCGGACGAGCACCTGGCGGACATCCGTCACGGCTACCCCCGCATCCCGCGCCGGGTGTCCGGCTACAACCTCGACTCGCTCCTGCCGGAGAACGGGTTCGACCTGGCCCGCGCGCTCGTCGGGAGCGAGGGCACCCTCGTCACCGTCCTGCGTGCCGAGCTCGACCTGGTGCCTGTGCCGTCGTGCGAGGCGATGGTCGTGCTCGGCTACGACGACATCTGTGCCGCGGCCGACGACGTGCCCAGACTGCTGGAGCGCTGCGAGCCGGAGCTGCTGGAGGCGCTGGACGGACGGATGGCGCAGCTCATGCGCGAGGAGGGCTCCTATCTGGAGTCGCTGGACACCTTCCCCGAGGGAGAGAGCTGGCTGCTCGTCCAGTTCAGCGGCGAGAGCCGGGACGGGGTGGATGCGCAGGCACGGGACCTGCTTGACACGCTCGGCCGGCACGCGGACGAGCCGACGGTCTCTTTCTCGGACGATCCGGCGCGCGAGGGGAAGATGCTCCGGGCGCGCGAGGCGGGTCTGGGTGTGACCGCTCGTCCGCCCGATGGCCGGGAGACCTGGGAGGGCTGGGAGGACTCCGCCGTTCCGCCGGACCGGCTCGGTGACTGTCTTCGCGACCTGAAAGGGTTGTTCGCGGAGTTCGGCTACGACCACCCCGCACTTTACGGTCACTTCGGGCAAGGATGTGTACACACGCGGATCCCGTTCGAGCTCACACACGCCGACGGGGTCGCGGTCTTCCGGGAGTTCCTGTTCCGCGCCGCC
Organism: Streptomyces sp. NPDC032161; assembly: GCF_040636995.1. NCBI lineage: Bacteria > Bacillati > Actinomycetota > Actinomycetes > Kitasatosporales > Streptomycetaceae > Streptomyces > Streptomyces sp. NPDC032161. The sequence continues at coordinate 25,088 of NZ_JBEZVN010000044.1, read as the reverse complement.
GACCTGGTCACCTCCTACGGCGGCTCACTCGGGGGAACACGGCGACGGGCAGGCACGCGGCGAACTGCTGGACCGTATGTTCGGCCGCCCGCTCGTCGATGCCTTCGGCGAGGTGAAACGGCTCTTCGACCCGGACAACAGGATGAATCCGGGGAAAGCCGCACCGCACCCGCAGGTGACTTTCGTCAGGGCGCCTAATCATCCCCAGGCATGACCGCGCAGGTTACAGCTACGCCCCAGGACTGTCCCCGGGACGGTCACACGGGTTGACGTCCGGGCCGGTTTCCGTGGCGACGATGTAAGGGTCCTCGTGAAACGGCCGATTGAGCCACCGTCGAAATCCGACCTCGTGCCTCTCCGGCCTCGTGCCCCTCCGGCGGCCCGTATGTCCCGACAGGAGCTCCTCCCCGTGACCACCATCCACTTCGGCGTCCCCTCTGCCAGTTACGGCACGGCGGTGGCCGCCCGCGCCACGGAACTCACCAAGGTCTACGGGGAGGGAGACACTCAGGTCGTCGCACTCGACGCCGTGTCCGTCGAGTTCCACCAGGCCCAGTTCACCGCGATCATGGGCCCCTCCGGGTCCGGCAAGTCGACGCTGATGCACTGCATGGCCGGGCTGGACACGATATCCGGGGGCTCCGCCCGCATCGGCGACACCGAGCTGACCGGTCTGAAGGACAAGAAGCTCACCCAGCTGCGCCGCGACAAGATCGGCTTCGTCTTCCAGGCGTTCAACCTGCTGCCGACGCTGTCCGCTCTGGAGAACATCACCCTGCCCATGGACATCGCGGGCTGTAAGCCGGACCGCACCTGGCTGGACCGCGTCGTGGCTACCGTCGGCCTCTCCGACCGCCTCAAGCACCGCCCGAGCCAACTCTCCGGCGGCCAGCAGCAGCGCGTCGCGGTCGCCCGCGCGCTGGCCTCCCGGCCCGAGATCATCTTCGCGGACGAGCCCACCGGCAACCTCGACTCCCGCTCCGGCGCCGAGGTCCTCGGCTTCCTCCGCGACTCCGTACGCGAACTGGGCCAGACCGTCGTGATGGTCACCCATGACCCCGTCGCCGCCTCCTACGCGGACCGTGTCGTCTTCCTCGCGGACGGCCGGATCGTCGACGACATGCCCGACCCGACCGCTGGCAAGGTGCTGGAGCGGATGAAGGGCTTCGACGCCATGGGACGCACCAGCTGACCCCGGCAGCCGACCGCACTTCGCCCCTCTTCTCCAGGACTGACTCACCATGTTCCGTACCGCCTTGCGCAATGTGCTCGCGCACAAGGCCCGGCTGCTGATGACCGTCCTCGCCGTGATGCTCGGCGTGGCCTTCGTCTCCGGCACCCTGGTCTTCACCTCGACCATCTCCGAAGCCCTCCGCGACAGCGCCCTCAAGGGCTACGCCAGCGTCGACATCGCCATCCAGCCGGACAGCTCCCAGACCGGCCCCGGCACCCGGCCCTCCCTCGACCGGAAGCTGCTCGACCGGGCCGCCAAGGTGCCCGGCGCCGAATCGGCCTCCGGCACGGTCACCGGGTTCACCGCCATCGCCGACAAGAACGGCAAGCTGATCGGCCACGGGTTCTCCACCCGCGGTGGCAACTACTACCCCGGCGCCGACGGCAAGGACCCCCGCTACCCGATGCGCGACGGCCGCGCCCCGCACGGCACCGGCCAGATCGCCCTGGACGCCCGGACCGCCGACGAGGCTGGCTACAAGGTCGGTGACACCGTCCGGGTCTCCGTTGACGGACCGGTCCGCATGACCACGCTGACCGGCATCTTCACCACCGACGACGGCGCGGTCATGGCCGGCGGCAGCCTCGCGCTGTTCGACAATGCCACCGCCCAGAAGCTGTTCACCGGCCCCGGCCGCTACAGCGAGATCCACGTCAAGGCCGCTCCGGGCACCTCGCAGGCCGCGCTGCTCTCGGAGATCGAGAAGGTCCTGCCCGCCAAGGGGGCCGACGCCGCCACCGGCAAGAAGCTCGCCGAGGACGACGCCGAGCAGACCGAGAAGAGCATGGACAGCGTGAAGACGGGCCTCCTGGGCTTCGCCGGCATCGCGCTGTTCGTCGGCGTCTTCCTCATCGCCAACACCTTCACCATGCTGGTCGCCCAGCGCACCAGGGAGCTGGCGCTGATGCGCGCGGTCGGCGCGAGCCGCCGCCAGCTCACCCGCTCCGTGCTCATCGAGGCCGTGGTCGTCGGCGCGGTCGCCGCCGTCACGGGTCTGGCCATCGGCGTCGGCATCGGCGCCGGGATGCGCGCCCTGATGAGCAGCACCGGCGCGATCGTTCCCGACGGCCCACTGGTCGTCTCCGTCTCCACCGTCCTCACCGCGCTGCTGGTCGGTGTCGGCGTGACCGTCCTCGCCGCCTGGCTGCCTGGCCGCCGCGCGGCGAAGATCCCGCCGGTCGCCGCGATGAACAGCGTGCACGCCGCCGCCACCACCAAGTCGCTGGTCGTCCGCAACGCCGTCGGCGCGCTCTTCGCGGGCGCCGGTGTCGCCGCCGTGCTGGTCGCCACCGGCATGAAGGACGGCAAGGCCGTGATGGGCCTGGGCGCGGTGCTGCTGCTGATCGGTGTGTTCGTCCTGACGCCGCTGTTGTCCCGTCCGCTGATCGCCCTCGCCGGGCCCGCGCTCCGCGCGTTCGGCATCGTGGGCACCATCGCCCGGCAGAACGCGGTACGCAACCCCCGCCGTACGGCGGCCACCGCCTCCGCCCTGATGGTGGGCCTGTCCCTCATCACCGGTCTGACGGTGATCGGGAACAGCGTCCAGAAGGGTGTTGACAAGATGGCGAGGGATTCCCTCAAGGCCGACTACGTGGTGTCCATGGTCAGTATGACGCCGCTCTCCCCCGGGGTGGAGAAGAAGCTCTCCTCCCTCGACGAGGTCACCGCCCCCAGCGCGCTGCGCAGCTCCGCCGTCCGCATCGGGGGCAAGACCACGTACCTGACCGGCGTCAACGGCGCGGCCTTCGGTGAGCTGACCCGTCTCGACTTCTCCTCCGGCTCCCTGGACGGCCTGGCCGGCGGCAACGCGGTCATCGACAGCGGCACGGCCGAGGAGAAGGGCTGGAAGGTCGGCTCCCGTCTCCCCGTGACGTTCGAGGACGGCACGAAGGAGACCCTGACCGTCTCGGGCGTCTACAAGGGCAACGAGATGATCCGGCATATCCTCGTCGACAACAGCGTCCTCGGCACGCACCAGAAGCACGTCAGCGACCTTCAGGTGATGGTCAAGACGAAGGGCGGCGCCACCGAGACCACCAAGGACAAACTGATCGACGCGCTGGGCAAGAACCCCGCGATCTCCGTCCAGGACCAGGACGACGTCTCCGAGGGCATCTCCCAGTCGGTCAACCTGCTCCTGAACATGCTGTACGCGCTGCTGGCCATGGCCGTGATCGTCGCCGTCCTCGGGGTCGTCAACACGCTGGCGATGTCGGTCTTCGAGCGCTCCCAGGAGATCGGCATGCTGCGCGCCATCGGCCTGGACCGCTCCGGCGTCAAGCGCATGGTGCGCCTGGAGTCGCTGGTGATCTCCCTGTTCGGCGGGGTGCTCGGCATCGGGCTCGGCGTGTTCTTCGGCTGGGCCGCCGGTGAGCTGATCCGCGCCTCGCTCGCGACGTACGAGCTGGTCGTGCCTTGGGGCCGGATGGGCATCTTCTTCGCCCTGGCTGCCGTGGTCGGCATGCTGGCCGCGGTCTGGCCGGCCCGCCGCGCGGCGAAGCTGAACATGCTGGCGGCCATCAAGGCCGAGTGACCGCGTCGCCCGCACACCGCGAAGGGCCCCGGAACCCGTACGCGGCGGTTTCCAGGGGTCGTCGCAACACGTGGTCGTGTTGATCGGGCCGTGAGCAGTCTATGCAGGCGCTCGGCTGGGGTTTCCCAGCCGAGCGTTTCGCGAGGACGGCCTTGAGCTGATCAGCGACGGCAGCCAGGTGCTCGGGATCGTGGACGAACAGTTCGGTGCCTTTGGGAAAGTGCTGCCGCAGCAGGCCGTTGGTCTTCTCGTCGGAGCCACGCTGCCAGGGGCTGGCAGGGGCGCAGAAGTAGGGATGGGCCGGTCGGCGAGTACACCGCCGGCGGGTGGCACCACCACACGGCCCTGACGATCTGACCACCCCCGGTGTCACCTGGGCGCCGTGTCCTTCACTCGCCCGGGGTAGTTGACCCAATGCGCGTACCCGTCCCCCTCTCGAAGGAGTGACCATGACCCCAGTCGTCCTGTCTGCCGCCGAGGCCGCCCCGAGCGCCACTACACCCACCACGAAGGCCGCGGGCCGACGCCCTACCGCTCCAACCCCCTCGTCATCCACCGCGAGCTGACCGCCCTGGACGTGCACGCGGGCATGAACGTCGCCGAGTTCGGCACGGGCTCCGGCTACTCCGGTGCCCTGCTCGCCGAGCTCGTCGGCTCCACCGGCTCGGTAACCAGCCTCGACAACGACGACTACCTCGTGAGGTGGGCGAACCTCATCCACCACGAGCGCGGCGTCGACAACGTCTGCTGCCACACCGCCGACGGCACCGCCGGCTTCCCCGAGCGGGCCCCGTACGACCGGCTGGTGGCCTGGTGCACCCCGCCGCTGCTGCCCCAGGCGTGGGTGGACAAGGTGGCTCCACGTTCCCGGACTCGGACGCTCCCGAGGCGGCCTGACAAGCAAGATCCACCTGGCCTGCGACGCCGGAGGCCGACCCCTGGCCTTCGTGCTCACGGGCGGGAACACCAACGACTGCACCCAGTTCACCGCCGTACTGGAAGCGATCCGGGTGCCCGGCGCCAGCCCGGGGCGTCCCCGCCTGCGGCCCGCCCATGTCCTGGGCGACAAGGGCTACAGCTCCAGAGCGATCCGCACCTGGCTGCGACGGCGGGGCATCCGTCACACCATCCCCGAACGGGCCGACCAGATCCGCAACCGCCTCCGCCGAGGCCGCTACGGCGGGCGCCCGCCGGCCTTCGACACACAGCTCTACAAGCGGCGCAACGTCGTGGAACGCTGCTTCAACCAGCTCGCCGGGCCAGGGAGGAGGCCTTTGGCCGTCCGCAGGCTGAACCGCGGCGCTCCAGCATAGAGTTTCTCTCCGCTGTGGGGACCGGTCTGCCCCTCTGTCGCTCATCCCCGCGCCTCGAAGGGAACCCCACCCGGGCAGCTGGAAAGAGGTCCAGGGACAAAGTTGACCTATCGGAGCAGGATCACCCGACGCCCCCTGAAAGTGCAGACTGGCGCCAAGCTCTCAACTCTCGACACCCCTTGCTTCCTTGCGGTTGAGCTCTTCCATGACCTTGATTCAGACGCTCTCCCCGCCGTCCAGCAGCCGGGCAAGCGTGCTCACCGCTCCGTCGATCTCGCGGGCGCAACCGTACAGCACAGGGTGGGGCCTCCCCCAGGGGTCCGCGATGTCGTCCTCATCCGGCAGGAGCGGGGCGGCGGCACCCCGACGACTGGCCGCGGCCGCGACTACGACGTCCAAACCGCCTACGACCCGCGGGCCTTCCCCTTCCGGTACACCGTCATGCGCGGTCGCCGAACCTTCCCCGCCCCGCGCTTCGATGGCTCCCCCCATAGCGAGACGCACGAACTCCTTCAGGGTGAAGCAGCGCCGCATCGCCGACGGCGCGAGCCGCACAGCCGCCTCCCGGTGCTCGATGGCGAGCCCGAGGACCAGCGCCGCGCTGTCGACGAGCTGCGCGGTGAGCGGGCGGGCCGCGAAACCGGAGCCGTCACCGCCCAGCTTCTCCAGCACCGCCCGGGTGGAGCTCTCCATGCCTGGCCGGGGCCACGCCTCCGTGCCGGCGCTCTCCGGACGCACGGCCGAGCCGGGCTGAAGCCTCGCGGCCAGCAGCCGCTCGGCGAGCACCGAGCGGTGCACGTTGCCCGTGCAGACGAACAGGACTCTGGTCATTTCACACCCGCGCGGCGTGTCCCTGCGGGCGTGACTGCTTCCTTCTGCAAAGAAGCCGACGCACGGGGAGCGGGCAGCTCGCCGTACCGTCCGTAGGCGCCGTAGCGGCCGCCCTTGGGGACTGGGGCCATACTGAAGACGGTGCCGAGGACGCGGACGCCCACGCAGTCCAGTGATTCCGCGGCGGTGCGGACCTGGTCCCGGCTGGTCTTCGCGGCGCGAACGACGAGCAGCGCTCCCTGGGCCAGCGAGGCGAGACCGACCGTGTCGGCGACCGGCAGTAGCGGCGCGGTGTCGAGGATCACAACCTCGTAGGTGTCCGCCAGCTCGCGCAGAACCTCTTCCATGCGCGCCGAGGCGAGCAGCTCGGTGGGATTCGGCGGTACGGCGCCGCTGGCGAGCACCGAGAGCTGGCCACCAACCTTCTGCGTCACGTCCTTGATGCAGGCCTGTCCAATGAGCACCGTGGTCAGACCGGCGTCCTGGACAAGGCCGAAGGCCGGGGCCACGCACGGACGGCGCAGGTCGCCGTCGACCAGACAGGTGGAGACGCCTGCCTCGGCGAGCGACAGGGCGAGGTTCACCGCGGTGTTGGTCTTGCCCTCCCCGGGCACGGAACTCGTCACCACGATGATCCGGGGCCGGTCGTCGACTTGAGAGAACTGAAGGTTGGTGCGCAGCTTGCGGAAAGCCTCGGCGCGCTTGGAGTGCCCCTCGGCGCTGACGAGCGGCTGCCTGGGGGCGTTCCTGTCGAACGGGATGGTGCCGAGACCTGGCAGCGCGGTGAACTCGCCCAGCGCCTCGCTCGTCTTGAACGTAGTGTCGAGGGTCTCGCGCAGGGCGACGATTCCGGCGCCGAGCAGCAGGCCGCTGAGTGCTCCTGCGGCCAGGTTCAGCAGCGGGCGGGGCGAGACCGGATCCGCGGGGGCTACGGCCTCCTGGGTGACGCCCAGGGAGACGGGCGAGACACCATCGTCCGCGTGGCGGCTTCGGGACCGCTCCGGACCGGGCGCGCGCTTGGGCGCCTCCAGTCGCTCGACGGCTGCGCTGAACCGCTGCGCCACGGCGTTGGCAATGCGCGCCGCACGCGCGGGCCTGGCGTCCCGGACGGTGATGTCGATGAGCACCGTGTTGAGCGGGGCAACGGCGGTAATCCGGGATGCCAGTTCCTCCGGGGTGGTACGCAGCCGCAGCTCCTTCACCACGGGCTGGGTCACCTGGCGGGTGGTCACGATCGCGGCGTACGACTGCACACGCGCCTGCGAGAAGCTTTGACCCTGGTTCAGCTGGGTGGTGTCCTCACCAGTTCGGGTGGCGACGAAGAGCTGGGTCCTCGCCTCGTAGACGGGTGTGCTCAAGCTCGTCACGGCGAGAGCCGCTCCGACCGCGAGAGCCAGACAGACCACGACGGTCGGCCAGCGTCTGGCAAGAGCCTTCAGAAATCCGTGGAGATCCAAGCTGCACCCCTCATGGGACCGAGGGAACCACCCGAAAAGGGATCTTCTGTTCCCTGTGTACGCAGCCGACGATAGGGACTCGCACGCCCCGATCGGGGGAGCCACCCCTGTGTCGGCCCGCCGAGCGACCCGGGCGACGCACACCGTCCCGCCGGGGTGACGGCGTGGGCCATCAAGAAGCAAGCGCTACACCATCGGGTGACTCCTGAGCGACGTCATGCCAATTGGCGCCATATGCCCCATTTATTCCATGTATCTAGATGTTGGTATCCAGATCTTGCTTACGGCCGACGTTGCGGCGTGGCCCGGACTGAAGTCGAGGAGAGTGAAGAAGATGATGACATCGCCCAGGTGGCGGGTTGCTCTGGCATCGGCAGCATCAGCTGCCGTGCTCGTCGCCGCACCGCTGGTGGGGGCGCATACCGCCCACGCACAGCCGCCCTCCCCATCGTGCTTCGCCTACCCGCCGGTGCCCCCGCAGCTCACCCTCAGCAGAACCGTGGTGCCCGCCGGGGGCACGCTGACGTTCAGTGGCAATTGCTTCGCCCCCTTCGAGCTAGTCACGGCGGAACTGCACTCGCATGAGATCGTCCTGGGCAAGTTCAGGGCGAATGCAAAGGGCGTTGTCACGGGCAGGGTGACCATCCCGCGGAAGACCAAGCCGGGGTTCCACACCTTTGAGCTGGAGGGCCGCAAGACCGGGCTGGAGCTCACCGGGCGTATCAAGGTGCTGCACGCGATGCATGAGCACGAGCACCACGAGCGCGTTCACAGGGGGCCCGAGCAATCCAACTGGTCCGGCGGATCGAACGGATCCGACCGTTTTGACGGGCGGGGTGGGCCCGGCCCGCATGACTCCGACAGACAGGGGAGCTTCGATCACCGCTCGGACCTGGCTGCCACCGGCAGCGAGCAGGCTCTGGCAGTGGGCGGCGTCGCGGCCGGGCTGGTTGCGGCGGGCGGGGGCACGATGCTGGCCCTGCGCCGTCGCCGCAGTTCATGACGGAGCAAGACATCGGCTCGGCGGAACCACGGCGCCCCGGCCCCGGCCGCGGCGCCGTCCGCGTGCGCAGGCCCGGTCGCTCCCGCGAGGGGGCACCGGGCCGCCGTCACGTTCTCAAGAACACCCTGCTGGCCGCCGCGGCGCTGCCGCTGACCGGCGCCGTCTGGATCGGGGTCACCGGGCTGCTCGCCCGTTCGGAGCTGATCGCGGCCCAACAAGACCTCGACGCGCTGCGGCAGTCGGTGATGCCTGTGCCCGGCTCAGCCTCCGGAGCGGCGCCCGCGTCCGCCCGGGAGCGAGAGCGGAGGGCGCATTCCGCGGCCGCCCACGCCGCGCTGGCGCATCGCCTCACCACCGGCCCGGCCTGGTACACCGCCACCGCCCTGCCTTTCCTCGGTGGCCCGGCCACGACCGTGCGCGGGGTCGCGTACGTGGCCGACCGGCTGGCCGGCGACGTACTGTCCCCGCTGGCGGAAGCCCTGCCACTATCCGCGCCGGACAGCCGCGGTGGCGGTATGTCCGAGGCCCTGGCGGCCTTGCAGAAGCATGCGCCGGAACTCGTTCGGGCCGCCCGCGTCGCGGACGAGGTGCAGGCCGACGTGCACGCTCTGCCCCGATCCACCTTGCTGCCGACGGCAGACAGGGCCCGTGTCGCACTGCAACAGCAACTCGACCGCCTCACCCCGGTCATGACCGACGTCTCCCTGGCGGCCCGCGTCCTGCCGCCCATGCTCGGCACGCAAGGAAAACGGCGTTACTTCCTCGCGTTCCAGAACATCGCCGAGGCTCGCGGCACCGGTGGTCTTCCGGGCGCCTTCGCCGTGCTGCGGGCCGACCGGGGCCGGCTGTCCTTCGAGCGGTTCGGTAACAACACGGAGATGGAAACGGCGAAGCCGGACATCGACCTCGGAACCGAGTTCAACGCTCGCTATGCGGGCAGCGACCCCACCCACGTGTGGCCCAACTCCAACATGAGCCCACACTTCCCTTACGCGGCCCGCATCTGGGCAGAGGCGTGGCGCAAGCACACCGGCGAACGCGTGGACGGGGCGCTCGCCGTCGACCCGGTCACGTTGAGCCGTCTCCTGCGGGTCACCGGCCCGGCCCGCATGGCCGACGGCACCGAGCTCACCGCCGACAACGTCGTGGACCTCACCGAACGGGCCAGCTACGCGAAATACGGCGACGTCGCCCGGCGCAAGGCGTTCTTCGTCGACGCCGCCCGCGCAGCCGCCACACGGCTGATGGGGGCACTCGACGATACGCGCCGACTGCCCGCACTGCTCGCCGCCGTGAACAACGTCCAGCAGGACGGACGGCTGAAAGTCTGGAGCGCCCATACCACGGAGCAGCGCCTCCTGGAGTCCCGCCCCTACTCGGGCACGCTCCCAAACCGCCCCGGCCCGTTCGCGGGGCTGGTGGTGAACAACGCGGCCGGCGGAAAGCTGGACTACTACCTCGACCGGAGCCTGACCTGGGAAGCGGGCCCCTGCACCGGCGGCGCCCGCACGGTCACCGTGACCATGACCCTGACCAACCGGGCGCCGGCCTCCGGCCTTCCCGACTACGTGACCATGAGGGGGGACTCCCCTCCCTACCGCACCCGGCCGGGTGACAACCGCCTCCTGGTGTCGTACTACGCCGGGGTCGGAGCCACCCTCACCGACGCAACCCTGGGTGGCCGCCGCGCGCTGCTCGCGTCCGGCGTCGAACGCGGCCACTCCGTGTTCACGCTGGACCTGGAACTGCCCGCCGGATCCCGCCGCACCCTGGTGCTGCATCTGCTGGAGCCGAATGCGGACGGCGTTCCGATGCTGCTGCGGCAGTCTCTGGTGACGCCGCTGCGGACCACGCTCAAGTCAGGAGGTGCCTGCCCTGTCTGAGCGTGTACGCCTCGCGGCGGGGGCCGCGCTCGGAGCCGCGCTGCTGCTCGCGTCGTGCCCGACGACAGACCGCGCCCCCGACGACCCGGCAGCCCGAGCCATGGACGGGCAGGCCGGGGAGCACCAGGTCGAGCGACTGCGGGTCAAAGTGTTGGAGGCCCTGCCGCACGATTCGGAGGCGTTCACCGAGGGCCTGGAGATGGTCGGCAACGTGCTCTACGAAAGCACCGGTCTGTCCGGAGCGTCCTCTGTACGGGCGGGGCCGACGGGCAGCCCGCCCAAGGCCCGCGTGGCGCTGCCCGCGCCCTTGTTCGGTGAGGGGGTCACCGTGCTCGGCCGGACCCTGTGGCAGCTCACCTGGCGGAACCGGATCGCCATCGAGCGCGATGCCACGACGCTCGCGGAACTGCGCCGTGTGCCGTACCCGGACGACGGTTGGGGCATGTGCTTCCAGCAGTCGGCGCAGCAGGTTGTGACCAGCGACGGCTCGGCACGGCTGACGTTCCGTGACCCCACGACACTCGCGAAGACGGGTGAGGTCACCGTGACCGATGGGGACCGGCCGGTGACAGGGCTGAACGAACTGGAGTGCGTCGGCCCCGCCGTATACGCGAACGTGCTCCCCACCGACCATATCGTGCGCATCGATCCCGCCACCGGCGCGGTCACAGCGACCATCGACGCCTCGGGCCTGCTGGCCGCCGACGAAGCCGTCGCGGGATCGACGCTGAACGGGATCGCAGCCGTCCCCGGAGCGGACCAGTTCCTGATCACAGGGAAGTTCTGGCCCCGAATGTTCCGCGTGGTGTTCGTCCCGGCCTCTTGACGTCCTTCCGGTCGGCGACCTTACGAGCCGGGATCCCGGCCCAGACTTCCCAATCACCGGTCGATTCCAGCAGCACTGCATTGGCGGCGATGATCGTCCCTCGGCCAACCCTCGTCGTTCCACTGCCTCCCAGAACCTTGGCGCCGGCGCAGAGCATGGCGTCGTCCTCGACCACGAACCCTCCAAAGTCCGAATCATGTGGAGAACGGAAGACGTCAGCACGGCCGAGCGTGACCCCATGCCAGATCTGGACCCGATTACCGATGGTCGTCCGGGGATGGATGACGACTCCGATCCCTCGGTGATGAATCTTCACGTCGTCCCCGAACTTCACTGTCCACGGGATGTCAGCGCCATAGCAGAAGAACATCTCATAAACGAAGCGCTTGGGCACAAAGCGGAGCCGCCGCAGAAAAAAAGCAAGCGTGATCCATGCCATGGGACGAACTCCTTCAGAGTCTGAACAAAAAATGATTACGGCGCCGGCGCCTCTAACCGTGGCGCCCCAGTTTCAGCGGCGTTCACTGATGGGATTTCGGCGGCCAGACGCCACTCCCCGACAGCGGCGCGAAAGTGCCGCCACCAGATGACTCCGCCGGTGATGCTCGCGACAGCAAAGCCCGTGGCCGCTCCGGCCGCATCCCACCAGACGGCGCCCAGGACGCCGCCAACGATCGTGACCGGGATGATGCTGAGCCGGGCCCGAAGACTACGGCGGGCCGCGCCCAACGCTCGGAGGCCGAGTGTCGCTCCTACGGACGCGCTGGTCCCGCACATCATCACGGCGATCTGCGGCAGGATCGACCGTACGCCAGGCCAGTTCTGACCGAGAAGGCGCTGGCCGATGGGGGCTGGTGTCGCCAGACAGAACAATCCCCAGACGACGCTCAACCCGAGAAGGGCCCAACTCGCCAAGCGCGCGCTTCTTGTCAGGACGTCCACCGAGAGGCGGGTGTTTCGAACGAACTCGGGGAGCAGAACGACACCAGCGGCCATGAGGATCATGCTGAGCGGCCCGAACACCAGGAGCGCGCCCCGAATGCTGCCGGCTGCTGCCAGCCCTGCTGTGGCCCCGATGCCGAAGCTGACAAGATGCACGGCACCGGCGGCGGCAATGAACTCGCCGGTGAAGCGCCCGCCGAGGTCGGAGTGCTCGCGCAGCCAACCAGAAAGACTGGACCAAGCCGGAACGAGCCGGGACTGGCGGAGACCGAGGACGGCACCCAGCCCTGCACCGACCCCCCAGGCGACGATCATGATCGGACCCGACCTGGGCAACGCACCCCCCGCCATCAGCCCGAACAGTCCGACCTGCACGAGAACCCATACGAAGTCGTTCAGAACCGCTGATCGCACTCGCCCTGAAGCAAAGAAGACGTAACGCCAGGCGTCCTGTACGAGAAGTGCGGGAGCCACGACGCCCAGCGCCACCAGAGCCCCGCCAGGGGAGCCGCCGATGAGTAGACCGGCAGCGAGACAGACACCACCGAGTAATAAACTGAGCACGGTGACGGACCCTACGGCCCGTCGTACTCCGGCGTCGAACACGTCCTGTTCCCGAGCCGTATATCGGACGGCGAGCGGTTCCGTGCAGAGAGCTCGGGACACGCCGAGCAGGAGCAGATATACCGCGAAGGCCAGTGCGAAAGCGCCAAATTCCCCCGGCGCCAACGAGTGAGCGGCCAAGCCACTGACAAAGAAATTGCTCGCGCTGGAGAGCGCTTGGTCGATGAGACCCCAAGCTGCACGAGCCGAGGCTGCATTCTTCATTCGGGTTTCCTTCGCCGAGTGGTGAACGCGAGCTTGGGGGTTCAGTTTCCGGCGTGGGCAACGGCACTCGGCGTACGACGAACCGGAAGGCGCATCGCGATCCGGCGGAGCGTATACGAGGGTCGGGCCACCAGGGCGGCAGCGCACAGCGCGCTCGCCCTGACGTACCGTCCCTCCATCACCAGCAGGCCGGCGTCACGAAATCGTCGCGCCGCACCATCCCGCCGCCGCTGCGCCCTCGTGAGGCGATACGAGGACACGAACGATTCCAGGGCGGGTGCCGGCCGGCCCTCGAGCCGGGCCTCGGACCGCTTCTCGACGAAGCGCGTGAGCATCTTCATCCTGGCGTGCTGACGAGCTGATGCGGAGTCGCTGTGAACGCGATAGGCGCCGAGCGGACGCATGACCGTGGCAACCGACCCCGCCAACGCCAGCCGCGTCATGAGGTCGAGATCCTCGACGGGCGGAAGTGACTCGTCGAACCCTCCAGCGGCCCGCACAATGTCGGTCCGGGCGACCAGGGAAGAGATCGGGAACGGCATCAGCCGCCCCCGCTGCAGACGCTCTCGAGAGTCGGCATCCCGAACTTCCTGGCCCATCCGGCCAAGTACGCGTCCGTTCCCTGACAGATACTGGAAGACCGCGCCCACCGCGACGAGACCGCGATCATTCCGCAGGAGGCTGATCTGCTCGGACAGCTTCGCCGGATACCAGAGGTCATCAGCGTCGAGGAAAGCCACCATCTCGCCCCTGGCCAGGGCGAGACCGCGATTACGGGCCGCTGCGACGCCCCTGTTCGCGCCTCGGTCGACACGAATACGCTCGTCGCCGATGCCTTCTGCAATCGCCGCGCCACCGTCGGTGGACCCGTCGTCCACCACGATGACTTCGAACTCCTGATGCGTCTGGCTGAGGACGGACGCGAGACAGGCTCCGATGTATTTCTCTGTGTTGTACAGAGGGATGATCACTGATACAAGCATGGTCGCCTCTCTAAGATCAGCACAGATGCCCACAATGTCGGCTGATTCGGCCGTTCTCTTGAGCTCCGGGGGAGACCACCGGGGCAGGGGAGGTCAGCGAGGCACCGACACCGTCCTGATCACTCGATGCTCCACCGAGACATCCGTCAGGAACCGCTCGAGATCGTCCGGCGGGAGCCGACGGCCTCGGTGGAGAGCGAGCTCGGCCACGGGGCACGGGCGGCGTGACCGGAACTCAAGGCGCGAGACCAAGTGGACGGGGTGCATCAGGGCCGAGGCCAGGAGCGCCGCGACAAGGGCTCTGGACCGGCGCACTTCGCCCGTCTCCGAGCGGATGTCCGCGGCCACCCGACCGGCCCACCGACCGGCAATCTTGGGAAGGAGTACCCGAACGGCGAGATCCACGCCCTCCGGATCCTCACATGCCCCTCGACGGACGGCGGCCAGCTCCCGGTCAGGGATGCGCACATTGCCCTTGTAGTCAAGGCCGTACATCAGAGCCAGGACCACTGTCTGCGCTCCTGGCCGAAGGGTCCGGCCGTAAGGGCCGACAGAGCTCAGCGACGCCAGGTCCTCGGCTCTCGCCCACGGTGCGCCCTTGAGGCTGCTGACCGACAGGAGGTCGACCTCGTCCACGACCGGCAGGCGGTCCGGATCGACTAGCAGGAGGACTCGGACGTCGGACACGTGGTCGCAAGGAACGACCACCGCGTCCGGTCGCGACCCGAGAAACCAGTCGGCAACCGTAGCAGTGACGCCGCCCCAGGAGTGGCGGGGCGCGGCGGCATCGAGATCACCCCGTCCGCTCAGGGCGCGGTCCAGATGCTTGAAGACCGTCCAGTCCGGAACGCTGTCCGTCAACTCCGCCAGCAACGACTCCCACGGCAGTGCCTCGAGCTGGAGATTCATAGACTTCCGCCCTTTCTCGCATCTTCATGACCTTCGCGGGGACTCCGCCAATGACGCTCATCGGCGGGATCTCACCACGGACAACGCTTCCGGCGGCGATGACACAGCCTCGCCCCACTCGCGCCCCATCGAGGAAGGTGACGTTGGCGCCGACCCAGCAGTCGTCATCGATCGTGATCCCCTCACGGGTCAGACCCTGGTCGCGGATCGGTCGGCTGGTGTCCTTGAAGACATGGTTCTCCGAATGGAAGCTGACCCGGTTCCCCATGATCACGTCTTCCCCGATCCACACTCCGCCGGCGGCACCGATGAACGAGTGGGAGCCGATGGCCGACCTGGCGCCCATCACACACCCCTCCCCGAGGTCGGTGATGACTCCGCTCGTCTCGATGATCGAGTACGGCCCGATGGTGACGTTGTCCCCGAGCACCAGCCCCCGGCGCGACAGACCATCGAGCACGGCTCCGCGCCCGGCGGTCACTCCCTTCCCGACCTTGATCATGCGACGGTTGCGGAGACTGACACCTCGGCCGACGCACAACGCGCTCCAGAGCGACTTGCGCAGGCCGATGCCGCGAATGAGGCCGCGCAGGATGCCCAGGGAGCGACGGCTGCTGATTCCAACGACCGAAGCCACCGGCAGGTCGGGATCGAGCCGGTACTCGCTACCTTTGATCCGGCTGGCGGCGTACTCAGCCGCCTTGCGGATCCCAGCGTCAAGACCGCTCATATCAGAACTCTCCTAAGCCAGCCTGGGAACGCTTGGGGTGAGCGCGTCATCCGCCCGGGCGCTCGACCGGGTTGCGCCAAGGGCGAGCAGAGCAGGCAGCACCACCGAGACGTCGTTCAGGCTGCTCTCGAAGATCGAGTGCAGGACGACAAAGCCAACGACTCCGAGCAGCACCGGGTCACGGAGCCGCCGAAGCGTGCCCCGGCCGGCGGTGAGAAAAAGTACGAACCCGACCAGGAGAGCGGCGAGCCCCAGCAGACCTGCCTGCACAAAGGCCGAGACCCACGAGCCATCCAGCGGCTCCTCGGCGGTGAAGGCATGCGGGCTCGGCACACTCTTGAGCGCCATCCCCTTCCCGAACAGGGTCTGCGGGACCGTTCGTTCCACTTCGACAGCAGTCTCCCAGCGTTCGGACCGCCCGGTGAACGTGATGTCGATGAACTCAGAACCGCGGGCGCTCTCCCGGGTGTAGAGCGAGTGCAGAGGGTTCCCGAAAAGGGAGTTGAGCGTGATGAGGAGCACACAGCAGTAGAGGACCGGCACTCCCCTGCCCCGAGTGCTCCTTTGGACCAGCGCCACGCACAAACCGAATGCGGTGGCCAGGATGCTCGTGCGGGATCCGCTCACGACCACACCGACCGTGAGCAGCAGGAGGCTGACGCCCTGCCACCGCGCGAGCTTGTCGCCTCTCGCCCACGGAACGAACAGCGTGATCAGCGCCAGGCCGGCGATCGCGCCGACGTTGTTCGGATGGGTCGGCGGTAGAAACCCGTACAACCGGCCCGACCTCAGAGGGTTGAGGCCCAACAGCATCGCCAGCAGGGAAGCGCCGACGAACACGGTCCCAACCCGTGCGTAGATCACGAGGAGGCGCCGGGAGTCCAGCCCGGCGATGACCCAGGCGCTCACGACCAGGAGCACCGAGAACCGAGCCGAGCGGACGAACGAGACATCGAAGTCCGGGCCGAGGAGGCCGCCGGCCGCGGCGATAGCGCAGTAGACCAGCAGCGCCTTCACGGATCTCGGCCAGCCCCCCTGCCTGCGCCCTGCATAAGCGAGCAGGGTGGCGAGCGCCAGCAATGAAAACTTCAACAAGGTTGCCGCACCGCCTTCGGCGGCGGCAGGCCCGGACCACGGCATGCTGGTGGCGACGGCGATCACCCATGCCAGGGTCAGACATTTCGTCGACGCCTGGCCTTCTTCGGCGGCATCCGCGCAGTGCGCCCGCCGCATGCTCGCCACAGGGAGACCAGTGCTCACGCAATCACGTCCAGAATCTGTTCAGCCAGAACGTCCGGCGAGAGGGTTCCGTCGAGGTGGGTCACGGCGTTCGGAGGGGAGAGCCGACGCCACCGGCCCAGCTCGGCTTCCGCTTCGTCGTGCGTGAGTTCCTGCTTCCGGGCCACGATCACATCGGCGGGGGCATCGAGCACGACGGTCAGGTCCGGGCGGGGGGCCAGCCAGATCGCCAGACGCGCGAGTGCCGGGGGACCGTGGTAAGCCACGCTGACCGGCTGGGCGATGTAGTTGTACATCCAACGGTCGGCGACAACGAGGACATCGGGCCCCCGGAGACCGGCCACATGACGGCGCATGCCCATGACGTAGCCGGCCCAGAACCGGACGAGGTTTCTGCACAGCCGGCCCACGGACAGCACACGGTGCGAGAGGCCGGCCGGAGCCGGTCCGGTCCGCTTCGGTGGCGGGGTGACGGTGGTGGACGGCATGGACGTGGGCGGTGCGGCCGTCGTCGGGATCCAGTGGACATAGACGAAGCGGCGCCCGCTTGCCCGCGCCGCCCGCTCGAGGGCGCCGGCCACGGTCGTCTTTCCGGCCCCGTCGGGACCGACGAGAGCGACGAACACCTCAGGCCGCCCTTCCGGCGAGAACCGAAGAGGAGGCACCGACGGCCATGGCGTACCACCGGTCAAGCAGATAGGGGATCCGTCGGGCGGTCCAGCGGTCATCACCGGCGTGCCGGGGACCGACCTGGTTCAGCGCCTGGGCGAGCGACAGGCAGACATCGGCCGACGGCGCGAGCTTGATTCCCTGGCCCGGCTGCACCACCGTTCCGGGGCCGCTGGTGTCGAGGCAAATCACGGGACAACCGGAGGTGACGGCTTCGGCAACCACTCCCGGGGCCGATTCCCGACTGCTGGGAAACAGCAGCGCGTCGGCCTGATGGAGCGCCGTGAAGACCTCGGACCGGTCCACGACACCGTGGAACGTGATGCGGTCGTCGACGCCGAGCCTGCGAGCGAGAGCCAGGCTGGGCTCGCGCTCGGGACCTCGGCCGTACACGTCGAGGGTCCAGCCGGAGGCGGCCGGCTGTGCCAGAGCGCCAACTGCGGCCCGAAGGCCCTTCGACGGGATCAGGCGGCCGATGAAGACGGCTCGCCGGGTCCTGTCACCGAACGACGCCGAGGACCCGACGAGATCCGGCGGCAGATCCACCACGGAATTCTGCTCGACCACGAGGTTGGGGTGATCCTTGAACCGCTTGGCCACTTCGTTGTTCTGAGCGATGATCACAGTGGCGCGCTTGGCCGTCCACGAGCCGAACGTGCACGAGCCCGCTGTCGTGACGATGCACCGGAGCGTCTCCGAGAAGGCCCACCGAGGGCCGTACGTCTTCCACATCCGGAACGGGAATGAGGTGACGCCGGGCCCGACCGGACCCCACACCGAGGGGAGGCCGTGGCAGAACGCCATGCCCGACGGCAGCCAGTCGATCGAGAACGTCACGTGATGGGCGACATCGAAACGAATGTCCTGGTGGAGACGACGGGCCTCGGCCCGGGCCACCGCCTGCCAGATCACGTAGTACGGGTACAGCGCCCAGACACCTCGCTTCAGCGAACGGACCCAACGAGGGGCATCGACGTAGACGGGGTGCAGGTTGGGCCGCGGATCTGCCTCGAGGGCGCGCTCGATGGCCGGTCGGCTCCGGTGGCGCGTGAGGAGCCAAACCTCGTGCCGTTCGGCGGCGGCGGAAGCCCACCACCACCCGATGCCACGCTCGGACGACTCGTCCGGGTCGCAGGCATAAGCCGACATCACAACCTTCATCGCGAAAGATCCTCTCGATCGTTCCGATTGCCTGGGGCTGCGGAGAGCACGCTCACCTCGCGGCCAGCAAGCCGGAGAGGTTGGCGGCTTGATCAGCGTGCTTGCGTTCCACCCACGCCGGGACTTCTCCCTCAGCCGCCTTTGCACCACGGTCCAACCAGAAGAGCGCCGCCTCTTCGAGATCGGGACGCAACGGCTTGGGGAGGTCACCAGCCAGCTGCCGGCCGTTCGGTGCCGTCATGATGAAACGGGCGAGATCGGCGTGGGGAGGAGCCCAGTCGCTGCCTTCCCAATCCAGCAGGTGGATGTCCCCCGTCGGATATCGCCGGAGGTTCCAATGGGCGAGGTCACCGTGCATTGGGGTCCAATCGGCCGGTACACCGGCGGGACGCTCCGGCACCCCGAACGCGTCGTCGATGTCGGCGCAGAGATCCATCACAGCGCGGAGGCCCAAGTGGACCGGAACGTGAAGACCGGCCGGCGTGGCCGTCAACAGGTCCACCGAGAGACCGTCATGGGAGAACTTCCTCAGCCGCATCGGCCAACGGATGCCCGTTCGGTCCCCTTCGGACACTCGGGGAGCCAACCGCGGGACGTCCCGGGTCAGGAGCACTCGGGCGAATGCCTGAGGGAGGTCAGCAGGGTCGAGAAGCAAGGCACCGAACTTCACTTGGGGTTGGTCGGCGGGCGGGAGGTGCCAGAGCACCGCACCGGCGGCCAGCCCCCGGGCGTCACGGATACGGGCCTCGATCGCCGCCCAGCTCTCGAGGGAAATCGGCAGCGGCCACGATCCGGCAGGTCGGAGTCCGAGCGACGGAACGGCACGGACGACGCGGTAGGCCACCCGCTGGAGGGCCAGACCCCGACGCCCGTTGGCCGGGCACATCGCGACCATCTGACGTGCTGCCGCCCTGGAGGAAGGATTTCCCACGACGCGAGAGCGCAAGGAGAACTGCTTCATGGTTGGAAGCCTCAAATCGGTTGTGCCGGACCTATCGCCGCGTCGGCGACAGCACTTGAGGGGCAACTTCCGGGACTCTCAAGGGGCTCACCGCGGCGACCGCTCCGGACAGTCCCTGGGCGAATCGGTCCTTACCGAAACGAGCGCGCACCGCTCGGGCGCCTTGAGCGCCCATGGCCGCCGCCTTCGCCGGGTCCGAGAGGAGGCGGGCGACCCCGTCCGCCAACGTGGCCGCATCACCGGGCGGGAAGAGGAAGCCGTTGACACCGTCCTCCACGATCTCGGGAAGGCCGCCGACAGCGGTTGCCAAGACTGGTCTCCCGGCGGCCAGACCCTCGACCGCTACGTTGCCGAACGACTCGAGGGTGGAGGGGACGAGGACCACGTCGGCCTTGGCGTAGGCGGAGGAAGTGTCGGTCTGATAGCCGTCGAACCCGACGCGATCGGCCAAGCCGAGCGAGGCGACCTGCCTTCTCAGGTCCTCCTCATACCACTCGTAACCATCGAAAGTGTCCCCGACGAGGTCTAGTACGACGTCATGACCCCGCGCAACGAGCAGCGACAGCGCCTTGATGGCAAGATCCTGGCCCTTGCGTGGGCTGAGGCGTCCGACGAGCAGCAGACGGCGCGGGCAGGCGAAGGCCGGAGGCGACGGCAGCGTCGCGGGCATGTCGAATCCGTTGTAGACAAGCGACACTCGGGGTCCGACGCGCGGCAGCCGGCTCCGAACATAGCGTCGAGTGGCCTTCGAGTTGACGACCAGCCGGTCGGCCAGCAAAAGCGGGCTGAGGAGGGCGGAAGCCAACGGGCCGGGAAGCTGGTCGAGTTCGTGGACGTGGCAGATCACCCCAACCTCGGCCTTCCGGCTGGCGGCCATCCAGTGCGGCAGGGTGATGGTGTTGACGTAGACGACGTCCGGAGCCAGGGAGCGGATGGACGCGGCCAGCCCACGCACCGTCGGCCAGGCCTGGGCAGCGAGGGCGGCCAGCGGCCGGAGAGAGAGCAGTGAGCGTCGTAGGATGGGGAAGTCCACAGTATGGACCGGGACGGAGTGGGCCTCCAGGTGCTCTGCCAGCCTTCCTTGCCGAGGGAGGATCACTTCGACCGAGGCACCGGATCCACGCAGCGATCGGATCGCATCGAGGAAGACCCGGTCAGAGCCGTACAGGTCCGCCGACGGGTTGACCGCCAGGACCCGTCGGCCACTCACCCCCGTCACCGGACCGGTTCCAGGGTCGCCTCGCTGCCGGCTTCCTTCTCCGCCCACTGCGTCTCAAGCGCGGTTCGTCGCCAACGAGGGTTTCGAACCACCGTCATGAGCAGCCGTTCGTAGGAATCCGCGACCTGCTCGAGGCTGAATCGGCCGTTGGCTCGCTTGACGGCGAGGGCCCGAAGCTCGCCGTCGACGCCGCTCGTGTCATCAATGCGGCGCATCAAGGCAGGAAGCGTGTGGTCGAAGTCGGAGAAGTACTCGCCGGCCTCCCCGAGAGCCTCCCGGTTGAAAACGGTATCCAGGGCGATGATGCGTGCACCGCACCCCATGGCCTCGAGGAGGGAGGGGTTGATCCCGCCGACCGAGTGGGTGTGGAAGTAGGCACGGGCCAGCCGGACCATCGTGGCGTAGGCGGCTCGGTCCGTGATGTGACCGCCGAGGATCAGGCGTGAATCCTTGTCGGCAAGCTCGCGGAGTTCCCGGGTGACGGGCGAGTCGTAGTTCGCGGCACCAAGAACGACCAACGGCGTGCGCACACCGCTGGCGAGGTAGCTGCAAGCAACGCGATGAATGTTGTTTTCGGGGACCAGCCGGCCCGCGATGAGGAAGTAGCCGTGGGGAGACACTCCAAGTGAGTCGAGCGCTTCCAGACGCTCTTCGTGGTCGATCTCCGTCCAACAGTATGGGATCACGGTCGACTCAGCCTTGAACTGCTGCTCATAGATGTCACACATGCCGATCCCGTCTGCGATGAGAGCCGAGGCGCTCCAGCGGGCGATATGCGCCGATCCTCGGAAATAGGCGCGAGCCGTGCGGCCCCATTTGCCACGAAGCCACTCCTGGCCGTCCGTGTTGAGCACGCTGCGCTGCCCGGTAAGCCGGGTGAGGAGACAGAAGACGGCGTTGGCGACGTTCACCACCAGGACGACGTCGTGCTGGGCACGACGTGCAGCAAGAGCGGAAAGCGCGCCGTGGGAAAGCGTGCTGAGCTGCTTCGAGGCGATGGCGGGCAGAAAGACTTTCTTCACTCCCTGGTACGAAGGAGTGTGCTCGACTTCGCCCGAGCGGCAGTACATCGTGACCTGATGCCCGCGCGCCGCCAGTTCGGGCAGGAGGACCGTGAGAAACGTCTCGTAGCCGCTGTAGGTCGACGGGATGCCCCTCGCTCCGAAGACGCCCAGATCGAGGCGTACGGGGCTCTGGAGATTGCGCATCTCATCAACTCGGTTCCCGTTGCCCGGCGACTTCGCGGCGGTGGTGTGATGCGCTGGGTCGTGCATGACGCTCCTTGAACAGGCCGGCCGAGTTCTCTCAACATGCGATGGTCAGTGCTGGGGAAAGCCGGGGGCGGGGGCGAGGTGTTCGGGTCCGCTTCCAGATGGCCTGTCCGGTGCGACGGGGCACTCGGGCCGACGGGCGCCACGAGGCTCACTTTCCGGTGGCGGCGAGCGCACCAGCGGCGCCTCCACCACCCGCGGTCTGCCGTGCCGGGTTCCGCGGAAACCACACATAGCCGAGCAGGTAGCGCGCCGCCGCTGGCGGGGCGACTCGCAAGCGGGACGGAACGCCCACTCCAGCCCACTGTGCCGCCTCCAGAACGGTGCCAGCGACGTAGTCAAGGGCTGCCCCCCGTGGAAACACGGGCAGTTGTGCGCGCAGGTCCACGAGCCGGCGATCCTGTCCCGGGGGGCCGAGCCCCACCCAGACGAAGTCCGCCGCCGCATTTCCCAGTGCAGCGCGTCCAGCACTTGAGAAGGTAGTGGCGCACGTCCGTGTTCTGGCTCCGCCCGAAGACGGGCAGAAGAGGTCGGGGCCGTACATCCGCGTGATCGGCAGGGTCGTATCGCTACGGAGCAGTCGGCCCGCCCATACGGCTGACTGACCGTCGAAGGTTTCAAAGAGGCGAAGCAGAGAAGGCTTTCGAGTTCCATGTCTTGGTCCGCGAGGGCGAGCGTGTGGGTGTTGGAGAGGCGAAGTCCGCTGCGGCGCAGGGTTGGAGAGGGCGTCTGGGGCGTCGGTCCGAACCTGGCGTGCTTCGCGGCACCCATGAGGTGAGCCGCAGGACGTAGCGAGCCGCATTCTCGCGGGCGTAAGCCGTGATGGGCGCCCCCAGACCATCGACCGCAGGAGTGACCTGAGCCCTCCCTGCCGACTGAGTGCTCGTCCGGGCGGTCATGAGCGAACCGAGTGGGTCAGTGGTGACGGTACGGCCAGGTTCGTGCGTTCCGTGAAGTCCCCGGAGGCCAGGCGGAACCGGAAATGAGTGATGGTGTCGCACAGGCCGTGTTCCACTGGGGTCACGGGCTCCCAGCCCAGTAGCTCGCGGGCCATGGTGATGTCCGGACGGCGACGTTCCGGGTCGTCCTGGGGCCGCGGGATCAGCGTGATCTCAGAGCTGGCCCTGGTCAACTTGCTGATCCACTGCGCCAGCTCGAGCATGGTGACCTCATGGGGGTTGCCGAGATTGACCGGGCCTCCGTGGTCGCTCGCCAGCATGCGCAGCAACCCGTCGACCAAGTCGTCCACATAACACAGCGACCTGGTCTGGCTGCCGTCACCAGTGACCGTGATCGGCTCTCCACGCAGCGCCTGGTCGATGAAAGTGGGGATGGCGCGCCCGTCGTCTGCGCGCATCCGCGGGCCGAAGGTGTTGAAGATGCGCACGATCTTGGCATCCACACCGCAGTGTCTGCGGTAGGCCATGGTCAGTGCCTCACCGAAGCGTTTTGCCTCGTCATACACCGAGCGGGGGCCGACTGGATTGACATGCCCCCAGTAGCTCTCTGGCTGGGGGTGAACTAGCGGGTCCCCGTACGACTCCGAAGTGGAGGTCAGCAGAAAGCGTGCACCCTTCGCGGCGGCCAGGTCCAGGGCGCGCCAGGTGCCGGCCGACCCCACACGAAGCGTCTCCAGGGGCAGCCTCATGTAGTCCGCGGGCGAGGCGGGGGACGCCAGGTGGAACACGGCGTCCACCTGGCCGGGCACGTCCAGGTCCTGGGTGATGTCCCGGCGCATCAGCTGGAAGCGGGGGTCGTCCGTGAGGTGTTCCACGTTGTCAGGATCGGAGGTCACGAAGTTGTCCACGCAGACCACGTCGTGGTTCTCGTGGATCAGTCGCTCACACAGGTGGGACCCGATGAAGCCGGCCCCACCCGTCACTACTGCACGCATGCAGGTCCTCTCGGTTGCCCCCACACCAGACTTGACGGGAGCAAGTTGCAGTGTCATTGCCGAAGATCAGTACTCAGTTATGGGTCAATTGAGACATCATGACGGTTGACATGCCCTTAGACAGGAGCACTTCACCTGTTCTGTCCAATTCTGCAAAAAGAGGAATGGTATGTCGGTATTCATTGAAGAGGCGGCTCGCCATCGGGCCGCCCCGCTTGGGCACGCGCGTTGGACAGGCCGAGCGGTCAAACGCACCATCGATCTGGTCGGGGCCGCCGTCCTGCTCCTGCTGTTGGCGCCGATCCTCCTGGCAGCCGCCATTGCCGTGAGGGTAGACACTGCGGGCCCCGTGCTCTTCCGCCAACGACGAACGGGGTGGCGAGGCACGGAGTTCCAGGTCCTCAAGCTGCGCACCATGCGAGTCGGGTCCGAGACATTGCGGGAGGCCATGGCGGCTCGCAACGAATCGGACGGACATCTGTTCAAGGTCCGTGACGACCCGCGTGTAACCGCGGCTGGACGCTGGTTGCGCCGCTATTCTTTGGATGAGCTGCCGCAGTTGGTCAACGTACTGAAGGGACAGATGTCCCTGGTCGGTCCTCGACCGCTGCCAGTCGAAGACTCGGCGTTCACCGGGAAGGCACGCCATCGCCTGCAGATGCGGCCGGGGCTCACCGGGCTGTGGCAGATCAGCGGCCGATCCGACCTGGCCTGGGAGGACGCCCTGCGTCTGGACCTGCGCTATGTCGACACCTGGTCGCTCAGGCTCGACCTGGCGATCCTCTTCCGGACCCTACCAGCCGTGCTGCGCGGTGACGGTGCCTACTGAGTGCGCAGGCCCGACGGACCCCGGGGCAACCTGAGCGCCCGAGCCTAGGACTTGTCCGGTCGATCATGTTCGGAGCCAGATGACGAGTGCTGCTGCCGTGGCGGTGCCGAGGTAGACGTAGCCGCGTTTGTCGTATCTGGTGGCCACGGCTCGGTGCTGCTTGAGGCGGTTGATTGCTCGCTCGATGGTGTTCCGTTTCTTGTACCGCTCTTCGTCGAAGCCGGGTGGTCGTCCGCCGCGTGAGCCCTTGCGCCGGCGGGCGGCCTGGCTGTCGGTCTTCTCCGGGATGGTGTGCCGGATGCCCCGGCGCCGCAGGAGGTCACGGCAGGGCCCGTTGCTGTAGGCCTTGTCCGCGGCGAGACTGTCCGGCTTC
>NZ_JBEZVN010000043.1:0-39724 GCF_040636995.1 Streptomyces sp. NPDC032161 | reverse complement strand
GGTTCGGGGCGGGTGCGGTTGTTGACGGAGGGGCGGGAGTGGGTGCGGGGGGATCGTCCCCGTCGTGCGGGGGTGTCGTCGTTCGGGATCAGTGGTACGAACGCGCACGTGATCCTGGAGGAGGCTCCCGACGAGGACACACCCACCGGCACCGAGCCCGAACCCCACGCCCCGCTGCTGCCCGTGGTCGTCTCCGGTGCCACCCCCGAGGCCCTGGCCGCACAGGCCGCCCGGCTGCGCACCGCCGCCGACGAACGGATCACCGACCTCGCCCACACCCTGGCCACCGGACGCGCCGCCCTCACCCACCGTGCCGCCGTCGTCGCCCGCGACAAGGACGAACTCCTCGCCGGGCTGGACGCGTTGGCCGGGGCCCGTACCCCTGGGACAGCCGTACGCACCGAAGCCGCCGCGAGTGTCGCCGCCGCCGACACCGTCGTACGCGGCCGTCCCGTCGCGGGCCGGACCGCGTTCCTGTTCACCGGACAGGGCGCCCAGCGCCCCGGCATGGGGCGTGGCCTGTACGACGCCCACCCCGTCTTCCGGCGGGCCCTCGACGAGGCGTGCGAGGCCCTGGACGCCCATCTGGACCGCCCGCTGCGCGAGGTGATGTGGGCCGGACCCGGCACCGCGGAGGCCGAGTCGCTCGACCACACCCTCTACACGCAGAGCGCCCTGTTCGCCGTGGAGACCGCCCTCTACCGGCTGCTGGAGGCGTACGGCATACGGCCGGACCGGTTGGCCGGCCACTCCATCGGGGAACTGGCCGCGGCGCACGCCGCCGGTGTCTGGGACCTCGCGGACGCCGCCCGGCTGGTCACCGCGCGCGGCCGGCTCATGCAGGCCCTGCCCGACGGCGGCGCGATGCTCGCCCTGGACGCGACCGAGGACGAGGTGCTGCCGCACCTGGGCCCCGAGGTGTCCGTGGCCGCCGTCAACGGCCCCCGGGCGGTCGTGGTCTCCGGCACCCGGGCGGCCGTGGACGCCGTCGCCGCCGCCTTCCCCGGCCGCCGCGTCAAGCGGCTGCGGGTCAGCCACGCCTTCCACTCGCCGCTGATGGACCCGATGCTCGCCGAGTTCGAGAAGACCGCCCGGGAACTGCGCTACGCCGCGCCCGTGATCCCGCTCGTCTCGAACGTCACCGGCACGCACGCCACCGAGGACGAGCTGTGCACACCCGAGTACTGGGTGCGCCACGCCCGCGAGGCCGTCCGGTTCGGCGACGCGGTCCGCGCCCTGGAGGCCGACGGCGTACGCACCTTCCTCGAACTCGGCCCCGACGCCGTCCTGTCGGCCATGGGCGCGCACGCCGTCATCGACCCGGAACGGTCGGCCTTCGTCCCGGCCCTGCGCCGCGACCGCGACGAGGAGGCCGTGTTCGCCGCGCTCCTCGGCACCGCCCACGTCCGCGGCCTCGCCGTCGACTGGCCGCGGACCTTCGCCGGCACCGGGGCGCGCCGCGTCGAGCTGCCGACGTACGCCTTCCGGCGGCGGCGGCTGTGGCTGACCGACGGGCCCGGCGCCGCCCGCACCGACGGAACGGCGACCGGGCACCCGATGCTCGGCACCGTCCTCACCCTGGCCGCCGCCGACACGGTCGCGCTGACCGGCCGACTCTCCCCGGCCACCCATCCCTGGCTGGCCGATCACGCCGTCGCGGGCGTCGTCCTCGTCCCCGGCAGCGCCTTCGTCGAATTCGCCCTCCAGGCGGGCGACCGCACCGGCTGCCCGCAGGTGGAGGAACTCACCCTGGAACGGCCCCTGGCCCTGCCCGGTCACGGATCCGTCCAGCTCCAGGTGGCCGCCGAGGCCCCCGACGCCGACGGGCGCAGGCGGCTCACGGTGCACGCCCGCCCGGAGGGGACCGACGCACACTGGACCCGGCACGCCACCGGCGTCCTCGCCCCCCGGCCCGCGCCCGAACCGGACCCCGCGACGGCCTGGCCGCCGACGGGCGCCCTCCCCGTCGACGTCACCGGCACCTACGACCACCTCGCCGAACAGGGCTACGGCTACGGTCCCACGTTCCGCTGCCTGCGCGCCGCCTGGCGGCTCGGCGACGACGTATTCGCCGAACTCGCCCTGCCCGACGCCGACTTCGGAAGCGACCCCGGATCCGGAAGCGACCTCGACCCCGGCGGCTTCCCCGGTCCCGACCCGGCCGACGGATTCGGACTGCACCCCGCCCTGCTGGACTCCGCGCTGCACGCCATCGACCTGCTCGACGGCCAGGACCCGACCGTCATGACCCTGCCCTTCTCCTGGGAGGGCGTCACCCTGTACGCCACCGGCGCCAGGGCCCTGCGCCTGCGGCTCACCCCGCACGGCACCGACCGCATGACCCTTCGCCTGTACGACGGCACGGGCGCACCGGTCGCCGAGGCGGCGTCGCTGCGCATCCGCCAGGTGACGGCCGAGCAGTTGAACGCCGCGGCCCCCGCCCCCGGCGAACTGCTCACCCTGCGCTGGACCCGGCTGGAGGCGGCCGCCGACGCGACGGCGCCCGGCCCCCGCACTCTCACCATGACCTCGGACCCCGCCCCGGACCCCGCCGCGGGCGTCGCCCACGACCTGCCGGCCCTCGCCCGCGAGACCGCCGTACGCACCCTGACCGCGCTCCGGAACCACCTCGCCGACGGTCCGGCGGACGAGCCGCTGGTCGTCGTCACCCGGCACGCGGTCGCCGTGGACGGGCCGCCGGACCCGGCCCAGGCCGTGATCTGGGGCCTGGTGCGGTCCGCCGCCGTCGAACACCCCGGACGGTTCGTGCTGGCCGACACCGACGGCGACCCCGCCTCGGCCGCCGCACTGCCCGCCGCCGTCGCCACCGGCGTGCCCGAACTCGCCCTGCGCCGCGGCATGGTGTACGTACCGGAGCTGGTCCGGACCGACGCGCCGGGGACAATGCCCGAGAGGACGGCACCCGGGCCCGCGCCCACCATCCCGCTGAACCCCGAAGGCACCGTCCTCATCACCGGGGGCACCGGCAGCCTCGGCCGCCTGCTCGCCCGCCACCTGGCCGAACACCACGGCGCCCGCCACCTGCTGCTCGTCGGCCGCGGGGGCCGGACCCCGGACCGGGACACGGGCACGGATCCGCAGACGCGCGAGGAACCCGTCGCCCCCGGAGCGCGGGTGACCGTCGCCGCCTGCGACGTCACCGACCGCGCCGCCGTGGCCGGACTGCTGGCCTCCATGCCGGACGCCCACCCGCTGACCGCCGTGGTGCACGCCGCGGGGGTCCTGGACGACGGACTGCTCACCGACCTCACCCCGGAGCGTATGGAGGCGGTGATGCGGCCCAAGACCGATGCCGCCTGGCACCTCCACGAGCTGACCCGCGGCCTCGGCCTGGACTCCTTCGTCCTCTTCTCCTCCGCGGCGGGCACCCTGGGAGCCGCCGGGCAGGCCAACTACGCGGCCGGCAACGCCTTCCTGGACGCCCTCGCCGCCCACCGGCGGGCCCAGGGCCTTCCCGCCCTGTCCCTGGGCTGGGGGCTGTGGGACACCGGCGAGGGCATGGCGGCCGGACTCGGTGAGACGGAACTGCGCCGACTGGCCCGCGACGGCATCCTGCCGCTCCCCGCCGACCGGGCGCTGACCCTCTTCGACCGGGCCCTCACGATCGATGCCCCGTTGGTCCTGCCGGTTCGCGTCCGGATCACCGAGGACGCCCCCGCCCTGGTCCGCGCCCTCGCCCCGATCCCGGCCGTGCCCCGCCGCACGGTTCGGCCGGCCACCGCCGCCCCGTCCGCCCCGCAGCCCGCGGATTCGCTGCCGCGGCGGCTCACCGGCCTCGGCGCCGAGGACGCGATGCGCCTGCTCGTCGACACCGTGTGCGCACACGTCGCCGATGTCCTCGGCCACGGCTCCGGCACCGCCGTGGACCCCGAACGCCCCCTCGGCGACCTCGGCGTGGACTCCCTCGCCGCCCTGGAACTGCGCAACCGCCTCGGTGCCGAGACCGGACTGCGCCTGTCCACCACGCTCACCTTCGACCACCCGACCTCCGAGGCCCTCGCCCAGCACCTGTACGAGGAGCTGGGCTCCCCGGGGAACGAGCGCCCCGACGACGCGCCCGTCGACGTCGAGGCCGAAGTGGCGCGCCTGGAAACCCTGCTGGGCACCGCCCTGGAGTCCGCCGCCCTCGACGACGACCGGCGCGCCCGTGTGGCGACCCGTCTGCGAGCCCTCACCGCCCGCTGGAACGACCCCGACCCGTGGCGGCGCACCCCCGCGACCGTCGGCACGGACGCCGAAAGGGGCCTGGAATCGGCCACGGCCGACGAACTCTTCGGCATCCTCGACGAAGAACTCGGCAGCTTCGACTGAGCCCTGCCGGACGTGCCCGCCGCTCACGATGCGCTGGTACTCCTCGATGACGGGAGCGCGGTACCAGGCCTCCCGGCCAGCGTGCGGCAGGTCGCGGAACCGATCCGGGAGCACTACCCGAGCACGACCTTCCTGGACACCCCACCACCGGCCGGCGACCCCCTCGGCGGGTACGCGGCCATCCGCAGGATGGAGAACGTCCTGGGCTGGAAGCCGAAAGTCACCGTCGCGGAAGGGGTGGCCCGCTACGTCAAGTGGCTGAGGGACACCCCGGCCGCCGCCCCCGGCTGGCTGCGGGAGTCCACGACTGCCCAAGGGCTGCCCCGATCCCTGGCGGGCGCGCGACGACGGCTGCGGCACCTCGCCGCGTTGTCGCATCACCCGAGTACGTCCAGTACGAGGGCGATCCTCCGCCTCGCGATGCACCGCACGGACGCCGCGAGCTTCCCGGCAAACGTCTCCGGCCACAGCACTGGACGACCGGCGGCCTGCCCAGGCGGGGCATTCGCAGTCCGCGGCCACGACCTGATCCGCATGCTCTCCCGGGACGGCAAGCCGACCGGACTGGGCGACGCGTTCGCCCACTACGGGCGAATCTTCAAGACCCCGCACCTGCTCCAGTTCGTCTCCGACGAGGGATACCGGCGGATGATCGGCGCCCAGCTCAACGTCACCGAGGCCCGTCACCGCCTCGCCCGGAAGATCTCCTTCGGACAGCGCGGCGAACTACGCCAGCACTACCGCGAGGGCATGGAGGACCAACTCGGCGCGCTCGGCCCGGCCCTGAACTCCGTAGTGCTCTTCAACAGCCTCCACATCGACGCCGCCGTCAAACAGCTCGCCGCCGACGGCTTCCCCGTCACCGATGAACTCCTCGCCCGTCTCTCCCCGCTCCAGTACGACCACGTCAACTTCCTCGGCCGTTACGCCTTCACCCGACCTGCTGCGCCGGGGCTTGCGACAGCTACGTGACCCACACACGGACGAAGATGATGACGACTGCGGGCAGGAGTGAGCGTCAAGAGTCAACAGGGCGCAGATCACTCTGGGCCGGCGCCTTCCCTCTTGCCGTGCTACTCGCAACGGCCATCGGCCCCCGATGTCCGGGCCGCTTTCAGACGGCGCTGATCGGCGCCGGGTTCTCGGGGAGCTGCCAGCTGCCGCCGCGGTCCTCCTTCGAAAAGCGCGCGGCGAGATCGGGAACGTGCAGGAAGCAGGCCAGTGCGGTGGCAGCCTGGAAGGCGTCGATCGCACGCGGGGTCATCGGCATGCCGAGGCGCAGGAGACGCGGATTCACTTCGCCCTGGATCTCGTCGACGAAGGGCCGCAGCACGCGGTCGTAGTTCGCCAGCGCGGCCGACAGGTCGCCCGGGTGCCGGTTGATCTCGCCGGCCAGGACGTAGGCGCCCACCAGGCCACCGGAGATGCCCATGCCGCTGTAAGGGGAAGCGCAGTGGGCGGCGTCGCCGGCCAGGACCACGCGACCCTTGGACCAGGTGCCGGTGCGAACCTGGACGATCTCCTGGGAGTAGAAGAAAGGGCTCGTCCGCATGCCGTCGATGAAGCGCTCGGTCTGCCAGCCCGCGTCGCGGAACCTGCTCGCCCAGAACTCCCGCTGGCGCTCCACGGGTTGCCGGTGGATAGCCGAGGCCTCCTCGGACTCCTCCCGCATCACGAAGTACACCTGGGTTTCGGTCGGGTTGTGGCTGCGGCGCATGATCTGACGGCCGCCCGGGACCATGTAGGTGTCCCGGATGTTGCTGTCGGACGCGATGCGCGGGATGAACCAGTAGGCCATGTGGATGCCGACCAGCCAGTACGGATCGAAGCCCTCCGGGAGGATCGCCTGCCGGATGCGCGATCCCTGCCCGTCCGCGCCGACCAGGAGGTCGAACTCGCTGGAGGACCCGTCGGAGAAGTGCGCGACGACCTTGCCCTCGTCCTGGTCGAAGCCGTCCACGCTCACGCCGAAGACGTACTCGGCGCCGTCCTTCGACGCGTCGTGCAGGATGCGTACCAGGTCACCGCGCATGATCTCGTACTCGGACGTGAGGGTCTGCCGGCCCTGGCCGGAGGTGTTGGCCATGATCGTCGCCTTGGCCCTGCCGCGCGCGTCGACGAAGGCGACACCCGCTTCGTCCACCAGCTTGCCGCGGACGGCGTCAAGAAGCCCCATCCGCTCGACGGCCTCGATGCCCTGCCCCCGGAGGTCGACCTGCGCCCCGGTGGCACGCAGCGCCGGAAAGCGTTCGACGACGGTCACCCTGTGGCCGCCCCGCGTGAGCCAGAAAGCCAGCGCCTGGCCTGCTATCCCGCCGCCGGCGACAAGGACACGCAGGGGGCGTGCTCCCGATCCGTTGGCCATGCCCGTCACCCCAGAAATCTATCAGTGAATGATTCCTCTCCAGGGTTGCCTATCAGTGATAGATTTTCAACATGACCAAGGTGAACCGTGAGATCGTCGTCTCCGAAGCGCTCGACCTGCTCGACGAGGTCGGGCTGGACGCGGTCAGCACACGGCGGCTGGCGAAGCGGCTGGGCGTCGAACAGCCCTCGCTCTACTGGTACTTCCGCACCAAGAGGGACCTCCTCACCGC
Organism: Streptomyces sp. NPDC032161; assembly: GCF_040636995.1. NCBI lineage: Bacteria > Bacillati > Actinomycetota > Actinomycetes > Kitasatosporales > Streptomycetaceae > Streptomyces > Streptomyces sp. NPDC032161. The sequence goes on along the minus strand of NZ_JBEZVN010000043.1, from coordinate 32,795 downwards.
CATGGCGGAGGCGGCGATGGCACCGCATGCGGCCGCCCCGCTGCCGACGCCCGACGACGACTGGCGCGACTGGTTCCTGGACAACACGCGAAGCTTCCGGCGCACCCTGCTGATGCGCCGGGACGGCGCACGCCTCCACGCGGGCAGCACCCCGGCGGGCGACCTCGACCGGATCCGCCGCAAGATGGACTTCCTGGTCGCCTCCGGAGTGCCCGAGCGGGACGCGCAGATGGCGATGCTGGCCGCCGGCCGTTTCACGGTCGGCAGTGTCCTGGAGGAACAGGCGGACGCCGGCCCCGGCGACGGCTCGGATCCACCGGCGGACATGCCAGCGATCGACCACGAGTCGGCATTCGAGGCCGGCCTGACCCTCGTCCTGGACGGCCTGGTGCACCGCACCGCGGCGCGGGCCGCCTCTCCGTCGGCAAACGATCGTTTGACGACAGGCAGCCGACGCGTCCAATGACCGCCGTCTCCGCCGTGCACCGGAAGGACTGCACCGTCACCGCCCCACACGCCACGGAAGCCGACGTCCGCCGTCGCCGCCCCTTCGCACCCAACCGGACTACCGATTAGGCCGCGGAACATGACTTACTTGCTGGCATGGCCCCACTCGTGCTGGCCTGCGGTTCACTTGACAACCCTGGAGGAGACACCTCACGGGCACTGGGGTGTCTGCCCGCCAGTCACGGCGTGCCGGTCTCCTCGGCCACCCAGGACAGGTACGCCGCCGAGCCGCCGGTGACCGGAAGGGTGATCCACTCCGGCACGTCGTAGGTGTGCTCCCGGGCCACCCACGCGGCGAGTTCCGGGAGCCGGCCCGTGGTCGTCTTGTACGAGACCCGCCACTCCCGGGCCGTCTCGACGGCACCGTTCCACCGGTAGACGGCGGTGAACGGCGGGTCGACGTGGGCGCAGGCCGCGAGCCGGTTCTCGACGGCGCCGCGCGCCAGCGCGTTCGCCCGGCCCTCGTCGTCGATGGTCGTCTGCGCGATCACGATCTCGCTCACCACGCCACTGCCTCTCCTGGTCGGTCTGCCGCAACCGGACGGTGTGCCGCAACCGCTCGGTGTGCCGCAATCAGCCGGTCTGTTCCGACCCTATCCAGTCGGGTCACGGGCTCTCGCGATCCAGTCGGGTCACGGGCTCTCGCGGGGAACGCCCTCGCGCCGGGCGACCCACCCCGCCGTCGAGGCGACCGGGCGGGCCGGGAACCGCCCGGCCCGCCGGCGCTCAGCCCGCGGGGGAGTGGGTGGTGGCCCAGCGGTCGGAGAGTTTCGGGATGCGGTGCTCCAGCATCTTCGACGGCAGTTCGGACCGGCTGGCCACGTTGAGCTTGCGGTAGACACGGGTCAGGTGCTGCTCAACCGTGCTGATCGTGACGTGCAGGCGGCCGCTTATCTCACGGTTGGTGTACCCGAGCGCGGCCAGCCCCGCGACCCGGCACTCCGCGTCGCTGAGCAGGGCGGGGCCGCCCTTCGCCCCGGACGCCTCGGACTGCGTGGCGGGGTCCTCCAGCAGATGCGCGTCGACCGGGGACTCCACGCTGCACGCCTTCGCCTCCCGGGCCGCCTGGCGGGCGACCAGCCGGGCGCGGGCGTACTCGCCCAACTCGTAGTGGGCCGCGGACAGATCGGCGTAGGCCTGGGCGAGCGTGTGCTGGTCGCCGCACGTCTTCAGCAGGTCGATCGTCTCGCGCAGCAGCGTGGCCCGGCGGTGCGGTTTGCTGGTGGCCGCCAGCATGCGCAGGCCCATCGCCCGGGCCCGGGAACTGTGTCCGCCGGGCAGCCGCAATTGCTCCTCGGCCCACTTCCGGGCCGTCCCGGGTCTGCCGATCCGCAGGTTGGCCAGGGCCAGGTCGGACCGCCACGGGATGCCCTTCTGCAGGCTCGAATTCCCCTGCCGCATCAGCTGGCTGCACGTCTCGAAGTCGTTCAGGGCGGCGAAGGGCCGGTCGGTGGCGAGGTAGTGGTGGCCCCGGGCCCGCAGGTACTGGATGCCGAAGACGGTGCGGAACATCGGTTCGGGAACGTCCCGCGCGAGCAGTTCCTCGGCATCGTCGTAGGCGCCCATCGCGGTGTGCGCGAAGATCGCCGTGGACAGTGGAAGACCGGCGAGCACCCCCCAGCTCTGCTCGTGCAGACTGTCCAGCGCCCGGCGCGCCCCCTGGGCCGCGGTCGTCATGTCCCCCCGCAGCAGGGCGATCTCCGCCCGGACGCTGCCCAGCAGCGCCTGCCAGGTGGTGGCCCGGCGCTCCGCGGCGCATTCCAGCAGTGCGCCGCACGCGTCGGCGGCGAGCGCGGGCCGGTCGGCATGAGCGATCGCCAGAAGCGCCATAGCAACCAACTCCAGGTTGAGATGGTCGAGTTGGTGTCCCTGGAGGGCCTGGGCCACCGCCGCGGCGGAATCGTCCGTGGCGACCCCGCCGACCAGCATGGCCACCTGGGCGGACAGTCCGCCGTTCCGGCAGGTGGGAACGTGCCTGCGCGGGTCGGGTCCGGTCGCCCAGGTGCTCCTGGTGGGCAGCGCGACCCCGTAGAACCACTGCCGTACGAACTCGACCTCGACCAGGATCTGGGCATCCTCCGGGGAGTGCCCGGACACGAGCGTGGCCACGGCCTCGGCGGCCAGTTCGGTGTCGCCCTGCCACAGCATGTGCCGCAGCACGCCGGCGGTGTCGCGCGTGCTGAGGGCGCCCTCCAGCGCGGCTCGGCGCAAGGGTTCCAGATGGGTGCCCGCCGCGGCGGGGTTGGTGCGCCACTCCGCACGTCCGAGGGCGGCCGACAGGGCGTTGCGCTCCCGCTCGTCGGAGCAGTCGCGCAGCACCAGCCGCAGATATCCGCCGCACGACTCCACGTCGTCCGCCGCCAGGGCCTGATCGGCGGCGGCGCGCAGGACACTCGCGCCCCAGGGGCTCGGGACCCGGTCGGCGGCGCGCAGATGACGGGCCACCTCCCGGGCGGGCGCGCCGCTGCGGTACAGCAGTCCGGCGATCCGGCCGTGCAGCTCGGCCCGATCGACGGGGGCCATGTCGTCGAGCACGGCGGTGGCCGCGGTCGGATGGCGCAGGACATGGCCGTCCAGCAGCCCCACGGAGTTGAGGGCCTCGACGGCCTCCTCGGCACCGGCCGGCGGGGTGTCGGAGAGTTCGGCGACGACGGCGAGGGAGGCCGGTGCGAACGGCGCGGTGCCGGAAGCCGGTGCGGAGGCGGAGGAAGCCGGTGCGGACAGCGCGGTGACGGAGACCGGGGCGGACAGCGCGGCGAGCGTCCGGATCACCCGTACGTGGCGTGGCTCGCCGCGGTGCACCAGGGACAGCACCGCCTGGCGGTAGGAGGTGCTGGCGACCGGTCGGTCCATCTCGCGGCCGAAGCGGGCGCTGTCGTCCAGCAGGGCGTGCACCAGCAGGGGGTTACCGGCGGTCGCGCGGTGAAAGGCCCGGTTCACCCCGGCCGGCCGGGGTGAACCGGTCTGAGCGGCGATCAGTTCGCCGACGGCCCGCTCCGACAGGGGAGCGAGACGGGCCCGTCGGTGCGGCTGGCGGATCAGTTCGGTGTACGCGGCCGAGCGCGCGGCGTCGGGCTGGCCGGACGTGGTGCACACCACCAGGATCCGACGGAAACGGCTCCGGTGCAGCAGATGGACGACGGCACGCAGCGAGGCCCGGTCCATGAGGTGGGCGTCGTCCACGGCGACCACCAGGGGGCGTTCGCCGTCGGCGATCCGCAGCAGTGCCTCGGTCGTTCCCAGTTCCGGTTCTCCGGGCGCCGTTCCGTCCCGGAGCACCTCGGACGGAGTGAACGCCCCCCGGGGTACCTCCGTCGGCGGTACGGTGGCCGAAGGCGTGGTCTCCACCCCGTCGTTGCCCAGTAATTTCCGCAACAGGCTCATCGGCTGGTTTTGTTCGGTCGGGCATGCCGTGCCCTGGAGTATGCGGGCCCCTAATCGGTCCGGGGTGTCGAGGAATTCATGCAGGAGCTGAGTCTTTCCAGCGCCCGGACCGCCCACGATGATCACCAGTTGACCGTTTCCGCTCGCGCTCTCGGTAAAAGCCTCGTTAAGTATGCGTAAATCATTGGAGCGATCGAAAAGACGCATGGTATTCCCCCCTGTGTCCAACTACGCCTGCGGGGTCGCTCGTGCCGGGACAGCGGCGGTACGCCGGAACCGGGCCCGGTTCCGGCGTACCGCCGCTGTCCCGTGGTGCGAAGACTGCCGCCACCGTGGCAGCCCTTTGTGCTCCGGTCTGTTCGACGGTTCCGGGTTCGGGGCCGTCGGGGCTGTTTCAAGACGTTCTTGGCGTGAATCGATCCGGCTCGACAGGTCTTCCGAGCCGGATCGGAAAGGCTTCCTGGTCATGGAATGCAGAGACGCTATAGATCGGTACCAACGTTGTCAACCACGCCTCTTCCGGCTCCATTTCTCTCATAGTGCCTGCTCGAAGCAAGTTTTGCTCGGTCGATGAATTTACGGGGAGGTGAAGAATGGAAACGGGGCGCGACACACGTGAAGCAGGTCACGTCCGGGCGCCTCCTCCCCGGTTCCGGTACGCCCGACCGCCCGGCCCCGTGCCGCCGCCCGCGCCGTTCCGTCCCGGCCCCGTACGCCTCTCGAACCCCCTACCGTCCCGGCCCCCGGACCGCCCCCGCCTCCGCCCCGCTCCCTGCACCGGCTCCGGACGGCCCCGCCTCCGCCCCGCCCCGTACCGGCCCCGGGGTCCCTGGGGGCCGTAGGGGTATCAGGCGCCATCGCGCCCTGCCTAGCCTCCGACAACGGAGAGAGAAGCGGACCGGGAGCCCGCCCCGGCACAGTCCGCAGGACCGAGGCCCACTTTCGATCTCGATCGGACGGCGCGCTGGTGAACAACGAAGAGCAACTGCTCGACTATCTCAGGCGGACGACCGCGGACCTGCGGGAGGCGCGGCGCCGGCTGCGCGAGAACGAGCAACGCGCCCACGGTCCCGTCGCCGTCGTCGGCATCGGCTGCCGCTACCCGGGCGGTGTCACCTCGCCCGAGGACCTGTGGGACCTGGTGGCGACGGGCACCGACGCCGTGTCGGACTTCCCCGTCGACCGGGGCTGGGACATGGACGCCCTGTACGACCCCGAGCCGGGCCGGGCCGGCAGGACCTACGCCCGTACCGGCGGATTCCTGTACGACGCCGCCGACTTCGACTACGACTTCTTCGGCATCGGCCCCCGCGAGGCCCTCGCCATGGACCCGCAGCAGCGGCTGCTGCTGGAGACCTCCTGGGAGGCGTTCGAACGGGCCGGCATCGTCCCGGCCTCGCTGCGCGGCAGCCGTACCGGCGTGTTCGTCGGCGTGATGTACAACGACTACGCCACCCGCCTCACCACCGTCCCCGAGGACCTCGACGGCTACCTCGCCAACGGCAGCGCGGCGAGCATCGCCTCCGGGCGCGTGGCCTACGCCTTCGGTCTGGAAGGCCCGGCCGTCACCGTCGACACCGCCTGCTCCTCCTCCCTGGTCGCCCTGCACTGGGCGGTGCGCGCGCTCCAGTCGGGCGAATGCTCGCTCGCCCTGGCCGGCGGGGTCACCGTGATGTCCACACCGGAGACGTTCGTCGACTTCAGCCGTCAGCGCGGCCTCGCTCCCGACGGCCGCTGCAAGGCGTTCTCCGCCTCCGCCGACGGCACCGGCTGGGGGGAGGGCGTCGGCATGCTGGTCGTGGAACGCCTGGCCGACGCTCGGCGCAACGGCCACCCGGTGCTCGCCGTCGTGCGGGGCAGCGCCGTCAACTCCGACGGCGCCAGCAGTCGGCTGACCGCGCCCAACGGCCCCTCCCAGCAACGGGTCATCCGGCAGGCGCTGGCCGCCGCCGGGGTCACCGCCGACGGCGTGGACGTGGTCGAGGCGCACGGCACCGGAACCTCCCTCGGCGACCCGATCGAGGCGCAGGCACTGCTGGCCACCTACGGCCGCGAACACCCCGCGGACCGCCCGCTGTTGCTCGGTTCCGTGAAGTCCAACCTCGGGCACACCCAGGCCGCCGCGGGCGCGGCGGGCGTCATCAAGATGGTGATGGCCATGCGCCACGGCGAGGTGCCGCCCACCCTCCACGCCGACGCCCCCACGGACCGGGTCGACTGGGACGCGGGAGCCGTCGAACTGGCCCGGGGACGCGGTCCCTGGCCCGACACCGGCCGTCCGCGCCGCGCCGCCGTCTCCTCCTTCGGCATCAGCGGCACCAACGCGCACGTCGTGCTGGAACAGGCCCCCGACGAATCGGTCCCCGCCGATACGGGATCGGTGTCCGTCGACGGTGCGGACCCGGCCCCGGCGCAGGGCGCCCCCGTGCCCGTGTCCGCGGCTGTGCCCGCGACCGGTCCTGCGCCCGCGCCCGGCCCTGTGCCCTGGGTCGTCACGGGGCGCAGCCCCGAGGCCCTGGCCGCCCAGATCGACCGGCTGCGCGACCACCTCGTCCGGCGCGGCGACGCCACCCCTGCGGACATCGGGCTGTCCCTGGCCACCGCCCGCACCCGGTTCCGGTACCGCGCCGTCGCGGTCGGCCGCGACACCGGCGAACTGCTGGCCGCGCTGGCCGCCGCGACCCCCCTCACCCCGGTCGGCGGCGGAACGGCGTTCCTCTTCACCGGCCAGGGTTCCCAGCGCGTCGGCATGGGCCGCGCCCTGTACCGCGCCCACCCGGTCTATGCCGAGGCGTTCGACGCGGTGTGCGCGCTCGCCGACCCCCACCTGGAACGTCCGCTCGGCGAGCTGATCGACGGCGACGCCGAGCTGCTGACCCGTACTGACCATGCGCAGATCGCCATCTTCGCCACCGAGGTGGCCCTCTACCGCCTGCTGGAGTCCTGGGGGCTGACCCCGGGGCACCTGGCCGGTCACTCCGTCGGTGAGCTCGCCGCCGCCCATGTCGCCGACGTGCTGTCCCTGCCGGACGCCGTGGACCTCGTCCTCGCCCGTGGCCGCCTGATGGCGGCACTGCCCCCGGGCGGTGCCATGGCCGCGCTGCGGGCGACCGAGGACGAGGTCGCTCCCCACCTGGACGGGCGGGTCGGTCTCGCCGCCGTCAACGGTCCCCGGTCGGTGGTGATCTCGGGGGAGGAGGAAGCCGTCGACGCGCTCGCCGCCCGTTTCGCGCACGCCAAGCGGCTGAAGGTGTCCCACGCCTTCCACTCGCCGCTGATGCAGCCGATGCTGGCCGGCTTCGCCGAGGCCGCGGCCCGGTGCGCGTACCGCGCGCCGCGCATTCCCATCGTCTCCGCCCTCACCGGCGCCCCCGCCGACCCCGGCCATCTGGCCACGCCCGACTACTGGGTGGAGCACGTCCGCCGCCCGGTCCGGTTCGCCGCCGCCCTCGCCACCCTGCGCGACCTCGGCGTACGCGCCTTCCTCGAAGTCGGTCCGGACGCGGCGCTCACCGCCCTGGCCGGGGAATGCCTTCCCGAGGACAGCGTGTGCGTCCCCACCCTGCGACGCGACGGTGACGAGCCGTACGACCTGGTCAGCGGCGTGGCCCGGCTGGACGCCCTCGGCGCCACGGGTTCTTCAGGGACCGCCAAGTCCCCCGGCGCTTCCAGGACTTCCCGTTCGTCCGGGTCCTCCGGCTCGTCCGTCGCTCGCGTCTCCCTCGGCTCCCTCGTCGACTGGCAGGCGTTCTACGCTCCTCACCGGGCCCGGCACATCGATCTGCCCACCTACGCCTTCCAGCGGACCCGGCTGTGGCTGGAGGCCGCGGCCGACGGCAGCGGTGACGCCGACGGCCTCGGCCAGAGCGCCACCGGCCACCCGCTGCTGACCGCCGCCACCGAACTGCCCGACACGCAAGGGGCGCTCCTCACCGGACGGCTGTCCCTGTCCTCGCACCCCTGGCTCGGCGACCACACCGTCCACGGCACCGTCCTGCTGCCCGGTACCGCCTTCGTCGACATGGCCCTGCGGGCGGCGGAGTTCACCGGCTGCGGCACGGTGGCGGAGCTCACCCTCCACGCCCCGCTGACCCTGCCCGAGCAGGGGGCCGTGGCCGTACAGGTCGTTGTCGACAGCGAGCGCGACGGACGCCGGGAACTGTCCGTCTGGTCCCGTCGCACCGACACCCCCGACGCCCCGTGGACGCGCAACGCGGGCGGTGTCCTGGCCAACGCGGCGACCGACGAGGCGCCACCGGCCGCCTCGTCCGCCCCGGCTGCCTCGTCCCCCTCGTCGTCCGCCCCCGCCGTCTGGCCGCCCGCCGGCGCCGAACCCGTCGACCTGGACGGGCTCTACCCCGAACTGGCCCGCGCCGGCTACGGGTACGGCGAGGTCTTCCAGGGGCTGCGTGCCATGTGGCGCAGGGGTGACGAACTGTACGCCGAGGCCGCCCTGCCCGACGGGGCGCGCACCACCGCGGGCGCCTTCGGCGTCCACCCGGCGCTCCTGGACGCGGCCCTGCACGTCAACCTGCTGGACCTGCCCGGCGGACAGGCCGTGCTGCCGTTCGCCTGGAACGGCATCACCCTGCACGGAGCGGGCGCCGACCGCCTGCGCCTGCGCCTGTCCCCGGCAGGTGCCGACTCCGTACGTCTCGACCTCACCGACGGCCACGGCGCGCCCGTCGCCACCATTCGCGGCCTGGTGGCCCGGCCCGTCACCGCCGACCAGCTCGCCGGGGACGCCGACGACCCGCTGTACCGGGTCGAGTTCGTCCCCGCGCCCGGGGCCACGGCGAACCCGCCCCGGCCGGACCTCGCCGTGTGCGGCGCCGACCTCGGACTCGACGCCCCACGCCACCCCGACCTGGCCGCACTCGCGGACGCGTACGCGTGCGACGACGGGGACACGATGCCCGGCACCGTCGTGCTCGCCGTACCGCCCGCCCCCGACCCCGGCACCGGCCGCGATCTGCCCTCGCGGGTACGGGATCTGGTCGGCACCACCCTGGACACCCTGCGCGACTGGCTGGCCGACGAGCGTTTCACCGGTCGCAGGCTCGCCGTGCTGCTGCGCGGCGACCACCTCGCGCACGCCCCGCTGTTCGGCCTGGTACGGGCCGCCGCCGCCGAGAACCCCGGCCGCTTCCTGCTGGTCGGCATCCACGGCGGCGACATCCACGGCACCGAGGGAGCCGCGTCCGGCGTCGTCCTCACCACCGCGCTCCCCACCGCCCTCGCCACCGCCCTCGCCTCGGACGAGCCGGAGATCGCCGTACGCGACGGCGAGGTGCGAGTGCCGCGCCTGGCCCGCGCCAAGCCCGGCGTCCCGCCCGCCTGGGACCCGGACGGCACCGTCCTCGTCACCGGCGGCACCGGCGGCCTGGGCGCCCTGATCGCCCGTCACCTGGTCACCGAGCACGGCGTGCGCCGTCTGCTGCTGGTCGGACGACGCGGCGCGGACGCGCCCGGCGCCACCGCCCTGCGCGACGAACTCGCCGCGCTCGGGGCCGAGGCCGTCCTCGCCCGCTGCGACGTCGCCGATCGCGACGCCCTCGCCGCGCTGCTCGGCCGGCACCCGGTGCGGGCCGTGGTGCACGCCGCGGGAGTCGTCGACAACGGCGTGCTGACCAGCCTCGACACAGGCCGGGTGGAGCGGGTGCTGCACCCCAAGGCGGACGCCGCCTGGCATCTGCATGAACTGACCGCGGACCTCGACCTGTCGGCGTTCGTACTGCTGTCCTCCACCGCCGGTCTGCTCGTCGGCGGTGGCCAGGCCAACTACGCCGCCGCCAACACCTTCCTCGACGGTCTCGCCGCCCACCGCCGCGCCCTCGGCCTGCCCGCCGTCTCCCTGGCCTACGGACTGTGGGCCCCGGACGGCGGCACGGGCGACGGTACGAGCGGTGGCCCGGGTGGCGGCACGGGCAGGGGCATGAGCGCCGGAATCGACGCGGCAGATCTGGAACGCCTGCGCCGCCTCGGCCTGCCGCCGTTGACGACCGCCCAGGGGCTGCGCGCGTTCGACGCCGGACCCGGCGGCGAGGACGCCGTCGTGGTCCCCGTCCGCCTGGACGCCGCCGCCGTACGAACCCGCCCGGACGGGGTGCCCGCCCTGCTGCGCGGACTCGTCCGGCCCGCGCCCGGCCGGCGCGCCGCCCCCGCCACCGGCGAGGCCGCCCCTGCCGCCGCGAAGACCGACTGGCGCGAACGGCTCGCGGGACTGCCCGATTCCGAACGCGACCGTGCCCTGGTCGAGCTGGTCCGCACCCATGTCGCCGCGGTACTCGGCCACCCCTCCCCGGAGGCCGTCGACCCCGGGCGCGCCTTCCAGGAGATGGGCTTCGACTCGCTGGCCGCCGTCGAACTGCGCAATCTCCTCTCGCGCGCCACCGGCCTCACCCTCCCGGCGACGCTGGTCTTCGACCAGCCCTCGCCGCGTACGCTCGCCGCCCACCTCAAGACCGAACTCGTCCCCGGACCGGCCGATCTCGCCCGGTCCGCCCTGGCCGACCTGGACCGGCTGGAGGCGGCGCTGCTCGCCCTGCCCGACCGCGACGGCAGCCACACCCGTGTCACCGCGCGCCTGGAAGCGCTGCTGCGCGGCTGGTACGACGCCCGTGACGCCCACGGCCGCGACGCCGCGCCCGTACCGCCGGGGGACCTCGGCGAAGCCGGCGACGAAGAACTCTTCGCCAGGATCGACAACGAACTGGGAGCCCTGTGATGGAAGCCCCGGCCACGGCCGACAAGCTCCGCGACTACCTGAAGCGGGCCACGACGGAGCTGGAGCGCAGCCGCCGCCGCGTACGGGTGCTGGAGGAACAGGACCACGAACCCGTCGCCGTCATCGGCATGGGCTGCCGCTACCCCGGCGGGATCCGTACCCCCGAAGACCTGTGGCGGGTCGTCGACGAGGGCCGCGACGTCGTCTCCGACTTCCCCACCGACCGGGGCTGGGACGTCGACGCGATCTACGACCCCGAACCCGGCTCCCCGGGCCGGACCTACGTACGCCACGGCGGCTTCCTGCACGACGCGGCCGAGTGCGACCCCGCCTTCTTCGGCATCAGCCCCAAGGACGCGCCCGGCACCGACCCGCAGCAACGGCTGCTGCTGGAGGTCAGCTGGGAGGCATTCGAACGGGCCGGCATCGACCCCACGGCCATGAAGGGCACCCCGACGGGTGTCTTCGTCGGCCTGATGCACCACGACTACCTCGGCGGCACCATCTCCGGCAGCATCGTCTCCGGGCGCATCGCCTACACCCTCGGACTGGAGGGCCCGGCCATCACCATGGACACCGCCTGCTCCTCCTCCCTGGTCGCGCTGCACTCCGCGATCCGGTCGCTGCGCAAGGGGGAGTGCTCCCTCGCGCTCGCGGGCGGCGCCGCCGTCATGGCCAGCCCCGAGATGTTCATCGAGTTCAGCGAGCGCCGGGCGCTGTCGCCCGACGGCCGCTGCCGTTCCTTCTCCGACGACGCGGCCGGTGCCGCCTGGGCCGAGGGCGCGGGCATGCTGCTGGTCGAGCGACTGTCCGACGCCCGCCGCAACGGCCACCAGGTGCTCGCCGTCGTCCGCGGCTCCGCCGTCAACCAGGACGGCGCGTCCAACGGCCTGACCGCGCCGAGCGGACCGGCCCAGATCCGCGTCATCCGGCAGGCGCTCGCCGACGCCCAACTGGCCCCGCACCACGTCGACGCGGTCGAGGCGCACGGCACCGGCACCACCCTCGGCGACCCCATCGAGGCCCAGGCCGTCATCGCCGCGTACGGGCAGGACCGGCCCGAGGGCCGACCGCTGTGGCTGGGCTCCATCAAGTCCAACATGGGCCACGCCCAGGCCGCCGCCGGGGTCGGCGCCGTCATCAAGATGGTCATGGCGATGCGCCACGGAACCCTGCCCCGCACCCTGCACGTCGGCACCCCCACCACCGCCGTCGACTGGAGCGCGGGCGACGTGGAACTCCTCACCGAGCCCCGCCCCTGGGACGGCGACGGCAGGCCGCGCCGCGCCGGGATCTCCTCGTTCGGCATCTCCGGCACCAACGCGCACACCATCCTGGAGGAGGCCCCGCCCACCGGCCCCGCCGACGCCGCCCCGGCCCGTGCCACGCTGCCCGTCGTGCCGTGGCTGCTCTCCGGCAAGGGCGCCGACGCCGTGCGGCGCCAGGCGGAACGGCTGCTGGCCGCCGCCGACGGTCTCGACCCGTACGACGTCGGGTACACCCTCGCCACCGCCCGCAGCACCTTCGGTCACCGCGCCGCCGTCACCGGACGGAACCGGGACGAACTGCTGGACGCCCTGCGCGGGATCGTCGACGGCACCCACGCACCCGTCGTCGCCCCCGAACCCGGGCGCCTGGCCGTGCTGTTCACCGGGCAGGGCTCGCAGCGCCCCGGCATGGGCCGCACCCTGTACGCCGCGTTCCCGGTGTTCGCCGCCGCCCTCGACGAGATCTGCGCCGCCTTCGACGCGTACCTGGAACGGCCACTGCGCGACGTCATGTTCGACGTCCCGGGCGAGGACGGCGCCGGAGCCGACACCGCCGGAGCGGACACCGACCGCGAGAACGCCGACGGCGCCGAGGTGCCGCTGCACCGTACCGTCCACACCCAGGCCGCGCTGTTCGCCTTCGAGACCGCCCTGTACCGGCTGCTGGAGCACTGGGGCGTCCGCCCCGACCTGCTCGCCGGGCACTCCATCGGCGAGGTCGTCGCCGCCCATGTCGCCGGGGTGCTGGACCTGGCGGACGCGGTCGCGCTGGTCGCCGCCCGGGGCCGGCTCATGCAGGACCTGCCGGCCGGTGGCGCCATGGTGTCCCTGCTGGCCGCCGAGGACGACGTCACCGCGCTCCTCACCGACGGCGTCGGCATCGCCGCCGTCAACGGCGCCCGCTCGGTGGTCGTCTCCGGCGACGAGGAGGCCGTCCTCGCCGTCGCCGCGAAGGTCGAGAAGAGCACCCGGCTGAAGGTGTCGCACGCCTTCCACTCGCACCGCATGGAGCCGATGCTCGAACCCTTCCGCGAGGTGCTGGCCGGGCTCACCTTCCACGAACCCGCGCTGCCCGTCGTCTCCAACGTCACCGGCCGCGTCGCCGACGACCTGACCTCCGCCGACTACTGGGTGCGGCACGTGCGCGAGGCGGTCCGCTTCCACGACGGGATCACCACCCTCGTCGCCGAGGGCGCCACCCGCTTCCTGGAGATCGGCCCGGACACGGTCCTCAGCACCATGGCGCGGGACGTGGTCCCCGAGGCCATCGGCACCCAGCGGCGCGACCGGCCCGAGGACGCCGCCCTCACCGACGCCCTGTGCCGGCTGCACCTGACCGGCACCGGCCCGGACTGGCGGGCCGTGTTCAGCGGCGGACGCACCGTCGACCTGCCCACCTATCCGTTCCGCCGGGACCGGCACTGGGAGGACGCCCCCATCCTCCAGGCCGAGCGCTCCGCCGCCGCCCGCACGGGCGGCGACGCCGACGATCCGTTCTGGGAGCTGGTGCGCGACCGGGACGTCCCCGCCGTCGCCGCCACCCTCGGCCTCGACGACGAGACGGCGGTCGCCTCCGTCGTGCCCGCCCTCGCCGCCTGGCACGGCCGACGACAGGCCCACGCCGCCGCCGACGCGCTGCGCCACCGCGTCACCTGGGAACCGCTCGCCCCCGCCGCCACCCCGGCGCGCGGCGGAACCTGGCTGGCCGTCGTCCCCCAATCCGCCGCCGACGCCCCCTGGACCCGTACCGTCCTCGACGCGCTGACCGGCGTCGACGCACACACCGGCCGGGGACCGGGTGGCCGGGGCCGGGACATCGACATCCTCGCCGTGCCGGACGAGGCCGACCGCGCCGCGCTGACGGCCGCACTCGCCGACCGGACCGCCGTCGACGGCGTGCTGCTCCTGCCGGGCCCGGCGACGCCGACGGCCACCGCCGCCACCCTTCTCCAGGCCCTCGGGGACGCCGGTGCCGACGCGCCGTTGTGGTGCGTCACCCGGGACGCCGTCGGCCACGGGCCCGGCGACGCCGTCACCGGCTTCGCCCAGGCCGGGCTGTGGGGCCTGGGCCGGGTCGCCGCCCTCGAACACCCCGACCGGTGGGGCGGACTGATCGACCTGCCCGCCGAGATCGGCCCGCGCACCGCCGCCCGGCTGGCCGCGCTGCTCGGCGACTCCGGTGACGAGGACCAGATCGTGATCCGCGAGACCGGCGCCCACGGGCGGCGGCTGGAGCCCGCCCCGGCTCGCGCCGGTGCCCCCTGGCGGCCGTCCGGCACCGTGCTGGTCACCGGAGCCACCGGAGCGCTCGGCACCGCCGTCGCCCGCCTGCTCGCCGCCGAGGGCGCCGACCACCTGCTCCTCGTCTCCCGCCGGGGCCCCGACGCCCCCGGCGCAGCCGAACTGGCCCGGGAACTCAGGGCCGCCGGAACGGCGGTCACCCTGGCCGCCCGAGACATCGCCGACCGCTCCGCACTGGCCGAACTCCTCGACTCCGTACCGCGGGAGCACCCCCTCACGGCCGTCGTGCACCTGGCCGGGGTCCTCGACGACGGCGTACTGGACGGGCTGACCCCCGACCGGTTCGCCCGGGTCCTCGCCCCGAAGGCGGACGCCGCCCGCCACCTGCACGAACTGACCGCGGACCGGGACCTGTCGGCGTTCGTGCTCTTCTCCTCCCTCACCGCCACCGTCGGCGGCGCGGGCCAGGCCAACTACGCCGCCGCCAACGCCTTCCTGGACGCCCTGGCCGAACACCGGCACGCGCTCGGGCTGCCCGCCACGTCCGTGGCCTGGGGGCCGTGGGGCGGCGACGGCATGGCGGCGCACGGCGCGGTCCGCTCCGCCACCCGGGCCATGGGCATCTCCCCGCTCGCCCCGGACGTCGCCCTCACCGCGCTGCGACGGGCCCTGGACGGCGGCGACACCACCGTCACCGTCGCGGACGTCGACTGGTCGGTGTTCGCCCCCGCGTTCACCGCGAGCCGCCCCGCTCCGCTGCTGGACGCGCTGCCCGGGGCGCGGCGCGGCACCGGCGGCCCGGACGGCGCGAACCAGGCCGACGGCCTCGCGGCGAAACTCGCCGGACTCACCGGTGGGGAACGCGAACGCGCCCTCCAGGACCTGGTGTGCGGCCAGGCCGCCGCCGTACTCGGCTACGCCGACGCCACCGCCGTCGAACCGGCCACCGCCTTCCGCGACCTCGGCTTCGACTCGCTCACCTCCGTCGACCTGCGCAACCGGATCAGCGCCGCCGCCGGGGTGCCGCTGCCCGCCACCCTCGTCTTCGACTACGCCACCCCCGCCGCCCTCGTGAAACACCTGGGCACCGAACTGGCCGGAGCGGACACCTCCGTGGACACCGTCGTCGACGAGTTCGAACGGGTCGCCGCCCGGCTCGGCGGTCTCACCGCCGAGGACATCGAACGGAGCCGGGTCACCGTGCGCCTCCAGGCCCTGCTCAACGACCTGAACAAGACCCTCGGTCAGGACGACGCGGCCACCGTCACCGGCCGGCTCGAAGAGGCCTCCGCCGACGACGTCTTCGCCTTCATCGACAACGAACTCGGCCCGGCATGACCCGGCGGCCCCACGACACCCCGGCCCGCCCGCGGCCCACCTCCCCACGCACCTCCCCGCACGGTTCTCCGCACACCTCTTCGCACACCTCTTTGCACAGGAGTGGCGACACCCGATGACCAACGACGAAAAGCTGCTGTCCTACCTCAAGCGGGTCTCCGCCGATCTGCACCGGACCCGTCAGCGGCTGCGCGAGGTGGAGACGCAGGACCGGGAACCCGTCGCGATCGTCGCGATGAGCTGCCGCTTCCCCGGCGGGGTCGGCACGCCCGAGGAGTTCTGGCGGCTCGTCCACGACGGCACCGACGCCATCGGGGACTTCCCCGCCGACCGGGGCTGGGACACCGACGCCCTCTACGACCCGGACCCGGACGCCACCGGCAGGACGTACACCCGGCGCGGCGGCTTCCTGGACGACGCGGCTGGATTCGACCCGGAGTTCTTCGGCATCAGCCCGCGCGAGGCGGTGGCCATGGACCCGCAGCAGCGGCTGTTGTTGGAGGTGTCGTGGGAGGCGCTGGAACGCGCCCGTATCGCCCCCCACTCGGTGCACGGCACCCGCGTCGGGGTGTTCGCCGGTACGAACGGCCAGGACTACCGGGACGTCCTGGCGAGGACGGAGCAGGACAGCGAGGCCGCGCTCGGCACCGGCGCCCTGGCCGCCGTGATCTCCGGCCGTATCTCCTACACCCTCGGACTGGAGGGCCCGGCCGTCACCGTCGACACCGCCTGCTCCTCCGCGCTCGTCGCGGTGCACCTCGCCGTGCAGGCCCTGCGCGGCAAGGAGTGCTCCCTCGCGCTCGCGGGCGGCGCCACGGTCATGTCCACCCCCAACTCCTTCATCGCGTTCAGCCGTCAGCGCGGGCTCGCCCCGGACGGCCGCTGCAAGTCCTTCGCGGACTCTGCCGACGGCACCGGCTGGGGCGAGGGCGCCGGGATGCTGCTGCTGGAACGGCTCTCCGACGCCCGCCGCAACGGCCACCAGGTGCTCGCCGTCATCCGGGGCTCCGCCGTCAACCAGGACGGCGCCTCGAACGGGCTGACCGCGCCCAACGGCCCCTCCCAGCAACGCGTCATCCGTGCCGCGCTGGCCGGTGCCGGGCTCACCACCGCCGATGTCGACCTGCTGGAGGCGCACGGCACCGGCACCACGCTCGGCGACCCGATCGAGGCGCAGGCGCTGCTGGCCACGTACGGGCAGGACCGGCCCGAGGACCGCCCGTTGTGGCTGGGCTCGGTCAAGTCCAACATCGGGCACACCCAGGCCGCCGCCGGAGTCGCCGGAATCATCAAGGCCGTCATGGCGATGCGGCACGCCGTGCTGCCGCGCACCCTGCACGCCGAGGAGGCGTCCACCAAGGTCGACTGGGAGCGGGGCAACGTCCGCCTGCTCACCGCCAACCGCCCCTGGACCGACCCGGGACGGCCCCGGCGGGCCGCCGTCTCCTCCTTCGGCGCCAGCGGCACCAACGCCCACACCATCCTGGAGGAGGCCCCGGCCGTCGAACCGGCTGTTGAAACAGCCGTGGAACCGGCCGCCGAACCGGGCGTTGAAACAGCCGTCGAAACGGTCGGTGAGCCGGCGTCGCCCGAACTGCCGGCGCCGCGCACCGCACCGCCGCTGGTGCCGTGGGTGCTCTCCGGCCGGACCGAGCACGCCCTGCGCGAGCAGGCCGCCCGCCTGGCCGCCGCCGTCACGGACCAGGACCCCGTCGACGTGGCCCACTCCCTGGCCGTCACCCGCACCGCGCACACGCACCGGGCCGTGGTCCTCGGCGCCGACCGCGAGCACCTGCTCGACGCCGTGAACCGGCTCGCCGGGGGCGGCCCGGCCGCCGCGCTCGGCCGCGTGCGCAAGGGACAGACCGCCTTCCTGTTCAGCGGCCAGGGCTCCCAGCGCCCCGGCATGGGCCGCGAACTGTACGCGCGCTTCCCGGTCTTCGCCCGCGCCTTCGACGAGATCTGCGAACGGTTCGGCGACGACGAACTGCGCGCGCTGGTCCTCGGCGACGACCCCGAGCCGCTCGACCGCACCGCCCGGACCCAGACCGCGCTGTTCGCCTTCGAGACCGCGTTGTACCGGCTGGTGGAGTCCTGGGGCCTGGAACCCGACTACCTCGCCGGGCACTCCATCGGCGAGATCACCGCCGCCCATGTCGCGGGCGTACTGGACCTCGCGGACGCCGCCACGCTGGTGGCCGCGCGCGGCCGGCTGATGCAGGCCCTCCCCGAGGGCGGCGCCATGATCGCCCTGCGCGCGGGGGAGGACGACGTCCGGCCTCTGCTCACCGACCGGGTCGGGCTGGCCGCCGTCAACGGGCCCGACTCCGTCGTCGTCTCCGGCGACGCCGCCGAGGCCGAGGCGATCGCCGCCCGGTTCGCCAGGAGCAGGCGGCTGAAGGTGTCGCACGCTTTCCACTCGCCGCTGATGGAACCCATGCTGGACGAGTTCCGGTCCGTGGTGTCGTCCCTGACGTTCCACCGGCCGACCGTCCCCCTGGTGTCCCACCTGACGGGCGCGCTCGCCGGACAGGACGTCACCACCCCCGACCACTGGGTGCGGCACGTGCGCGAGACGGTCCGCTTCCACGACGGGATCCGCGTCCTCGCCGCCCAGGGCGTGACCCGCTACCTGGAGATCGGCCCCGACGCGGTGCTGACCGCCATGGCCCGCGAATGCCTGGCCGCCGAGCACACCGACGGCCGCCACGCCGACGGTGACGCCGGTGCCGGTCGTGGCACCGAAGGCGGTCGCGTCGGTCGGGACGCCGCCGACCGCGGTGCCGGTCGCGGTGCCGACGGCCGCCCCGTCGGCCCGGACGCCGTCCTCGTCGCCGCCTGCCGTCGCGAGCGGGACGAGGCCGAGACCCTGCTCACCGCCCTGGCCCGACTGTGGGCCGCCGGTCACGGCCCGCGCTGGGAGGCGCTGTTCACCGGCGCCCGCACCGTCGACCTGCCCACCACCGCCTTCCGGCGCGAACGGTTCTGGCCCGAGACGGTCGCCCCGGTCGGCGACGTCGGCGCCGCCGGGCTCGACCCCGCCGACCACCCGCTGCTCGGCGCCGCCACCGTGCTCGCCGACTCCGACGCGGCGGTGCTCACCGGCCGGCTGTCGGTACGCAGCCACCCCTGGCTCGCCGACCACGTCGTCGCCGGCTCGGTCGTGGTGCCCGGCACCGCCATGGTGGAACTCGCGGTCCGGGCCGGTGACCAGGTCGGTCACGTCCGGCTGGAAGAACTCGCCCTGGAAGTACCGCTGGTGCTCCCGCCCGACGACGGCGTCCGCGTCCAGGTCGCCGTCGGCGCCCCCGACGCCGCCGGGGCCCGCACCGTCCAGATCCACGCGCGCGCCGAGAACCTGCCCGCCGACGCCCCCTGGACCCTGCACGCCTCCGGCCTGCTCACCGCCTCCGCCGACGCCGCCCCCGGCGCGGGCGTCCCCGGCGCCCGGCTCGACGCCTGGCCCCCGCGGGACGCCGAGGAACTCGACCTCGCCGGCCTGTACGAGCGGCATGCCGCCTCCGGTCTCGACTACGGACCGGCCTTCCGCGCCCTGACCGCTGCCTGGCGGGACGGCGACGCACTGTACGCCGAGGTCCGGCTCCCGGAGCGGCCGGCCGCCGACGCGCCCCGCTTCGGCCTGCACCCGGCCGCCTTCGACGCCGCCCTGCACGCCCTGGCCCTGCTCGGCGACGGCTCCGGCGAGGAGACCGCCCGGCTGCCGTTCACGTTCACCGGTGTCACCCTGCACGCCGTCGGCGCCTCCGCCCTGCGCGCCCGGATGGTGCCCACCGGTGACCACACCTTCGCCGTCGACCTGGCCGACCCCGCGGGAGCGCCCGTCGCCACCGTCGAGTCACTGGCCTCCCGCCCGCTGACCGGGTTGCGCGACGAGCACGACCCCGTCGCCGACGCCCTGTTCACCCTCGCGTGGCAGCCACTGGCACTGGGCAGCGACGCACTGGACACGGACGCCCCGGGCATCGCGGCCCCTGCCCCCGACGCCCCCGACACCGGACACCGGCTGCTGGAGACCGCACCCGGCAGGGACGCCGATGCGGTGCGCGCCGCGCTGCACACCGTGCTCGCCGCACTCCAGGACGACGATCCCCGCCCGTTGGCCGTCGTCACCCGGGGCGCCGTCTCCGCCGACGGCGAGGACGTGCCCGACCTCGCCGGAGCGGCCGTGTGGGGCCTGGCCCGCTCCGCCCAGTCGGAGAACCCCGGCCGGTGCGTCCTGCTGGACCTCGAACCCGGCACCGACCCCGGCCCGCTCCTGCCCGCCGTCCTGGCCTCCGGCGAACCGCAGATCGCGGTGCGTTCCGGCACCGCCCGCGCGGCCCGACTCGTACGCGCCGCCGCGCCCCACGACCGTCCGGCACCCGCCTTCGACCCCGGGGGCACCGTCCTGCTCACCGGCGCCACCGGCGGACTCGGTCCCGTACTCGCCCGGCATCTGGTCCGCGACCACGGCGTACGCCACCTCGCCCTGGTCAACCGGAGCGGCGCGGCCGGCGAACTGGTCGCCGAACTCGCCGCCCTCGGCGCCGACGCCACCGCGTACGCCTGCGACGTCGCCGACCGCGACGCGCTCGCCGCCGTCCTGGCCGCCCTCCCGCAGGACCGTCCGCTCACCGCCGTCGTCCACGCCGCGGGCGTCCTCGACGACGGAGTGGTGTCCTCCCTGACACCCGAGCGGATCGACACCGTCCTCGCGCCCAAGGCGCTCGGCGCCCTCCACCTCCATGAGCTGACCGACGGTCACGACCTGTCCGCTTTCGTGCTGTTCTCCTCCGTCGCCGGGGTCGTCGGCGCCCCCGGGCAGGGCAACTACGCCGCCGCCAACGCCGTCCTGGACGCGCTCGCCGCCCACCGCCGCGCCCACGGCTCGCCCGCCCTGTCCCTGGCCTGGGGGCCGTGGGCCCCGACCGGCGGCATGACCGGCGCCCTGGACGACGCCGACCTCGCCCGCATGTCGCGCGGCGGCATGACCCCCCTGTCGGCCGAGGAGGGCACCGCCCTGTTCGACCGGGCGGTCCGCACCGACCGCGCGGCGCTGGCCCCGGTCCGCCTGAACCCGTCCGCCCTGCGCGCGCAGGGCGGTGAACTCGCCCCGCTCTTCGCGGGGTTGGCGGGGCGCACGGTACGCCGGGCGGCTGCCGCCGCGGACGGCACCGGGCCCGCCTTCGCCGACCGCATGGCCGGCCTCGGCGAGGCGGAACGCGCCGACGCGCTGCTGCACACCGTCCGCGTCCACGTGGCCGCCGTCCTCGGGCACACCGGGCCCGGCACCGTGGAGACCGACCGCGCCTTCAAGGAACTCGGCTTCGACTCGCTCGCCGCGATCGAACTGCGCAACGCCCTGTCCGCCGAGACCGGGCAGCGGCTGCCCGCCACCCTGGTCTTCGACCACCCCTCGCCCGAGGCGCTCGCCGCCCACCTCGGCACCCTCGTCGCCGGTACGGGGGCGGGCGGCGCGGAGCGGCGCGCCGGCCGTACCCGGCGGGCCCGCGCCGACGAACCACTGGCGATCGTCGGCATGGCCTGCCGCTACCCCGGCGACGTCCGCTCCCCGCAGGACCTGTGGCGGCTGGTCGCCGACGGCACCGACGCCATCGGGGACTTCCCCGCCGACCGGGGCTGGGACGTGGACCGCGTCGTCGACCCCACCCGGCAGCGTCCCGACACCTCCTACGTGGGCCGGGGCGGATTCCTGTACGACGCGGGCGACTTCGACGCCTCGTTCTTCGGCATCAGCCCCAAGGAGGCGCTCGTCACCGACCCGCAGCAGCGGCTGCTGCTGGAGACCTCCTGGGAGGCGCTGGAGAACGCGGGCATCGACCCGCTCTCCCTCAAGGGCAGCCCGACCGGTGTGTTCGCGGGCGTGCAGTACCACGACTACTTCGGCAGCTTCGGCTCCGGCAGCATCATCTCCGGACGGGTCGCCTACACCCTCGGACTGGAGGGACCTTCGCTGTCGGTCGACACCGCCTGCTCCTCCTCGCTGGTGGCGCTGCACCTGGCCGGGCAGTCGCTGCGCCAGGGAGAGTCCACGCTCGCGCTGGTCGGGGGCGTCGCGGTCATGGCCACCCCGGAGACCTTCGTCGAGTTCAGCCGGCAGGGCGCGCTCGCACCCGATGCCCGCACCCGCGCCTTCGCGGACGCGGCCGGTGGCACGGTGTGGGGCGAGGGCGTCGGCGTCCTCGTAGTGGAGCGCCTTTCGGACGCCCGCCGCAACGGCCACCAGGTGCTCGCCGTCGTCCGCGGCTCCGCCGTCAACCAGGACGGCGCCTCGAACGGGCTGACCGCGCCCAACGGCCCCTCCCAGGAACGCGTCATCCGCCAGGCCCTGGAGAACGCCCGGCTCACCACCGCCGACGTCGACGTGGTGGAGGCGCACGGCACCGGCACCACGCTCGGCGACCCGATCGAGGCGCAGGCGCTGCTGGCCACGTACGGGCAGGACCGGCCCGAGGACCGCCCGTTGTGGCTGGGCTCGGTCAAGTCCAACATCGGGCACACCCAGGCCGCCGCCGGAGTCGCCGGGGTCATCAAGATGGTGCAGGCGATGCGGTACGGCACGCTGCCCAGGACCCTGCACGTCGACCGGCCGTCCACCGAGGTGGACTGGGAGGCCGGGCAGGTGCGCCTGCTGACGGAGGAGCGGTCCTGGCCGGAGGCCGGGCGCCCGCGCCGGGCCGGGGTGTCGTCCTTCGGGATCAGCGGCACCAACGCCCACGTCGTCCTCGAACAGGCCCCGGACGGCGAACCGGTCGACCCGGCCGAACCCGTGGCCCCGAGCGCAGCCGTGGCACCGGCCGAACAGACCGTACCGGCCGAGCCCGCCCCGGCCGAACAGGCCGAACAGGGCGCACCGGCCGTCCGGTCCGACGAGTCCGGATCCGCCCCGGGGGCACCGGGAACCACCGCCCCGGGACTCGCCGTCCCCTGGCTGCTCTCGGCCAAGTCGCCCGCCGCCCTCGCCGGTCAGGCCGCCGCGCTGCTCGCCCACCTCGACGCCCACCCGGGCCTCGACCCGTCCGACGTCGGGTGGTCGCTGGCGACCACCCGCGCCCGCTTCCCCCACCGGGCCGCCGTCACCGGCACCGGCCCCGCCGAACTGCGCGCCGCGCTCACCGCGCTGGCCGCCGGGGACACCGCCCGCAACCTCCACCAGGGCACCGCCACCGGCCGTGCCCGGCCCGTCTTCGTCTTCCCGGGCCAGGGCTCCCAGTGGTCCGGCATGGCCACCGAACTGCTCGCGGAATCACCGGTGTTCGCCGCCCGGATGGCCGAGTGCGCCGACGCGCTGAAGCCGTACGCCGACTGGGACCTCCGCGCGGAACTGCGCGGGCGACTCGACCGCGTCGACGTCGTCCAGCCGCTGCTGTGGGCGGTCATGGTGTCACTGGCGCACACCTGGAGCAGCCACGGCGTCACGCCGTCCGCGGTCATCGGCCACTCCCAGGGCGAGATCGCCGCCGCCTGCGCGGTGGGCGCGCTGTCCCTGGACGACGGCGCGCGGGTGGTCGCGCTGCGCTCCCGGGCCATCGCCGAACTGCTGTCCGGCTCCGGCGGCATGATGTCCGTCGGGGAGGGCGCCGACCAGGTGCGGACCCGGATCGCCGAGTGGGGCGGCAGGCTCTCCGTCGCCGCCGTCAACGGCTCCGCCTCCACGGTCGTCTCCGGCGACTCCGACGCCCTCGACGGACTCCTCGCCCGGCTGCGCGCCGAGCACGTCCGTGCCAAGCGGCTGCCCGTGGACTACGCCTCGCACAGCGCCCACGTGGAGTCCCTGCGCGAACGCCTCGCCGACGTGCTCGACGGGATCCGCCCGCGCACCACCGACGTCCCCTTCTACTCCACCGTCACCGGAACCGCGGTCGACACCGCCGAGCTCGGCGCCGACTACTGGTACACCAACCTCCGCAACACCGTGCTGTTCGAGGAGGCGGTACGCGGCGCCGCCGCCGACGGACACGCCCTGTTCGTCGAATGCAGCCCGCACCCGGTGCTCACCGTCGGCATCCAGGAGACCGACGCCGCCGTGGCCGCCGTCGGCTCGCTGCGCCGCGACGAGGGCGGCCGGGACAGGCTGCTCCTCGCCCTGGGCGAGGCGTTCACCCACGGCGCCGCCGTGGACTGGGCCACCGTCGCCGAGGGCCGCCGCACCCGCCGTGTCCCGCTGCCGCCGTACGCCTTCCAGCGCGAGCGGTACTGGCTCGACTCCACCGCCACCGGCGCCGATGTCACCGCCGCCGGTCTCGCGGCCACCGACCACGCGCTGCTCGGCGCCGCGATGGTACGGGCCGGCAGTGGGGAGGCGGTCCTCACCGGCCGCATCTCCGTCGGCACCCACCCCTGGCTGAACGAGCACCGGGTCGCCGGCCGGCTGCTGTTCCCCGGCACCGGACACCTCGAACTCGCCCTGCGCGCGGGCGACCAGGTCGGCTGCGGCGACCTCGTCGAACTCACCCTCCACGCCCCGCTGGTCCTGCCCGAGCACGGTGCCGTGCAGCTCCAGGCCGTCGTCGGCCCGCCCGAGGGCGCCGACCGCCCGCTGACCCTCTGGTCCCGCGCGGAGAGCACCGACGAGGACCAGCCCTGGACCCGGCACGCCGACGGCCTCCTCGCCCCCACCGGCACCCTCCCCGCCGTCGTCGAACCGCTCACCTCCTGGCCGCCGCAGGGCGCCGACCCGGTCCCGCTGGACGGCCTGTACGAGGAACTCGCCGCGCTCGGTCTGGGCTACGGTCCCCTGTTCCAGGGGCTGCGCGCCGCCTGGCGCACCGAGGACGCCCTCTACGCCGAGGTCGCCACCGAGGCCCCCGTCGACGGCTTCGCCCTGCACCCGGCCCTGTCGGACGCCGCCCTGCACACCGTCGGTCTCACCGACGCCGCCGGTGACCGGGCGCTGCTGCCGTTCGCCTGGTCCGGCGTACGGCTGCACGCCACCGGCGCCACCGCGCTGCGCGTCGAGGTCCGTGCCCGCGGCGAGGGCACCGTCTCCCTCGTGCTCACCGACCCCGCCGGCGACCCCGTCGCCACGGTCGACTCCCTCGCCCTGCGCCCGTTGCGCGCCGACACGGTCGACGCCGCCGCCCGATCCACCCGGTCCGGTGCGCTCTACCGCGTCGACTGGGTGCCCGCACCCGCCCCGACGGAGCCCGTGCCCGCGCCCGAGGCACTGGAGGTGCTGCGCGCCCCGGCGGGGGCCGACGCCGCCGCGACCCGCGCGGCCGTCGCCGCCGTGCTCGACGGTCTGCGCGCCCGGCTCACCGATGAACGGCTCACCGATGAACGGCACGCCGACGAGCGGCTGGTGGACGAGCGGCCCGCCGACGAGCGCGGAGGCGACCGCACCCTCGTGGTCGTCACCGGCACCGACCCGGCGGGGGCGGCGGTCGGCGGTCTGGTCCGCTCGGCGCAGTCGGAGAACCCCGGCCGCATCGTCCTGATCGAGGCCGACAACGCGACCGACACCGACACCGACACCAAGAGCGAGACCGGGACCGGCGCCGAGAGCGCGGCCGACGCCGCCGCGGACACCGCCCCCGACCTCGCCCGTCTCGCCGAGGCCGTCGCCACGGGCGAGCCGCACCTCGCGCTGCGCGACGGCGCCTGGCACGTGCCGCGCCTCGCCCGCGTCACGCCTTCCGCTCCGGATCCGGCCGACGACCCGGACCGGGATCCCGGGACCACGGGCCGAGGCAGCGCCTCCGCCGATCCGACGGTCACCGAACCGACCGTCGCCGGACCCGGTCTCGGCACCGGCACCGTCCTGCTGACCGGTGCGACCGGCGCCCTCGGCGGCATCGTCGCCCGCCACCTGGCCGGTGAACGGGGCGTGCGGCATCTGCTGCTGCTCAGCCGGAGCGGCGCGCCCGACGCGCTCGTCTCCGAACTGACCGCGCTGGGTGCCGAGGTCACCACCGCCGCCTGCGACGTCGCCGACCGGGACGCGCTCGCCGCCGTCCTCGCCGCGATACCCGCCGACCGCCCGTTGACCGCCGTGATCCACGCGGCCGGCGTCCTGGCCGACGGCGTGCTCGCCTCCCTCACCCCCGAACGCGTCGACACGGTCTTCCGGCCCAAGGTCGACGCGGCCTGGAACCTGCACGAACTCACCGCGGGACTCGGCCTGTCGGCGTTCGTGCTGTTCTCCTCCTCCGCCGCGACGCTCGGCTCCCCGGGCCAGGGCAACTACGCCGCCGCCAACGCCTACCTCGACGCCCTCGCAGCGTACCGGCGGGTCCTGGGCCTGCCCGCGCACTCCCTGGCCTGGGGCCTGTGGGACCGGGCGAGCGGCATGACCGGCACCCTCGACGACAACGACCGGGCACGCATCGCCCGGGGCGGAGTCGCCCCGCTGTCGACCGAGGACGGGCTCGCCCTGTTCGACGCGGCCCTGCGCGGTGGCGAACCCGCCGTTCTGCCGGTGCGCCTCGACACCGCCGCGCTGCGCGCCCAGGCGGATGCCCTCGCCCCGCTGTTCCGCGGTCTGGTGCCCGTACGGCGTGCCCTCGCGGCGGGCCGGGCCGGGACGTCCGGCGCGGCCCCGCTGCGGGACCGGCTCGCCGCCCTGCTGGAACCCGAGCGCGAACCGTTCCTCACCGAACTCGTCCGGAGCCGCGTCGCCACCATCCTCGGCTACCGCTCCGCCCAGGACGTCGGCCGCACCCTGGCCTTCCGGGAACTCGGCTTCGACTCGCTGGCCGCCGTGGAGCTGCGCAACGGCCTCGCCGCCGCGACCGGGCTGCGGCTGCCCGCCACCCTGGTCTTCGACCACCCCACCCCGGCGGATCTCGCCCGCCATCTGCTCGGCGAGCTGACCGGCACCCTCGAAACCCCCGTCCCCGGATCCGCATCCGCACCCGGGGCCGACGTACGGGCCGCCGCCGACGAACCCATCGCCATCGTCGGCATGGCCTGCCGCTTCCCCGGTGGCATCGCCTCGCCGGAGGACCTGTGGCGGCTCGTGGCCGAGGGCCGCGACGCCGTCGGGGAGTTCCCCACCGACCGGGGCTGGGACATCGAGACCCTGTACGACCCGACCCTGGACCGGCCCGGCACCAGCTACACCCGGCACGGCGCGTTCCTGTACGACGCCGCCGGATTCGACCCCGCCTTCTTCGGCATGGACGAGGAGGAGGCCCTGGTCACCGACCCGCAGCAGCGGCTGCTGCTGGAGACGTCCTGGGAGGCCCTGGAACGTGCCTCCATCGACCCGGCCACCCTCCGCGGCTCCGACACCGGAGTGTTCGCCGGGGTGATGTACCACGACTACTTCGGCAGTTTCGGCTCCGGCAGCGTGGTCTCCGGACGGGTCGCCTACACCCTCGGGCTGGAGGGGCCGACGCTCTCCGTCGACACCGCCTGCTCCTCCTCCCTGGTGGCCCTGCACCTGGCCGCCCAGGCCCTGCGCCAGGGCGACTGCTCCCTCGCCCTGGCCGGGGGCGTCACCGTCATGGCCACCCCGGGCACGTTCGTGGAGTTCAGCCGCCACCGCGGACTGTCCCGCGACGGCCGCTGCCGTCCCTTCGCGGACGCCGCCGACGGCACCGGCTTCGGCGAGGGCGCCGGTGTGCTGCTGCTGGAACGCCTCTCCGACGCCCGCCGCAACGGCCGTACGGTCCTGGCCGTCCTGCGCGGCACCGCCGTCAACCAGGACGGCGCCTCCAACGGCATCACCGCCCCCAACGGCCCCGCGCAACAACGCGTCATCCGCCGCGCGCTCGAAGCGGCCGGGGTCGCCGCCGCCGACGTCGACACGGTCGAGGCGCACGGCACCGGCACCACCCTCGGCGACCCCATCGAGGCCCAGGCCCTGATCGCCACGTACGGTGCCGAGCACACCGAGGAGCGGCCGCTCTGGCTCGGCTCGGTCAAGTCCAACCTGGGCCACACCCAGGCCGCCGCCGGGGTCGCCGGAGTCATCAAGATGGTGCAGGCGATCCGCAACGAGACCCTGCCGGCCAGCCTCGGCATCGACCGGCCCTCCCGGCACGTGGAGTGGGAGGGCGGCAACGTCCGGCTGCTGGCCGGGTCCCGCCCCTGGCCGGACCCGGGCCGCCCGCGCCGCGCGGGCGTCTCCTCCTTCGGCATCTCCGGCACCAACGCCCATGTCATCGTCGAGGCCGCACCGCCCGAGGCTCCGGCCGCCCCGGCCCCGGAGCCGCCCACCGCCACCCGCGCGCCCGCCACCGTGCCCTGGCTGCTGTCCGGTCACACCCCGCAGGCGCTGCGCGCCCAGGCCGCACGGCTGCTGGACCACCTGACCGGCACCCCGGACACCTCGACCGGCACCCCCGAGACCGGCCCGCACCGGATCGCCGGGGCCCTCGCCCACGCGCGCACCGCGCTCGGCCATCGCGCCGCCGTCGTCGGACGCACCCGTGAGGACCTGGTCACCGGACTGCGGTCGCTGGTCGAGGGCCGCACCCCGCCCACCGGCACCACCGGCACGGCCACCGACGGCAAACTGGCCCTGCTCTTCTCCGGCCAGGGCTCCCAGCTGCCCGGCATGGGCACCGGACTCGCCGCCGCGTTCCCCGTCTTCGCCACCGCCCTCGACGAGGTCCGCGTCCAGCTCGACCCGCTGCTGGACCGGCCGCTCGCCGAAGTCATCGGCTCCGCCGAGCTGTTGGAGCGCACCGAGTACACCCAGCCCGCCCTGTTCGCCTTCGAGGTGGCCCTGTTCCGGCTGTTGGAGTCGTTCGGCGTCCGGCCCGACCTGCTGGCCGGGCACTCCGTCGGCGAGTTCGCCGCCGCGCACGTGGCGGGCGTCCTCGGACTCCAGGACGCCTGTCGGCTCGTCGCCGCGCGGGGCCGACTCATGCAGGCGCTCCCCGAGGGCGGCGTGATGATCGCCGTACGCGCCGCGGAGGACGAGGTCGTACCGCTGCTCGGCGACGGCGAGGGTGGGAGCGACGGCGTCGGCATCGCGGCCGTCAACGGGCCCGCGTCCGTCGTGCTCTCCGGACCGGCCGGACCGGCCCGCGCGCTCGCCGCCCGTTTCGAGCGCACCAAGGAACTGACCGTCAGTCACGCCTTCCACTCCGCCCTGATGGAACCGATGCTCCAGGAGTTCCGCGAGATCGCGGAGTCGGTCACGTACGGCCCCCTGCGCATCCCCCTGGTGTCCACCCTCACCGGGGCCCCGGTCACCGCCGACGAACTGTCCACCCCCGACTACTGGGTGCGGCACGCCCGCGAGACGGTCCGCTTCGCGGACGCCGTGGCCCGCCTGCGCGACGCGGGCGTACGGCACTTCGCCGAGGCCGGCCCCGGCGGAGCGCTCACCGCCGCGGCCCGCGACTGCCTGCCCGACGACTCCGCCGTCGTCCCGCTCCAGCGCAAGGACCGGCCGGAGGCCGAGGCCCTCGTCGCCGGGCTGGCCGCCCTGCACGTGCACGGGGCCGCCGTCGACTGGTCGGGGCTGCTGGCCCACCGCGACGGATCCGACCTGCCCACCTACGCCTTCCAGCGCGACTCCTACTGGATGACCGGCGACCCGGCCGCGACGACCCCCGCCACCGGACACCCGCTGCTCGGCACCGCCGTCGAACGCGCCGATGCCGACGCCACCCTGTACACCGCGCGGCTCTCCCTCTCCGCCCAGCCGTGGCTGGCCGACCACGCCGTCGGCGGCGTACCACTGCTGCCGGGTACGGCCTTCGTCGAGACGGCCCTCGCCGCCGGGGCCAGGCTGGACTGCCCGGTGATCGACGAACTGACCCTCGCGCAACCGCTGGTACTGCCCGGGAACGGCACCGTCCGCCTCCAGTGCACCGTCGGCGAACCGGACACCGGCGGCGCCCGCGCCTTCCACGTGTACGCCGCGCCCGCCGACGGCGAACCGTGGACCACCCACGCCACCGGAACCCTCCGCCCCGCGGATCGGGAGCCCGTCCGCGCCACCGGCACCCGTCGGGAGGCGCCCGCCGCCCCGGAACCCGCCCGCGACCTGACCGCCTGGCCGCCCCCCGGCGCCGAACCGGTCGACGTGGACGGCGTCTACGACCGGCTCGCCGGACTGGGCGCCGAGTACGGCCCACGCTTCCAGGGACTGCGCGCCGCCTGGCGCCTCGGTGACGAGGTGTACGCCGAGGTCGCCGTTGACACGGCGGGCGCCCCGTTCGTCCTGCACCCGGCCCTGTTCGACGCCGCGCTGCACGCCATCGGGCTGCGCGCCGGGGCCCCGGAACGGATGGCCCTGCCGTTCTCCTGGAACGGCGTCGAACTGTACGCCGAGGCCCCGACGGCCCTGCGGGTGCGGATAGCCCCGCTGGGACAGGGCGCGGTACGCGTCGACGCCGCCGACGCCGACGGGCGGCCGGTGGCGCGGGTCGCGTCGCTGACGCTGCGGGAGGTCGACCCCGCGCGGATCGCCACGGCCGCCGCGGGCGGGCACGACGACCTGTTCGCCCTCGACTGGGTGCCCACGAACGTGCCCGCCGCCCCGCAGGCCGGCCGGTGGACCGTGCTCGGCACCGGCCATGACGCCCTGGCCGCCGCACTGGCCGGGGAGACCGCCGAGGTCACCACCGCCGCCGGTCTGGCGGAGGCCGCCGCCCACGCCCCGGACGTCCTGGTCGTCCCGCACTCCGGCGGCGATCGCCCCGAGGAGATGCGGGCAGCGACCCGGCGGTTGCTGGCCACGGTGCGGGACTGGCTCGCCGACGAGCGGTTCGGCGCCACCGGCCTGGTCGTGACCACCCGGGGCGCCACCGGCCCCCGGTGGTCCGGGGCCACCGATACGGGCCCCGGGCACACCGCGACCACGGAGACCACGGCGACCACCGATCCGGGCCGCACCACGGTCACCGACCCCGGCGCCGCCGCCGCATGGGGTCTGATCCGCTCGGCCCAGTCCGAGCACCCTGACCGGATCGTCCTCGCCGACCTCGACGACAGCGACGCCTCGCGCCGACTGCTGCCCTCCGCCGTCGCCTCCGGTGAACCCCAACTGACCCTGCGCGACGGCATGATGAGCACCCCGAGGCTGGTGCGCGCGCCCCGCGGCACCGAGCCGGCCCCGGTCGACTGGACGGGCGGCGTCCTGATCACCGGCGGCACCGGCGCCCTCGGCCGGCTGGTGGCCCGCCATCTGGTCACCGCCCACGGCGCCACCCGGCTGGTCCTGCTCAGTCGTACCGGGGCCGACGCGGCCGGCGCCGGGGAGCTGCGCGAGGAACTGACCGCCCTCGGCGCCCGGGTGATCTTCGCCGCCTGCGACTCCGCCGACCGTGCCGCCCTCGCCCGCGTCCTCGACGAGCACCCGGTCACCGCCGTGGTGCACACCGCGGGCGTGCTCGCCGACGCCGTCCTGACCTCGCTCACGCCCGAGCGGCTGGACACCGTGCTGCGGCCCAAGCTCGACGCCGCCTGGCACCTGCACGAACTCACCGCGGACCGGCCCCTGACGGCGTTCGTGCTGTTCTCGTCCGCGGCCGGTCTGCTCGGCAGCCCGGGCCAGGCCGGATACGCCGCGGGCAACGCCTTCCTCGACGCCCTCGCCGCGTACCGCAGGTCCCAGGGACTGCCTGGTGTCTCGCTCGCCTGGGGCGCGTGGGCGGGCAGCGGCGGCATGGCGGACCGGCTCGGCGACACCGACGCCCACCGCATCGCCTCCGGCGGCGTCCTCGCCCTCGACGCGCGAACGGGCCTGGACCTCTTCGACACGGCGGTGGGACGCGAGGAACCGGTCCTGCTGCCCGCCCGCCTCGACCTGGGCGCGCGGGACCCCCACCGGATCGCGCCGCTGCTGCGCGGACTGGTGCGCGCCCCGCGTCGGACCGGCGCCGCCGCGACGGCCGCCTCGGCCGCGCTCCGCCGCGAGCTGGCCGCGCGCGCCCCCGAGCAGCGGTCCGCCCGCCTGCTGGAACTCGTACGGGACGAGGCCCGACAGGTGCTCGGGACCGAGGAGTTCGACGCCGAACTGCCCTTCAAGGACCTCGGCTTCGACTCACTGACCGCCGTGGAGTTCCGCAACCGGCTCAACGAGGCGACCGGGCTCCGGCTCTCCGCCACCCTCGTCTTCGACCACCCCAGCCCGGCGGCGCTCACCGAGCACCTGGCCGCCGAACTGGCCCCGCCCGAGGGGGAGAAGTCCAGGGGGACGGACGGGGAGGACGACGAGGAGGCCACGGTCCGCGCGGCCCTGGCCGCCCTTCCCCTGGAGAGGCTCCGCGAGGCCGGACTGCTGGACGGTCTGCTCGACCTCGCGGGAGTACGCCCCGCCCGGGAGCGCGCCGCGGACGAGACGCCCGGCCGCCCCTCGATCGACGCGATGGACGCCGAGAGCCTCATCACCCTGGCGCTCGACGACCTCGTCCGCGACGACGACGCCCCGTGACCGTCCGCGACGACGCGCCGGGACCGTCTCCGTTCGCGAAGACGTCCCGGGACGGTCTCCGTTCGCGACGACGCCCGTGACAAGGAAGAGGACCATGGCCGAGCCCCAGAAGCCGGACACCAGGCTGGTCGAGGCGCTGCGCGCCTCGCTGAAGGAGACCGAACGGCTGCGGGAGCGCAACCGCGCCCTGACCGCCGCGGCCCGGGAACCGATCGCGATCGTCGGGATGGCGTGCCGCTACCCCGGCGGTGTGACCACGCCCGAGGAACTGTGGCGGCTCGTCGCGGACGGCGTGGACGGCATCGGCGCGTTCCCCGACGACCGCGGGTGGGACCCGGACCTGTACGACCCGACACCCGGGACCCCCGGCCGCTCCACCACCCGGCAGGGCGGATTCCTGTACGACGCGGGGGACTTCGACGCCGCGTTCTTCGGCATCGGCCCGCACGAGGCGCGGATCATGGACCCCCAGCAGCGGCTGCTGCTCGAGGGCTCCTGGGAGGCGCTGGAGCACGCGGGCATCGACCCGACGTCGCTGCGCGGCAGCCGCACCGGGGTGTTCGCGGGCCTCATGTACCACGACTACTTCGGCAGCTTCGGCTCCGGAAGCGTCGCCTCCGGCCGTATCGCCTACACCCTGGGTCTGGAGGGTCCGGCGCTCACCGTGGACACGGCGTGTTCCTCGTCGCTGGTGGCGCTGCACCTGGCGGCGCAGGCGCTGCGGCGGGGGGAGTGCACGCTGGCCCTGGCGGGCGGGGTGACGGTGATGGCCTCGCCGGGCACCTATGTCGAGTTCAGCCGCCAGGGCGGGCTCTCCCCGGACGGCCGGTGCCGGTCCTTCTCCGACGACGCCGACGGCACCGGGTTCTCGGAAGGACTCGGTGTGCTGGTGTTGGAGCGGTTGTCGGATGCGCGGCGTTCGGGGCGTCGGGTGTGGGGGGTGGTGCGGGGTTCGGCGGTGAATCAGGATGGT
>NZ_JBEZVN010000042.1:0-39983 GCF_040636995.1 Streptomyces sp. NPDC032161 | reverse complement strand
TCGTTTGTCCACACACCAACCGATGATCACGCGGTGGCCGTACCCGTTCCCGGCCGGGTACGGCCACAAGATCGCGAAACCAGACTGGAGTACTAGTTGTTGCGGGACATGACGTTGGTAACGGGCGCGGGAACCGTCTCCCGGGCCGGGCCGGTGAAGGCCTCCGGGACCACGGGCGCCGGGGCAGCGGCGGGCGCGTCGGCGGCCGGGGCGGGGAAGCGGGCGGCGAGGCCCTCCAGCAGCCGGGCGTACGCGGCGCGCTTCGGCGGCCGCGGCTCGGTCTTCCTGGTCTCCCAGTTCCCCACCGCCTCCTGGCGGGCGTCCAGCACTGTGGCGATCTGCGGATGCGGCGGCTCCATGTGGGTCGACCGGGCGTCGCGGGCCTCAGTTGTCGGCGGCTGCTGGACGGTGCACGTCGCGGTAGAGATGGAAGAGGCTGACTCGCTCGCTCTCCTCCGTGTGGCGCGGGTGAACTCGGCGGCCGGTTCAACCGCCGCACCACCGGCCAGCTCGCCGCCCACGGCATCCCGCTCACCGCGCCGGCCGCACCGTCCGCGACCCCCACCGACCCGTGCGCCGGCAGCCGCCCGGTGCCGGTCGACCGCTCCACCCTCGCCTGGTGCGCCGCCGCGCAGGTTCTCGCCGACCACACCACGCCGACATCGACCACCAGGTCCTCGCCGACACCCTGATGCGCGAGCTCGGGGTTACGTGTCGCCGTCACCGTGGTCTTTGGTCGGGTTGAGGGAGTCGACGTCCTTCATGAAGCTCAGCATCCGGGCATTGAGCAGGTCGGGGTGGTCGATCGCGGGGCCGTGGCCGGTGTCGGCGATGATCTCAGCGCGGGCTCCGCGAACCAGGCGTGGCACGCGCTCCAGTTGCCGCTTGGGATGTACGAGCAGACTTCGCTTGCCCAGAGCGAGGTAGAGCGGGGTGTTGATGGTGCGCAGCTCGTCTTCGGTCAGCGGCAGTGGCGCGGGGCGGCGTATCCGGAAGGCCCGGACGCTCGCCCGGATCCACGTGCGCAGCTCGGGAACCACGATGACCGGCTGCTCCAGCCAGGAGGCGAGGCGTGGGCGCAGCGCCTTTGGGGCGAAGGTCGCAAAGAAGCTGACGAAGATCCAGGCGAAGAAGCGCAGGCCCACTTTCTCCAGGCCGCCGGGGTCGAGCAGGGTGACCGAGGCGAGCCTGCTGGGCCTGCGGTGTGCCTGGTTGAGCACCAGCCAGCCGCCGTAGGAGGAACCGACGAGGTGAACCCGGTCGAGGCCGAGTGCGTCGAGCGCCTCTTCGAGCCACTGGGCCGCGCGCTCCGGTTGCCACATCGGTTCGCGCTGGACACTGCGACCGGGATCGCCGGGAGTGTCCAGGGCGTACACGGGGCGTTCGGCGCTGAGCCCGGGGGTGTTGGGGTACCACTGGGCGGAGCAGCCTCCGGACCCGTGGATCAGGACGATCGGCGTACGGGACTCGTCAGCGGGGTCCGTCGGGCCGTACCGGTAGACGTGCGTGGTGCCAAAGCTCGTCTCCACGTCCGTCTCGAAGCGGGAGGGTGCTCCCATGTCGTAGAGGACGTCGCAGGTGGCGAAGTACCGGTCGCGCAAGGTGTCGTTCACGTAGTGACCGATGTCGCGGCGTGGGCTGGTTCGGGTCGTGTGCGCGGACACAGGGCGCCTCCGGAGAGATCGATTCTTTGTGGTACGACCGTACCATGATGATGGTACGGCGGTACCATGGAAAGGTCCGGAAAGGTCTGGACCGGGAACTGACCACCGTCGGGCGGAGATACGACCCATGCCAAAGCTCGTGGACCACGAGGAGCGCCGCACCCAGATCGCCGAGGCCCTCATCCGGGTCGCCGGACGGCGCGGACTGCACGCGGTCGGCATGCGCGACGTGGCCGCCGAGGCCGGAGTGTCACTGCGGCTCGTGCAGTACTACTTCCACACGAAGGAGAAACTGCTCTTCTACGGACTGCAGCATCTGACCGGCCTCTTCACCGCACGCGTGAGCGCCGGCCTTCGCCCCGACGGCCAGGACCCGGGCCCGCGCGCGACCATCGAGGCGCTGCTCCTGACCTCCCTCCCGACCGACGAGGAGAGCCGCACCTTCCACCTCCTCTACACTTCGTACGCGATCCTGTCCGTGACCGACGGGGCACTCGCCGCCGAGCCCTTCATCGACAACCCCGACGCCGCCGAGCACGCCCTGACCCGCCTGCTGCAACAAGCACGGAAAACCGGTCTGGCCGACCCCGACATCGACGCGCGCACGGAGGCGATCAGCCTCCTGGCCATGGCGGCGGCCATGGGGACCAGCATCCTCGTGGGCCAGCGGGAGCCGGAGTCGGCCATCGCAGTACTGCGCCACCACCTAGACCGGATCTTCGTGGGAACCGGGTGGTCGCCGCCACTCACATGATCTCGGTGGCAGCCGTCGTGCCGGTCGATCCGGTGTATTCGCTCACTGGGCACCTTGCTCCTCTGCCGGGCCTGAGGCCTGCTGAGGCAAGCCCCGGCTGCCCGCTTTCGAGCTTCGCGCCAGCCAGGTCAGCGCCTGCATCTCCTGCGCGGCACCCCCTGGGCACCGTGGACGGACAGGGGTGCGGGCGGTCCTCCGGTATGGGGCCGGTCACCGGGGCGCGCCGGTGCCAGGTGTCGGCGGTCACCCAGGAGAGGACGACGGTGGCGAACTACTCGCGGGCCTCGGTTCCGAGAGCCACTGGTCGAAGGACACGTGGCTGGGCACCTGGCAACCCGCGTAGCGGGTTCTGGGCGGAGAGGCACGGGGCGAGCCTGCCGCAGGGTGATGTCGCCGCCCTCGAAAGGCGTACCAGGTCGTTGACGTGGCAGCTGCCGCTCGCCAAGGCCTGGGACAGCGGCGCCTCCGCCTGGACCCGGCCCGGCGCGATGCCTACGCCAACGACCTCGGCCAGGCCTCCGGCTTCGTCGCCGTCACCGCCCGGACGTCCCCGCACCACCACCGGCGCCGAAACCGCCGACCTGCTGAAAGACCTCACCGAACGCATCCAGGCGACGTTCGTGTACGCGGGCATCGACGTCACCACGACCGCCTTGTTTCAGCGGTGTGCGTGGGGCGCAGCTCGCCGAACGTGCGAGCCTGGAGGAATGCGGTGCGTTCCCGGGGCGGCCCGGGAAACACGAGCCGTTCAAGGAGCTGATCACGGCAGTAGAAGCCGCACTCGATCTCCGCGCGCAATGGGTAGGGCCCCTCCCCCGCCACGCCGCCTGCCTCCACCAGCGCGCCGCTGGACGGATCGGGAGCCTGACCGGCTCCTACGCCAAGCCGCGATCACCGCGATCCTCGACGGTAGCGAACGCATCACGAAGACCGGCCTCGACCGGATCCGTATCGATCACCTCGCCGAACCCACCACCGCCCCGCACCCTGTCTCAACAAAGCCGCAGCAACCCCAGACCAGGCCCCGATCCCACACCCTCGAAACCCACCCGCCCGTGCTCTCAATCGACCATCAACACCCCAGCTCGCAAACCACCCAACACCGCAACCAACCCACCCGCCAACGACACGGGAGGAGCGTCTCGCGCTCCTCGTCGACATGCCCTGTGATCCAGATCACGGTCTTCAGGTGCATCGCGGGTCGCACGCCAGTGCCTTTTACAGGGTGTAGGCAACCGGCGAGAACAGGAACAGTGCGAATGGAGCAGAGTCGAGCCCGCGCGTTCGACGAGTTCGTGGCTGCCCGCTGGTCGGTGCTGCTCCACCTGGCGCGTCTGCTCGTCGGAGGCGATCGGCATCGGGCCGAGGACTTGTTGCAGGAGTCCTTGGTCAAGCTCTGGTTCGTCTGGCCCAAGGTCGCGGATGACGCACCGGAGCCGTACGTCCGCAAGGTGATGATGCGTGCGGCGGCACGCTCGGGACAGCGGCGTTGGTGGGGTGAACGCCCCGTCGAACAGCTCCCCGAGGCGGCGGCGGTCGGCGATGTGTCCGCGGACGTGGCGGAGCGTTCTCGACTGGAGGCCGCGCTGGCCCAGTTGTCGCCGAAGCAGAGGGTGGCGGTGGTACTGCGCTACTACCAGGACCTGCCCGAGGGGCAGGTGGCGGAGGCACTCGGATGCCCGGTGGGCACGGCTCGGTCCCACGCCTCGCGCGGAGTGGCGCAGCTGAGGCAGCTCCTGGGCAATATGAACGAGCCGGCGCGGTGAAGGAGAACCCCATGGATCACTTCGAGCGGCAGCTGGCACAGATGATGCGCGACACCGAGGCGCCCGCACCGTTCGAGCCGAAGCACCGGGAACGTCTCTGGGCGGGGGTGCGTGCCCGGCGTCGGAGACGAGCCGCGCAGAGCGCAGTCGGCTCCGTCCTGGCCGTCGTCGGCCTCAGTGTCGGGCTGACCCTGCTGCCCGGCCATGCGGCCCGGGTCGAGCCCAGCCACCCCGCACCACAGCCCGCGACGAGCCCGTCGCC
Organism: Streptomyces sp. NPDC032161; assembly: GCF_040636995.1. Taxonomy (NCBI): domain Bacteria; kingdom Bacillati; phylum Actinomycetota; class Actinomycetes; order Kitasatosporales; family Streptomycetaceae; genus Streptomyces; species Streptomyces sp. NPDC032161. The sequence goes on along the minus strand of NZ_JBEZVN010000042.1, from coordinate 35,537 downwards.
GTCCGCCTCGCCCGCGACACCCGACCCGTCCCTGAGCACGCCCCCCTCCTCGGGCACCTCCACCGCCCCCGCACCCCCGGACGAGACCGCCGCAATCATGCCGCCGGGCACGGCCGGGAGTACACCCACCACCATCGAGACCCCACCGGGGAGCACGGAGAGCACGTCGCCGCCCTCGACCTTGGCCCCGCCTTCGGATACGGCGACCCCGCGGAACTAGTGCCGCTCCCGGCACTGGCCGTCGACCGCCTCACCCTCACCCATCACCCCGTAACGCCATAGCACACCGTCGCCCCGAGCGTCTTCGGCCCGCCCCGCACCAGGCCACAAAAAGGACAAATCATGAGAAAACAAGGGTCACTTGTCCTGAAGGACCCAAGCCGACTGCCGCACCGCGCACCAGTGGCGACACACCATCCGGAGCCCGTCCTGGACGTGGTCGTCCCCGTGTTCAATGAGGAGAGAGATTTGGAGCCGAGCGTACGGCGGCTCCACGCGCACCTGTGCGAGACCTTCCCCTATCCGTTCCGCATCACCATCGCCGACAACGCCAGTACGGACAGCACCCCGCAAATCGCCGCTCGGCTGGCAGCCGAACTGCCCGAAGCACAGTGGCTTCGGCTGGCCGAGAAGGGGCGCGGCCGGGCGCTGCGTACCGCCTGGTCGCACTCGTCGGCCCCCGTACTCGCGTACATGGACGTGGACCTGTCCACGGAACTGACGGCGTTGCTGCCGCTCGTGGCCCCGCTGCTCTCCGGCCACTCCGATATCGCCATCGGCACCCGCCTGGCCCCCGGTTCCCGGGTGGTGCGCGGCCCCAAGCGAGAGATCACCTCTCGTTGCTACAACGCCCTCCTGCGCTCCGTCCTCGCCGTGGGCTTCTCCGACGCGCAATGCGGGTTCAAGGCGGTGCGGCGTGATGTGGCCGAGCGACTGCTGCCCCTCATACAGGACTCGGAGTGGTTCTTCGACACCGAACTGCTGGTGATCGCCGAGCGTGCCGGGCTGCGCATCCATGAGGTACCGGTCGACTGGGTGGATGATCCCGACACTCGGGTCGACATCCTCACCACGGCACTGGCCGACCTGCGCGGCATCGCCAGGATCGGCAAGGCACTGGCGCGAAACACACTGCTGCCGGGCGGGTCGCTCCGCGACGGTGACGCCGACGCACCGGGCAGGCTCGCCACCCAACTCATATGCTTCGCCGCCGTAGGAGCCGTCAGCACCCTCGCGTACCTGCTCCTCTACGCGGCACTGCGCCCGGTGGCCGGATCCCAGGCCGCCAACGCACTTGCGCTGCTGGTCTGCGCCGTCGCCAACACGGCCGTGAACAGGCGGCTCACCTTCGGTCTCCGTGGCCGCGGCGGTGTGCTGCGCCACCAGAGCAGGGGCCTGGTCGTCCTCCTGATCGGCCTGGCGCTCACCGGCGGATCGCTCGCCGCCCTGCACCAAGCGGTGCCCTCGGCCGGGCAGGCCATCGAACTCGCCGTACTCCTCACCGCCAACCTGGCCGCGACACTGCTGCGGTTCCTGTTCTTCCGAGCGTGGGTGTTCCGCGCATGACCAGGACCACCCCCCGTACGACCGCGACCGGCACCCCGAGCTGGAACGCCAGGCTGCCGCAGCAGCCTGCCACCACGGGCCCCGACCGCCGGCGCCGCCTGCGCCGCGCAGCCGGGCACTACGGCCCCGTACTGGCCGTCTACGGCGCACTCAAGTTCATCGGCTTCGCCGCCTTCATGTGGCTGCTGCACTCCGCCGGGGACTACCGCACGAAGCACCCGCGCTTCGGCGGCGGCACCCGCCCGTGGGACGTCCTGGCCAGCTGGGACGGCTGGTGGTACCAGCAGATCGCCACACACGGATACGACCCTCAGCTGGTCCCGATCCCCGGCGCCACCGGCCCGATCACCCTCGAAGGGAACTCGGCGGCGTTCTTCCCGCTCTACCCGGCGCTGATGCGGCTGGTCTCCGAGCTCACCGGCCTCGGCGTGTACGGCGCCGGCCTACTGGTCTCCGTCGTCGCCTCCTTGGCCGCCGCCCTGGGCATCTACGCCGTCACCGAACGCCTCGGCGGCAGAAGGGCCGGGCTGGCCGCGGCCGGACTCTGGGCCGTCTGGCCCGGTTCCGGCGTGGAGTGGGCGGTCTACTCCGACTCCCTCTTCGTGGCCCTGGCCGTCTGGTCCTGTCATGCCGTCCTGAGCCGCCGCTGGCTCACCGCCGGTCTCCTCACCTGCGTGGCAGGGCTCAACCGGCCCACCGCCGTGGCGCTGATCGCCGCCGTCGCCGTCGCGGCCCTGCTCGCGCTCCACCGTCACCAGGACGGCATCCTGCGTCCGGTGGCCGCGATGGCCGTCGCCCCGCTCGGCCTCCTCGCCTATCTCGGCTGGGTGGGTCACCAAATGGGCGACTACGGCGGCTACTTCAAGCTTCAGTCCGATGCCTGGGCCCACGAGTGGGACTACGGCCGGCACACCCTCGACGTCCTCACATCCGTCCCGGTGGGTCACTCCGACTATCTCTCCGCCTGGCCCTTCGCAGACCTGATCGGCGTCGGTGTCGTCCTGCTCGCGCTCGCACTGCTCTCGCTGCTGATCCGGCTGCGTCCCCCAGCCGTCCTGATGGTCTACACCGTCCTCACCCTCGTCCTCGTCCTGGGCAGCCAGCAGATATTCGCCAACGTCTCCCGCTATCTGCTCCCCCTCTTCCCGCTCTTCCTCCCGCTCGCCCTCGCCCTGCGCCGCCTCAGCCTGCCCCTCCAGCTCATGCTCCTCGGCATCGCAGCCCTGGCCTCCGGCTCGTACGCGGGCTACGGCCTTTTCGAACTCGGCGTCCCGTAACCGACGGACCCAGGACGTCCAGGTTGTCCGCACCGCTCGACGACACCGTGGTCCGACTACGCCTTGCTGGACACCCCGGAAGGCGCGTCGGATCATCACGGCCTGGTCGTGGGGACTGTAGAACGTTCGGCCCGGATGAAGTCGATCACGTGGACGAGGACCTCGGGTCGGCGCGCGGTTTCGTCGCACAGGGCGCGGATCTCCGCTTCGTCGACCTCGCCATACGGTCCGTCGAACAGCGTGTGGCAGTTCGGGCAGAGGGGCACGACGTTGCCGAGGTGTTGGCCTGCTACCGGTTGCTCGACGAATTCTTCCAGCACTGCAACCGTGTCTGGCGTGGCAGTGTGCCGTCGTTGTTCCCGTCATCCGTACCGGGCGCCGATGGCACGGCTCACCGCCGTAGCCGGCACCGGAGAACTACGCCTCGGAATCGCCGAGCCCGGTGCCCGGGCCCGGGCCCGGTTGTCCAGAGCATCATGACCACCCATCGAACCAGCGCGAGGGCCGGACCGGACGAGTGAATCGTGCGGGCCCTGACCCTACCGTCGTCCCCGGGCACGAACCCCGCTTGCGGCTGCTCCTGCTCGTCACCGCCTTCACCGTCAGTCCGTTCACCGCTTCCGCGGCCCTGGGCCGTGCCGTCCGGTGGACCGGACGGCACGCTGTCATCGCACGGGGCGCGGTCGTCCCGCGTGATGGTGATCGGGTGCCCCACCGAGAGCGCCTGCCTGCTCTGCGCAGGTATTCAAGCGTGGGATGGACGGCTCGTGTTCCGGAGCATCAGCGCCGCCGGGCCCTTGTCGCCAGGCCTGCGACCCGGGGGCACAACGAGGCGCGGGAGGATCGCGTGCCGAGCTCGCCGTTCTCCGTTCAGACGCCCAGTCCTTCCAGCACGACCGCGCCCGGCAGTTCGGCGAACACCTTGCCCGGCACCAGTAGTTTGCCGCGCCGCCGGCCGCTGCCGACCAGGACGTAGGGCAGGTCGACGACGGCCGCGTCCACCAATAGGGGCCAGCCGGCGGGCAGTCCGAGGGGGGTGACGCCGCCGTACTCCATGCCGGTCTCGCCCGTCGCCGTCTCCATCGGGGCGAACGAGGCCTTGCGGGCGCCCAGGTGGCGGCGGACCACGCCGTTGACGTCGACGCGGGTGGTCGACAGGACCAGGCACGCGGCGAGCGTGGTCTCGCCGCCCCGCTTGCCCGCGACCACCACGCAGTTCGCCGACCGCTCGGTCAGATCACTGCCGTAGTGCTCCAGGAAGACCGCGGTGTCGGCCCAACGCGGGTCAGTGTCGACGTAGAGGACGTGGTCGGCGGGAATGCCGACCTGCCAGTTCCGTACGGCGTCAGCCACCGGAGCGGCCAGTTCGTCCAGGCAGTCCGGGGCCGGGGTCGCGGTCTCGAAGTCTCCGATAGGTGCGCGCATGGCCGCACGCTAACAAGGAACTGGGCCGGACGCAGAGCCGTCGACGGCGAGGGTGAGCTCGCCCGCCGTGACGTGGACCAGCCCGACGAGGCCGGCCGGGTGCGGCTCCGCCGCGCTCTCGTCCTCCGGGGCACCAGCACCCAATCCCAGATCTCCAAGGGGCCGAGGCCCCCGGTGCCCGCGAGGAGCCGGATATGGCTGCCGGACTCGGAGTGCCACAGCCGCACCGCCCGCTCGGCGCGGACGACGCGCACCCTGGGCCCGCGCGTAGCCGAGCAGGGCAGTGATGCCGGCGTCGAGCGCGTCGCCGATCCTGACCGCGATGCCGATGCAGAGTTCGCGGCCCTGGCCGTGCCCGGAGGCCGTCAACGGGCTCGGAACTGGACCGCTGCCTGCGGTTCGCCAAGGAGGACCGGGCACGGTACGTATCGTGGGACACCCAACGACATCGAGCAGAAGAGTACTGGGTTGAGCAGTACGGCAACGGGGGCGCCCTCGTCGACGTGTCCCTGGTGAACGGATTCTCTTCCTCCGGCACACCTGAACTGCTCAACTTCGGGCGGATCAGCTGCGGTTGAGAACCAGGTCCGACAATTCCCGCCACCGCGGACAGGACCGGTATCGATACCGGGTCGGCAGGTCTGCGCCCGGCGTCGTCATCTCGGGCAGGGTGAGGGGGTAGTGGGCGTAGCGCCCGTGCCGCCGGGTGGTGAGCAGGCCCGCACGGCACAGGACGGCGAGGTGGTGGAAGACCTCCGGGGGCGAAAGTTCCCATGCGTGGGTCAGCCCGCCGGTGGTGTGCGGGCCGCGGGCCGGGGTGCGCAACTGCCGCAGTCGCACCGGATGGGCGAGTGCCTCCAGCCGTAGTGCGACCGTTTCCAGCGGTACCGGCTCTGATGGACTCGGCTCGGCGACGGGGTACTGCACCACCGGCTGCCGTGCAGGCGCATGGACACGGCCAGGTGCGGGCGGCCGAAGACAGGGGGGATGGAGGTGCCCCCGGTTCCGTGTGCGGCGGACCGGTAGTAGCCGTGGCGGAATCGGGCTCGGTGTCAGGTGACAGAGGGGCGTCTCAGGAGCACGGCCGGGAGAAGTAGTGCTGTGCCTGCGATGATCGCGGTCCAGAACCCGTTGCTCGCGCCGAGGCCGTCGATCAGGGGACCGGCGGCTGCAGGGCCGATCGCGGTGCCGAGGCTCAAGCCCGCGGTCGACCACGTGAGAGCCTCGGTGAGCGAAGCCTGAGGGACATTCTTCTCGATGAGCTGAGAACTGAGGATCATGGTGGGGGCGAAGAAGAGGCCGGCGATGAAGACCGTGATGGACAGTGCGCTGATCGATCCGACGAACACCATGGGTACGGTGGTGAGCGCGGTGGCGATGAGTCCGATCCGCAGGAGCCCACTGATCGGGCGCGTGATCGTCCTGCTGCCGAACACGAAGCCCGAGAGGCATGATCCTGCCGCGTAGACGGACAGCACGACGCTTGCCAGTGCCGTGTTGCCCCCGGCCTCGGCGAACGCGACGGAGACGACGTCGACGGTGCCGATGATCACTCCCATCGCCGTCATGGCGACCACGATGACGGCCACGGTCGGATCTGAGAGAACGTGAAGGAAACCCGGCCGGCTCGGTCGCTCATCGGACAGCGACCCTGCGGTGGGCGGCTCGGTACGGCGTTGCACAGTCAGCCACACTGTTCCCGCCAGCAGGAAGATGCTCGCGGCGACAGGTCCCGCCTGGGGGAAGAGAGCGACGCTGAGACCTATGGAGAGAGGAGGCCCGAGGATGAAACAGACCTCATCGAGCACGGTCTCCCAGGAGTACGCGGTGTGCGTGTCGCCCGAGTCACGAAGGATGTGGCTCCAGCGGGATCGCACCAACGCCGGGGCGCTCGGCGTCACACCGGCCAGCAGGGCGAACACGAACAAGAGCGCTTCAGGTCCGTCGGACGCCGAGACGGTGGCCATCGCCCAGACGCAGGCGGCGCTGGAGATCGCGACGGGGACGACGATGCGGCGTTGCCCGTACCGGTCGACCAGGCGGGCCACCTGTGGTGAGGCGACAGCGGCGACCAGGGTGTAACAGGCGGCCAGCGCGCCTGCCAGGGCATAGCTGCCGTGGGTCCGGGAGACCATCGTGATGACCCCGACGCCGAGCATCGACAACGGCATGCGCGCGAGCACCCCTGCGATGGTCATCGGGGTGGCACCGGGGTGCCGGAACAGCGTCGCGTATCGAGTGAACACGATTCTCCTACCTGCCGGACCGGACGCAGACCTCATTCACATACGCCGCGTATGCGAATGAAGCTAATTGACATACGCCGCGTATGTCAATTACGTTCTGCGGTACCGAGGGACGGAGGAGCCGTGGGCCGCAGGACCCGTGCGGAGATGCTGGATGCGACCAGACAAGCCCTGATCGATGCCGGTCGGCGCCACTTCGGCGATGCCGGCTACGCGGCGACGTCGATGGACGATCTGACGGCCTCGGCTTCGTTGACCAGGGGGGCGCTGTACCACCATTTCGGCGGCAAGAGTGGCCTGCTCGCCGCAGTGGTGGAGGCGGTGGACGCGGAACTGGGTGCGAGCCTGAATGCTGCGGCAGCCGAAGCTCCGGACCCGCTGGGCGCGCTTGCGGCTCGTTGTGCGGCCTACATCGAACTCACCCAGGCGCCGGACGTACAGCAGATCATCTTCCACGATGCCCCGGCCGTGCTGCCCGATGCAGTCGAGTCGTCCACCGCGTCCTGCATAAGGTCGATCGCCGAAGCGATCGACCGCGCGCAACGCGCCGGGAACCTCACGGCACAGGTGCGCGCCTCGACCCTGGCCGTGCTCCTCAACGGTGCGCTGGTCGATGCCTCACGCTGGGTCGCAGCAGGCCGCACGGAGGATCACGCAGCCCGGCAGGCGGAAGCGATCGCCACGGCACGTCTGATCGTCGCCCGTCTCGGCAGCCAGCGATGAGCTCTTGGCTGCTGCCGGACCTGCCTTGCGGAGCTTGAGCGTTCTTCGGTGCTGGGATCGGATTCCAGGGCGCGGTGTACGAGTCGTTGGGGCGAACGATCACGACGCTCCCTGCCGAACTCACGCGCCTGGTCGAACCATCGTGGGCGGAGCCGTTCACACGGTTGGTCGGCGGCAACATCGTTGTCACCGCCGTCCTCGCTGCCAGCCCGGAACGCGACGTTCGGCACTTGGCCGAGTTCTCGCATCAGCCGCAGTATCTCGCGGTCTCTCGCACTCACCCGCTCGCTGCGAAAGAACGCGTCGCCTCGGCCGAACTTGTCGGTGTCGGCGGAGACTTCTGCGGCGAGCCGCCGACGGTCCGGCGGTGTACGCGGGCGTGCGCGGGACCCTGCGCACGCCCGCCTGTGCGCGCCACGGCGCTCGGGCCCTGCGGCTCTACGTAAGCAGCACGGAGCTGGCGTGGTCGTTCATCGCGTTGCCGACCCAGCCCACACTGCTGGTGTACTTCTGACTCGCGCCCGTGAGACTGATGTTCTCGAACAGCTCGACCTGACAATTGCCCGAAGCGATCAACGAGGAAGTCAGGTTGTCAAAACGGTAGAACTCGGAGCCGAGGTCGGAATAGGCAAATCGGCTGCCGACGCCGCACGGAACGTACATCGTGAGGGTCAGGGACTGGCCGGAGTAGTTGCCGTGCTCGTAGAGGACGGCGCCGATGGTCTGACTGGACGTTGCGGTGGTGCGCGAGGCGGGTGTGTTGGCGGCGGTCTTGGCGGGCGCGTTGAGCTTTGCCAGGAACTCTTTGTCCGTGGCGGCCTTCTGGGGTGTGGCGGGGGCGTCGGTGATGCGGCCGCCGGTCGCCGCGGCAATGCTCTCGCGGAAGGTGTCGTAGCAGGTGGTCTTCTGCGTGACGGCGTCGGCGACGCAGTGGGGACCTTCCTTGGCCCGGTGCGCCTCGGGGGTCTGTACCGCGCCGGCCGGGGCCGGCGCCATGAACACGGCCGCGCACGCAGCGGCCACGAGCCCGGTCAAGCCTGTTCTCACTCGCATTGCTTCCTCATTTCCAAAGGGGGCGGCAAGGCTGCTCCGTACGCGAAATGGCCTCGCCCGAGAGGGTCTGCCGGGGCAGAAGAGGGATCACCGGCCGCAGAGGTTGCTTCGCTCTACCGCGCCTTGACTGAAGCCGAAGCGGCCGCCCCGGGCGCTTCGCCCGCCACTGATCGACTCCGGCACACACGAGAGGCCCGGCGGTCTCTGACGGCACCGCTCAGCCTCTACCGGGGCTTGAGTGCAGGGTGACGGGCCCGAGGCCTTCGCCGCAATCGGCCTCGACTCGGGGCGCGGGCGGGGCGCGCGGCGGCTCGCCGCGATGGACGTGGTCCTGCCCGGCCGTGCGGCCGGTCAGGACGGCCGGGTTCCCGCCGCGGGCGGCGCTACTTCGCCGGGCGGTGTCCGATCACGACCCCGTCACGCCGCGGACCGTGGTCCAGGAGGCGACGCCGTATTCGCAGATGATGGTGCCGGTGCCGCGCTGGCACCAGTAGTCTGCGTGCGCCGGGGTGGCGGCGACAGCCGTACCTGCGATGACCGCGGCGGTGAGGACGGCAGCCCTGATTCTCTTCAGTGCGGGTCTTTCTGCGCTTGTGCGGATGCTGTGCCCGATCGGCCCGGACGGGGGTTTGAACCGGGCCGATCGGCAGACCCCACCCTGAAGCAAGCATCTGACGTTTCGCGTGTGTCCTGCTGACGTCCGGCTGACGTCCGGCTCGCACAGGCCTAACGGCGAGAGGTGTCACGGTGTCACCTCTGGAACGGCCCAGCTCCCCGAAAGGCCCCACCACATCGTCGTCGCCTGTAGCCCCCGGGGGGAGACGGGCCTTTCCAGGATGCGCCGCGCCTGTTGTCGGATTAGGGCCGGCCCTTGGCATCGTGGCGGTGCGCAGGACGCCGCGCGACGCCGCTTCCCGCAAGCCCGCTCGACACGACGGGGTCTCGGTCCGCGATGCGCTCCAAGCAGGCATCCTCATCAACTGCAGATCGCGCAGGAAGCCGGGGCAGACCCGGGTCAGCCCCGGGCCGGGCAGGGACCAGCCGGCGGTGTAGAGGCGGTGGCCGGCATACGGCCTCCCTCGCAGTGAAATGACACAAGTCGGTGGAAGCAGTTCCTGCAGGCTGAGCGGCTTTGGGCCTGTGCAAGGATCGGACCATGGATGAAGCACGTTTCTGGGCCCTCATCGCATCATTCGACTGGGAACGGACCGGTGATGACGACGCGGTGCTCGCTCCTGCTTCGCGGGAGCTTCAGGAGCTGCCGCCCCAGGAGATCGTCGCGTTCGAGGACCTGCTTGCCGCCAAGCTCTACGCGCTGGATACGCGAGAGCACGCTCGTTGGTGCTATCAGGGCGAGTCGGATCCGGACAATGGAGACGATTACATCTCCGCTGACGACTTCCTGTACGCGCGTTGTGTCGTGGTAGCGAACGGAAGGGAGTTCTACGAGGGGGTACTCGCGGATCCCTCGCGTTTCCCGACCGGGATGGAATTCGAGTCCCTCCTCTACCTCGCCAGCAATGCGTACGAGGCCCGGACCGGAGCTCCGCGCGACCAGCTCACGAGCGTGTCCTGGGAGAGCTTCAGCAACACCGACGGATGGCAGCCCACCCAGAGTACGACGGAGGGACGCTACACCGGGCCTGAGATGCCGCCATTGAACCGTCGGCCTGCATAAGCCGCTTCCCCAGGGCAAAGCCGCTGACTGGGACAGCGAGAAGCGGTGCAAGCACGGGGTGAAAGAGGTGCCGGAGGCTGCCGAACAGAAGGGGCATCAGCCGTCAGCGGGCACCGGTTCCTCGGCCGGTTGGGTGTAGGAGAGGGACTTCGGCCTCGATCCGCCCCTCAGGGTCATGCAGGACGGTGCGGGTGCGCTCGGGTGCTTCATCGGGGCCTCGCAAGCCGGGGACGCGCGGGCGGCCAACGTATCCTGCGTAGTTGTCGATCACCGGAGGGCGGGCCTCGCCGGCGGGCGGCTGTCAGCCGGTGCGGCAGGCGGGTGCACAGGCCCACAGTCCGGTGGGCCCGGTGAGGAGGCCGGCTTCGGCGGTGTGGTGTCGAGTGACCGGTCGGCGTGGAGTCGTGCTCCCGCACAGCGCGCGGTTCCAGCCGCGGACCTGGTCGAGTGTCAGCCTGGTCAGGTCGATGGGCAGGGTGGTGCCCGGGTGGGGTGCTTTCTGTTAGGCGCGCACGAGGAACCGCCCACAGGCCCTCGCCGATGCCCTGACCACCTGCCGCGACGGCGAACCGGCGGACGCCACCGCCGTCGTGCTCCTCCACCGGTGACGCCGGAAGAGCGGCAGCACACCGACACCCACACAACGCCCCGTCGTCGGCGGCAACAGCGAGTCCAGATGGCGGTCATGCGGAAGATTCCTCTGACGATGAGCACAAGGCGGGCTGCCGGGAGTTCGGAGCGGCCAGTCCGCCCGGCGAGGCCCCGGGCGCGTGATGCGCAGGATGGCCAAAGGCCGGTCTCCTCGGCCTCGCCGTCTGCTGCGAGCCCACCGGAGTGGCCTGTCCAGCTCACGGGAGGCTCTCGTGCCAGAGTCGAGCCAGCCGATTGTCTCGGTCGCGTCCTAGCTAGTGCTGTGGCCGGAGACGTTTGCCGGGAAGCTCGCTGCGTCCGGTGCGGTGCATCGCGAGGCGGAGGATCGCCCTCGTACTGGACGTACTCGGGTGATGCGACAACGCGGCGAGGTGCCGTGCCGGACGTCGCGAGCCGGTAGACCTTTCCGGTCGCAGCACTGGCGTCGGAGCGGGCCTCTCGACCAGTCTCTGCGCCGTACCAGCCGGCCGGGGACGACGACCGACGCAGGTCGCTGAGACGACGAGGCGTTGCCTCGGCTCAACTACGCGAAGGAGCAGTGCATTGACCGCCCCGCAACCCGCGGACTCGATCGTCAACGTGCCGACGGCGCTGGTGTACGACGCGTTCGTCGAGACGGCCAACCAGCTCGCCGCCTGCTGCACGCGCCTGTCCGACACCGCCTTCATGGCCGAAGGGCGCGAGCGTTGTTAGCAGTGGGTCCTGGACCTGCGCCCTGCCAAGCGTGCGGTGCCGGCCGACGACGGCACCCAGCCGATCGCCCGCATCCAGTCCTGAAGGGTGCTGTGGCTGAGGCGAGCGACTACTTCCTCACCGAGAAGCAGTTACGTGACCGCTTCGAGGAGCGGGGCGGGGATTTCGTCTTCTCCGGCTACACCCCGCAGGACCAGCCCGTGCTGGTCCCGTTGGGCGGGCCGTCCGCCGCGGGCAAGAGCCAGGCCATGGCGGCCGCCGGACAGCGGCACGCCGACCAGCATCTCGTGCCCCTGGCCGGTGATGAGCTGCGTCCGTTCCGCCCCCGGCACCAGGAGGTCCTGGACAACGAGCCGTGGCTGTTCCCCGAGGCCACCGGGCAGGCCTCCGGCGCCTGGGCGCGGATGAGTATCGAGTACGCGCGGGACAAGGGCTACAGCCTGATGCTGGAAGGCGACTTCAGGGATCCGGCCATGACCCTGGCCACGGCGGAGGAATTCGCCGGGCTGGGCCGCCGCGTCGAAGTCGTCGGCCTGGGGGCGCGCCGAGCGCAGCCGCCTGGACGGCCTGTGGCGGTTCCTGGAGGGCGGCCGCTGGACTCTGCCGGACCGACATGACCTGGCGTACCGGATGATGCCGGAGACGATCGGGGCCGCTGAGACGAGCCCGCCAGGGGTTACGGGACAGCCTTTAGTATCATCTGGCGTTTCGTCGTCGGACGCCGATGCCTGCCCGGCCGTGTCCGCCGCCCAACGCCCACGACGTCCGCCGCACAGCGATGGCGTCGGGTATCGAGCAGTCGAGGAGAGGAACGTTCATGCGCGCTCGGAGCATCGGCGCGGCCGCCGCAACAGCATTGGCGCTGGTGGCCGCCCGCGACCTCGTCCAGAAGAAGCACGCACTGCTCAGAAACTTCCCCGTGGTCGGGCACGCCCGGTACCTGTTGGAGACGATCGGGCCGGAGCTGCGGCAGTACGTCGTGACGTCCAACGAGGAAGAGCGCCCGTTCAGCCGCGACCAGCGCACCTGGATCTATGCGTCGGCGAAGGAGGAGAACAACTACTTCGGGTTCGGAACCGACGTAGACGTCGAGCACGTGCAAGGGCACGCGTACGTGAAGCAGCGCACGTTCGCCGGCGCGCTGCCGGACCTGCACGACCCACAGGCCCCGCTGCCCTCGGCCAAGGTGCTAGGCGGCCCGCGCGGGCGCGCCAAGGCGTTCCGGCCGGCGAGCGTCGTGAACATCTCGGCGATGAGCTTCGGATCGTTGTCCGGCGCGGCCATCACGGCGCTCAACAAGGGCGCGGCGCTGGCCGGCACGATGCAGAACACGGGTGAGGGCGGCCTCTCGCCGTACCACCGCAACGGCGGCGACCTCGTCCTCCAGATAGGGACGTCGTACTTCGGCTGCCGCAACGAGGACGGCACCTTCAACCTCGACAAGCTCAAGGACGTGGTCGCCGGCGCCCCGGTCAAGGCGATAGAGATCAAGCTCTCCCAGGGCGCCAAGCCGGGGCTCGGCGGGATGCTGCCGGGCGCGAAGGTGACCCCCGAGATCGCCGAGATCCGCGGCATCCCGGCCGGCAAGGACTGCGCCTCCCCCTCTCGGCACACCGCGTTCCACGACGTCGACTCGATGCTCGACTTCGTCGAGCTGCTCGCTACCGAGACCGGTCTGCCGGTCGGGATCAAGAGCGCCGTCGGGGAGATGAGCTTCTGGCAGGAGCTGGCCATGCTGATGGCGCGTGGTGATCGCGGGGTCGACTTCGTGACCATCGACGGAGGCGAGGGCGGTACCGGGGCGGCCCCCCTGATCTTCACCGACTCGGTGTCGCTGCCGTTCCGGATGGGCTTCTCCCGCGTCTACAGCACGTTCGCCGAGCGGGGTCTGACCGACGACCTCACCTTCATCGGCTCCGGCAAGCTCGGCCTGCCCGAGAACGCCGCCGTCGCCTTCGCCCTGGGTGTCGACATGATCAACGTCGCCCGCGAGGCCATGCTGTCCATCGGATGCATCCAGGCGCAGAAATGCCACACCGACAAGTGCCCCACCGGCATCGCCACCCAGAACCCGTGGCTGGTGCGCGGCGTCGACGCGCCCTCGAAGGCCGCCCGGGCCGCTGTCTACCTGCGCACCCTGCGCAAGGAGCTGCTGAAGGTCTCGGGAGCTGTCGGCGTCGCCCACCCGGCACTCATCACCACCAGCGACATCGAGATCATGAACGGCGACTACGACGCCCGCACCCTGGCGAGCGTCTACGGCTACAAGGACGGCTGGGGCGAACTCGGCCCGGAGCTCGCCCAGGAGATCACCGCACTGCTCACCACCGAACCGGCCCCTCTCCAGAAGCCGGCCGACTGACGCACGACGAGTTGCCGGTGGGCAGCCAGGCTGTGTCCGGGCGATCTTGCAGGGTTCTTGCGATCAGGTCGTGGATGGGGTGATCGCCGGGGGGGCCGGTTCTCCTTGGGGCGGAGAAGGCCGCCGGGGCCGAACCGGTCGTGGACGGCGTCAGCGTCCGGACCCCTGCCGTACTGTCCATGCACACCGGTACGGCCTCGATGTGGACGGTCGGTATCCGGGCCCTGGTGGTGTGCGGTTCGTCGGTGCTCCGTCGGCCCGGTGCGGTCCCGATCGTGCCGGACGTCTTTTGATCGCACGTTCCGGGCGGGGCGTCGGCCCGGACCGCGTGTCCACCCGGTCGGGACAGCTCGGGGGCGGCGTGCGGTGTGCACACCGGTCGCCCGGAACGGGCGTCTCTGGGATCGGCCGGGATCGGGGGAACGACGGGGGGTCAGTCCTCGGAAGCGGTCGGTTGCCATGCGTAACGGCGTGTGTCAGGGATGTGCCTGCACATCAGGATGTAGCCCTCGGGGCTGAAGGCGACGTCGTACTCCTGGTCCGCAGGGCAGGGGCTGAAGGCGGTGGGCCCTTCGGGGTCGGCGGGGCCGCGCCGGGCATCGGCGGGGACAGCGGGGGCGGTCGGCCGGGGGCTCCCCGCGGGGGCGGCTGGGTGGTCGGGGCTGCCGCCGGTCAGCGCTGCCGTCGTGGCGAGGCCCGCCAGGAGCACGGCGCCGGCGCAGAGGGCTGCCCAGAGGCGTCTGCGTCGGGAGGACCGGTCGGTGACGGGAAGGGGCGCCTCGCCGAGCTGGTCGGCGATGAGGAAGGGCTCGTCCTGCCACTGCAGGGGCCAGTGTTCGGTCCCGAGGGCGATGCGGGCGGCGATGATCGCGTCGAGGGCCGCTGCGGCGGTGGGCCGGCACTCGGGCCGCTCTGCGGTCATGGCGGCGAGCAGTGCCGGTGGGGCGCCCAGGACACGCAGTACGAGCCCGGCGGCGTAGATGTCCTGGGCGGGAGAGCTGTCGGCTCCGGCACGGATCTCGGGGGCGAGGTAGTCGGGTGTGCCCGCGACGTAGGCGGGTGCGGTGAGCTGGAGGTGGGGCAGGACGCGGGCGATACCGAAGTCGCTGAGGTAGGCGTGGGGGCGGGCGGCCCCGGTCGCGGCGAGGAGGATGTTCGAGGGTTTGACGTCGCGGTGCACGAGGCCGGCGCCGTGCACCGCGACGAGCGCGTCCAGGATCTGCTCGGCGAGGAGCAGGCCGACGGCGGGTGGCAGTTCGCCGTAGTCCGCGAGAAGCCCGGCGAGCGTGCCGCCGCGGACCAGGGGCAGCACCAGCCAGGCCTCGCCGTCGCGAACGAACCAGTCGACGGGGGCGAGGACATGGGGGTGCCCGATGCGTACCGATTGCTCGCACACCAGCCGCAGCAGCGACTCGACGTCGGCACCGCCGGTGACCTTCACTGCCACGTCCTTGCCGTGACGCGTGTCCACGGCTCGCCAGACCGTGCCCTGGGCGCCGCTGGCGACCGGTGCGAGCAACCGGTACCGGTCGGCGAGCATCCCCCCTGCTTCCATGCGCCGTAGCGTACCGGCGCACGGGGTCGTCGGCGTCAGGCGCCGGCCAGCGTGAGGATCACGGTGTCGGCGGTGGTGGTGATCTGTACGGCGGTATTGCCCGAGGTCGCGGTGAACGTGCCGCCGATGTCGATCACGGTGTACTGGTCGCCTTCGAGGGCGGACCGGTAGGCGTCGAGCGTGGCCTCGGGGTCGTCCGTACGGTACGTGAGGACGTACGCGCCCTTGCCCCCCGTCACGGAGGTGAGCTCCCCCTCCGGCAGCGGCAGGCCGGCGGGCAGGTCGTCCGGGGCCTTCACACCGGAGGGGGCGGCGTCGGACGGGGCGCCCGTATCGCCGGAGGCGGCGGCGTCCGAACCGGCGGTGGCGGTGGCAGCGGACTTGTCGGAGCCTTCGGGGGCGGCGCCATCGCTGCCACAGGCGGTCAGGCCGAAGACGGCGAGGGCGGCGACAGCGGCGAGCGAAGTGGTGCGCGTCCAGGACACAATGACTTCCCGTCAATTGAGGGTGGGTCGAGCTTCCGGGGGAGATTGACACATGAAAACAATCTTTGACAAGTGTAAAAACTGCTAGCGTGGACCCATGGACCAAACCGCCACGACGCGCAACCAAGAGCTCCAGCGCCAGTGGTACGGCGCTCCGCTCGGTGAACTCTGCCGGGACTTGTGCACCCTGTTCGCGGTGACCCAGTCCGGCCTCGCGGAGATCCTCGGGGTCTCACCGGCCATGCTCAGCCTCGTCATGAGCGCCCAGCGCGCCCGGATCGCCAACCCCGACGCCGCGGCCCGCCTCTCGGCGGTGCTCCACCTCGCCCATGACGTCCGTGCCGGCGCCGTACCGGCCGCGACCGCACGCGAGACGCTGGCGACCATCCGGGCCAGCCGAACCCCCGGCCAGGACTCGCTGGGCACCACCTCGCACCCGCCCGCTCCTTCCCAACCGGCCCCGCCCCCCGCCCACGGCCCGGCCCAGGACCTGGACACGAACTTCGCCCTACGGCTGCGCGATCTGCTCAACTCCCGTGCCGGGGCTGCGGAGATCCTGGCAGCCGCGGCCCTCCTCGAAGCCGACCACCCCGGCCTCGCCGACATCCTCCGCACCTGCGGCGCGGGAAGAACCGACGAGGCAGTGGACCTCGTCCGCCGACCCGGCGCCGGTCGCGATGCCAGCGGCCTTCGCGACCAGGCCGTGTCTTCGAACTGACACCGTCCTGCCGGAGGCCGGGCTGCGTGGTGTCCGGTTGCATGCGATCGCAGGGCGGAGGATCGTCCTCGTACCGGACGCACGAGGACGACTCCGACAACGCCGCGAGCGATGGAGCCTCCCCTGCTCGAACGAAGCCGAGAGCTCGGGGAAGTGCCGGACACCGCACAGCAGATGACAGCTTGAAGAAACGGTCTGGAGCTGCAGCGATCATCTGCCCGGCCAGGGCGGGCTTGATGGCGAACGCCAGGTTGCCGGGGGGTCCCGGCGCTCGTGCGGCGCTCGGCCATGAACGCACTCGACCAGCTCTGGGCAACCTCCGGAACCAGGGCCGCCCGACGGACTCCCGGGGAGCACGGGGTCGGGGCGCGTGCGTGGGATCCGACGCCGCTGGAATCGGTGAACAGCGCGGGAAGGCCCACAAGTGACGGCGGGCGAAAGCGGAGCCTGCCGCAGCGCGCAAGCTCAGGTCTGAGCTGTCACACCCGGAGGGGTTACCTCATCTCCGTGATGAGACCGCAGACCGGGGCAGACAGACAGGATAAATGGGTAAGGACCTGTCATGCGAGCCATCACTGTTCGAGACCGTGACGCCGGTATCGCCGGACTGTCCCTGACGGACGACATGCCCTACCCCCATGCGGCCGAGAACGACGTCGTCGTGCGCGTGCACGCTGCGGGCTTCACCCCTGGAGAGCTGGAGTGGCCCGGTACCTGGACCGACCGCGCGGGCCGTGACCGGACGCCGAGCGTACCCGGGCACGAGCTGTCGGGGATCGTCGTCGAGCTGGGATACGGCACCACGGGCCTGAGTGTCGGCCAGCGGGTGTTCGGCCTGACCGACTGGGCCCGCAACGGCACACTCGCCGAGTTCACCGCGGTGGAGGCCCGCAACCTCGCTCCGCTGCCGGCGGATGTCGACCACACCGTGGCCGCCGCGGTGCCGATCTCCGGGCTGACCGCGTGGCAGGGCCTGTTCGACCACGGCCGCCTCGCCACAGGACAGACCGTCCTGATCCACGGCGTCGCGGGCAGCGTCGGCTCGATCGCGGCGCAACTCGCCCACGAGGTCGGCGCGCGAGTCATCGGCACCGGCCGTGCCTCCGCCCGGGACAGGGCGCTCGCGCTCGGCGTGGACGCCTTCCTCGACCTGGAGTCCGAGAAACTGGAGCGCGTCGGCGAGGTCGATGTCGTGTTCGACGTGATCGGCGGAGATACGCTCGATCGCTCGGCCGCCCTGGTGCGCACCGGCGGCACCCTCGTCACCATCGCCATGCCGCCCAAGGTCCAGCCCCAGCGCGGGCGGGCCGTCTTCTTCGTCGTCGAACCCGACCGCGCCCGGCTCGCCGAACTCGCCTCGCGGCTGAGGGACGGACGGCTCAAGCCGCTCGTCGGCGCCGTACGGCCGCTCGCCGAAGCACCTGCCGCGTTCTTCCCCGGTGAGCGCACCCCTGGCAAGACGATCATCCGAGTCACCGAAGGGTGAACAGGGGACCCATCCTGATCGACTGCGGATCGCCGGTGGTCTCCTGAAGTCGCCACGCTGACTACGGCCACGGCTTGCGCCGCCTCGGCCCGGACCGACCGCTGCCGTGGCTTCGGAGCACCCCTCCGAAACCCTGACGCCCTGTTGCATCAGGCCCTTTCGAACGTGAAGGGCAGGACATTCGCCCCGGCGGTCGTCGACGTGGTGCGCAACTCACCGCACGCGCGAGCCAGTTAGAAGCTATAACTAAAATGACTACCTTGGGCGGGAGTATCAAGTGTCATCGAATCCCCTCGCTACCCCCTCTCGTTACCGCGATAGGGTGTAACGCCCAGGAGCGCGGCCAGGCAGGGAGCATGACAGGTGACGAACGGAGCCAAGGTGACCCCCCGCGAGAGGTACCGGAACCAGGTACGTACGGAGATCAAGGAGCGGGCATGGGAGCAGATCGCCGACGCCGGGGCATCCGCGCTCTCCCTGAACGCGATCGCCAAGCAGCTGGGCATGAGCGGGCCCGCGCTCTACCGGTACTTCGCCGGTCGCGACGAACTGATCACCGAACTCGTCCGGGACGCGTACCGCAGCCTGGCCGATGCCTTCCGGTCCGCGGCGGAGACGGGCTCCGACCTCGCCGGGCTGGCGCACGTACTACGCGGCTGGGCGCTCGACGACCCTCAGCGGTACTTCCTCGTCTACGGCACACCCGTGCCCGGATATCACGCACCCGACGACATCACCACGATCGCGTCGGAGACCATGGCGGTCCTCCTCGACACCTGCGCCGCACTGCCGGCGGACACCGCCGTGACACCCCTCGACACACACCTGGAAAACCACCGGCAGTGGGCGGGCGAGCACCCCGCCCCACCCTCGGTCCTCCGCCGGGCCCTCGCGTTCTGGACCCGGCTGCACGGCGTCCTCTCTTTGGAACTCGCCGGGCACTTCGCCGGGATGGGCTTCGACCCCGCCGTGCTCTTCACGGCGGAGCTCGACAAACTGCTCGCCGACTGAGCCGCGCAACGCCCGCCCGCCCCGGGCACCGAGCGGCATCGACGGCCCCTCGCCCCATGCCGGACGCCCCGGCCACCATGTCCGGCCGGGCCTGCACCTCGGGCAGCCGGGCGACGACATCATCGTCACCGCAACACCTGCCGCGCGCCGACAGGCCACCAACCGGCGAACACCGCCCACACCACGAACGCGCCGAGCGGCCTCGAAAGGGGCCGCCCGGGCCGGATGCCCGTCACCGACGTCCCTCAAGAGCTTCCGCGGCCGGCCCGGGAACACTTCGAACCACCCGGCCGTCGCCCGACACCTGAGGCGGTGCGGCTTCCCCACCACTCTGCGCGCAGCCGAGCCGCCGCAAGCCCGTCGGGCACATCCGCCCCGGGGTTCCGCCACGGCGCCGTTCGAAGCGCGCGCCCCCGTACGCCGTGTCAGGGCGTGCGGCTCGTGTCGATCAGGGCGACCAACGCGTCGATACCGCCCGCCGCTGCGATCTGTTCCGCCAGGACCCCGGCCCGGTGTCGGTAGCCCTGGTCGGCCAGCACGCGGCGGGCTGCCTCACCCAGCGCCTTCGCCGACGGGTGGTTGGTACGCATCCCCACGCCCACACCTGACCAGGAGACCCGGGCGGCGACCTCGGCCTTGTCCTCGGTGGCCCCGGCGACCACGAGCGGGACCCCGTGGCGCAGCGCGAAGTGCACGCCGCCGTACCCGCCGTTGGTGACCATCAGGGCGACGCGGGGCATCAGTGCGTCGTACGGCACGAACGCGGCCGCTCTCACGTTGTCGGGCAGCGCGGTCGCCCATGCCTGCGTTCCGCGGCCTCCAGTGGCGACGACGACGGTCAGGTCCTCGTCGGCCAGCGCCGCCACCGCCGGGTTGATCAGCTCGTCGAAGTCGTTGTTGGCCGCTGTGCCCTGGGTGACCAGGACGATCGGCAGATCGTGATCGAGCTCGCTCCACCAGTCGGGCAGCGGATGGTCTCCGGCGGAGCTCCGGCCCAGCGGCCCGATGAAGTGCACCGGTGAGGTCGCTCCGGGGCGCGGGTACTCGAACCCCGGGACGGTCAGCTGCACCAGATCGTCCGCCAGCGCGGGCCAGTCCAGGAACAGGCCCGGCAGCGGGCGGCCGGCGATCCGTCGGCACAGGCCCGACAGGTCCCGCTGCTGTGCCGGGAAGACCACCCGCCGCACCAGCGCGGTCAGCGCCCGGTTCCGTACTCGGCCCAGCGCACCGCCCATGGGCGGCAGGCCGAGTCCGAAGGGGGCGACGTCGGGGCCTGTCAGCGGCAGCGGGACGATGCCCGCCAGCATCAGCCGCGGGCGCCGGTCGCGGGGCAGCAGGGCCAGTGGGGCGACGCCGAGGAACAGCGGTTCGGCCAGCACGACATCGATGCCGTGGGCGTCGATCAGTGCGGTGACGGTCTCGTACTGCGGCTCGGCCGCGCGGAAGAACATGTGGTCCAGGTCGAAGCGCATCGCGGCGAGGCCGCGCTTCCCGGCCCGCTCCGGATGGGAATCGGCCCAGGTGTCGTCGAAGTCCACCGCTTCCGGCAAGGGCGCGAAGTCGGCTCCGGTGGCCCGGACCCGCTCGGCGAAGCGACGGCCCGTCACCATCACCACGCGGTGTCCGGCCGCAACCAGCCCACGAGCGACCGCGAGCAAGGGAGTGACGTGGCCTTCGGCGGGTGACGAACAGATCAGTATTCCGGGCATGCGCGGCTTCCCCCTCCGCTAACATTGGTTGACGTCTAAGAGTATTGACTACCCTTCAAGGAAGTTCAAATGAGTGGGGCGGAACGCCGCAGCTACAGATCGGCGCTGCGCGCCGGACAGGCCGAGGCGACGAAACGACGAGTCCTCACGGCAGCCGCGGACCGCTTCGCAGAGCGCGGATACGGGCGGACGACGCTGGTCGAGATCGCCGCCGACGCAGGCGTCTCGGTCGAGACCGTCAAGGGCTACGGGCCCAAGCGCGCCCTCCTGCTGGCGGCCTTCGAGCAGACCTTCGCCGGATCCGAGGGTTCGGCGCCGCTGCTGGAGCGCGAGCAGTTCATGACCATCGAGCATCTGGAGGGCGAGGCGTACCTCACCGCCGGCATCGAACTCATCGCCGCGGCGAACGCCCGCTCGGCCGGTCTCTGGCGCGCCTTCGTCAGTGCCGCGGACACGGAGGCCGACGTCCGGGCCACGCTCGATCAACTGCTCGACCACCGCCGCGCCGACATCGGGGAGGCCGTCGGCCGGTTGCGGCGCCGTGGCCTCGTGAACGCGTCCGCGGACGAGGAGACCGCCGCTGTCCTGTCCTTCGTCCTCTCCCCGGAAGGGTACGAACAACTTGTCCTCGACGCTGGATTGACGGAGCGTCAATACCGCGATCACCTGGCCCGACTCGTCACGACGGTACTGCGTCCCGGCCCCTGAGCCGTCTTGAGAGGGAGCACAGGGCGGTTGCGCTCCTGTGGGCATGGCATGAGGATGAACAGCCTGTCCACGGACACGTCTTCGTGACATCCGCGATGTGGGGGGGATCATGGTGCGGCGCACTGAGGTGGCCAGACGGTTGGGCGGTTTCGTCCGCGAACACCGCACGGACGGTGGCAGGCGGCTGTGGCAGGCGGGCATTCTGCTGTGTGTCGGCGCCGTCGGACTGGCCTTCGGGGTGCCCGTCGCGGTCGCTTCGATCGGCACCACCGACGGCGCGCCCCAGCTGGCGGGGCTGTTGCTCGGAGTCGGGCTGGTGGGAGCGGGGCTGGGGATCTGGCGGATGGTGCAGGCATTTCGTACCCGGGAGCAGTGCTTCGACATCCATGAACGCGGGTTGACCCATCGGGTGGCGGGCACCGCCAGTGTGATCCCCTGGGAGGACATCGCACAGGTGGGCGCTCACGGCGACGACAGCCGGCCTCTGGCCGAAGCCCGCGGAATGGGCTTCACCTGTGACATCACGCTTCACAGCGGCCGCAGGATTCGTGTCGACACGTTCACCGAGGACGCCCGCGAGCTGGCGCTGGTGGTCCACCGAGCGGTACACCTGGGGCAATTCCCTCAGGGCCGGGGGCGGCGGTAGGCCCAACGGCTCGACGGCCGGCCGCCCGGGCCCGGTCCGTCCGGCGTGCAAGACGTCGCGTTCGCCCCGTCGCCGCTCACCGCCCGGATCGTCTCCGGCGTCGGCTTCACCGACGGTGCCTGATCGTCGTCGCCGTACTCCGTGCGCGGGCCGTTCGGCAAGGTCGGCCGAATTGCGCCCTACCGG
Source organism: Streptomyces sp. NPDC032161 (assembly GCF_040636995.1). Classification (NCBI taxonomy): domain Bacteria; kingdom Bacillati; phylum Actinomycetota; class Actinomycetes; order Kitasatosporales; family Streptomycetaceae; genus Streptomyces; species Streptomyces sp. NPDC032161. Next base: position 13,359 of record NZ_JBEZVN010000042.1, on the reverse strand, counting down.
ACGTGACGGCCCTTCCGGACCCTGAACCGTATGGGGGAAACCGATTCCTTCCCGACAGGTCCGGACCGCCCCGACGACGACCTCCAAGCCCTTCGTGAAGGCGCCACCGCCCCACCGCCTCCGGAACCGCCCGACTGCCCGGACTGCGGCCTTCGACAAGACCGGTACCCCACCCTCTACGAAGGGCACTGGGTGCTCCTCGAACCCGGCATCGCCGTTCCCTCTCATCATCTTCCGCCCCGCCGACGATGGGTGATCGGCGTGGACGGCACCGCGATCAACACCTGGGACGCCGAACCCACCCCCGGCGCCTTCTGCCATGTCGCACACCACCTCGTCTGTCCCTGTCCCACCGTCGGCGCTCCATGGCCCTGGCCCCGAAGTGCCTCGATGCGCGAGGAGAACGGCCGTCGCTCGCAACGGCTGTTCGAGCTTCCGACCCCGGGGGTCCGCCCCGTACGGGACGAGATGTGAGCGGGCCTCGCCCCCACAGGTCCGAGACCCCTCGACAATGCATCCCGGCGGCCCGACGAACCACGGGATCGGGGTTCTGGACAGGCGGGCACCGGTGTGCGGGCCGGTGTCGACGTGAACGGATCGGTCCAGCGGCGAGTGGCCCGCATGGTCGACACGCCGTGGACCATGGCCGGGGACCAGGACCGGGGCCCTCCCGGCGCGCCGTCGAGCCACCCCGCCGCCGATGGATCCGTCGGCCGGATCGCCTGCTGGTACGGCGACCGGATGCTCCGCGCGGCCCCCATCGACCCCGTCGTGCCGGCCACCCGTTCCGACGTGTCCTTCCTCGCCGCCTCTGCGGCCCGCCCGACCGCGCCCGCCGTGGCCCTGGCCCCGCTGCGTCCCCGACGGGGTCGACCGGCGGGCCGCCGTAGCGGCGATCAGCCGTTTCCCGCAGCTGGTCGAAGTGACCAGCCCGTCCTGACCTTCCTCCCGCCGCGGTCGCCTCCCGCCCGCACCGGCCAGGCAGCCGCCACCGGCCCACGAGGCCCCGGCCGTGTGCCCGGCGCCGTGCGCACGGGCGGGGCATAGCACCGCGGCATGGTCAGGTGTGAGGTACCCGGCGCCGCGGTTCTCCGGGAGCCTGGGGCCGGTCAACCCCCACAGACACACCTCGGGTGTCCCACGAAACGAGGAAGCATGCGCATATCCAGGCTGGTCCCCGCCGTCTCGGCCGCCGCGGTCTCCGTCCTCGCCCTGCTCTCCCCCACCGCCTCGGCGGCCGAGTCGGGCCCGGCCCAGGCGGCACCGGTGACCAAGGCCGTACAACCGATCATCGGTGGCGGATACGCCCAGAACGCCCCCTGGGCCGCCCGGCTGTACTCCAACGGCCAGGAGACGTGTTCGGCCACGATCATCGCGCCGACGTGGATTCTCACGGCCAAGCACTGTGTCGCCGGTGGCGGCCTTTCCTTCCGCATCGGCAGCCTCGACCAGTACAGCGGCGGCACCGTGGCGAACGGCGTCCAGACCTACACCCACAGCGCCGACCTGGCGCTGGTGCGCCTGGATCGTTCCGTCCAGGGGACGTACTCCCAGCTCGGACAGCCCGGGACGGTACGGGTCGGGCAGAACGTACAGGTGTGGGGCTGGGGTGCCACCTCGCAGTGCGGCTCGGAGGCCAACTGCCAGTCCCGCTACCTGAAGGTGGCCAATGTGACCGTGACCAGTGGCTGCACCGACGCCTACGGCGGTTCGGCGATCTGCGCCCGGCGCGGCGACGGCATCACCGCCGGCGGCGACTCCGGCGGCCCGATGACCCTCGGCGGTGTCCAGGTCGGTGTCGCTTCCACCAGCGACCGCCAGACCACGACGGCGTACACCAACGTCACCGCGTACCGCTCCTGGATCCAGTCGGTCGCCGGCGTCTGATCACACGAGCAGGCCTGTCGGGCCGCCGTCGGGACCGGCCCCGGGACCGGTCGCGAACGGCGTGAGGAATCTCTGACGGTCCGTGGCACCCGCGCGGCATGCGTGGGTGCCACGGACCGTCGCTGTTTCGTCACGTCAGCCGTGCTCCGGGAGGGCGGGAAGGCGAAGAGCGTCCCGCCGACGCCCGCGCGACGACGAGGCTCCCGCATGCCCGTACGCTGTACGTGCCCCGCCCATCCCGTGATCACGAATGCCGCGACCGGGGGACGGATGGTGCCGATCCTCGGGGCGACCCGGGGCCCGCAGGCGCTCGCCGTCGCGGTCCCGCGTTCCGACGACGCTGCCGGGCCCCGGCCGGGGCCTCCCCTTTCGCGCCCGACTCCGGCCCTCGTGCCATGCATGGCGGCGTCATTTTGCATGAAGCGCAAAATTGCATAGCATGCACTTTCATGAGTACCGCCGACCAACCCCTCGGGCTGCGCGAACGCAAGAAGCGTGCGACACGTGATGCCCTGGCGGGTGCGGCGCTGCGCATGGCCGCGGACCGCGGAATCGAGAACGTGACAGTGGAAGCGGTCACCGAAGCGGTCGGCGTCTCCGTCCGCACCTTCTTCAACTACTTCCCGTGTCTGGAAGCCGCCGTCACACGGCCCGGCCAGGACAACTCCGAGCGGATGCGCCGGGCCGTCCTCGACGCGCCCGAGGAACTCTCGGCACTCGGCGCCCTGCGTGAAGCCATCGCGCAGGAGCTGGCCCATATCGAGGAGGACCACGAGCGCTGGGAGCTCCAGACGGCCGTGCTCAAGAGGAATCCGTCACTGCTGCCCGGCTTTCTGGCCGCCCAGTGCGCGGACGAACGCGCGCTGGTCGCGGTGGTGGCGGAGCGCCTCGGCCGGGATCCCGACTCCGACCTCCACCCCAGGCTTCTCGCACACGTGACGATCGCCGCCGTACGCGCCGCCGTCGAGCTCTGGGTGGCCTCCGGACGCACCCACACGTTCGAGAGCATCTACCGCGAGGCGTTCGCTTCGCTGGCCGCCGGTCTGAGCGACTGAAGCACATCCGGGTCCCCCACCGGGGGCCCTTTCACCAGAAAATGAGGAACGTCAGCCGATGACCGCTGCTGTCACACCCGATGCCGGGGCCGCCGATGCGCCCGTTGAGGCCGCGCCGGCCATGACACGTCGTCACATACTCCAGGCCATGTCGGGCCTGATGGCCGGCATGTTCGTGGCCATCCTGGCCTCCACGGTGGTCTCCAACGCCCTTCCCAGGATCATCGCCGATCTGAACGGCAGCCAGTCCTCGTACACCTGGGTGGTCACCGCCGAGCTCCTCGCGATGACGGCGACCGTCCCGATCTGGGGCAAGCTGTCCGACCTCTACGACAAGAAGCTGCTCATCCAGCTCTCCCTGTCGATGTTCGTCGTCGGCTCGCTCGTCGCCGGTTTCTCGCACAGTGTCGGCCTGCTCATCGTGAGCCGCGTCGTCCAGGGCATCGGAGCGGGTGGTCTCACCGCGCTCGCCCAGGTCGTGATGGCGGCGATCATTCCGCCGCGTGAACTCGGCCGCTACTCCGGGGTGTTCGGCGCTGTCTTCGCCGTCGGCACGGTCGCGGGACCGCTGATCGGCGGTGTGCTCGTGGACACGTCGTGGCTGGGGTGGCGCTGGTGCTTCTTCATCGGTGTGCCGTTCGCGTTGCTGGCGATCGTGCTTCTCCAGCTGACCCTGAAGCTGCCGACGGTCCGCCGGGAGGTGAAGATCGACTATGTCGGTGCCGTCCTCATCATGAGCGGGGTCAGCGCCCTGCTGCTGTGGGTGACCCTCGCCGGCAACCGGTTCGACTGGCTGTCCTGGCAGACCGCCGCCCTGGTCATCACCGGTGTGGTCCTGCTGGTCGCCGCGGTCGTGGTCGAGTCCAGGGTCCCGGAACCGATCATCCCGCTGGACATCTTCCGCAATCGCACGGTGACACTGGCGACGGTGGCGAGCCTGCTGGTCGGCGTGGCCATGTTCGGCGGCACGGTGTTCCTCTCCCAGTACTTCCAGATCTCGCTCGGCAAGACGCCGACCGTGGCGGGGCTGATGAGCCTGCCGATGATCCTCGGTCTGATGATCTCCACGACCGTCGCCGGGCAGATCATCTCCGCCCGGGGCAAGTGGAAGGGCTTCCTGATCGCGGGCGGCATCATCATGACCGCGGGCATGGGCCTGCTGGCCACCATCGGTGCGGACTCCTCGTTCGGGCTGCTCAGTGCCTACATGGTGGTGCTCGGCGTCGGCGTCGGCATGCTGATGCAGAACCTGGTGCTGGCGGCTCAGAACGACGTACCCGCGTCGGAGCTCGGCTCGGCGACCTCGGTCCTGTCGTTCTTCCGCAGCCTCGGTGGGGCGATCGGCACGAGCGCGCTGGGCGCCGTGCTCGGCCACCGGGTGACGAGCGAGCTGGAGAAGAGCTTCGGCGGGGCGGCCGGCGGGGGCGCCACCCACGGCATCCCCGACCTCAGCAAGCTGCCCGAACCGGCGCGGCAGGTGGTGGAGCACGCGTACGGAGTCGCGACCGCCGAGGTGTTCCTGGTCGGAGCCCCCTTCGCGTTCCTCGCCCTGATCGCCGTGCTGTTCATCAAGGAGAAGCCGCTCAAGACGACGAGCGGCATGGAACGGCTCGCGGAGGAGAACGCCGCGGCGGCGAAGGCATCGACCACGGCGACGCACTGAGCGGATCGCATCGCACCGGGTCCCGCGGGAAGCGCCGCTGGGCCCGGACTCCATCCGCGGACGGGCATTCTCCTGCGGCCTGCGCGTGGGGGTGCGACGCGTACGGCGGCGGAGGGCGGCACGCCGGTCCGGGCCGGTTTCGAGCACCGGCCCGCGACGGCGTGCCGCCCGCTGCTTCTTGGGCGAGGACCGACGAGGGCAGGCGCGACCGCATTTTCCCATTCACCGGAATTCCGTCATTTGGCGACGGGCGTCCGGTGCGGCTTCAGCGTCCGTGCACCGTCCAGCCCGCGTTCCCCTGCCGGTCAAAGGCTGTTGATCTTGCGACCGTAAGTTTCCAGCCATGTCTAGTCGATCAATTCGCATTGCCTCCGCGCTGCTGACCACAGCCGTACTCGTCCCCTTGTTCACGGCCCAGCCCGCCGGTGCCGGAACCAAGTCGTCCGGCTCCACTCCGGCCGATGGCCGGGTCGTCGTCTCCGAAGACTTCTCCGGCAACTCGCTGCCCGCGGGATTCCGGCCCGCCGAGGGCACCTGGGAGGTCAAGAACGGCCGGTTGTACGGCACCTCGGCCGACAGCAACCAGCAGAGCAGGATCACCTTCGGTGAACACCTCAATGACTTCCGCATCGAGGTGACCGCCCGGTTCGAGTCGGTCAAGGACTCCGCCCGCTGGACGGCGATGGGGCTGGACGTCCCCGCCAACGGCTCCGTCCCGTGGTCGATCGCCACCATGCGCAGCGGCACCACCGCCTCCAACGGCCTGGAGTTCGCCCAGCGCACCCCGACCGGCACGTGGAACGTCACCGACACCGCCGCCGCGGCCTCGGCGGCCGGAACCGGCCGCGACGTACGCATCGCCGTGGAGGTCCACGGCACCAAGGCCCGCTGGTTCTTCGACGGCCGCGAGGCCATGCGCACCACCCGTGTCGCCCGCACCGCCGAGGGCGTCGAGGCACTCGTCGTCAACGGCTCCACGGTCTCGTTCGACGACCTGAAGGTCACCGAGCTCCCCTCCGAGAGCTGGATCCGTCCCGCCGGCTCGCCGATGACCGTGATCGCCCACCGTGGCGCCTCCTCGGCCGCCCCGGAGAACACTCTGGTGTCCGACGAGGTCGCCCGGCGCGGCGGAGCCGAGTACATCGAGAACGACGTGCAGCCGAGCAAGGACGGTGTCCCGTACGTCCTGCACGACAGCACGGTGGACCGCACCACCGACGGCAAGGGCGCCGTCCGTAATCTGACCTCGGCCCAGTTGGACGCGCTGGACGCAGGTTCCTGGTTCGGTCCTTCCTACACGGGCACCCGTATCCCCACCCTGGCCGCGCAACTCGACGACCTGCGGAGCCGTGGCGGCAACCTGCTGCTGGAGATCAAGGGAGCCCACACCCGCGACGAGGTCGCCACGATCGTCAAGACCATCCGGGACCACGGCATGACCGACCGGGTGTTCGTGCAGAGCTTCGAGGTGGACGCGCTGAAGTACACCCGCGAGCTGGCGCCCAAGCTGCCGCTCGGCCTGCTGCGCGGTTCTCTGGACGCCGACCCGGTGGCCCTCTCCAAGGAGCTCGGCCTCGCCTCCTACAACCCGTCGGACGACGCGCTGTCCAAGCGGCCCGGCGTCGTGGCCGACCTGCACCGCGCGGGTGTCGCGGTGATGGTCTGGACGGTGGACGGCCCGGCCCGCTGGCAGGCTCTGGAGGCCGGTGGGGTGGACGGCATCATCACCAACCGCCCGGCCGAGCTGGCCGGTTGGAACGCGGCCCAGCAGCAGGATCGTCCCACGCCGCCGGCCGCGCCGACCGTGACCATCACCTCCCCGGCCGCCTCGGCGTCGTTGGACCGCTCGCAGACCCCGGTCCCCGCGATCCAGGCCACCGGCGCCGACAAGGTCACCCTCACCCTGGACGGTGACGCCGTCACGCCCGGCAAGCCGCTCGACCTCACCGCGCTGGCCGCCGGAAAGCACACCCTGCGAGCCGAGGCCACCGGCCCCGGCGGCACCGCGCGCGCGACTTCGACCTTCACCGTCCGTGCCACCCCGACCGGTCTGGCCCATCTGATCCTGACCTCGGGCGCCGACGCCAACCGGGTCGCCACGATGACCACCATGCTGGGGCACGCCCACTACTCCCAGCTCGCCAACTGGGCCGCTCACCAGTCCGGGAACGGTCTGAACGCCGCTCGCGCCGCGCTGATCGTCGCCGAGGCCCGAGCCCTGGCCGCCGGATAGCACGTACACCGGCGTCCGGCGTCCTGCCGGCCGGGGGTTCCGGATCGACTGGTCCCGGACATCCGGCCGCGGGATCGACCACATGCCGGAGGGAGCAGTGGGGGGCGCGGCAACACCGCGCCCCCCACTCGCGTTTCCCGGCTGTGCGGGAACGAACAGCCGGGCTCGGAAGCGGCGCTCGGCCGACGCCGACGGGAGTGCGCGGGGCCGATTCGCCGGGTCGGTTCGCCGGGCCGTTTCCCGCTCGGCGCATGCCACGTCCGGGATGCGCGCGATTCCTCCGCCCGTCCGGACGCGGAGTCGCGCGCCCTGCGTCTGCCCTCGGCCTCCTTCGGTATCGCGGGCAGGGCCTCCTTGCTGAGCGGAGAGCCGTCCACTAGGTTCGACGGCTGCCGGACAGCTGTCCGGTCGAATTCACCATGCCGTCGGATCCGGCCGATGCGGCGGAGCGGTCGATCCCGGCCACCGGCTCTCCCGTACCCTTGTCGCCCCACTCCCCCGGACGAGTCCGGCCTCCGGAAGGAGTCCGCTCCTCCGCAGGCGCCCGGCGGGACCCGTCTCGATCCGGCACGCGTCCGCAATGCGAAAGAAGGCTGAGCATGGCCCCATCGACATCCAGCGTCATCACCCTGAGCGTCAACGGCGAGCAGCACACGTTACCCGTCGACCATCGCACCACACTGCTCGACGCCCTGCGTGAGCGCCTCGACCTGACCGGCACGAAGAAGGGGTGCGACCAGGGCCAGTGCGGCGCCTGTACGGTGCTGCTCGACGGACGCCGCGTCGTTTCCTGCCTCCAGTTGGCGGTCGCCGCCGAGGGGGCCGCGGTCACCACCATCGAAGGCGTCGCCGACGGTGACCGGTTGCATCCGGTACAGCAGGCGTTCATCGACCTGGACGGCTATCAGTGCGGCTACTGCACGCCCGGGCAGATCTGTTCGGCTCTCGCGGTGCTCGAGGAGCACGCGGCGGGCTGGCCGAGCTCCGTGACCGCCGATGTCCGGCCCGAAGCGGGAGTGCCCGCGCTCACCTCCGAGGAGATCCGTGAGCGGATGAGCGGCAATCTGTGCCGGTGCGGCGCATACGTGTCGATCGTGGCGGCCGTGGCCCGGGCCGCGGAAGCCGGAGCCGGGGCGGAGGCCGTGGACGGGGACGGGGAAGCGTTCGCGGCCGGCGCGAAGCCGGGGGGCAAGGGGGCAGTGGCGTGAGGGAGTTCGGTTACGAGCGTGCGCTCGACGTCCCGGGTGCGGTCGTCCTGCGCGGCACCGGTCCCGAGGCCCGGTTCCTCGGCGGCGGTACCAATCTCGTCGACCTGATGAAGGCCGGTGTGGAGCGGCCCGCACTGCTCGTCGACGTACGCCGACTGCCGCTCGACCGGGTCGAGCCGACGGCCGACGGCGGGCTGCGCATCGGGGCGACGGTCACCAACAGTGATCTGGCGGCCCACCCGGACGTGCGGCGCCGCTACCCCGCGCTCGCGCAGGCAGTCCTGGCGGGCGCCTCGGGCCAGTTGCGCAACATGGCCACGGTGGGCGGGAATCTGCTCCAGCGGACCCGTTGCGGCTACTTCACCGACGTCAGCGGTCCCTGCAACAAGCGCTCACCCGGCAGTGGTTGCCCGGCGATCGCGGGTGAGCACCGCAATACCGCGATCCTCGGCGCGTCCAAGCACTGCGTCGCCGTCCATCCCTCGGACATGGCGGTCGCGCTGGCCGCCCTCGACGCCGTCGTCGTGTACGAAACGGCCGAAGGACCGGGCGAGTTGCCGATCACTCGGCTGTACCCGCCGGTGGGCGACGCCCCGCACATCGAGACCGCCCTGCCACCCGGCGCGCTGGTCACCGGCGTCACGTTGCCGCCGTTTCCTTCCGCGGCCGGCTCGCGGTACCGGAAGGTGCGCGAGCGCGCCTCGTACGCGTTCGCGATCGGCTCCGTCGCCGCCGCGCTCGACGTCCGGGACGGTGTCGTGCGCGATGTACGTCTCGCGTTCGGAGCGGTCGCGTCCCGGCCGTGGCGGGCCCGGATGGCCGAGCGTGCGCTGGTCGGTGGCCCCGCCGGGACGGAGGCGTTCGGCGCCGCGGCGGACGCCGAGCTGGCGGCGGCCGGGCCGCTGCCGGGGAACGCGTACAAGGTGGCGCTGGTGCGTGACCTGGCCGTCACCGTTCTGACCGAACTCGCCGAGGAGGCCGCCCGATGACCACGACGACCGAGGTCGCCGCGCCGACGGGAGCCGTCGGCTCCGCGCACGCCCGTGTGGAGGGCCGGGCCAAGGTCACCGGGGCGGCCCGCTATGCCGGGGAGATCTCTTTCGCCGATCTGGCGCACGGCTGGCTGGTGCTGTCGTCCGTGGCCCGCGGCCGTGTCCGCCGGGTCGAGGACACCCCCGTCCTGGAGATGCCGGGCGTGCTCGCCGTGCTGCACCACGGGAACGCGCCGCGCGTCGACACCGACTACCTGGGCATGCTGGGGCGGCCGAACCCGGTCCTCGGACTCTTCCAGCACGACCGGGTGCCCTTCGCTGGCTGGCCGGTGGCGCTGGTCGTGGCGGAGACGTCCGAGCAGGCCCGGGAGGCCGCCGAGGCCCTGGTGGTCCGGTACGACGAGAAACCGCACGACGTGGCGTTCGACGTCGGGCGCGCCGACGCCTACACGCCGCGGAACAACCCGATGATGCCGGCCGAGACCGAGAAGGGGGACGTGGAGGGTCTGCTGGGCCATTCCGCCGTCGTCGTGGACGAGGAGTACACCACTCCGGAGGAGCACCACCATCCGATGGAGCCGCATGCGGCGACCGCCCACTGGGACGGCGGACGGCTCGAGGTCGTCGACTCCAACCAGGGCAGCACGTGGGTGGCGGGCGAACTCGCCAAGCTCTTCTCGCTCGAACCGGCTCGCGTGCGCGTACGGTCCGAGCACGTCGGCGGTGCGTTCGGCTCGAAGGGCGTCGGCCCGCACCAGGTGGCCGCCGTCATGGCCACGACCCTGCTGAACCGTCCGGTCCGCGTCGTGCTGACGCGCCGCCAGATGTTCTCCCTCGTCGGATACCGCAGCCCCACGGCACAGCGCGTCCGACTCGGCGCCGACGCGGACGGGCGGCTGCGCGCGTTCGACCACCAGGCGCTGAATCTGTCCTCGACGGTGCACGAGTTCATCGAGTCGAGTGCCGTGCTGGGGCGCGTGATGTACGACGCCGACGCGCATCACACGCTTCACCGGCTCGTACGGCTCGACGTGCCCACCCCGTCCTGGATGCGCGCACCCGGCGAGGCACCGGGGTCCTTCGCCCTCGAATCCGCCCTCGACGAACTGGCGGAGAAGTGCGGCATCGACCCGATCGCACTCCGGGTGCGCAACGAACCCGTGACGGGGCCGGTGTCGGGGCTGCCGTTCAGCAGCCGCAATCTGCTCGCCTGCTTCGAGGAGGGGGCCCGAAGGTTCGGCTGGGCGCACCGCGACCCGCGTCCGGGCGTGCGCCGCGAGGGGCGCTGGCGGATCGGGACCGGAACGGCGGCCGCCACCTATCCGTCCGGAGTCGGCCCGTCCACTGCGGCCGTGACCGCGGAGACGGACGGGACGTTCACCGTGCGGATCAACGCGGCGGACATCGGTACCGGGGCGCGGACCGCGATGGTCCTCGTGGCCGCCGAGGTGCTGAAGGCGGCTCCGGACCGGATCCGTGTGCGCATCGGTGACAGCGACCTCGGCCCGGCGATGATCGCCGGTGGTTCGATGGGGACGCGCTCCTGGGCCTGGGCGGTCACGCTCGCGGCGGAGGAACTGGTGAAGCGGCTGGCTCTCGGCGGCGGAATCCCGCCCGAGGGAATCACCACCCGGTCGGACACCGCCGAGGCCGTCGGCTCACTGACGAAGAAGGAACGGCACTCCTTCGGGGCGCAGTTCGCCGAGGTCGCCGTGGACGTCACCACGGGTGAGGTGCGGGTGCGGCGGCTGCTCGGCATCTTCGCGGCGGGCACCATCGTCAATCCGCTCACCGCCCGCAGCCAGTTCATCGGCGGGATGACCTGGGGCCTGTCCATGGCCCTCCACGAGGAGGCGGTCAGGGACCGGGCGTCCGGGGCCCATGTCGGCGCCGACCTCGCCGGGTACCACTTCGCCACGCACGCGGACGTGCCGCTCATCGAGGCGGGCTGGGTCCACGATCCCGTGCCGGACGATCCGGTCGGCATGAAGGGCATCGGCGAGATCGGGGTCGTGGGCGTCGCGGCCGCGATCGCCAACGCCGTGTGGCACGCGACCGGTGTACGCCACCGGCACCTGCCGATCCGCCCGGACCGGATCCTCACCGCGTCCTGAGGACGGCCAGGGGGCGGGGGACGCGGTCGGGCACCGGGTGACCGGAGCCGTGGCGGCATGCCCGGCGTGGTCGGGGGGCACGAGCCCTTCCCGGCCACGTCGGCCGATCCGCCGCACAGGACACGGAGCACGCGGCAGGTGGCTACGGCACGTGGCACCGCGCCGTGCTCCTCGGGTGCGGGCGGGTCTCTCGGGCGTACACGCAGGCAGTCGCCAAGGCCGCTGACGTAGGTGCGCGGTACTGCCGCACGACGACGACACGGCGTCGGGAACGGTGAAAGGCTGGCCCGCGTGACGACGGCGGGCGGACGACCGGCGCCGACGGACGAGCACCGTGTCTCTCGCGGCCGGCTGCCGCCACGCCCCGTCCGATTCCGCCTCCCGCTGACGGGACGGGCATGCCCGTCCCGAAGGAGATCGTGTGACCACCTTCAGAGCAGCCGCGCGCCGTGTTTCGGCCGTCGGCCTCGCCCTCACCGCCTGTCTCACCGCGCTGCCCACCGCGACGGCGGCCGCCTCGGACCGCGACGACGGCGCGGCGCGATCCGGGGCCGGACTGGGCCGCTACTACCATCAACGCCTCGACTGGCGCAGCTGCGTCCTGGGCCCGGACGACGCGCCGGGGAGCGCTCTGGAGAAGGCGGGCGCGCGCTGCGCGGACGTGACCGTGCCGCTCGACTACTCCGATCCCGGCGGCCGTACCCTCACCGTCGCGATATCCCGGCTCCGGGCCACCGACACCCGGCACCGGGTCGGACCGCTGATCATCAACCCCGGCGGCCCGGGCAGTTCCGGCCTCGATCTCCCTCCGCTCATCCGCGCGGCGATGAAGGACACAGGCCCGCGCTACGACATCATCGGCATGGATCCGCGCTTCGTCGGCCGCAGCACTCCCCTGGACTGCGGCTGGCCCGTCGGCCTCTCCCTCTTCTCCTCCGGTGTCGGCAGGCCCGGGTTCGACCGCCAGGTCGTCCTGCAGAAGAACCTGGCCGACCGGTGCCGGGCCACCAACGCGTCCGTGCTGCCGCACGTCACCACCCGCAACACCGCCCGCGACATGGACGTCATCCGGGGCGCGCTCGGTGAGCGGAAGATCTCCTACCTGGGCTACTCGTACGGCACCTACCTGGGCACCGTCTACAGCCAGATGTTCCCCGGCCGCTACGACCGGATGGTGCTCGACGGGGCACTGGACCCCCGCCGTTACAACCCTCGTCTCATGAAGGGTCTGGAGCGCGAGAACGACCGCGCGCTCGCGGACTGGGCCGCCTGGGCGGCTCGGCGCGACAGCGTCTACGGACTCGGGCGCACGCGTGACGAGGTGCTCACCACGGTCGAACGCGTCATCGACGCGGCCGCCCGGCGGCCGCTGACGATCGGTACCGCCCCCGAGGTGTTCCGACTCGACGACACCCAGGTGCCCTTCGTGGTCTTCATCGGGATCGCCGACGACACCGATGAGGCACGGGCCGTCCTCGGCGAGCAGGTATCCGTCCTGGCCGAGGCCGCGAAGGGACATCCGACCCGACCCTCCCCCCAGTTCGCGGCGATGCTCCGGTCGACGCTCGGCGGTGAGGCTTCGCAAACCGGCAGTGCGCAGTCCGCGATCCTCTGCGGGGACGCGGCCGCACCGCACGAACCCGAGTCGTACTGGCGGGACATCGAGCGCAGCCGGGCCGCACACCCGGTCATCGGCCCGATCGCCAACAACATCGGGCCGTGCGCCTTCTGGGACCGGCCCCGCGAGAAGCCCACCCAGGTACGCCACGACGCATCGGCCCTGATCGTCGCCGCCACCGGCGACCCGCGCACTCCCTACACCGGCAGCGTCGCGCTGCGCGGCCTGCTGCCCAGCTCCAGGCTGGTCACTCTCCAAGGCGCCAATCGGCACACGCTGTACGGCACGTACGGCAATGCCTGCGTGGACGACCAGGTCAACCGCTACCTGGCCACCGGCAGGCTGCCCGCGGCGGACCGGACCTGCGTCAAGCAGGGCGGATAGTCGCCCCGCGATTCGCTTCGTCGAGGAGGGTGGGCGGGCATCACGCTGTCGGGCGCGGTGTCGCCGATGTCTCCGCTGCGGCCGGTGCCTCGCCTCCGGCCCTCGTGGACGCCGTGAACACACGGAACCCCGGCCCGATTCCGGCGGGCCGGGGTTGTGTGTGGGTTGAGCGGTCGGGTCAGTCGTCGTATCCGCCGCCGTAACC
>NZ_JBEZVN010000041.1:0-42268 GCF_040636995.1 Streptomyces sp. NPDC032161 | reverse complement strand
CGGTTCGGCGAACCGTCCGAGCGCTTCCCCAGGTACTGGACCGTGATGACGTGGGTTCCCGGCGAGCCGCTGGACCACGGCTCGATCAGCCGCGGTGCCCACGCGGCCGACACCCTGGCGGGCTTCCTCCGGGCGCTCCATGTGGAGGCGCCCGCCGAGGCGCCGATCGCTACGGACCGCGGTGCCCATCCCGGGAACTGCACGGACGGCTTCGAGAGCCTCTTCCGGGCCGTTGCCCCCGACGACATCGCTGCCGACGTCCGGGCCGTGTGGGACGACGCCGTTGCGGCCCAGGCGTGGGAGGGCCCGCCGGTGTGGGTGCACGGCGACCTCCATCCCGCGAACGTCGTCGTCTCGGACGGAACGCTCTCGGGCATCGTCGACTTCGGTTGCATGTTCGCCGGCGATCCGGCGTGGGACCTCTCCGCCGCATGGGTGCTGCTGCCCGCGGGCACGGCCTCACGGTTCTTCGACATGTACGCGCATGCAGACGAGGCGGCGATCCGGCGCGCCCGCGGGCTGGCCGCTATGAAGAGCCTCTTCCTGATGCTCATGGGGCAGAACGGGGATCGAGGTCTTCCCGGCGGCAAGCCGAACTGGGGACCCGCAGGCCGGGCGGCACTTGATCGTATTCTGAAGGGCGTTTGATCCTTGGTTGAGGGCCATGCGGTATCCCACCTTCGTGGGTTCATCGATCACCACGCGTGGTGGGGATGCCAAGGTCCACGGCCCTATGCTGCCCGTGGCCCCGATCGAGCTGGCGGAGCTTCTCCTCGTCGCCAGCCAGGCTGATCTGGAGACCTTCGACCTCGCCGAGCCAGCCTTCCGTCTCGGCTTCGGCAATGCGGGCGATGAGATCGTCGCGGATGTCGACGAGCCGTGTCCGTCGGGCCGGCTCCGGTCGGAGGAAGTGAGCACCTGGCGCAAGCATGCTCATGAATACAAGGGGATCCGAAGGCGCGTACGGAGATGCCGATGGACACCTTCCGTTTCTCGAAGTGGGCGAGGAAAGCGTCCCACTCCTCCTCGGTCGGGGTTCGGTACCGCGCCAGCGTCCCGGCCCTCGCCAACCGGCGCCGGCCGCTCCCCTGGATCGCGCCAGCTCCATTCGCAGGACTTCGGCGCGGCACCTTGTTGCCGTCTGACCCGAAATGGTGAAATGTCAGAGTTGCTCGCTAATCGGGGGGTCACTCACCAAGGCGACTGGAGGATGGATGCACGCGGAAAGAATCGCTCCAGAACAGATCGCAAGGGCTGCCGCCGAGGGCGTTGCAATCGCACTCGCCGCCCGGAACGTCTCTGGCGACATCGAGTCCCGCGGACCTGTCGTTGCCGGATACTTTCCCGACGCACTCTTCGAAGTGACGCTGGAGCGAAATGCGGCCACGGGAGGATTCCAGGTGCGAAAAATTGAGCCGCACCCCCCTGGTCAGTAGCATTCATGCCTCACGACGAGACGGACAGAATCAGCGAAGAGCTCCTCTGTCCCAGCGCACCGGCGCAGCCCGAGTCGGTTCTGATCGGAGTCGTGTCCGGATCAACGGATGGCACGCGAATCATTCCGACCGAACGCGCGATGCCGGTGACTCCCGAGCTCATCGATATGGCAGGGCCTGTAGCCCCCACCGAGGTCTTTCGGTTCGCGGCCACATGCCGCGCCAATGGCTGCATTCACTTCAAGAACGCAGCCTGCCAAATCGCCACCCGCAGCGCCGCATTGTTGGACGAGGTGGTCGCCAACCTGCCCAAGTGTCCGATCCGGACGCAGTGCCGCTGGTTTCATCAGGAGGGCGGAGATCTGTGTCGACGCTGCCCGCAGATCGTGACGAAGCAGTTTGCGCCCTCTGCCGAAATGCTGCGCATTGTGAATGAGACCGATCCCCCTCCGGCGGCCTCCATGTGCCAGTGAACCCACACGGCCAGCTGGCGCAAGCCGAAACCGTCGGCGGTCGACGAAGACTGGGCATGCCCCGTTCGACCTCCGACGGCTTCGGCTCAACGAACAATGCACTGGGCCGTCAGTTGCACTACATGAGGACTCTTTCGCACACGCACTGTTCGTCCTGGTATCCGCACAGCCACCCCCAGCTGCTGGACCCAGGCAAATCCCGGACAACTGGATCGTCCTGGTCGGTGATCCATCTCTGCTTGCTGGTTTCCCAGACGTGATCTTTCACGACGACTGACACATTGTTCACCGGTTGGCCAAGCTCCCTGAGCGTGCCTGTGGGGTTCGCGAGGAATTTCGGGAACTCCTCTTGGTCGAACTTGAGGTAGAACACAGGCGGTAGATAGCCATCACCGTTCTCCGGCTGCAGTTTCACGATCTCAGGCAATGGAGCCACTCCTTCAGTAGAGACTCGGCGTCTTTCTCGCAGAACCTTCCTCGCAGGGCTCGTGCGCTATCAGATTTCATCCTCCTGCGCGGGCATTCCAGCGATGGAAGTTCAGTCCGCCCATGGTCGGAGTACACGAAGCGACCTGCCGGGCCTGAACTCCGCAGCTCCCTGGACGGCGCTCCCGCCCGAGCCCAGACATCGTGAACCGGCTGCTTCACCGGATCACGCGGTCCGATCGGCTCCGGCCGCCGCATCACCTCTTCCACCGCGTCGCGGGGAGAGCCGACGTTGCCGAACGGCACCTCACGCAGCGGCGGCGCGAGATCGAGCTCCGCGACCTCTTCGAGCACGGCTCATCGCACCGAGTCCCCGATCCTCTCCAGCACCTCGCGCGGCAGGTCGCCATGGACGGAAACACGCAGTCCTTACTTCGGTCATGGTCCTCCCTTTCCCCCGGGACGGTCGCCCGGTCACCGACGAGGCTGTCACCGGGCCGCTGTCGGGGCGACCGCTGCTGGCCGATTGGAGTGAAACGGCCCGCATCGGGCCTGCGGCCTCGTCGTTCCGGGCGTACGTCGACGCGCCGCGCCTCGAAGGTTTGTGCACGCTTGACTGGGGTCCGGAAGCCGCGAGCGGCGTCGACCAAGCCGGTCCGCCGGCCCCGACCGACCACCGCATCGACGGGAGCACAGCATGACCGGGACCCCCGAGCCCTTCGACGACACCGCGGGGATGCCATCCCTGCCAGGCTGTGCCGAGGACGCGATCGGCGCCCTGAAGCAGATGTTCGTGGACCTGACCCAGGGCGCGCGGATGGCCCGCGGCCAGGACCCTGTCAAGCGGCCGGTGTTCCTCAAGCCACACGGCATCGCCCGCGGCACGCTCACGGTCGCCGACGACCTGCCGCCCGAGATGCGCGTCGGCTTCCTGGAGAACGCCCGTACCCAGGCCGGCGGCCTGAACGCCTGGGTACGGTTCTCCAGCGACACCGTGCCCGGCGTTCCCGACCTGAAGACCACACTCGGCATCGGCCTCAAGCTGTTCGGCGTGCCCGGCCCGAAGCTGCTGGAGGGCTACACCGAGGCCGGCACCCAGGACCTGCTGCTGCAGAACCACGACGTCTTCTTCGTCGACACCGCCCAGGACATGTGTGAGTTCACCAAGGCCGGTGTCATCGACGGCAGTTACGACACGTACTTGGAAGCCCACCCGGTCACCCGCGAAATCCTCGACGCGATGGCCAAGTTCGAGCCGAGCGTGCTCACCGCCACCTACTGGGGCGTGCTCCCCTACGCTTTCGGACCCGAGCGCTTCGTCAAGTACAAGCTGGTGCCCGCGGGTTGCGAGCCCGGCGACCCGGCCGCCACGCCGCCCGACGAGAACCCCACCTACCTCGGCGCCGACCTGGCCCACCGGCTCGCGGCCGGTCCGGCCGTCTTCGATCTGATGCTCCAGTTCCGCACCGACGACGAGACGATGCCGCTGGACATGGCGACCGTGCGCTGGAAGGAGTCCGAGAGCGTTCCCGTGAAGGTGGCCCGGCTGACCCTCCAGCAGCAGGACATCACCGCCCGTGGTCAGGCCGCCTACGGCGAGAACCTCGCCCTCAACCCCTGGCACAGCCTCGCGGAGCACCGCCCGATCGGCAGCATCGCCGACGTGCGCAGGGCGGTGTACCTGGCCTCGGCCGAACAACGTCGCGATGTAAACGGCGTCCCGACGGCCGAGCCCGGCCCCGCCCGCCCGCAGATCATCCCACCGGCGGCCCGCGACACCCGGATCGTCCGGGCCGCCGTGCACCCGGCCATCGGTGTGGCCCGGGTCGGCGACAGCACGATGGACGACTTCGTCCTGGCCCCCGAGGTCGACGGGCCGTCCCCGCTGCCCGCCGGGAGCTACAAGGACGTCACCGGCGCCCTGAAGCGCCAGGCCGTCCGGTTCCGGGTCTACGGCTACAACGCCGCCGGCGAGCCGGTCGCCGAACTGACCGCCGACAACGCCGACCTGCGCTGGACCGTGCACATCGCCAACTCGAAGGCGGCCTGGTACCAGTTCCAGATCGCCCTCGACATCCCGGAGGCGGGCCAGGCCGACGACAGCAACCTGCGCAACCCCACGATTCCGGCCGCCCAGCGCGACCACCTCCTGACCATCGACCCCGGTCCCCGTTCGGTACGCGGCCGTAACCGTTCCGCCCCCGAGCACCGCTTCGACACCGGCACCTTCATGGGCAAACCCGTCTACCTCGGCGAGCTGCGCACCGACGACAACGGCCGGCTGATCTTCCTCGGCGGCCGCGGCGCCTCGGCCTCGGCGGCCGGCACCCCCGCCGACACCTTCGCCAACAATGACGGCTGGCACGACGACGTCTCCGACGGCCCGGTCACCGCCGAGGTGAGCATCGGCGGACGGCCGATCCCGGTCGAACCGGCCTGGGTGGTGACCGCACCGCCCAACTACGCGCCCGAACTCACCTCGGTGCGCACGATGTACGACCTGGTGCGGGACGCCTTCGTGACCGACGGCCGCCTCCCCGAACCGCAGCAGGTGTCGTTCACCCGCGACATCCTGCCCGTGCTGCGCCGCCTGTGCGATCTGCAGTGGGTCAACAAGGGACTGGCCACCCAGTTCGGCTTCGGCGGACGCGAGGACCTCCTCGCCCCCGCCCGAATCGCCGAGCTGGCGGATCCCTCACCGGTCCAGCGGGAGCTCCGCCGGCAGATCTGGCTCGCCGTCCGCAACTACGACCGCGACAGCATGTCACCGGTGCCCTGGCCGACGGTCTACGGCGACGCGATGAACGTGCCGCCCCAGTCCGTACGGCAGCATGTGACGCTCTCCGCGCTCCAGTACCGGCTCCTCGAACGGTGGGCCGGCGGTGACTTCGTCAACGACTACGACCCGCACACCGCACTGCCCGCCACCCTCGACGACATCCCGTTCCCCGACCAGCCCGCGACCCTCGACCGGGCGGCCCTGTCGTTCTGCCTCGCCGACGCCTTCCACCCCGGCTGCGAGCTCACCTGGCCGATGCGCCACACCACCTTGTACACCAGCCCCTTCCGGATCCGTCACCGCGATCCGCTCACGCCCACTCCCTCCTACGGCCCGAAGCTCACCCCGGAGATCGCGCTCTCCTTCGACGGCCCGCTCTACGCCCAGGCGCCGGGTGACCTGACCCGGTGGATGGCCGTGCCCTGGCAGACCGACACCGCGAGCTGCCGTGCCGGCTACGAGTACGGCTCCGGCCTCGGCCCCTACGACCCGTTCCTGCCCACCTTCTGGCCGGCCCGGGTGCCCAACCACGTGCTCGCCGAGGAGGACTACGACGTCGTTGTCGACACCTCCCGCCCGATCGCCGATCGCCTGGCCGCGTTCCAGACCCGGCGCACCTGGCTCCGCTGGCTGCCCCGCGACTACACGGCCGCCATCAACGCGATGGTGCAGGACTTCGGCAAGCTCGGGGTGGTCGAGCGCCGCCCCGGGCCCACCGACGATCCCCGTCTCCCGGCCGAGCTCCTGGTGGAGTCCGAGGTGAGCTTCCCGCCCGAGCCCGCACCGCCGGCCGGGCGCAACCTGATCACCGTGCACGTGGACCGCGGCGCCGACCCGGTCCTGGGCGCGGCCGCCCTGGCCACCGCGGTCACCCTGACGGATGCTCCCGACGAGGAGGTCTCGGCCGGGTTCATCGACAAGGTCAAGCGCTTCCGGTCGAGCCGGTGACCCCTGCCCCGCCCCATCGCGCGCGCCTGTCCGGGCCCGTCGACGCCGTCGTGGCGGGCGGCGGTCCGGCCGGCGCTGTGGCGGCGCTCGTCCTGGCCCGGGCCGGCCACCGCGTTCAGCTGCTGGACGACGGCGGCCGGGCCCCGCCACGCGCCGCGCCCCCCGGCCGGCCCGTGTTCAAGGTCGGGGAGTTCCTGCCGCCCGTCGCCCGGCCGCTGCTGGGCGACCTCGGGCTGCTGGACGGCTTCCTGGGCTCCGGTCACCCCGTCTCCACCGGCACATACGCCGCCTGGGGGTCGGCGGCGCTGCACGGTCGCAGCCACCTGTTCGACCCGTACGGGCACGGCTGGCACCTCGACCGGCTCCGCTTCGACGCCTTTCTGCGGGATGCGGCCGTCGCGGCCGGCGCCGAACTGCGGCAGGCCACCGCACTGGACCGGCTCGACGACCGCCTGATCGTCCGCGAGCGGGCCACCGGCGCCGTGGTGGAGCTGTCCGCCCGCTGGACGGTCGACGCCACCGGCCGACGCTGTGTCATCGGCCGCCGCCATGGCCACCGCCGACGGCAGGACCGGCTCGTAGCCGCGTACGTCGTGTTCCCCGACCGCTGCCCGGCTGACCCGGCAGCCCAAGCGGACGCCGAGGCCCGCACCTTGGTGGAGGCGGCTCCGCACGGCTGGTGGTACACCACCCGGATCGCGGCCGGGCGCCTGGTCGCCCACCTGACCGACGGCGACCTCGCCGACCCGCCGCTGCGCACCCCGCAGGGCTTCTGGCACGCGCTCAGCCGCACCGTCCATGTCCGGCGTCGTCTGGCCGGGCACGGTCCGGCCGGAACTCCCGTACCGTGCTGGGCACCTGCGCACGGCCTGCGGCTCACGCCGACGGCCGGGCCTGGCTGGGTGGCGGCCGGGGACGCTGCCCTCGCCTTCGACCCGCTCTCCTCGCAGGGCATCCTCACCGCGCTGCACACCGGTGCCCGCGCCGGACAGACCGTGGCCGACTGCCTCGCCGACGGACGGCGCACGAGCGCCGCGCTCGCCGACTACACGGCGTTCCTGGATGGGATCGCGGCGGCCTACCGAAAGAACCATGCGTATGCATACGGCCAGGAGCAACGCTGGCCCCTGAGCCCTTTCTGGAATCGCCGCCGAGCGGGCGGACAGCCTCCGCCCGCATAGCCTGAAGGCGCCGGAACATTCCCCGAGACCCCGAACTGAGAGTCACAGATCGAGCGGCGGTCGGATGGCCCATCCATTCGGGTGGCGCGTTCCCGCACCCGGGATGTTCACGTTCCGGAGTGGTGCTCATCCCGTTCTCCACGAATACGACGTCCGGACCGGTACTTTCCCCCATGTTGGTGCTGTCGGGGAATGGCGGAAACATGGGGGATGCAGCGGTGGGCCGCGCTGGTATTCGTACCAGCGTTGACGACGTCGGTGGTGTCCCTGTCGGGATGCAGCGGCGGCGGAATGGGCGAGGCAGGCGACGGCAAGCACGTGACGCTGAAGGACCGTACGACGATCGCGCAGTTCGATGTCCCGGCGCTGCGGCTGGGCGGCGTCAAGCCGTGCGACCTCATGCGGCCCAGAGCCGAGGAAGAACTCGGACTCGTGCCCCCGCCTCCAAGCCGTGGGCCCGGCGCGGGGGGCAGTCCATGGGCGTCCGGGCGGCTCAGGAAGCTCTCCGCAACACGCCGCCCGACCGGTGAGGCCGGCGCGGAACCGGAAAGACGTCCCGGGGTTCGAGCGGCCGGGGTGCACAGGTCGGGCAGTTCGACGAGCGGGCACCACACAGGGGCGAACTCCTCATCTCGCCACCTGGGAACGCACCATCCCTGACGGGGAACCCCGCTCGCGATCAGTAGCGTCTTCCTGCCCGAGCGCCACACGATGTTCGGCGCCCGAACCGTGTGCCGCCCCGGGCGCCAATCACGGTGCGCGCCGCGGACGGCGGCGATGTCACCGTGTGACGGTGACGGGGAGGCCGCGGTGGATGGCGGAGAAGTCGAGCACCGGGCTGGCCGCGATGTCGGCCATGTCGTCCCGCAGCATGTCACCGACGATGAACTCCTCCATGTAGCCGGAGGCCAGCGTCACTACCTGTCCGCTGCTTTGGATGAGAACCCGGCCGACCGTGGCAAGAGCGGATCGAAAGTCCACCTGATCACCGACCGGAACGGGCTGCCCCTGTCACTGGGCATCTCCGGCGCCAACACATGCACGACGGCCTCGGCCTGGAACCGCTGGTGCGCGGCATCCCTCCGTTCCCCCGTTCCTCCGATGGTCAGGCGCTCGGTGCCGGTCCGTCGGCGGGTGCGTTCGCCCTGCTGCCGTCCGTCCGACGGGGCAGGCCGTAGGGGTTGTCGTCGGCGAGTTCCGGCGGAAGGAGTCCGGCGGGCAGGTTCTGGTAGCAGACGGGGCGCAGGAACCTGCGCATCGCCAGCGTTCCCACCGAGGTGGTGCGTCCGTCGGACGTGGCGGGGAAAGGCCCGCCGTGCACCATCGCGTGGCTCACCTCCACACCGGTGGGCCAGCCGTCGAACAGCACGCGGCCGGCCGTGTCCTCCAGGACGGGCAGGAGTTCCGACGCCAGTGGCCCGTCCCCTTCGCCATGGTGGAGCGTCGCGGTGAGCTGCCCCCGCAACGCTCGGGCCACCCGGACCAGTTGTTCCGGGTTCCGGCACACGACGAGGGTCGATGCGGCGCCGAAGGCCTCGTCCTGGAGGCCCGGGTTGCTCAGGAAGACGTCGGCGGCCACGGACAGCAGCCGGACCGTCGCGGTGTTCTCGCCCTCTCCCGGCAGGCCCGTGGCGATCTCCCGTACGCCTTCGCCGGCACGCAGCCTGGCGGCGGCCCGCTCGTAGGCCCGGTGGATACCTGAGGTGAGCATGGTCTGCGCGGTGCTGCGGCCGATGTCCGCCGAGGCCGACGCGACGAACCGGTCCAGGTCTTCTCCGGCCACCGCGATCACCAGGCCGGGGTTGGTGCAGAACTGCCCCGCGCCGAGGGTCAGGGATCCGGTGAATCCCTCGCCCAGGTCCTCGGCCCGCTCGCGCAGCGCACCCGGCAGCAGGAACACCGGATTGACGCTGCTCATCTCGGCGTACACCGGGATCGGGACGGGGCGGGCCGCTGCGGTACGCATCAGGGCGAGGCCGCCCGCCTGGGAGCCGGTGAAGCCGACCGCACGGATCCGGGGATCGGCCACCAGAGCCTGTCCGAGATCGCTGCCGGCCCCGAAGAGGAGCGAGAACACCCCTTCGGGCAGTCCGCTGTCCCGGACGGCTGCCGCCACCGCGGAGCCCACGAGTTCGGAGGTTCCCAGATGGGCCTGATGGCCCTTCACCACCACCGGGCAGCCCGCGGCGAGTGCCGCCGCGGTGTCCCCGCCGGCCACGGAGAAGGCCAGCGGGAAGTTGCTCGCGCCGAAGACGGCCACCGGTCCGACGGCGAGGTGGCGCTGGCGCAGTTCGGGTCCGGCCGTGCGGCGGCCGGCGGGCGGTGCGGGGTCGACGCGGACCTCGGCCCATTCCCCGGCGCGGACCTCCTCGGCGAACAGGCGGAGCTGGCCGGTGGTGCGGTCGCGTTCTCCGCTGATCCGTCCTCGGGGCAGACCGCTCTCGGTGACGGCCCGGTCGACGAGTTCGTCTCCCAGGTCCTCGATGCGGTCGGCCACCCGCTCCAGGAACGCGGCCCGCTCGGCGGGTGGTACGGAGCGGTAGTGGACGGCGGCCCGCGCGGCGTGTGCGCACGCGTCGGCGACGTCCTGCGCACCGCCCGCCGGGTAGGGCGGTTCCAAGGGCTCGTTGGTCCGGGGGTCGGCCGAGCGGGCGGCCGGGCCGCTGCCCCGGCGTCGTTCGGCACCGATGAACATGGCTCCGCTGAGGGGCATGGCTGTATACCTCGTCTGGAAAGGGAGGGGATGGGGCGCCGCTCGGGGGGCGGCGCCCCGGTGGGACGGCTCAACCGCGTCGGTCGACGGCCAGGATGTGCAGGCAGGACAGGACCGTCTCGCCATTCTGGTTGGTGCCGGTGTACTGCTTGGTCACGAGCCCGATGCCGGGCCTGCGGTGGTCGCGCAGTTCGGTGACGACGCTGTGCGCCGAGACGGTGTCGCCCGCGCGCACGGGCCGGGGAAAGCGGATGCGCTCGTAACCGTAAGCCACCGCACGGGGGTTGTACTCGACGGTGAGCCCGACGACCAGTCCGAAGGTGAGCACTCCGTGGACGAGCCGGCCGCCGTACCGCTCTTCGGCGAAGGCGCGGTTCATGTGGGCCGGGTGGAAGTCCATGGTCAGGCCGGCGAAGGCGCTGATGTCGCCCTGGTCCAGGGTCCGCGAGCCGCCCTCCTGGGCCTCGCCGACGGTGTAGTCCTCGAAGTAGCGCTCCACGAGCCTCATCTCAGACCACCGCCTTCGCTGCGGCTCCGGCCTCGGCCGGGGCGGTGGAGACCCATGCCTCCTCCGCGGCGAAGTCCGCCCCGCTCCCCTGGCGGGCGTCCGACCTGAAGTACTTCGAGCAGTGGACCGACACGAGCGCGATCGTGGCGTAGACGACCATGCAGGCGGCGATGGGCCACCAGCTGTCCGCGGCCCTGTACAGCGCGGTCGCCACCAGCGGGGTGGTCCCGGCGAGGATCGCGCCGCTGGTCTCACGGGCGAAGGCCACGCCCGAGTAGCGCAGGGCGGGCGGGAACATCTCGGGGAGGAAGGCCGCCTGGGCGGCGTAACAGACGGTGACGGAGCAGACGAAGCAGATCACCAGCGCCGCGATGATCAGGGGCGTGCTGCGGGTGTCGATGAGCGCGAACATCGGGAAGGGCCACACGATCCCGAAGGCGGTTCCGCAGAGGAAGAGCCTGCGCCGTCCGATGCGGTCGCCGAGGGCGCCGAAGAGCGGCATGAAGGCGGCTCCCGACACCAGCACGACGGCGTTGACCGCCAGCGCGAGACCGGCCGCCAGACCGATGTTGTCCGTGAGGTAGCTCAGGATCCACACCTGGGGGATGTAGGAGTATCCGCTCAGGATGACGTTGGATCCCAGGGCGACGAGCAGGCGGCGCTTCTCCGTGCGCAGCAGTCGGGCGAGCGGGACCTTCGGCGCATCGTCGGACTCCTTGACCGCTTCGAAGGAGTCCGTCTCGGTCACCTTGCGGCGGATGTAGAAGGAGACGGCCAGCAGCACCAGGCTGAGCAGGAACGGCAGGCGCCATCCCCAGGTGTAGAAGCCGTCGCCGGTGAGCGCGAGCACGCCCTGGAAGACGGAGAGCCCCAGTGCCGAGCCGATCCAGACCCCCGCGCCCGACCAGGACGCGTAGAAGCCGCGCCGCGCGGGCGGGGCCGACTCGGAGGACAGGACCACCGCCCCCGCGTATTCGGCCCCCGCGCCGAGGCCCTGGGCCAGCCGCAGGACGACGAGAAGGAGGGGGGCGACGAAGCCCACGCTGTCGTGGCCGGGCAGTACGCCGATGAGCGTGGTGCTGACGCCCATCAGCGCGAGGGTGGCCACCATCACCGGCTTACGGCCGATGCGGTCGCCGAGGTGCCCGAACACCATGCCGCCGAAGGGGCGGGCGAAATAGCCGACGGCGAAGGTGGCGAACGACGCCATGAGCCCGACGAACGGGTCGTCGGTCCCGAAGAAGTAGTCCTTGAAGATCAGGGTCGCCGCGGCACCGTAGAGACCGAAGTCGTACCACTCGACGAGGCTGCCCACCGCCGAGGCCATCGAGGCCCTGCGGGCCCGGGTCGTGGCTCTGTCCGCGGTGGAGGTTGGGGACGTATCCATGTCTGCTCCATTGCTGTGATGGATCATCTCACTGACGGGGGTGCTCAGCCCTTTCGCTGGGCTCGGTGGGCGCTCCCGGGTGGGGAGCGGGTCCCGCGGCGGTCAGGCGGAGGCGCAGAAGACGACGCCGTCCTTCGCGAGCCGGTCGACGGCGTCCTCGGAGAGCCCGAGTTCGTTCAGGACCTCTCGCGTGTGCTGGCCGTTGACGGGGGCGGGGCGTTCCACGGTCTGCGGACTCGCGGCCATCCTGAAGGGGAATCCGGGGGTGGTGACGGTCCCCTCGGTGGGGTGCTCGTAGGTGACGAACGACCCGTTGTGCACGACCTGGGGGTCCGACAGCAACTGGTCGTAGTCGTAGACGGGTCCGCACCACACCCCCGCCCGGCCCAGCGTCTCCAGCCAGTGGGACGTGGTGCCTGCGCGCAGGTTCTCCTCGACGAGCGCGGAGATCTCGTCGCGCTTGGCGAAACCGTCGCGTTCCGCCTCGTACTCGGCCAGCCGGGGGTCGCCCATCAGCTCGGCCAGTGTCGCGGGCTCGGCGAAGGAGAGCGCCAGGTACCCGTCGCGGGTGGGGTAGATCCCGTACGGAGCCCGGATGTAGCTGTGCGCGTGGACGTGTTCCGTACGGCTCTGGCGCACCCCGCCCACCGTGCGGACGGTGATCTCCTGCATCTGGGCGGCGATGATCGCGTCGAGCATGTTCACCTCCACCAACTGTCCCCGACCGGTGCGCAGTCGGTGGAAGAGCGCGGAGAGGGCGCCTTCGAAGGCGGAGTAGGCCGCGAAGGCGTCGACCAGGAAGTACGGGGCCGCCGCCGGTGCCGTGCCGGGTTCGCCGGCGCTGAACAGGGCCCCGCTCATGGCCTGGAGGAGGAGGTCCTGGCCCGGCCGCTCGGCGTACGGACCGCTCTCCCCGTATCCGGAGACGGAGACGTACACCAGGTCCGGCTTGATGCTCCTGAGCGTCTCGTAGTCCACGCCGAGCCGCCGGGCGACCCCGGGCCGGTAGTTCTGCAGGAACACGTCCGCGGTGGCGACCAGTTCGCGCAGCAGCGCTCCGCCCTCCTCGGACTTGAGGTCGACGGACAGGCTGCGCTTGTTGCGATTGAGCGAGAGGAACGAGGCGTTGACCTCGTTGCCCCGGGCGCCGCCCGCCGCCGCGTGACGCTGCCACTCCCCCGTGACGGGCTCGACCTTGATCACGTCGGCTCCGAGGTCGGCCAGCTTCATGGCCGCGAACGGTCCGGACATCGCGATCGAGAGATCGAGCACACGGATCCCTTCGAGAACCTTCATGAGCAAACCTCTTCACACCTAGAGTCGGAAAGTGGACGAAAGGGGCGGACCCCGCGAACAGAAAGTAATGTTAGCGCTATCGGTAGCGCTAACAGAAGAGTCGAACAAGAAATTGACCGAGTGTGCGAACAGGGATACGGAGTGTGGCCGTCCCCGCTTCCGGGATCGCGGACGCGTACTGAACGGGGGGTACGACTGCGTAGAGTTGTGCGGTACGCAATCCCTGACCATCACTCGGCACAGAGGGGCAAGGCGCAGCATGAGCAGCCGCGACGCCGCGGCGGACCGGGTTCACCGGCGCCGTTCCGGTACCAGGTCCGTGACACTTCAGGATGTCGCCGCGATCGCCGGAGTGTCGGCGCAGACCGTCTCCAGAGTCCTGCGGATACCCGACGAGGTCAGCCCGGAGACCCGGGACAGGGTGCGCGCCGCGCTGCGCGAGGCCGGGTACGTGCCCAATCTGTCCGCACGCAATCTGGCGTCGAACCGCAGCAAGATCGTCGCCACGGTGATCCCCTCGGTCTCCGCCTCCATCTTCTCCGAGACACTGACCGGCCTGTCCTCGGTACTGGCCCCGGAGGGGTACCAACTGCTGCTCGGTTACACGGACTACGACGACACGCGCGAGGAGGAGCTGATCCGCTCGCTGCTCGGCCGGCGCCCCGACGGGTTCTTCATGACGGGTGCCCTGCACAGTCCGGCGGTGATCAAGATGCTGAAGGCGGCACGGGTCCCCGTCGTGGAGACCTGGGACTGGGTGGACGACCCGCTGGACACCCTCGTCGGCTTCTCGAACGAGGACGCCATGTACGCCATGGTCTCGTACCTGCACGAGGCCGGGTACCGCGCACCGTGCTTCGTCGGTTCGCTGCTGGAGGGCGACCACCGCTCACGGCGGCGACTGGACGGCTTTCTGCGTGCGGTGAACACCTACTGGCCGGGCCGGGAGCCACGCGTCGTCGACGCCTCCGCCCACCCGCTGACCCTGGAGTCGGGAGGGAAGCTGCTGGACCTCGCCCGGCAGGCGCATCCCCGGAGCGACGTCCTCGTCTTCTCCACCGACATCTTCGCCAACGGGGCCCTGCTCGCGGCGGCCTCGCGCGGCATCGCCGTGCCGGAGGAGATCGCGGTGTCGGGGTTCGGCGACTTCGAACTGTCGCGGCTGCTGCGGCCCGCGCTGACCACGGTGGCCCTGCCCAACACCACGATCGGGCAGGAGGCGGCCCGCATGCTGCTGACGCGGATGCGGGGACAGCAGCCGGAGTCCGCGAAGGTGGACATGGGCTTCGAGATCCGTCGGCGCGGCAGCGCCTGACCCCGGCCCCGCAGGACGCCGGAGGGCGGGGCATCAGGTCCGAGGCCCGGGGGCGAGGCGGCACGGCCGCCTGTCGGGGGCGGGGCGCCGGGTGCGGGCATTCCGAACGCGCCGCGTCGCGGCGCCCGGTCCGCGAGGAGGGTCCGGCCGCCGGCGCACTCCCCCCTCGGGGCGCGAGAAGTGCCACCGCCGAGCCGGACCCCGCCCCGTCGTCGGTCGCCCCCCGCCGTCGGCCGCCGCGCGCTCGCGTCACGGAGCGCGCGGCGGTCCGGTCACGCGGACTGCGGGTGCGCCCCTGCCCCGGCGCCTGCGGCCGATCCCGTCCGTGGCCTCGCCCGCCGCGTGCGGGTACGCGCGTCCGCGGCCGTCGGCCGCCCCGCCGTCACAGCAGTCCCCGGCGCGCGAGGCCGGACATGAGCGCCGCCACCCCGTAGGTCCACGGCGCGCAGTCCTGGGTGTGCCGCACCTCGTGGGCCAGCGTGCCCAGTTCCGGCGTCGAGATGCGGACCACGTCCCCGGTCCGGTGGCTGAAGCCCCGTCCGGGCTCATCGCGGTCGTCGGCGGGGGTGAACATCGTGCCCAGCAGCAGGACGACGCCGTCCGGGTACTGGTGGTGCTCCCCCATCAACTGCCGGACCAGGTCCTCCGGGTCCCGGCTGGTCCGCTCCTGGGACGACCGGCCGCTCAGCACGTAGCCGTCCGTCCCCCGGACCTCCAGGCGCACGGTCGCGGACCGGACGTCGTCGAGGCCGAAGGTGTCGTCGAAGAGCCGGACGAAGGGGCCCAGCACGCAGGAGGCGTTGTTGTCCTTGGCCTTGGGCAGCAGCAGGGCCGAACGCCCCTCGTAGTCGCGGAGGTTGATGTCATTGCCCAGGGTCGCGCCGACGACCTCCCCGCGCGAGGAGACCACCAGGCCGATCTCCGGTTCGGGGTTGTTCCACTCCGATTCGCGCAGGACCCCGGCGCGGCTGCCGGGGCCGACGGCCGAGAGCGGCAGCGCCTTGGTGAAGATCTCGGCGTCGGGCCCGATGCCGACCTCCAGGTACTGGCTCCAGGCGCCCCGGGCCACCAAGCGCCTCTTGACCTCCGCCGCTTCGGGCGTTCCCGGGCGCAGTCGGCGCAGATCGCCCCCCAGGACCTCGGCCAGTTCGGCGCGTATGGCCGCCGCGGCACCCGGGTCTCCCTTGGCCCGTTCCTCGATCAGCCGCTCCACCATGGAGTTCGCGAAGGTGACACCGGCGGCCTTCACCGGCTGGAGGTCCACCGGCGCCAGAAGGCGCGCCACCTCCGGATCGCCGGGTCGGCGGACGGTCTGCGCCAGCAGCGCGTCGAGGCTCCCGATCCGCGGCCCGGTCGCGCCGGCGAGCGCCTCGGCGGGGTGCTTCTCCTCGCAGAGCCGGGAGACGGTGGGGAAGTCGCCGGAGATGTCGTAGACGCCGTCCGCGCGGACGGCGGCCGGTGAGGGACCGCCCGCCTCGGGGTTCCATATCCTGGCGAGCAGGCTCCCCGCCGTTCCGTCCTCGGGGAGGGCGGCTTCGGCGGACAGTTCCGGCGTCACCGCGGCCGTGGCGGTGGGGGCGTGGTCGGTGGTCATGGGGCACCTGCCTTCGGTGGAGGGCCGGCCGGCGCTTCCCGCCGAGGGCGTGCGGCCCTCGGCCGCTTCACCGGTGGCGAAGCACGCGGTCGGCGGATCGCTTTCGTGGGTCAGTAGCTGGTGCGTCGACGCCGCCGCGGGGCTCAGGCCCCCGTCGCGGCGCGGGCCGCATCGCGGTGGAACGCTTCCAGGTCGTCGTACAGCTCGGGGGCCGGACGGCCCGTCAGGAGTCCGTCCCGGATCAGCCGGGAGGCCTCCGTCTGGAACGCGGTGTAGCCGGGGTGGCGGGGGCGTACCCAGGCGTTCTCGGTGGTGGCGAGGGTGTCCGTGTAGAAGTCGCCGCTGCGTCCGTTCACGGCGGGGTCGGTCCATGCCTCGCGGCGGGCGGGCTGCCCCTGGTGCCGGGGCAGGTAGTCCCGCTGGGTGTCGGCGGACAGCAGCCAGACGATGTGCTCGACGAGTTCCTCGCTCACCGGCGTCCGGCGCGAGACGGCCAGGCCCGTTCCCCCCAGTACGGAGCCCAGCGGCCCGCCGGGTCGGCAGCGCGGCACGTCGGCGAAGCGCACGGGGCCGCCCTCGGCCGAGGCGTAGTTGACGTAGCCGTACACGAAGGGGCAGTAGGCGATCCGCCCGTCCGCGACCCTTTCCAGCAGCGCGATGGGGTTCAGCTCGGCCGTGGCGGGGTCGCAGCGGTCGAGGAACTCGCGCATCATCCCCAGCGCCGCCGCCCCGGCCGCGCCGCCGACCAGGGGCACGGCATCGGCTCGGGTGGCCGGGGCGTCGCCCAGGGCCACGCACAGCGAGAAGTAGGTCAGCAGGGCGTGCGGTCCGGCCAGGGACAGCGCGCCGGGCACCGCGTCTGCCAGTTCCAGCGCCCGGTCCCAGGTCCGCGGGGGTTCGGGCACCGATGCCCGGTTCAGGGCCGCGACCTGTGTCGCCACGTCCAGCGGCGCGGCCCACAGCCGGCCGTCGAGGGTGTACGAGCGGGCGGTGGATCCCACGGTCGTGGCCCGCCACTCCTCGACGACCGCCGCGGGCAGCAATTCGTCCAGCGGCTGGAGCGCATCGGCCTCCAGCGCGTCCCCGAGGTGCGGGTGGTCGAGAACGACGAGGTCGTAGCGTGCGCACAGATCAGCCACGGGATGGGACTCAAACCCCTCCAGGGGCTGACTGTCCCAGGCAAGGGTGTGCTCGTGGTTCTCTGCGGAAAAACGCGAGGCGGCGGCGCGCAGGGCGACCGTACCCCTCGGATGGTCCCAGGTGAGCCCTCGGTAGTCGGTCATGGAAGCACCTTCAGCGAGTGTGGCGGAGGCGGTCACAACGGTTAAGTTAGCGCTACCGTTAGCGCTAACTTACTACACGCGGGCCTCCTGCGACACCCATGCCCCGGCCGCATCATCCGGACCCGGCCAGGCAGCGCCTGGGGCCTGGAGCGGCGGCAACACCGGCCCCGGTGCCAGCAGCCCCTCACCGCTCTACCAGCGGGCACGCGAGGAATGCGGCGGCTACGACACCTGCGTCACCGAACGAACCCGCAAGCTCCGCCGACAGAACGCCGAAACCACCACGGCGCCGGGCGCGCGGCCTTGAGACCAGCCTGTGCCCCCGCTGCCACCGCCCAGTTGGAAGCACTGGGAGAGGATGTTGGCGACGTCGAGCTGCTACACCCCCACGAAACAACAGCAAAACCCCCGCCTGGCGGCGCCCGCGCACCGAGGGCGACCTCGCACCAGGTCCTCGCCCCGGCCCAATACGGTTCTCAGGAGCCCTCCACGAAGCGCGCACCGGGCCCGGGCGTACGGCAAATGTCTTCCGGGGTGAGGTGGCTGTGCCCAGCAGTGCACTCGAGGACGATGCTGACGGGCTCGTCGCATGAGCTCGCATCGTGGACGGGCCGGTGGCGAACGATGACCGACGGCCCCTGCGGGTCGGCAAAGTACGTGTCGCCCCATTCCAGGAGCGCCACGAGCGTGGGTCGCAGCGCGCGGCCCTGCTCGGTGAGCTCGTAGGCGAAGCGCTGCCGATCTCCGGGCTCCTTATACGGCACGCGGCGCATCACCCCCGCGGCCACCAAGGTGTCGAGCCGAGTCGCCAGGAGATTTCTGGCGATCCCGAGGCGGGAGTGGAACTCCCCGAACCGGCTCGCGCCGTCCAGCGCTTCACGCACGATCAGTAGCGACCAGCGCTCCCCCACTACCGAGAGGGCGCGTGCCACCGAGCAGTTCCCTGGGTCGATTCGCCGCGTCTCCATGGGACGAGTGTACCCCCCTGAGTTTACAAGCTGAACTTAGGCCACATAGACTCCATCCTGAGTTGAAGAACTAAACCCAGCAGGAGGTCGACCATGCCCATGCTCGACGTGTACATTCCGGACGGTGCTCTCCAGCCGGACGCCGAGGCGGCGCTGCTGAACCGCATCACCGAGATCCTCATCCGCAACGAGGGATTCGACCCCGCCGACCCGGTGAGCCGTTCCGTCTCCTGGCTCTGGTTGCACCGACCGGCCGGCGTCTACGTCGGCGGAGAGCTCGTGGACGCACCTCGCTACAAGGTCGTCCCGTCCGTCCCCGAGGGCCAGCTCGATGAGCAGAAGCGTGCGGGCGTCATCGCCGAGGTCACCGAGGCGATCCTCGACGCCGAGAACGGCGCCTGGCCGCGTGACGCCAGCCGGATCTGGGTGTTTCCTACCGAGATTCCCGAGGGCCACTGGGGCGGCTGGGGCCAGATCAGGCCGCTCGCGACGATCCTCGCCCGGCTCAGCGGCGGCGACACCAAGCGGGCCCGTACGCTCGCGCGTGAGCGGATCGCTGCCAGCCGAGCCGAACACACCCGCCTGCCCTGATGAGCGGTGAACGAATTGGGGATCGAAGCGGCCGGTAACACAGCCGGGCAGAGCCAACCCCTCCATCGCGAGTCGGCTTCCGACAGGGCGGCCAGGCATGCGGCTCCCCGTCGGCCAGGAGCGGGCGGAACGGGAACGTGAAGCCGCAGCCGCCGCAGCCCGTCAGGCCACACCGTGCGAGGACTGCGGGCAGCAGCTGGTCGGCCGGGCTCTGCGAGGCGTGCTGCCGCGGTGAGCGGCTGGCAAAATCGTCCGGCCCTGTCGAAGTCCCGGCCGTATGGTTGCCGGTCTCACGGCGGTTCGCCCACGGGACGGCTCCTGACCCGGCCGGACGGTTCCGAACTTCCCGGCCGCGCTCATGCGTTGCGCGAAGCGGCAGCACCCAATGCTTCTCTCACCGCCCCGCACCGCCCGGCGATGTCCCTGCGCATACGCCACGCGCACCCACTGAGCTCGCTGTCCCCCGGCGGTACGGACGAACACGGCCGGCCGCGGCCCTCCGCCGCATCCGCACCTCATGACGACCAGATCATTCAAGGAGAAGAATCGTGAACACCGCCCCGCACGAGACAACCAAGGCCGTCAAGATCTGGCCGTACCGGCGCTTCCCGCCCCGCAGCGGCGCCCGTCCGCAGTGCCCGCACATCGCAGCGCTTGGCCGCTCGCCTGGGTGACAAGACATCAGTGGCGCCGCGTCCCGTCGAAGGGGTGCGGCGCCTCGTCCGTCGACGCCGTGACGGAAGCCAGTTCCTGACCGCCTCCGCCGGCACGGCCGACGCCGAGGACCAGGAACCTCAACCCGGGCCCCGGACCCGGATGTCCACGCTCAGCGCGTGATGGAGCGTGGCCGCTGCACGTAAGTCGAGCCAGAACCTACACGTGAACAGAGCCAAACGCCCCATGCGACTGCCCGGGCTCAGCGACGACGCCGCCATGCGCTGCATCGCCGCTGCCCACCCCGAGCGCGCCAGCTGGGTGGCCGCGGCAGGCAGCGTTTGCCCGTCAAGGGGCGGCGTGGGGGTGCGTGCTCCCGGTGTGCCGGCCGGAAGTCCTCGTACTGCACGTACGTGGCTTTCGGCTGGTGCCGCGAGCGTGCGTGCAGGGCGACGCGACGGGGCAAACGTCGCTGGTCACGGCACCAGCTGCCGCGGGAGCCTCGACGGGTTTCACTCCGTGCTCAAGAGGCCCGGGTTCTTCTCGTCGGCGGGAGTGGTGAGCCGGCCCGTGTACGGCTGGGCAGCGCCGAGGACCTGCTTGCCGAAGCCGGTCAGCCGTAGCCGGTGCCCGCGTCCGCGCACCTGGAGCTGCCCTGAAGTTCCCGCTCGCGCCGCTGAATCCGCGGAGTCGACGTGGAGGGGGCGGATGCCTCCGTCGCGCAGAATGCCGCCGGAGTCGGGTAGGCCGCGGCCTGCAGGAACCTGTGCAGTCGGCGGCGACCGGCGAACATCCGTACCGCGCGGGCCGCAGGAGCAGAGAGAAGCAGTCCACCCCTGCGTCTACACAGACAGGAGCGGTTGTCGTGTGACGGGTGGGGCCAGCCCCATCAGGCGTCTCCGTTCGCCGGGACGCGTAGGGTCACCCTGTACCCGTCGTTCGCGGTCGTACCCGCTTCGAGGGTGCCGCCCAGGAGTTCGGCTCGTTCTCTGAGACCGATCAGGCCCTGGAGAGAGCCGGGCAGAGGAAGGGCGGGACGGGTGGGGGGTGTGTTCGTGACGGTGACGACGAAGGTGCCGGGCTCGTGGCGGAGGCATACGGTCGCGGTTGCGCCGGGGGCGTGCTTGCGGACGTCGGTGAGGGCTTCCTGGACCGTGCGGTAGATCGTGCGCTGCACGGGCGTGCCAATGTCACGGGGAAGCTCGCCGGTCAGTTCGGTGTCGATGCCGCTCGTGGTGATCAGCTTGTGCAGATCGGCCAGGGTCGGCTGGGGGTCAACTCGGTGGCGTGGCCGCCCGAGGCGCGCAACAGGGTGACCATGTGGCGCAGTTCGTCGAGGGTGTCGACGCTGAGGGAGCGGATGGTGCGGGCGCCCTCCTTGGCGTCCGGGTCCCTGGTGGCGACTTGGAGTGCGCCCGCCTGGACGGCGATCAGGCTGACCTGGTGGGAAAAGACGTCGTGCATCTCGCGGGCGAGCTGGGCGCGTTCGCGAGTGAGGACGGCTTGGGAGTGCAGGAGGCGTTCGTGCTCACGGGCCCCCTCGATCTCGACGAGCCGGAGCGCCAAGTCCCTTCGGGCCTGGACGAGTTGAGCCAGCAGGACGGGCGCGGCGGCGGTGGCGAGGGTGTAGAAGAAGTAGACGACGTTCCAGGTGTGTTCGTGTGCGGAGGCGCTTTCCAGAGGCCAGGGTGCAGGCGAGCGCGAACAATACCGCGCAGACGGTGAGCAGACGGCGGTTGCGGGAGCATTCAGTCGCCTGGACCCGGCTGGTCACCCGCAACTTGGTGAGGTTCGCGCTGACGTGGTCCTTCACCGTGCCCGCGCTGAGGTGGATCCGGCCGCCGATCTCGGCGTTGGACAACCCCTGCGCGACCAGCACGAGCACCTCGCTCCGGCCCTTCGTCCTCGTGGACGCACATCAGGTGGAGCACTGGTGGCCGGCCACCTCCACAGCACCGGAACGCACCGAGACAGCGGAAGCACTGACACTGTTCGCCGACTGGGAACCGGGCCCATACGACCGTCTGGACTGACCGCCACGGTGCTCAACAGCCCATTGCCGAGGTGAAGATGGCCACGCAGCTCATCGACGCCCTCTCCACCGACTGGGACCCCGAGGCCTTCCACGACACGTTCTTGTCCTGTCGAAGTGCCTCTGTCAGATTGCGAGCTGTTGGCCTGCTGGGATGGCAGGTTGCTAGAGAAGACGGGAGGCCCGGCGTTCTCAAATGACCTGGCTTTCGCGAAAGTCCCGATCCCGATAGGGGCAGAACCTCCAGTCGAGCAGGGCTGGAGCCGCTACGGAAGACGAACAGCACCGAACGCACAAGGGGGCACTGACGTGCGGAAACGTGACCGATGGGGCCGCGTCGGGGAATCACTTGGGCCAATTCTCGGCGTGATCGGGCGGGGCGAGGGAGCAGAACGGCTGTCACAAACCAGGCTGCTGTCCGGTCCTCAGGGATGACTGGACGGTGTGACCCATGGCGCCGTCGACGTCTTCGGTCAACTCGCCTCAAAGGGGAACAACATGAGCCAAGTCAATCTCTCACACACCCATGCACCGGGGCATGACGAACTGGTTCCGTCGCGCTACGCGCTGAAGGTCGGCGACATCGACGTGATGGTGATCAGCGACGGCGTGCTGCCGATCACCACCACGACTCTGGCCACCAACGCCGCCAAGGACGACCTGGCGACCTGGCTCGGTGACATGTTCCTGCCGCCAGAGGTGTGCAACTGGCCGCTGAACGTCGCCGTGGTGCGCAGCGGTGACCGGACCATCCTTGTGGATTCCGGGCTGGGGACGGAGTTCCCGGGCTTCCCGCGAGCCGGACAGCTGGCCGTGCGACTGGACGCCGCCGGGATCGATCCCGCGTCCGTGACCGACGTGGTGCTCACCCACCTGCACATGGACCACATCGGCGGGCTGCTCGTCGAGGGGCTGAGGGGCCGGCTGCGCCAGGACCTGCGAGTGCACCTGGCAGCGGCCGAAGCCGAGTTCTGGGACGCGCCTGACTTCTCCCACACCGTCATGCCGGCACCGGTACCGGACGTGCTGCGAAAGACCGCCTCGCAGTTCCTGGACGTGTACCGCAGCCAGTTGCGGCCGTTCGAGACGGAGTACGAGGTGGCGCCAGGAGTGGTGATGCGGCGCACCGGCGGTCACACCCCCGGCCACAGCATCATCCGCCTGGAGTCCGGCGGCGACCGGCTGACGTTCGCCGGCGACGCCGTGTTCCAGACCGGGTTCGACAAGCCCGACTGGCACAACGGCTTCGACCACAACCCTGAGGAATCAGCCCGCGTCCGGATCCGTCTCCTGACAGAGCTGGCGGCGAGCGGCGAACAACTGGTGGCCACTCACCTGCCGTTCCCGTCCGTCTGCCACGTGGCGGTCGCCGACAACGCTTTCCGTTTCGTACCGGTCGTCTGGGATTACTGACCACTCTTTGTCGGGGCCGACGCGTGAGCAGCGCGTGAGAGGCCAGCCCTATATGTGCCGCTGGTTCTCAAGTGAGCAGGGTGGAGCGGTGCCCACTTGCCATCGCTGTGGGCACCGCTCCGAGAACCCGGGGGACACCGCCTCCAACGAGGACTTCCGCAGCCCGCCGCCCCGGGTGCGGAACAAGTCCGGGGCAAACCCGGCTCGGGTTCGCGCTGCTGCTGAAGTTCTTCGAGGTGGGGGCCCGGTTCCCCGAGGCGGCCAAAGAGGCCCCGGCCGCCTCGGTGGAGTACGTGGCCCAGCAGGTCGAGGTGCCGGCCGAAGCGTGGGCGGACTACGACTGGCGGAGCAAGGCGACGCGGCCGTTGCCGCGAACCGGGACTGCTTCGGTGCGCCCACAGCCTTGTTCTGCCACATCGACCGCGACATGGGACCGGCCCAATGGGCCGACCTCGGCATGCACCTTGCAGACCGTCATGCTGCTGCTCCGTGCCGAAGGGTTGCACAGCTGCCCGCAGATGGCCTGGTCGGTGTACTGCCGGACTGTCGC
Source organism: Streptomyces sp. NPDC032161 (assembly GCF_040636995.1). NCBI lineage: Bacteria > Bacillati > Actinomycetota > Actinomycetes > Kitasatosporales > Streptomycetaceae > Streptomyces > Streptomyces sp. NPDC032161. The sequence goes on along the minus strand of NZ_JBEZVN010000041.1, from coordinate 18,721 downwards.
AGAGGCCGTATCGCCCTTACCAGGATTGATTCTGTTCTGCGGCATGTCCATCGGGTTCGAGGCCCCGGCCACGTTTCACGACCGCATCGACCGGGCCCCGCTCGCCGAGACGGTGACTTTCGTCGACTGCCGACGCAGTGGAGCCCGACTGCGAGGACTGCGCCTCGTCCGCGACCACGGCCCAGCGCCTTCCGCGCAGCTCCTGGGTGTCCTCGATGAGCTTCATGACCTCGGGGAAGGTCTGCAGGGTGCAGGTGATGACGTGCTCGCTGTCGAGTGGCTCCGAAGATTTCAGTGCCGCAAGACAGGGCCTTCTCCAGGTCCTCCAGGAGCTCCGGGTCGACCGCCATGCTCGCCGCGCGGTGATGCGCGCGGGCGACGGTGGAACCCCCGCTGACCAGGCTGAGATCGACGTCGTCGCGTGCCGCGGCCTCGGCGATCAACGCTTTCGTGAGCGTCTGGAAGACCCCGGTGGACGCCCACATGCACCTGATCGTGTGAATATCCGCATGACGCCCGCGCGGAGATCCGCTAGGGATAACCCATGCCGAATCGTGTGAGCCTTGACGACCTGTGCCGGGAGACTTGGGAGGAGGTGGCCGACCTGACGGTGGCTGACGACCAGCGCGACCTCATCGCGTCCAACCTGTACTCGATCGCGGAGAGTCGCTTCTTGCCGGGCTTCGTGACCCGTGCGGTCATGCATGATGAGCACGCCGTGGGCTTCGCGATGTACGGTCCCGATCCCGACGACGGTCAGATGTGGCTCTACCGCTTGATGATCGACAAGGATCACCAGGGAATGGGGCTGGGACGAGCCGCTCTCCAGCAGGTCATCGCCCACGTGCGGGACGCGTTCGACGCGCCGGTGCTGCGGCTGGGGGTACGCGCGGACAACATCGCGGCCAGGGCGCTCTACACCTCTGCCGGGTTCGTCCCCACCGGGCAGGTCCTCGGCGATGAGGACATCCTGGAGTTCCGTCTGTCCGCCACCGACTGAGCGGCGCGGAATCTCCGTCACCCATTCCCGGTGAGACCCCTGACGCCAGGTTCGCCGCCGCACGCTCGGCTGCCCGATACGCAGCGGGCCACTCCAAACGGCTCGGCAAGCTCGGCGCTGGTGCGCTCGCCCCCTTGTGCAGCGCCACGAGATGCGCTTCCTGCCGAGCGTTCAGCTTCGGTTTCCTGCCGCGCAACGGAACCGCCCCGGGCGGGCTGATCCGGCATCAGGCCATTCCTGCAGCAATGAGAACCGTCTTCTGTCGTGATTCGATCCACAGTCAGTGGTCGGAGGCTGCCATTGGTTCGTGGTGTTGAATTCACACATGAGGTAAGAGGGGAAGCGGATCACGGGGTGGACGCATGAGCAGCGAGACGCCGTCGGGTATGCCACCAGTACCACCGGCCGCATACACGCCTGGGCCTCATGGCGATCACGGGCGACAGCACCGTCTCCTGGGCGTTGACAGGACCCCGCGTGTTCGGACTCGCGATGGTTCTCATCGTACTCGGCCTGCCCATCCGATACGTCTCCACTGATACAGAAGGCAAGGGATGAACGATCAGCTAGGGTGCTCGCCCTTCTCTCCGCCGCAGCGGCCGTTGGAGTACTGGCTTTCTTCGGAACTCCCCCACGTCAGCCCTGAGGACACCCGGTCGCGGCTGCGTGAGATCGCAGGAGCACGCGGCGCTTACATGGGTGCCTGGGCCGCCGGCATCGGAACGGGTGCAGAGCTGATCCTTCTGGGTGTCTTCCTGAGCCTGCGGCTGGGTGCTCTCGCGCCGGCCCTGGCGCTCGGGCTTCCGGGGGCCGCGCTCGTCGTGCTCTGCCGTGTGTTCTACGTGCGCGTCCGCGACCGTCTGCCGAGCACGGGCCGCCCCACCAGCCACCGAGGCCCTGGCGGTCCGCGCCAGGCGCTGTCGTTCCTCGGTTTCGTCCTGTTCGTCTTCATCGCGGTCTTCGCCCTCACGGCGAAGCCGGCCACCTGGCAGGACTCCTCGCGCCTGCTCACGCTGGCCGTGATCCTGGCGTTCGTGATCGGTTTGATCGTCGCCGCGATCGTCGTCCCGGCCACCATCATGGGGCGGGCCCGTGAGTCGCTCCGCCGGAAGGCCCAGCGCGACGCCCGGTTCCGGGCTCTGCTCGAAGAGGACCTCGCCACCTGGCACGACCCTGTCGGCAACGCCTCCTACGGCCCGCTCTGACCGTTGTTCGACGGCGGTGCTGCCGCTTTGGCGCAAGCCGGGTCACCGAAATGAAAGAGGCGCGATGCGCGAACCCAAGACATACGAATCCCCGTTCGGCTGGACCGCGACCAGCGACTCCGCAGGCACGCCCGTGATCCTGCGCGATCCGCAGGGCCAGTCCAGGGCGACCTGGACACAGCAGGAGCGAAGCGCCCTCCTGCAGGTCGTCAAGCTATGGCCGAACCAGCAGCACACGGTGCAGCTCCTCGAAGGCGCGACACCGGCCGGCGACGCCGTCGTCGACAACGGCCGGCCGCGCCCGGTGCGTCGCCGCGACCACAACGGATGGATCGGGCTGCACGGCCGCAGGTATGACGTCCGGCACGCCCGTCGGTGGCGCTCAACGCTGCTGCTCGACGGCCGCGTCCTGGCCGTCGGGCGCAAGGGTCGGTTCGGCCGGTCCGTGCTTGAGCGTGCGCAGCCCCTCGACGCGGTTGACGAGCTGGCCATGGCCCTCTTCTGGTTCGGGGTCACGCCGGGCCGACCCGGGATGATCTGGATGACCTTCGATTCTTTCTGATCCGGGGCCTCGTTCTCTTTTCCGTGGTGGCCCCGAGTGCCACGTGGTCCGGGGTTGCACGGCTTACGATCAGATCCGTTCTCGGCTGAGGGCTGTCCCGTAATCCCTGGTGGATCAGCGCGCGGCGTCGGATGCGGTGCATCGCAAGGCGGAGGGACGTCCGCATGCCGGATGTATGCGGACGTTCCGACAACGCGGCGAGGTGCCGCAGCTGTCGTCGTGCGCCCGCCAAGGGTTACGCGACAGCCCTCTCCGGTTCTGGCAGATACGACGCCGATCTGGTGCAGTCCCCCGTCGACGCGTCGGCCAGGTACGGCCCATTGCCGACCAGCATGTGCTCCGAGTTCCGAGTGCGTACGAACTCCTCGGACTGCCTCTTCGCCGTGAGCATGGGCAGGCCGCCCCGGCCTCGCCGAGGTGTGTGAGGCCGGAGTGCCGGTACTCATGCAGGTCCCAGTCCGTGCCGGGCTGTCCGCCGAACGCGGTGTGAGCGTCGAGCAGGGCGCGGGCCTGGCCATACGACAGCCGGACCAGGCCGGTGTCCGGGCAGACATCGCGCGGCGGGAGAACTTTCCCCGGGCCCGGCTTGCGGTGGGTGACGAAGGCCGGCCCGCGCGTACGACCCTTGATCCGGGGCAGCGGCCGGGCGATGCCAGCGCCTCGGTACACGGTCTCCAGCACGAACTCCTGGCGCGGGGCGCCTCGGCGCCGGGTGCGCGGCCGGGCGCCCTTGACCTTCACCGGGGCCTCATCCACAGGTCGTCGGGCAGGACCTCGGCGATGCGGACACTGCCGCCTTGGGGCAGCGGCCGGCCGGTCGCGTGTGCCAGGTGCCCGAGCAGCAGTGCGATGGCGCCGACGGGCAGGCTGGCAGTCTGCCCATCGTGTGCGCCGCGAACCCGGTGAGCAGCGCTCGGGCAGCCTCGGTGCGCGGCCCGTTGGCCCGCAGCGGGTGTCCGAGCACGCGCGGGCCGAGCAGAAGCGGGACGGCGACGTCGTACGGCGGGGACCACCGGCCGGACAGCAGGAAGTCGGTTACGCCCGTACTGTGCCGCACCAGCGGCGCCCGTCCGGGCCGAGCCGGCCAGCTCCTCACCGCGCAGGCCTCCGCCGACGGTGGCGGCCTGTTCGTGGACGTGCGCGGTCAGCCTCGCACGGGCCATGGTGACGGCGGCGGCCAGACCGTTCGGGCCGCTGCCGACGGCGGCGGCGTCGGCGTCGGCGTCGGCGTCGGCGTCGGCGTCGGCGTCGGCGTCGGCGTCGGCGTCGGCGAGCGTCTTGCCAGCGCTTCCTCGGCAGCGAACTGCTGGCCGGCAAGCCGCCGATACACCTCGTCGGACTCGATGAGCTCCCGGTGGGTGCCGACCGCCCGCACGCGTCCCTCCTCCATCACGATGATGCGGTCGGCTTGCACGATGGTGGACAGCCGGTGCGCGATGGCCAGCACGGCGCACTCGCGAGCGGCTTCCGTCATCGCGTCGCGCAGCGCGGCCTCGGTGTCGCTGTCCAGATGCGCGGTGACCTCGTCCAGCAGGATCACCTCCGGCCGCTGCAGCAGCGTGCGGGCGATGGCGAGCCGCTGCCGCTGGCCGCCGGACAGGCCGGCGCCGCGCTCACCGAGCTCCGTGTCGAGCCCGTCGGGCAGCTCGGCGACGAAGCCCTCCAAGCTGGCGAGCCGCAGCGCGCGGGCGATGTCGGCGGCGCTGGCCCTGGGGTTCGCATACGTCAGATTCGCGCGGATCGTGCCGCGCAGCAGCGGCGTGTCCTGCTCGACATAGCCGACCAGCGACCGTAGTTCGGCGAGTCTGAGGGGGGCGATGTCGTGGCCCGCGACCTGGATCGTGCCGGAGTTCGGCCGGTAGAAGCGTTCGATGAGCTGGAACGTCGTCGTCTTGCCGGCGCCGGATGCACCAACGATCGCGGTCAGGCCGCGGCGCGGCAGGGTGAAGGAGACGTCCCGCAGCACCGGGGCGTTGTCGTGGTAGGAGAAGCTGACGTGCTCGAAGCGGACTGCGGGCGTCGGCGCCACCGCGGGCTCGTGTTCCTGCCGCTGCCCGGGTCCGGTGCCCGCTTCCCCTTCCTCCTCCTGCGGGATCGTTGCCAGTTCCGTCACACGCTGGACGGCGGCACGGCCCTGCTGGATCTGGCCGATCGCCAGGAAGAGCAGCACCAGCGGCGTCACCAGATAGAAGAGGTACATCACGAACGCAGTGAGGTCGGCGGCCGGCAGTGACCCCGTGGCGACTCGGGCCATGCCCCAAGAGATGACGACGGCGAGCGTGAGCTGAGTGCCGACGTTCATCGCCGGAGTGAGCAGCGAGCTGAGCCCGGCGACCCGGATCCCGCTGCGCCGCGCCCGGTCGGCCAGCCGTGCCAGCTCCTGGGTCTCCCGTTCCTCGGCGCGTGACGCCTTGACCGTGGTGAGGGCGCCGAGCACCCGCTGCAGGCCCGAGCCGAACGCTCCGATGCGCTCCCGGTTCCGCAGGGCGGCGATGCGCACCTGGCGGGCCAGCAGCACCGCGCCGCCACTGGCCAGGCCGAGGCAGCCGACGGTGGTGAGCAGCAGTTGCCAGTCGAGCCTTGCCATCAGCACGATGCCGCCGCCGACCATGAACACGGAGGTGGCCATCTGCGCCATCGCCTGGGCGATGACCAGGCAGGCGATGGAGGTGTCGGACACGGTGCGCGCGAAGACGTCACCGTGCTCCAGACGCGAGAAGTGCGGGATCTGGCTGCGCAGCAGGCGACCGCCGAGGGTGCGCCGGGCGTCGAAGACGATGTTCTCGCCTGCCCGGCCGATCGCGTAGGCATGTCCGGCGCTCAGGCCCGCGTCGGTGAGGAAGAACAGCACGATGAACGTGATGGGCCAGGCGATCGCCTTGTCCAGGGCCACGGCTTCGATCAGCCGGCCCAGCATCCAGGGCTGGGCGAGCTTGGCCGCCGCTCCGGCCAGGCCCATGCCCAAGCCGAGGGCCAGCAGAACCCAGTGGCGGCGGACCGTCTCCCGGAGGTTCATGCCGGCTTGAGGTAGGACGCGACGAACAGGCCGGACGCGGGAACGTAGTCGGCCCGCTGCCAGTCGCTGTAGTGGCCCTCGGGCCGCAGCCCGGAGTCCTGGGCGTAGAGATCCACCTCGTCCGGCGTGAGCAGGCGCGTGGTCTCGGTGCCGATGCGGTGGGTGCCGTTCGCCTCGAACAACAGGGTGGACACTTGCCAGATCTGGTTGTCCGCCATGAGTGTGGCGTGCATTTGGATGCCGGTGTCCGGCTCTGGGTAGGGCACGAACATCGTGGAGTGCGCCAGCCCCTGGTGCAGGATCACGACGCCGGGACGGTTGTGCGTCTCGATCAGCAGCCGGCCACCGGGGCGCAGGTGTTCGGCCGCGCGGGCGATGACTTCCCGCTGTCCCTCGTGGTCGAGGATCAGCGAGAGCGTGGAGCAGACGCAGTAGACGAGGCCGTACCGCCGCTCGGCGCGCCAGGTCCGGATGTCGCCGAGCTGTGCGGTCACCTCGCCCTCGTCGGCCTTCTTCTCCAGAGCCGCCAGCATCTCCGGCGAGGAGTCCACACCGGTGATCGGGCCGACCCGGTGCGACAGCGGCAACGCGATGCGGCCGGTGCCGACGCCGAGCTCCAGCGTGCCCCAATCCGGGTTGGGGTGGAATCCGGCCACCGCATCGACGGTGGCCCGCGTGAGCGCGTCGTTCTGGAAAATCCGGTCGTACCAGCCCGCGAATTGCCTGCCGTAGCCGATATCCGTGATCGTCATGAGTTCTCCGTTTCTGTGGTCACGGCGTGCCGGGGTGGCGCGTCCACGCGGTTCATGCGGCGAGGGCGGCGGTGGGCCGGGACGTGGCGGCCAGCTCGCGCCGACGCTGTGACAGCACGTAGTGGATCGCCGGATGCGTGGCGCCGAAGGCGAGAACGAACCGGTTGAGTCCCATGAACTCGCCGATGCCGAGGTGGAACGACGTCATCGTGGCGAGGTAGGCGCGGGCGGCGGGTTTGGGGAGCACGTAGACGAGGGGGAAGCCGCACTCGATGGCGATCGTGCCCCAGCACAGCGCCTTGGAGATCGCCGGGTAGCGGGTGAGGAACCGGTGGGCGCGCGGGTCCCCGTAGTTCTTGGTCCGCAACACCCCGGCCACGGCGTCTCCCTTCAGCCAGACCGGAGAGACGGCCTTCACCAGCCCAGAGGCGACGTAGGACAGCGAGGCCTCCAGCGCCAGCGTCCGCATGGCGAGGTCGTCGGCCTGCTCGCGTTCGCGGATCAGCCCGGTGGAGGCCATCGTGACGTTGATGACCTGCTGCAGTTGGTCGGCGCCGTCGCGGCCGAACGGAATGAAGGTGGACTGCGCGCTTTGCAGGGCGGCCAGCGTCGCGCCGCCTGCGATCCGCAGCGGCCGGTTCCTGGGCCACAGGAAGGTGGCCGCCGACACCGCGGCCTGCGTGCCGAAGACCGCGTAGGGGAACGCCCTGGACGCCAGCGCGCGGTTCACCTTGGGGTATCGCTTCGCGAGCCACGGGTGGAAGGCCTCGACCTGACTTCCCAGCAGGTCGCCTTTCACGAACCGCTTGTGCTGACTGAGTGTCTCCAGCGCCGCGATGAACGTTCCGGCGGAGGCGATGCGGCGTGCTGTGGTGGGTGGGTCCAGCTGGGCGAGGGACGAGGCCACCCGGGTCAGGTGACGTAACACGGGGTCTCCTTACGGCGGTGTTGCGGTGGGAATGATGTGCCGGGGACAGAACGGTGCCTGTCCCCGGCCGCCGGCTGTCCCGGCTGGTGAGGTCAGCGGTACGCGGTTCGCAGCTGGGCGTCAGTAGTTGTTGCGGTCGACGTAGTTGGCGATGTTCGCCGCCAGCATCCCCGTCGCAACGGCGAAGACCTCGGTGACGAGGACGGTGGTCGGGGTGGCCATCACGGGGTCCGCGGGGGTGTCCAGACGGGCGGCGTCGGTCTCCGAGAGCATCCCCGGCGCGACGTCTGTCAGGGACTGGTTGGCGAACTGGGCAACGAGAGACATCTGGTCCCTTTCTTCGTGATCCTTGTGGCAGATCTCTTGGTGGTCTTTTCCGATGGAGCAGTGACTGCCCCCCAGCGGGGCGTGACGCCCGTTTCGGCTGGGGGTTCCGCTCTCCCGCGCGAACACGGCGGCGTGAGGGCGAAACTTCCGGCCGAAGCGGTCCTACCGTGCGGCTGCGTTCGCGAGCGACGGGTCGCGGAGGGGAAGGTGCTCGGAGGCGAAGAGCGGCTCTACCGCGTGTCGCTCACGCTCGGGGTGGGCACGCAGCAGCATGAACTGGGTGTGGTCGGCGCCCGGTTCGTGCGGTATTCGCGTGGTCAGGTAGCCCTGGAGGATCCGATAGCCGGGGCTGGAGACGATCTGGCCCATGTCCGCGGACGACTCGTTGGCCACCTTGATGATGACCTGGAGCGCGTCGAAGAGGACCTTGGGCGCGCGGTTGCCCGCGTTCCAGGCCAGGGCGTACCAGGGCCGGTCCGGGGTCACCTCGATCTCCCTCCAGGGGGCCGTCGTGCCGCCGGTGATGTCCCGGTAGAGCAGGTGCGAGTCCGACACCCCGGGATTGGGGCCGAAGAACCTCCAGTTGGGTGCCCGGAAGAGGCGCAGGGGGCCTTTCGCGAGCAGGTGGTCGAACCTGCTGTCGGGAAGCTGGCCGGCGGCGGTGCTGACCAGCCACGCCGCAAGCCCGGTGGACACCGCTGTGTACACGGCACGCTGCCCCTTCATGCCCTGCTCCCGGGAACGATCAGCTCGGCGAGGGTCTTCGCGTGTATCTCCTCCGCGACGACTCCCATGTGGTCGGCGTCCTCACACACGTGGTGACAGGAGAATTCCGACAGCTCCAGCATCCGTTCCTGCGACGTGCGGTGCTTCACGGCACTGCGCGTGCCCTGCAGCGCCGTCACCACGTGCAGCGGAACGGTCAGCCTCTCAACCGGAGGATAGGCACGCGCCGCCATGTACTCGCGGTACGCGGTGGCCCACACGCTCGGCATGGCGTGGTACGCGGTGAGGCTTTCCTTGATGTCCTCGGCGTAGTGCTCGCGAGCCGGGGTCATCGGACGCAGGACGTTGAGCCCGGAGGCGGCCCACAGGCATTCCAGCAGCAGCCGCTGCTGCGTCCACCGGTCGGGGAGCTCGCCGAGGCCGGCCTGCAGGTCGGCGATGATCGTGGGATCCACCATCACCACGTGGGACAACCCCGCGTCGCCACGCGACTCGGCGTACGCGGCGGCCAGGTAGCCGCCGATGGAATGCCCGGCCATCACGACGGGCAGCCCGTCGAGGTAGCGCTCACGCAGCTCATCGACGATCCGGAGCTGTTCTTCCAAGGTGGCCTCCGGCCGCGGGCTGCTGAGCCCGTGGCCCGGCCGGTTGTAGCCCACGCAGGCGGCACTTTCGGGCAGGTGCTCGCGCACCCAGGCCCACTGCTCATGCGGAAGGCCAAGGCCGTTGAAGAAGATCACACCGAATTCGGCGTCCGGCGGCCGCCGTTGATCGATCTCGACCACACTGCCATCGGCGCGAGTCATCGTGGAAAACGCCGCCATCCGTCGGCGCTTCCCGAGAAACCGCGTCCGCGCACCGGTCGCCCAACTGCCGACGCACAGCGCCACCACGCCGATGGCGAACTTCCGTTCGATCGACATCGCCTTCACTACTGGCACGCCCATCCTCTCTCCTCTTGCGTCCCAAGAGCCGATCGTGATCCCGGCCGGACGGTGGTCGCACCCGAAGGCGGTTCAGCCGGCCACTGGTGCGTCAGCCGACCGGGCTGGGCCCGTACGCATGGGCCCGCCATGTGTCTCGCCGTGTCGTATCGACGGTTCGGCCGACCGGGCACCACAGAGACTGCTGACCGCGGCGGGCCGAAGCAACGGCAGCCGGCTGTCCCGGACAGACGCGGACTGTCCGGGCTGGCCAGGGCCTGTCCGGATTGCGCCCCGTGCGTCATGACCACAGCAAGACGACGCCGTCGGAAACCCGGGGAAGTTGTCGCCGTACGAAGCCCGAGACACTGTCGGCGTAGGAGTCCCGCATGGCTCAACACTGTCGCTGCGAGTCCATCTTCGTCTTTTTCCAGTACTCGGTCACCGCTCTCACGTTGGCGTCGGAGGAGGCAGGGGCTGCCTGTGCGGCGGCTGTACCACCCGTCAGCAGGGCGGTTCCCAGTGCGGCGCCGGTGAGCCATGTTCGTGCACGCATAATTTCCTTTTCTGCGGACCTCTTCACCCCATGCGGGCGTGGTCGGGCTGCCTGTACAACCGCGGTCATCACGCCTGCGACAACCGCTGTTCCACCGTGGTCGACCGGCCTGGAAGAAACCTTCGACGAACCTTCGATCGCGTGGGCCAAGGGGCGCCGGACCACCGCAACGAGCCCTCGGATCCCTCCGCACGTACTCCACGGCCTCCTCGTCGAGCGCATGGCCGCAGTGCAGATCGCGACGCTGTGGACGCGGTCCGGTGGCGCCATGCCCTCCAACGCTCGGGAAAGCCCCGTCCCCCGCGCGGCGGGCCCTGGGTATGCGCCATCCCAGGGCCCGCCGTCTCCAGCCCTTGCGACGACGTCAACTGGTCGAAGCCGGCCGCCAATCACAGTCTTCGCGTCCACGTCGACAAGTTGGGCGACCTGCCGCGGGCTGAGAGACTCGCCACGCATCTCGGCGGCACCGTGCTGGGGGCCGTCCAGCACGGCTGGTGAGGGCCGGGCGTGGCGGCAGGGCGGGCGGCACGGGACGATGGTTGGCGTAGGCCAGCGGCGCGGGAAGGGCGCAGAACCGGTTCCGCGCGTCCTTGTCCGGCCAGCTCCGAGCAGCCCGATCAGGGAACGAGTCGGGATCGGCGGCACCCGGGGGAAGAGACCGCCCCATCCCCACCTCGGTGCGGCCGTAAGGCCGCTGGTGGGAGTCCAGGCCCTCCCAGAAGTGGTTCCCCAAGCAGCGGGCAGCTCGATCCGGTCCTGGTGGCCGGAGAGCCAGGCCCCAGACGCTCACGGCGGTCCGAGGCCGGCCCCGGAGCCACCACTGCACGCGGCCACCGCCCTCGAACGGGCTCGCGCGAGAGGCGCTCCGGCCGAGCGCCACTGCGGCGCGCCACCCCGACAGAGGACCACAAGCTCTGCCTCCGGCTCACCCGCTTGCCACTGCGTGCCCGGGTGAACGGCCCCACCGGTCTCTTCGCTGGCGACCCCGGAAGGCAGGCTCCCTCGCCCATGCTCGTATCACGAGAATCCGGTCTTTGCTCGCGTCCCGAAGCTCCGGCTTCGCACGCGGAGTTGAAAGAAGGTGCGGGCCCGCACCGCGGCAACGCCCCGGGACGGAACCACGGTTGCCGGACCGCACGCGGCACGAACCGTACGAGGAAGCCAGGGAAGGGAACGTCGAAGACCGCGCGCACACGACCAGGCAGGAACTGCGCGAGGCTCTCGGCGACGGAGGAGGCAGGCGATGACCACTGCGCGAGAAATCACGACCGGAGGCGCCGAACGCATCGGTGCGGACGAGTCCGTACTGCGCGCGGCACGGAAAATGGCGGACATGGATGTCGGCGCGCTGCCCGGACCCGGCTGCAGGTAAGGACGCCGAGGCCACGACCGCCGGGGAACTGGCGCAGGGCGAAGCCGTCACGATCGGAGCCGACGACGACGCCTCCGCCATCCTGCGCGCCATGGCCGACCACCGGGTCCGTCGGCTGCCCGTGGTCGACGGGCACCGCCTCGTCGGCATGATCGCCCAGGCCGGTGTCGCCCGCGCCCGCCGGACCCCCAGCTCGGTGACCTCCTGGAAGCGCTGTCCACCGACTGCTGGGCGCTATCGCACCAACACGGGGGGGGTTCGCCGACGTGGAGCGGTTGTGGTCACGCCCTGTGGTTCAGTGCGCGGCGTGCCCCGTATGCGGTGGCCCGGCGGCGAGCACCGCGGCATCGGCGCGCTGGAGGCGGCGGCAGGGCGAAGGCCAAGACGAAGCGGTTGGCCAGGCCGACGAATGGGCACGTGCCCCCAACACAACGGGCCTGTTGGACAGACAGGTTCCTAGTGCCGTGACCGGCAAGGTTTGCCCGGAAGGAGCGTCGTCCGGTGCGTGCGATCGCAAGGCGGCCGGAAGCCCTCGAATGGGGTCTCCCCTGCTCGAACGAAGTCGAGAGCTCGGGGAGGTGCCGGGCGGCGCGACGGGTCAAACGTTGCCGGGAGCGGCACTAGACTATGAGACGTGGCCCGGCCCAACGAGGAGGTCGAGGAACTCCTTCAGGAGTACGCGGACCTCGTCGCCATCACCGGAGGTGACGCGTTCAAGGCGCGCGCCTACGAAAAGGCCGCCCGTGCGATCGGCGGCTACCCCGCCGATGTCTCCCACCTCGATGTTGCGGGCCTGAAAGAGATCCCGGGCGTCGGCAAGTCGATCGCCGAGAAGGTCACCGAGTACTTCCGCACCGGCGAGGTCACGCTGGTCGAGGAGACGCGGGCCAGGATTCCCGCAGGGGTGAGGCAGCTCATCACCATCCCCACCCTCGGCCCCAAGAAGGCAATGACCCTCTACGAGGACCTGCACATCTCCTCAGTGGCCGAGCTGGCCGACGCCATCAAGGCAGAGAAGCTGCGCGACCTGAAGGGCTTCGGGAAGAAGACCGAGGAGAACATCCTGCGCGGTATCGCCCTCATGCAGCAGGCAGGAGGGCGGATCCCGCTGGGCTCGGCCATGGAGACCGCCGAGGAGACCGTAGCCGAACTCTCACGCATCACCGGCTGCGAGAACTGCGCATACGCCGGATCCCTGCGCCGCATGAAGGAAACCATCGGAGACATCGACATCCTGGTCGCCGCCGGCCGGTCGGGCGCCTTCATGGACGCGCTCGCCGGACTGCCCTCCACCGCCGAGGTCATCACACACGGCGAGAAGAAGACCTCGATCCGCACGGTCAAGGGCCTCCAGGTCGACCTGCGCGTCGTGCGACCCGACTCCTGGGGCGCCGGCCTGCAGTACTTCACCGGCTCGAAGGCGCACAACATCCGCACCCGCACGATCGCCGTCCACCAGGGCCTGAAGCTCTCCGAGTACGGGCTGTTCGAAACCGAGGGCGGGAAGCGGGTCGCCTCCCGGACCGAGGACGAGGTGTACGCCCGACTCGGCCTGCCGTGGATCCCGCCCACGCTGCGCGAGGACCGCGGCGAGATCGAAGCCGGTCTGCGTGGCGAACTGCCCGAGGTCGTGGCGGAGGACGACATCAGAGGCGACCTGCACACTCACACCGACCTCACCGACGGCCTCGCCCCGCTGGAGGAGATGGTGGCGGCGGCGGCCGAGCGGGGCTACGCCTACTACGCGGTCACCGACCACGCACCGGACCTGTACATGCAGCGCATGACCGACGAGAAGATCCTCGCCCAGCGCGAGCAGGTGCGGTCGCTGGACGGCAGGCACCACGGGATACGGCTGCTGCACGGCACCGAGCTCAACATCGGGCCCGAGGGGGAGGTGGACTGGCCCGACGAGTTCCTCCGAGGCTTCGACATCTGCGTGGCCTCCGTGCACTCCCACTTCAGCATGAGCCGCAAGACGATGACGGCGCGGATCGTGAGCGCCTGCGAGAACCCTCACGTCAACATCATCGGACACCCCACCACCCGCCTCATCGGTAAACGGCTGGGCATCGACGCCGACCTCGACGAGGTGTTCGCCGCGTGCGCCCGCACCGGCACGGCCCTGGAGATCAACGCCCAGCCCGACCGCCTCGACCTGGGCGACGAGGACATCCGCCGCGCCAGGAGTCACGGGGCGAAGTTCGCCGTCGACAGCGACGCCCACTCGATCCCCCAGCTCGCGTGCCTCCGCTACGGAATCGGCACGGCACAGCGCGGATGGCTCACCTCGGACGATGTGATCAACACGTGGCCACTGAGGCGGCTACGCCGGTTCCTGTGCAAAGACCGGACGGACTGAGGACGCGCGCTGCCGACGCGCAGGGGCACGACGGCCGTCCCGCTCGCGCCGCGTCCCGGCCCGCTCCCGCCGTCCGCAGCCCCGCCTCCGCCAGGGCGTCGAGCGTCTCGTCGAGACCGCGCGGGCCGAAGTCGAGCACATGGTTGTTGGCCAGCGCGCAGACGTCCGGGCGGGCCGCGGCCAGGCAGGGCAGGTTGGCCGGGCTCATCCGGCAGTGGACGTCCTTGCCGCGCGAAGTCCCCGTCGCCGGTGACCGCGGTCTCCAGATTGACCACCCGCACGTCGGGGGCCGCGCGGTCCAGGACCGCCAGCGCCTCACCCCACGGCCGACGGAAGCCCACCGGCCGGGGAATCCGCCCCGCCGCCTGCCGCCGCCCGGCCCGAATGCGATGCCGCATGTCACCGCTCCCTCGCTGTGCCGCCGGCCGCGCCACACGCATGCCCGGCCGCCGAGAAGGAGACGCGATACGAGGCGCCTTACGGGATACCAGGGCCGGCCTCTTACCCTGGTGGGCCGGGAGGCTCTTCCAGAACGCTCCAGGCGATGGGGCCGCCGAGCAGGTCGGCCATCCGGCGGAAGACGTCCATGAACATGTCGTCGACGGTCAGGACCCCGATGACCCGCCGTTCGTCAAGGACAGGCAGGCGGCGCACACCGCACCGGCGGAAGATCCGGTATGCCTCCTGCGCCCCGTCATTCACATCCACCGTGATCACCGGGCTCGACATCGCACCACTCACAGGGGACTCGGGGTCCAGACCTCTGGCCAGGACGCGCAGAGCGAGGTCGCGGTCGGTGACTATCCCGGACGGGAACCCACTCTCCGTCATCACTACGGCACCGACGCCGTGCGCGTCCATCAACCGGGCCACATCCCGCAGAGACGTCGCAGGCGCGGCGGTCACCGCCGGTGAACTCATCAGTTCGGAGACCCTCATCACCGGGTTCCCCTCTCACGTCGTCCGACCGTCTTGGCGTCACTTCGCCCGCTCCTCCCAGTAGCTCGATGTGCCCGCATGGTCCGCCGGCCGAGCGGGCAGGGTGGCCAGGCCAAACCGGGCCGTTCCCGGCGACGGCCACCGCGGCGCTCACGTCGACGGATGCCATGGGGGATGCGAGCTGCCTCCTCAAGGGCGAGGGGGATACAGCGCAGAGTGGGCACCCGAGTTGGCCACACGGGCGCTCGCGCCGGATGGAAGCACATCAAGGACCCCTGCAATCGCGGCACGGGGTCTCCTGTTCAGCCCCTGGACCCGAGTCTCCCTCCGGGAGAAAGCCCTGTCGCGCCGGGCCGGGCGGGCCTGCGGGCTGTCGCATCCGCCCGGCGGCAGGCTGATCGGGCCGGTCGGACACTCGCCGGGTGGGTGACGGGTCCGGGCCACGTTCGACGAAACGCCGCCGCCCGGTGCGAACCGTCGAACCTGCGCAAGGCCATCACCGGGGAGCGCAACGAAGCGACCGGTCCGTACCCGGGGCTCGCCAAGCGGGCCGCGACCGTCGGCGAAGCCGTCGCCGCCGGCTACTTCCGCGACACCGCCGCCGATGAGACCAGGCACGCAGCGGCCTTCCAGCAGGCACTCAACCAGCTGCACCGACTCCTCGATGAGCCGCGAGACCGGCCGGAAGCAGCCCGCCCCGGTTCCGCCGTACCCAGCACACCGCCACCCGCCTCGGGCAGTGGCGCACCTGGTACGAACAGGACCACCCGTCGCTCCAGGACATCGCCGACCGCGAAGAAGACCAGTCTCGCCACTGTGCGTCTTGCCTTCCTCAAGAACGGGATCCCGCTGCGCCCCGCCGGGTCCTGTCCGGGCCGCCCTCGGCGGAAGTGATCCTCCCTGTCCGGGGAGCGGCCATGGGGGCCTCCTCCCGACTACTCGGGCAGAGGCCGGTCGTCGATCACGTTCTTCATGACGAGGGTGGAAGTCAGGCGCTGGACCCCGGGCAGCCGGGCGAGCTGCTGGTCGTACAGCTGCTGGAAGGCGGCGAGGTCGGCTGTGGCGACTCGCAGGAGGTAGTCGGGTTCGCCGAACAGGCGCTGTGCCTGGAGCACGTGTGGGACGGCGGACACGGCCTCTTCGAAGGCGGTGACGGTGTCAGCGTCCTCCCAGCGCAGGGTGACGAAGACAAGGGCTTCGAAGTTCAGGCCGACGGCGGCCGGGTCGACGACGGCGCGGTAGCCGCGGATGGCGCCCTCGCGTTCGAGGTCGCGCAGTCTGCGGTGGCAGGGCGAGACGCTGAGCTGCACGCGGGCAGCCAGCTCGGTGATCGTCAGGCGGCCGTCGAGCTGTAGCTCGGTAAGAATATTCCGGTCCAAGGCGCCCATGGAGAAGATTCTCCCCCATATCGCGCGATCGCGGGGTAAGGACGCAAACAGCTTCGGGCATATCCGGCCTAACCTTCCCTCCAGAGCAAGAAGTGCGAGAGGGAACGATCATGGACACGACGACGCTGGCGGCCTTCCTTTCTGTGGACCTGCTGCTGGTGTTCACTCCGGGCGCGGACTGGGCCTACGCGATCTCCGCCGGACTGCGGGGACGCTCGGTCGTCCCAGCCGTCACAGGGCTGATCGCCGGACACGCGGCCTATGCGCTCGTGGCCGTCGCGGGCCTGGCGGTGATCGTGGCGAGCTCCCCAGCGGCGCTCACCACCCTGACCGTGGCAGGTGCCGGTTACCTGCTGTGGCTGGGCTGGGGCGTTCTGCGGCAGCCGGCCGTTCCGGCGGCTGCTGGAGACAGCGCGGGCGCCTCCCGGCTGCAGGTCATGCTCAAGGGGGCCGGGATCAGCAGCCTGAACCCGAAGGCGCTGCTGCTGTATTTCTCGCTGTTCCCGCAGTTCATCGACCCTGTCACGGGCTGGCCGGTCGCCGCGCAGACCGGTCTGCTCAGCACGATGCACCTGACCGCGTGCGCCGTCGTCTACCTGGCCGTCGGCGTCCTGGCCCGCACGGTCCTGAGCGCCCGACCCACGGCTGCCCAGGTCGTCACCCGCATCAGCGGTGCCATGATGATCGCCATCGGCGCCTTCCTGCTGGTGGAACGCCTGGCCGGCTGAGGAACCCGTTCCGCTCCACCCGATTTACTCACCCGAAGGAGAGCACGCACGCGGAAGACCGGATGCAGCACGAACAGGCGAGCCCCGCGGTGCAGAAGCGCGTCCAGGAAAGCTTCGACCTGCAGGGCCTGATGTCCCACCTCGGAGCACGGATCACCCGCATCGGCCCCGGCCGCGTACACATCGCGCTCCCGGCCCGCCCCGAGATGACCCAGCAGCACGGCTACATCCACGCCGGCGCCATCAGCGCCATCGCCGACAGCGCCGGCGGCTATGCCGCGCTCACCCTGTTCGACGAGGAATCCGAGGTCCTCACCGTCGAATACAAGATCAACCTCCTCGCGCCCGCTGCCGACGACCATCTCGAAGCGATCGGCACCGTCCTCAAACCCGGACGCACCCTGACCGTCTGCCAGCTGGAGGTCTACGGCGTCCAGGCCGACGGCGTCCGCAAGCTCGTCGCCAACGGCCAGCAGACCCTGATCCGCGTCAACAGGACCGCCGGATGACTCCCCAGCCGCCCACTCCGGCCCTGCCGTCCTGGCTGACCTGGTGGCAGCGCCCCTTCCCGGACGCCAACACCCTCCTGCTGCCCGGACAACGACCGGCCCTGATCGACACCGGCTTCGTCGGCCACGCCGACGAGACCGCCGCCTGGGCTCGCGCACATGCCGGGAACATCGACCTGGTCGTCAACACCCACTGGCACTCCGACCACGTCGGCGGCAACGCCCTCCTCCAGGCCCAGGGCGCCGGCATCGCCGCAGGAACCCCGGAGGCCGAGGCGATCTCCCGCCGGGGACCCCGGCTGCTGCGCCGCCGAGTACCTGGACCAGCCGGTCGCCCCGTACACCGTGGACGTCCCGCTCGACGACGGCCAGGTCCTACGGCTGGGCGATGCCGACTGGGAAGTCGTCCGCACCCCCGGCCACACTCCGGGCCATCTGGCGTTGTGGCAGCCGGAGGAGCGGCTGCTCGTGGTCGGTGACGCGCTGTCGGACTACGACGTCGGCTGGGTCAACCTCGCCCTCGACGGTCCCGACGCGGCCGCCACTGCGCTCGCCTCCCTCAAACGGATGGCCGACCTCGCCCCCACCCGGATCCTCCCCTCCCACGGCCCGATCCCCGCCGACTCCGCAGCCGCGTTCGCCGCCGCCCTGCTCCGTGCCCAGCGGCTCGTCGACGACCCGACCGGAGCAGTCTGGTACGGCGCCCGGCGGATCTTCGCGTTCGCCCTGATGATCCGCGCCGGCATCCCGGCCGACGAGGTCGAGTCGTACCTCCACGACCGTGCCTGGCTGACCGACGCCGCCCGCCTCCTGGACGTGACCCCCGAGGTCCTCGCCGCCGAACTGGTCACGACCATGCTCGGCAGCGGTGCCATAGTCCTGCGCGACGGCCGTATCCACGCCGCCGCCGACCACACCCCTGTGGCGCCCGAAGCGTTGTCCCTTCCCTACCCCCGAGCCTGGCCGGCGACCGAGCCGCACTGACACCTTGGAACGTGGGGCGGGCGAGCGGCCTCCAGCCACTCGCCCGCCCCTCGTGCGTCCGCTCCGGTCGGAAGGCGTGCTCCGGTACCGGGAACGTCCCCGCCGCCACGTCGGTCGCGAAGTCCCGGGCCGCCTCGCGCAGTACATCGTGCACATCGGCGTACTGCTTCACGAAGCGCGGCAGCCGCCCCACCCGCAGGCCCCGCCATGTCCTGCCAGACCAGCACCTGCGCGTCGCACCCGTTTCTCGCGCCGAGTGGCAGCATGTACGAGACGACTTCCATCGCCGTCGGCTGCGCCTGGGCACTGGGTGCCCAGAGCGGTACCAACGTGCCAGCAAGAGCAGCCGCTAGTAGTGCTTGGTCAGGTTGGTATTGGGGTGGGTATGTCGCGGTGGCAGGTGGGGCAGGCGCCGGTCCAGACCGCGAGCAGGGTCTGCAGTTC
>NZ_JBEZVN010000040.1:0-43103 GCF_040636995.1 Streptomyces sp. NPDC032161 | reverse complement strand
TTCTTGCTCGACACAAGTTGATCTATCAGGACGTCCCGTTGCGTCATCCACCAGGACTTGACCTGCGACTCAAGACTCAAACGCAACGGCGTTGACCTGAACGGTGTTCAGTGATCTTCTAGGTGGCGCGGGAGCGGGCGGTGTGGACGGTGGTGGCGGTGAGGTAGGCGTCGGGGCGCCAGAGGATGCCGGGTCTTGATCACTGCGATCACGTCCGGCCCCCAAGGTGCTCCAGCGCCACACCCTGAGCAGCTTTTGTTGCCATTTCTGGGACAGCCGGTTTGGTGGGGGCCGGGACAGCCGACTTGTTGGGGCGCGTTGCCGGACGAGCAGTCCCCCGTCACCGCCACGCTCGCCCAGACCGGCACATGGCCCGGTCGTGTGTGAACCCTGCCCGCGCTCACCGGGACGAAGGCGAAATGGAAGAGAGTTTCGTGGCTGGTGGATCGTAGAGTCTCACGCATGCACCCAGAACGTTCTCGTGAACCCCGTGCCCTCCTGATCAACGGCACAGTCGGCGTCGGCAAGACATCGGTGGCCGAAAGCGTGGGCGACCTACTCACCCACGCGGGCATACCCAACGCCGTCATCGACCTCGACTGGCTGAGGCAGTCCTGGCCAACGCCGCCGGAAGACCGCTTCAACTCCGGCATGATGCTGCGAAACCTACGCGGCGTCGCGGGTAACTACCTCGCTGCAGGAGCAGATCGGCTGGTCCTCGCCGGTGTGATCGAGGACCCGGAGGACCGGAAGCTGTGCGGCGATGCGATCGGTATCGAGCTTTCGGTGTGCCGCCTCCAGGCCGAACTGCCCGTCATCCACCAGCGCCTTACGCGGCGCCACGATGGAGAGCCCGAGGTATTGCGATGGCACCTGGCCAGGGCCGGCGAACTGGCCGGGATCCTCGAACAAGCAGCCGTCGACGACTTCACCGTCGACGCCACCACGCGCCCGGTCGGTGAGGTCGCCGCCGAGGTGACCAGGAAGGCCGACTGGCTGTGACTCGCCCTTCATACCTGCCTCGATTCAATGGCGAAGCCTCCGGGTCGGGCGGGGCGGACGCGGTGGGCCGCATTCAGCTGCTCAGTGCAGCCGGGCACGCCAAGCCCTCGCGGCAGGCACCAACGTCTTCCTCGCCGCCGAACTCGGTTGCCCCGGCATGCTCGCCGGCCCCGCCGTCATCGGCCTACGACCCGCCTCATGGCCCGCAACCACGCTCTTATGCTGTCGGTCCCGCTGTCCGTAATCGCCCCCCACCGGCCCCGACCCCCTCGCATCCCTCGACTCGCTCGCCCGCGTCCTGGACCCCCGCCCCTGAACCGAAAAGACGCCACGATCCCGAAGAACCTCACACCCACCGACTGACAGATCGCCCTGTTCGCCCCTCTTCAGGGCGATCGCTCTCCGCCAAGGCCCGGGCGCCCTGGCGGAGATGACCGCTTGGTGCACTGCTTCCGCAGACACGTTCACCGAGCCGCCCGCTCCACGACACCGCGCGGCAGTCCGCGCCTGAGGACTGGACGGCCTGCGTCCGCTGTTCGTCACCCGTTCGCAACCCCCCGGGGCGGAACGACCAGTCGTTCAGGACAGGCGGTTGTTGACAGCGGTCATGCGTTCACGAGAAGTACGCGAAGTGCCCGTCGAAGGACTTCCTCCGGGTCGTGTGAGGCATCGCGTCTCAGTTCTTCGTACACCGGCGCCACGCTCTCGTCGGCCGGAGTTCGAGGTTCCAGCTGAGCGGCTCGGTAGGTCATGGCGCTTCCTATGACGAGGTTGCTCGCCGAGTACGCGACCCACAGCGGCGCGGCTGCACCCGACTTGCCAAGCCGCTCGGAGAGTCCTTCCGAGAACGCGAGGTAGGCCGGCCCTCTTGGTGGACGCATGGCGATGACCTGGACAGCCCACGGGTGCTCGAGAAGATGGCGATACAGCGACAGCAGGATCTCCGACGCCTCCTCTTCACGGAGAGCGTGCTGAACCGCTCCGTCATGTCCCAGGGCATGGTCGAGCGCGAGATCGAGCGCGTCCGAGATTCCATTGATGCGCGAGTAGAGGCTTGCGGGTGCCGCTTCCAGCGCGTTTGCCAGCGCGCGAAGCGAAAGGCCCTCGATCCCCGAAGCGTCCAGGATGCGTACTGCTGCGCGCGCGATGGCCTCCGGATCCAGAGCCCGGACGCGCCGCACAGGCTTGACGTGCTCCCAGTAACTCATTACCCCTCCTTAAACGATTGCTGTTAGTTTAGGGGCATGATTGACGCAACCTTGCTCCCCGTCAGTGACAGCCTTCGAACGCTCCGGCCCTTGTCCTCCCGCGACGCCGAGCGGTACGCCCATGGAACCCAGGATCCACTCGTGCAGAAGTACGGGCACCTGCCTGAACCGGAGTACACGCCCGAGACCGTAGCCCGCCTCGCTGACGACGTCGTTCCTCAAGGTCTCCAGACCGGAGACCTCGCGGTGCTCAGCGTCGTCGACGAAGCGGACACATTCCTCGGCAGCCTGGTGCTCTTCGACGTCACGGACAGGACCGCCGAAGTCGGGTTCTGGCTCCACCCTGACTCGAGAGGCCTGGGCCACTCGGCCGCGGCACTGGAACTCGCGGCGGCCCTGGCAGTCCGCAGTGGCCTGAGCGAACTGACGGCACGCACCGCGACCAGCAATCTCTCGTCCCAGCGATGCCTGGAGCGCAGCGGCTTCAACCAGACAGGGACCAACGTCGACCGCACACCCTCCGGCGAACACATTGAACTCGCCCACTATCAGCGGCGCCTGAAGTAAATCGCGCGTCGCAGAAGAAACCACGCCCCCGAGGGCCGGGGCGCACGTGCAGCAGGCCGACGCACCACCCAGCCGATGGTTACCCTTCCACGTCGTTCCCCGAACGGAGCGCGGACGAACCCGAACGGACAGGAGCGCGCGCGGCGGACGCGGGTGGACCTGAAAGGGCGGCCACCACACCCTGGTGGCACCTGGCCGCCTACGGCGTCATCACCGCCTGCTCGACCTTGATGCGGTCACCGCCGGACTCTCCTCCTCCTGGGGCTCTGGCCAGGTGGGGGGCCAGAGCACACGGGTGAAGCTGCTCAAGCGCGGGGTACGGTCGAGCCAAACTCGACCTCTCCGCACCCGAATTCTCCAGCGCACTTGAACAGGCCACGTCACAGGATCAGCGACAGAACCCATAGCTCCGTACTTGACGGTGCGCTCAGACGAGTGCGCGGACAACGGTGATGTACGAGATCAGCAACCAGCAAATCCGCGTCAGCGTCGTCCACCTCGGACGCCTGCGCCGACCGGGCCCGTGCACGCGTAGGGCCAGGCTCCCGTCTGGGGAGCCTGGCCCTACGTCTTGCTACGCGTCGGCCTTGTCGCATGAGGCGTCGGGTCCGCTAAAGGAAACTCCTGTGACGCTGGCCGGCGTGCGGCATGGGTTCGGTCACGTCTCAGGAGGGTGGGGGTCCCGGGCCCCGTCGGGTATGACGGAGCCCGGGACGGGCGGGCTAGGAGAGATCACCGTTTCCAGTGTCCGGTGCTGTTCCTTCGCTGGCCGTTGCCGTCTTGCGGCGGCGGCTGGCCAGAAGGAGCCCTCCGCCGAGGCCCAGGGCGAGGAGTGCTGCCAGGGCGGTGACCAGCGGGGTCGTGGTGCCGGTACGAGGGAGGCTCCCCAGGAGACCGGGCTCAGACGGGTGGTGCGGGTCGGCCGGCTTCGGCGGGTCGGTCGGGTTCTGTGTGCACAGTGGGTTCTGGGCAGCACACTTGCCCGGGGGTTCTTCGCCGGTGAGGGTGAGGAAGTTCCCGAGGTGGTGGTCTCCCTGCTGGTTGTAGGCGTTGACCTTCACTGTGTAGGTGACCGTCCCGGCCTTGCCGGGCTGGACCGCTCCGGTGATGTGGAGTTTCTTCCCGTCCGGTCCGGTAGCGGTCAGCCCGTCGCTGGCCTTGATGTCACCGATGAGGGTCGCGTCGTCGAGGACGTCGGCCATGTGGTCGGTGTAGTCGACACTCGCCACGCCCTGTCCGGTGTTCTTGAACGACAGGTTGTAGGTGAGCTTGTCACCGGCCCTGACGGTTGTCCCGCTGCGGGGGTCGACGGTCTTGGGGCCTTGACCCAAGGCCCGCCAGCTGTTCTTCCGACCCACAGGCGCGAGCAGGCCGTGCACGTAGGCCCGCATTCGCCGCCGCAGGTCCACCCGGCCGAACCGGTGACCGACCCGCACCAACAACTCTTCCAGCTCAGCCGACCACACACCAGGCTGCACATCGTCCTGCATGACAAGCACAACGGACGATCGCGCGCGAGGTCACGAACTCACCCAACCTGACAGCACGTCAGGCGAGTACACTCAGATACATGCTCCTGACCAGCAGGAATAGCAAACTGCGCCTGGAGTACTAGCACGCCCGCTCGTCCCTGGGGCATGCCGACCGGGTCCGGCAGCCGAGCGTGCCTGCGGTAGGAGAGCCTCGACGGTGACGAGGGATTTCGCCGACGCGTCACGCAACTGGTCGGGGGTGTCGTCGATGGCGTACAGAACGTTGATCGTGGTGGCGGTGCCGTCGGCGCGCGGGACGCCGTGCGGCACCGCCGCGAACGTGGGGACGCTCCCGGTCAGCGCACGGTCGGCAGGTCGACCGTGCCGTCTTCCAGCAGGAAACGGGGGTCGACCATCTGGCCGTCGCGTTCGACGTAGCCCATCAGGTTCTCTCCGCCCCCCCACCCCAGCAGCCGCTGGACCTCCTCGGAAAGGCCCAGCAGCTTGTCTCGGGGAATCGACAGGTACTGGTTCTCCTCCTGGCGCAGACAGGCGAGGTCGAATCCCATGGTCAGACCGGTCCGCGGAGCATGGGACGAGTTCTCACCGCCCCCGTGGTAAGTCGATCCGATCCAGAGCAGCGCCGACCCCGCGCGCATGCACGTGGAGACGGCTTCCTCGCGCCTGGGCGGACGCTCGTCGTCCCAGCGGTGGCTGCCGGGGATGACCAGTGTTCCTCCGTTCTCCGCGGTGAAATCGCTGACGGCGACCATGATCTGGACCCGGCCTTCGCGGCCGTAGTCCGGGTGACGCCACAGGAAGCTCGAGTCATCGCGGTGCAGTAGCTGGGCACCCTGCCCGGGCTGGATCTGGATGGCCTGGGTGACACCGACCTGGATGTCCGGGACGACCTCGATGCGGTCCTC
This sequence comes from Streptomyces sp. NPDC032161, assembly GCF_040636995.1. Lineage (NCBI taxonomy): Bacteria > Bacillati > Actinomycetota > Actinomycetes > Kitasatosporales > Streptomycetaceae > Streptomyces > Streptomyces sp. NPDC032161. The sequence goes on along the minus strand of NZ_JBEZVN010000040.1, from coordinate 37,928 downwards.
GCCGGCCCAGATCGGCACGGGCTTCTGGAGGATCTTCTTGGCGGCTCCGTAGTACAAGGGGTGCAGCGCGATCTCCGGCATTATGTCCAGTCGGCCGAACAGCCCGCCGGCGCGCCGGGTCTTCGTCCCGGCGAAGTACGTGTCGTCGCCGCACCGGGTCTGGTCGAGGACCGGCTCCAGCTGCCGGCGCAGCTCGGCGAGAGCGGACGGGTCGAGAAAGCCATCGATGATGACGCCCCCGTCGCGGCGGATGACGTCGACGACCTCGTCGACGGTGGTGGTGGCGCCGGGCAGCGTGGTCAGGCTCGTCGCGGTGGTCATAAGGTGTGCCTTTCAGTGGTGGGTGGGGTCGGAGAGGATCTCGATCTGGGCGGAGATGCCCATGCCGCCGTATCCGGCCGCGCAGGCGTGTTCGAGGTTCTCGAGGTTCGCCGCCATCAGGGAGGCGCGCTGGCCCGCTCGCCGCATGGCCTGGTGCCACGACCTGGCGGCGGCGGCGTAGACGTCGAGCGTGGCCTGGTCGGTCGCATAGTCGCCGGACTCGAACCGGTCGACAGCCTCATGGAGCAGTTCGAGCAGCTTTCCAGTCCACAGGTGCAGGATGTGACGCGTCTCGGAGACCGCGACGCCCTCGGCCCTCACGTAGGAGGCCGCCTCGTGGAAGGCGCCGAGCGCGACGTTGAAGAAGGCTCCCGCCATCGCGGCGTCGATGACGTTTGCGGCTCCGGGACGGGTTCCGACGAATCGCGAGTGCACGGCGACGGGAAGGAGAAGGTCGCGAAGAGCTTCCCACGCCTGCTCGGACCCGGAGTAGTTGATGGCGGCCGTCTCGGTCCCGATGTCCTCTGGGTAGGCCGCGATGGCGCCGTCGAGATATTGCGCGCCTCTGCCCTCGATCCACCCGGCGAAGGAGATCGCCTCGTCGGGAGAGCCCGTGGCCGTGTTGACAATGGTCTTCCCTGTCAGCGGGCCGCATTCCGCGAGCACCGATCTGGCGACGTCGTAGTCCAGAAGGCTGACGATGGTGACCGGGTTGGCCTGCACTGCGGACCGCGCGGACTCGGCCACGGTCGCACCTGCGGCCATGGCGGCTGAGCATTTGGCGGAGGTGCGGTTCCACACGGTCAGTCGGACGCCGTCGCGGATCAACGCGTGCGCGAGTGCGGATCCCATGAGTCCCGTGCCCAAAAGCGATACGTCCATGTCAGTCACCCTTTCTGCGTGGTCAGTCGGTTGTAGTCGGACATCCGGAAGAACTTCGTGCGCAGCCAGTACTCGACGGTGGTCGCGGGCCAGAGGGTGTCAATGCGGCCGTCGGCGGACTGGTACCAGCTGGTGCAGCCGCCGGACGCCCAGACCGTTCGCCGCATGCGCTTCTGCGTGGACGCGTAGTTGCGCGCCTGTATTCGGCGGTCGAGGTCGGCAGCTTCGACGCCGGCCTCGCGTATGCGGCTTATCGCCGAGGCGATGTACCTGGCCTGCGCCTCGATCATGAAGACGATGGAGTTGTGTCCGAGCCCCGTGTTCGGCCCATTGAGGAAGTAGAAGTTCGGGAATCCCGAAGTGGCGATGCCCAGCTTGGTCTCTGCGCCGTGCTTCCAGGCGTCCAGCAGTTCGGTACCGCCGCGGCCGAACACCTTCATCGGCGCGAGGAAGCTGGTCGCGGTGAAGCCGGTCGCGAAGACGATGGTGTCGACCTCGTGCTCGGTGCCGTCGGACGTCACCACCGAGCGTGGCCGGATCTCCGTGATCCCCTGTGTGACGAGGTGCACGTTGTCCCGCTGGAGTGTCGGGTACCACTCATCGGACACGAGCCGCCGTTTGCAGCCGGGGGCGTAGTCGGGGGTGACCTCCGCCCGCAGCTTGGGATCCGGCACCTGCTCGCTCAGGTATTCGAGCGCGGAAGCACGGTACCGCTCGATCATCCGGCGGTTCCCGAGGAAGGCCCAAGCGAGGGATTCGAACTGCCAGTAGGTCTTCCACCGCTGGATGCGTTGCCGCAGGGGGTTTCTGGCGAACGCCGCCCGCGTCGGCCGGGGCAGCGGGGCGTCGCCTCGCGGCATGATCCAGTGAGGTGTGCGCTGGAAGACGTACAGCGTGTCCGTGCGGGAAGCGATCTCGGGGACGAACTGGATGGCGCTGGCACCGGAGCCGATCACGGCGACGCGTCTGCCTTCGAGGTCGTGGTCGTGCCTCCACTGAGCCGAATGAAAGGCCGTGCCCTCGAAGGACTCCAGGCCGGCCAGCCGGGGAACGAAGGGCCGGCTGAGTCCGCCCGAGCCGTTGACGACCACCGAGACATCGACGGACTCGCCGGAGGTGAGCTGCAGCGCCCACCTCAGGGTTCGCTCGTCGAAGCGCATCTCGGACACCTCGGCGCCGAACCTGATGTGCCGCATGATGTCGAACCGTTCGGCGACCGAGCGCAGGTAGGTGTGCAGCTCGGACCACGGCGGGAAGACGCGGGTCCAGTGCGGATTCTGTGCGAACGAGAACGAGTACAGAACGCTGGGGACGTCGCAGGCGGCGCCGGGATAGGTGTTGTCGCGCCAGGTGCCGCCGACGTCGTCCGCTCGCTCGAACAGCGTGAAGTCGTGGATTCCCTTCTTCTTCAGCGCGATCGCCATGCACAGACCGGAGAAGCCCGTCCCGATGATCGCGATGTGGCCGTTCTTGTCACTGGTTGCCATGGTGTGCCTTCGGTCAGAGACGGATCCACGTCGTCTTGGTCGACGTGAACTTGTCGAGTGCGTGGATGCTCTTGTCCACGCTGTGGCCGGACAGCTTGCGACCGCCGAAAGGCACCGAGAGGTCCCCTTCTTCGTAGCAGTTCACCCAGACCAGCCCTGCATCGATCTGCCGGGAGAGGCGGTGTGCGCGGGAGAGGTTCGAGGTCCACAGGCCGGCGCCGAGCCCGAACGAGGAGTCGTTCGCCAGCCGGACCGCTCCATCGACGTCGGTGAAGCTCGTGACCGCCAGGACCGGTCCGAATACCTCCTGCTGGAACAGGTCTTGCTCGCGACGCACGTTCGTGCACACGATCGGGTCCATGTACGCGCCGTCACCGGCGCGCGCCTTCAGGGAGCCCAGGGCCGGCGTCGCTCCCTGGGCCACCGCGGATCTGGCGTGCGCCAGGATGTCGGCGCGGTGCCGCGTGCTCGCGACCGGACCGACCCGGGTCGAGGGCTCGAACGGGTCACCGACCGGGGCGGCCTCGATCTCGGCGATCACATCCGCGACGAACCGATCGGCGATGCTGTCCTCGACCAGGAGCCGGGAGCCTGCGGTGCACATCTGGCCGGCGTTGAAGGTGATCGCCCAAGCGACGGTCCGTGCAGCTTCGGCGAGATCCGGCGCGTCGGCGAACACCAGTTGCGGGCTCTTGCCGCCGAGTTCCAGGTGGACTGCCTTGGCGTTCGACTCCCCGGAGTAGGTGAGCAGCCGCTTGCCGACCTCCGGTGATCCGGTGAACGTGAGGCAGTCGACGTCCATATGTCGCGCGAGGGCCGATCCGGTGCTGCCACCGGTACCGGTCACGATTTGGAGTACGCCGTCGGGAAGGCCCGCTTTGGAACCCAGCTCGGCCAGTCGCAGGAGGGACAGCGGCGACTGGGTCGCCGGCTTGACCACGACGCTGTTCCCGGCGAGCAGGGCTGGTGCGATCTTCCAACTGCTCAAGGTCAGGGGAAAGTTGTATGGCGTAATGGCGGCGACGACTCCGACGGGCTCGCGGGTGACCAGTGCGACGGCGTCTGCCAGGCCCCGGGGGGCTTCGTCGAGCAACTTGTCGGCGAGTTCGCCGTACCAGCGGAACGTCGCCTCGGTGGCGCGCAGTTCGACGTCCCGCGCCTCGGCCACCGGCTTGCCCATCTCAAGGGTGATCAGCGCGGCGAGTTCGTCACGGTGCTGCCGGATCGAATCCGCCCAGCTCCGCAGCACCGCCCCCCTGTCCCGGGCGCCTGTCCGGGACCACCGCCCGTCCTGGAAGGCCGTACGCGCTCCGACGACGGCCCGGTCGACCACCGCGGGTGTGGCCATCGGAACGCTCGCGACGGCCTTCCCCGTGTGTGGTGACACGACGTCCTGCCTGGCGCCGTCGGCGCCGTCGTACCATGCACCGTCCAGCCACATCGCGGACGGCAGGGTGAGCGCCGACACGAAGCGCGTCCACTCTTCTCGGGTGTTCATCTGCGCTCTGCCTCTCGGATCTCGGTGAAGCCGCGGCCCGGCCGCGGCGCGGAGGGGGAACCGTCCGCGTGGACGGGTGGGACGCGTCCAGTCCACGGGTCGGCCTCTTCGAGCTGCGCGGCCACGGCCAGCAGCAGATCCTCGCGTCCCGGTGCCGCAGCCAACTGGATCCCGACGGGCAGTCCCCCGGACATTCCCGTGGGCACCGCGATCGCCGGCTGGCCAGTCGCGTTGTAGACGGCGGTGAACGGCGAGTACCCCGACAGCGTGTCCACCCAGCCCCGGGCGCCGATGCCTGGCCGGTTCGCGTCGAGTTCGCCGATCGGCCAGGCCGTGGACCGCGTCACCGGGGTCAGGACCAGGTCGAACCGGTCGAGGAAGCCGGCCATGGAACGTGTGAGCTCGTTCTGATAGGCACGCGCCCGGGACACGTCCTCCCAGCGCAGTGACAGTCCGTGGCGGACCATCGCCGCAGTCGCGCTCTCCATGAGCTCGAGCGCGTCCTCCACCTCGCCCGTGCCGGTCAGCGCCCGGACGGTGTCGGCGATCGAAGCGGACCAGAACGCGAGGTTGAGCTCACGGAGGCGTTCGTCGTCGACCACCGGGACCGCGTATTCCACGTGATTGCCGAACTCCTCCAGCAAGCCTGCGATCCGGATGACTTCGGACGCGACGGGCGCATCGGCACGTTCGGCCGACGAGCCCGTGGACACGGCCACGCGCAGGCCTCGAGGCCGAAGCCCGAGCGCGGCCGCGAACTCGCCCGCGGCCCGTCTCCGGACGTGGTAGCGGTCGCCGAGCGCACTACCGTGCACCAGGTCGAGCAGTGCCGCGGCGTCCCTGACGCTTCGGGTGATGGCGAACTCGGCCGTCAGGCCGAACAGCGGTTCGTCCGAATCGGGACCGGGAGGTATGAGACCGCGCGTGGGTTTGAGCCCGAGGACGCCACACAGGGCGGACGGCGTGCGGATCGAGCCGCCCGCGTCGTTCGCGTGGGCCCAGGGCAGCGCCCCCGCGGCGACAAGAGCCGCCGAACCGCCGCTCGATCCCCCTGCCACCCGCCCCGGATCCCAGGGGTTGCGGGTCGGGGCGCTCGTCACCGGTTCGGTCGTCGCGCTGAAGCCGAATTCCGGCGTGCTCGTACGGCAGACCACGGCGAGCCCGGCTGCCCGCCAACGCGCCATCAGGTCCGAGTCCTGCGCGGCGACGTGTCCGGCCGTCAGCGCGCTGCCGTTCTCGTTCCTCACGCCCGCCGCCGTGCACAGCAGGTCCTTGAGAGCGAAAGGAACGCCGCTGAACGGTCCTGACGCCGCGTGGGCCAAAGGCTCCTCGAACATGTCGCCGACGACGGCGCCGAGTACTGGATCGACACGCGCGATCGCAGCGCGGGCCAGGTCGAACAGCTCATCACCGGTGACCTCGCGCCGGTCGAGGAGGTCTTTCAGCCCGGTGGCGTCCATGCGGGCGTACTCACGCAACTCCATCGTGCTCCTCCTCGGTCGTCGATGCCGAGCGGACGAGCCAGGAGAAGACCGGGTCGTGCTTCCGCCATTCCGGATGCCACTGCACCCCGACCACCGGTGCGCCGCTCAGTTCGACGGCCTCCACGACACCGTCGGGCGCCCACCCGGTGGCGGTCAGCCCCGCGCCGAGCCGGTCGACGGCCTGATGGTGCAGCGAATTCACTCGGGTGTGATCTCCGTAGATCCCGAACATGGTCGATCCGGTGAGGAAGCGGACGTCGTGGGTCTCGTCGACGACGTCTCCTCCGGGCGACCGGTGATCGATCTCACCGGTAGGAAGGTCGGGAAGCAGGGTTCCCCCGAGCGCGACGTTGAGGATCTGCAGTCCTCGGCACACACCGAGCAGCGGCTTTCCCTGTTCGACCGCGCAAGTGATCAATTCGATCTCGTGGCGGTCTCGGCGCGGGTCGCTGTCAGGATCGGCGGGCGGTGCGTCGATACCCAGGGTGGCGGGGTGGACGTCCTGGCCGCCGGAGACGACAAGTGCGTCGAGCCGGCCAACGAGGTCCTGGCCAATCGCCTCATAGGGCAGCTGCAACGGGATGGCGCCCCACTCGGCGAGCCGCGTCGCGAAATCCGCGAAGTGCATGTCGAACTCGCGTGATCGGTACCGGGGTTCTGTGTCGAGCCGTCCTTCCGCGCTCAGGCGCCGACCCGTGATCCCGATCAGCGGGCGCCGCTTCCGCTCAGGTGAACTCCACGACGACACGGTTCACCCCTCCCGCGCGCAGGGAGGCCAGGCCGGACTCCAGGTCGTCGAAGCCGACCCTTCGCGAGATCATGGCGTCGAGTTCGAGACGCCCCTGCGCGTACAGTTCGGCGAGGCGGGAGATGTCGGTGGGGAATTGATTGGATCCCAGGAGTGAGCCCTGCAGCCTCTTCTCGTGAAAGAACAGCGCCGAGGCGGTGATGCGCAGCGGCTGGTCGTCGGGCACCATCCCCAGCACCGTCGCGACACCGCCCGGCGCGAGCATGGCGAACGCCTGCTCCACGGTGGCGCGACGGCCGATTGCCTCGAACGCGTAGTCGACACCGCCCGATGACAGGCGCCGTACGGCGTCCACGGCGTCCTCGGCCGCCGCGTCCACAGTCGCGGTCGCACCGAGCCGGTGCGCCTGGGCCAGGCTGTGACCGTCGACGTCGACCGCGATGATCCTGGTGGCGCCGGCCAGGCGAGCACCCTGGACCGCGGCCAGCCCCACTCCTCCACAGCCGATCACGGCCACGGTCGCCCCGGGCTGGACGCGAGCGCTGCGCCAGACGGCGCCGACTCCCGTGATCACGGCGCAGCCCAGCAGGCTGGCACGGTCCAGCGGGATGGCCTGGTCGATGGGCACCACGCTGTTCTCGTGCACCAGCATCTTCTCGGCGAAGGCCCCGATGCCGCCCATTCTTCCCACCGCGACGCCGCGCCGGTTCAGCAGCGCCGGGCGCGGACGAGTGCGGAGCCTGGAGTGGTTGGCGCACAGCGTGAGCCGTCCGTCGGTGCAGTATCGGCACCGCCCGCAGAAGGCCGTCATGCAGGTGACCACGTGGTCGCCCGGGGCCGTGGCGGTGACCTCCGCGCCCACCGCCTCGACGACGCCCGATGCCTCGTGTCCGAGGACTTCGGGCAGGTCCGTCCTCCAGTGCGCGTCGATGTAGTGCAGGTCGCTGTGGCAGAGACCGACCGCCGCTGTGCGGATCAGGACTTCCCGAGGGCCGGGTTCGTCCATGTCGATGTCTTCGAACTCGACCCGTCCGGGGGCTGTGTTGAGCACGGCGGCTCTCATCGGTGTGCTTCCCTTCCGCAGGGTCAGATGTGTTCGAAGTAGCGCTCGAGCTCCCAGTCCGAGACGCCGGTCCCGGGGTCTCCCCCGGTGGTGTGGAACTGGAGCCACTCCCAGCGGCGGGTGCCGATCCAGTAGTCCACCAACTCGGGCCCGAGGACCTGGGTGAGCTCGGAGTCCGCGGCCAGTTCCGCGACGGCCTGCGACAGCGTGGCCGGCAGCCGTGGAGTGCCTGGGGGAAGCGCCCAGGCCATCACGGTGCACTCGGGGCCGGGATCGACGCCTTCGCGCAGCCCGACAATGCCGCCGGCCAGGAACGCGGCCGTAGAAAGGTAGATGTTGACGTCGGCGGACGGCACCCGGTATTCGACACGGGTCAGTTTCGGGGAGGCACAGACCGCTCGCACCGCGGTGCTCTTGTTGTCCACTCCCCAGGTCGCGGTGGTCGGCGGTCCGTCGAACTCGACGATCCGCCGGTAGGAGTTGACCGTCGGGTACTGAAAGGAACTCGCTGCGGGCAGTGTCCGCAGGACGCCTCCGATGAAGTGCCGCATCGTCTCGGACGGCCGCCCCGGCGACGCCGGGTCGTAGAAGGCGTTGTCGCCGTCGCGCTGGATCGAGAGGTTGATGTGGGCCCCCTGACCGTACTGGTCCGGCGACCAGCGGGCCATGAACGTGACCGTACGTCCGTGTTCGTAGGCGACCTCGCGCATGAGTTGCTTGGTCCGCACGTACAGGTCCGCAGCAGTGAGGATGTCGGTCGGGGGGAGATTGATCTCGATCTGACCGTGGGCCGATTCGTCGGCCCAGCCCTCCCACGGGATGCCGGCCTCGTCCATCCGCGCAGCCATCGCGTCCAGCAGCGTGGTGAAGTCCCTGGAGCGGCTCAGCAAGTAGATTCCCCCATGGGTGCCGCCGAGGGGGCGAAGGCCCTTGAATCCCTGCGCGCGGGCCTGGTCGATCGACTCCTCGAACACCGTCGCCTCGATCTCGACGGCTGCCTTGCCGGTGTAGCCCATCTCCGCGAGCTGCCCGATCACGCGCTTGAGTGTGGATCGCGAGCAGACAGGAAGCGGAGCACCCGTGCGGTCGACGAGGTCGCACATCACCGACGCGAGACCGGGCAGTGAGGCATCGGGTGCGATCGTGCCGAGGTCCGGCCTCAGGATCACGTCACGCATCTCGCCGCGCCAGTCGCCGAAATCGAATCCGAGCTGGGCGGAGTTGGCCAGGTCGACGGCGAGGGCGATATCGGCGAACCCCCAGCCGGATTCCGCCCCGGACAGGAACTTCTTCGGCGACAGGTGCTTTCCCACGAGCACACCGTCCAATGTCACCGTCTGCGCTCGGACCACTCGTGTGGAGTCGGCGCCGATCCATTCGGTGACGGTGGTGGAGTCAGACATCGTAGACCGCCTTCATCGAAGCTCCGATTACCACGGACAGTTGCCGGTGCGTTCCTTTGATGGCGAACCTGCCGGCCCGGATGCTGGGCAGGAGCCAGTCCAAACCCGCCGCCAGCCGCCGCAGATCCATGTCGCTGCCGTGCAGTTCGTACGGCTCCTCCTGCGGGCCGACGCGTACCACCTCACCGGTGTCGAGAGCGTTCAGGACCAGACCCGGCATGCCCGGCATGAGCGACGACAGCGCCCAGAAGTCCTCGGCTGCGGTGGCAAGCGTCGGCGGATCGGGATCCAACAGGGCCGACACGGCCTCAACAGCGAGGGCGTCACTGTTGGCGGACAAGACCGTGAGGGAGAACGGGTCGATGTCGAGCGTCGCGGCCGGCGTACCGGAACCGAGTGCGTCGACATGCAGGCCGCGGGATGTGCGGGTCAGCGTCACGTGCTGAGCGTCGGAGGCCGAGCGCAGAGCGATCGGGTCCGGTCCCGGCAGACGCTGGAGCGCCTGCCTGCCGCCGCGGTCGCGCAACGCGACGCGCACACGGGTCGCGACGGCTCGTACGATCGGGGTCGGATCGGGCTCGGTGGTCACCACCGGCCCAGGGCATTGCGGTTCGTGTTCGTGGGCGGCGTCCGGGGCGGGCGGACGGGGATCCGCCACTTCTTGGGTGTCGGACATGGAGCGTTCTCTCCAATCTGTGCTGCTCCGCTGCCTCGGCTGTGAGGCGGGTGGACTCTGCGGGCGGAGGTGAGTCGGACGAGGAGGAGTCGCCGAAATCTGCGCGGACACATGAAGTGCGACGTGATCCGTGCGGCGCGTATGTGCCGAGGGGCGGCATCGAGGGGCAGCGCAGTCGTATGACTAAGTCAGTCGCTTGACTGACTTGGGGGTGACCGAGACATTAAGTGGGTGCCTGGGTTACGTCAATGGGGTGCGTACGATCGTGCCGAAACGACGTGGTCCAGCCCGCAGGGCCGGGGGCGGGGCGCATAGGCACGGGCGGGCGCCGACGCCCGCTCCCGCATGCGCAGTCTTGCCCTGGCTTGTCCGGCACGTCAGGGAGGGAGACAGAAGGCGAATGGTGGCGACATGGGATACCTGACGGCGGCTGAACGACACTCGCGGATCGTCGAGGCGGCGACCCGCGTCATCGCTCGCGACGGACTGGCCGCCGCGACCACTCGACGGATCGCCGGCGAGGCCGGAGTGAACCTCGCCGCGTTGCACTACAGCTTCAAGGGCAAGGACGAGATCTACGCGGCCGTCGACGACGCCCTTCGCGCCTCCATCATCGGTTCGAGCTCTGATCTGGCGGAGGCCCGCACGTGCCAGGAGATCGTGCGCTCACTGATCAGTCGCTTCCAGGAGCTGCTGCGAACCAATCGGAAGATCGCGATCGCCCAGTATGAACTGCTGCTCTGGGCGCTGCGCACCCCGCACAAGGTGCAACTCGCGAGCAGGAGCTACCAGTCGTTCACCAGCGCGTTCGCCGACAAGCTTGAGGGGGCGGTCGACGTCGGAGACAGGGACATCACACTTATGGCGCGCTATGCGGTGGGTGCGATCGACGGCATCTACATGCAGAATCTCGCCGCGGGGACGGAGGGGGTGAGCGAACTCGAACTCGATGCGATCTCCCACGCGATCGTCGGCGTCGTCGACGCCGTCAAACCCGCGTGATCAGGCCCCGGAGGCCGCGCGACCGCCGACCGGCGAAATCGCCGACTCCGTCTCAGGAAAGCCGACTCCGTCTCAGGAAAGGGGACGCGGTGCACCCGGAGGCGGTCGCCGAACGCGGCCGTGAGAACGCTCGGGCAAGCACACGACAAGGTGGTGGGCAACCGCCGCTCCGCCCGGCTCGCCTCCCCCGACGAGCCTTCGAACGTCTGCAGCTGCCAGAGATCCGGTTCCCGGCGTCGACGTACCCGACGGGGCCGCGGCACCGGGAGCGGATCGACGCGTCGGGGCTGCGCAGAACGACGTCCCGGCCGTCGTCGGGCGCTGCGCCGCTCCCGCCGGGCTCCCCGGACGCCGCCAGCCGCTCGGCGTGTGCTGCTGCCCGCCCACCCTCCAGCCGCCGCCAGTGAAGCGCTCACCACAACAGCCTGGCTCCCCACCGAGCGTGCCGAGTTGGCGCGTCGGGCAGCGTCGTGGAACCGGAGAGCTGCGGAGCGGGCCAGGATCATTCTGGGGTCTACCAGCTTCGGCGCTCGCTCGGCGTCAAACTCGCCCGCGTACGCCTCCACCAGCTCGCCGACGGCGGGCCGACCGCCCGAGACGCGAGCGGTCGGCGTGCCAGGGGTGTTCCAGCGGAACAGCACCAGGTGCCACAGCCCAGGCCGCTGGCGAGAGGGGTCGATCAAGCCGTTCGCGTCGGCCGCGACGAGTTGGTCGCGAACCAGCCATGACGACGGCGTACCACCGGACGCTGCGAACTCCTGCCACGGCGCACGCGCGTCCGCCGGGTTCACGCCGAAGCTCGTGCCTCGCGGTGGGCGCTCGTCGCTTGCAGCCACACCGTCGAGCGACGAGGTCAGGTAGAGCGTCGGTTCGTCCGCTCGCGAATAGCGCCCGGCCGAGCGTGAGCCACTGAGCGCGGACTCGCGGAACCTCGGGTCCACCGCGCGGAAGAAGGTGCCGCGTACGGTCGAGGCGAAGGCGAGCTGTCGAACGCTCGCGCGAGCGATTCTCTCGCCGCGCACTGAGACTGCACGGCCGTGAAGCCGGGCTCAGCGGCTTCGGCGGGTCTGCCCACGCCGCGCGTGCGCCGTGCCGACCGACTGTTAGAGTCGCTCCCATGGTTCTTCCCGAATCGGACAGGTCAGGGCTATCGGCACGCCGGTAGCCCGATAACGCATCCGAATCCTCCGTTCAGCCTCGCGTAGACCGTCGCGCGCTGCGGAGCATGCTGCGCGCTGCCGATCGTGCCGGACGACCCTCGTTCGACATCTTTCGGAAAGACCTCCAACATGCCCGTTTTGGTATACCACCTCGCTATCGCAGTCTTCGCCCAGGGAACCTCCGAGTTCATGCTCGCCGGCCTGATTTCCGGCATCGCGGCTGAGCTGGGCATCTCGCTCGGTACTGCGGGGCTGCTGACCTCCGGCTTCGCGCTCGGCATGGTGATCGGCGCCCCGCTCATGGCGGTCGTCGCCCGCAAGCTTCCGTCACGGTGGACGCTCACCGGGTTCCTCACGCTCTTCATCGCGGCGCACGTAGTCGGAGCGCTCAGCTCCGACTTCTCCACGCTGTTCCTGACCCGCGTGCTGGCTGCGCTTGCGCACTCCGGTTTTCTCGCCGTCACCATGTCGTCGATCGTGCGCCTCGTCGCGCCACAGCGCCGCGCCCGCGCGCTCTCGGTGATCCTCGGCGGCACGACACTGGCACTCATCGCGGGGGTGCCTGCCGGGGCACTGGTGGGCGGGCTGCTGGGGTGGCGGGCATCGCTGTGGGGCGTTGCCGCGCTCTGTGTCCCCGCCGCCTGCGCGATCCTCTTCGCCATGCCGGGTAGCGCCGCCCCGGCCGACCCTGGCGCGGCGCCCGCCTCCGCGCCGGCGCCGACGCTCCGCGCCGAACTCGCAGCACTGGGGCAGGCCCCGCTGCTGCAGAGCATCGCGCTCGCCGCGCTCGCCAACGCCGCGACCTTCTGCACCTTCACCTATCTCGCGGCGGTCGCGATCGACGGGGCCGGGCTTGAGGCGTCCCTCATGCCGCTCGTGCTCGCACTGTTCGGGGTCGGGGCCTTCGTCGGCGTGCTGCTCGCCGGGCGCATCGGAGACCGACACTGGCGCCCGCTGATCGGGTTCGGCGCGCCCCTGCTCCTCGCGAGCTGGATCGGCTTCGGCTTCGCCTCGGGCAGCGCTGCCGGCCTGTGGCTGTTCACTCCGGCGCTGGGCGCACTCTCGTTCGCTGTCGGGAGCGCGTTGATCGCCCGCGTCCTCGCCTCGGCGCAGGACGCGCCGACGATGGGTGGATCGTACTCGACCGCGGCACTGAATCTCGGCGCGATCGCCGGGCCCGCGATCGGGGGTCTGGCGTACGTGCCGCTCGGCCCCGTCGGCCCGATCGCGGTCAGCGCGGCCTTCGTGCTCCTCACCGTGATCGTCAACGCCACCCCCTGCGCACGCGCAGCTGAGGCGACGCCGCCCGGGTAGACGCTGGGGCCGCGCGCCGCGTTGCCCCGCGGCCCACCCGGGCGGTGTGTACGCGCGCCGCCGACCGTGAGCGGCAGGCCCTGGCCGCCCCGCGTGCGGGCCCGTGCGCGCTCCTCGGCCGCGGCGGCCCGCGAGCAGGCCCTCCCGGCCGCTCCTCCGCGCAGTGGTTCGACGGGGTTGAAGCCGTCCGCGCTCGCTGGCATCGCATGGTCCAGACCCGCCGAGCCCACCTTGGCGCCGACGGGTAATCCGGCGTCAGTGTCAGGGCGTTAGGTCGAGGACGCGGACCGCTCACCGATCCACCGGTCGGGGGAAGGTGGCGATGATCGCCCCATCTGAGCGGTCCGGGATCGGCTGGGCTGCGTACTGGCAGTGTGCCGCCGCCCAGGTGTCCTGCCGGGCCGCGGCCGAAGCGGCCGGGAGGTCCAGGTCGAGCACGGTGTTGCCCGGCAGCGCGGCCAGGTGTGCCGATCGTGCCCGGCCGGGCACGACCGGCTTCCACGAGCGCGCACGCGGAGGCGTACAGGTGCCAGCCTCAGCCCGTCCCGGGCCCGCGCACGGCTGTGTGTTCGTCGAGCAGTGAGCGGGCCTGCCGTACGACAGCCGGCCCCGCTCCACGCGGCCGGGGCGCGTGGAGCGGGGCCAGGCGACTTCAGCCGGTGCTGGCCATCACGTGCTTGACACGGGTGTAGGCGTCGAGCGCGTACGTCGACAGGTCCTTGCCGTAGCCGGACTGCTTGAAACCACCGTGCGGCATCTCGGTGGCGTACACGCCGTGGCAGTTGAGCCAGACCGTACCCGCGTCGATGCGGCCAGCCAGGCGTGCGGCGGCAGCCCCGTCCCTCGTCCACACCGAGGCCGCCAGGCCGTAGGGGACGTCGTTGGCGAGCCGGACGGCGTCCTCCTCGTCCGTGAAGGACTGCACGGTGAGCACCGGGCCGAATACCTCCTCCTGCACGATCGCGTCGTCCTGACGCACGCCGGCGACCACAGTGGGCCGGAAGAAGAAGCCCGGCCCCTCCCCCGGACCGCCGCCCGCGACGACCGTGGCGTGCGCGGGCAGGCTGGTCAGGTAGGCGTTCACGCGGCCGAGGTGGGCGCGGCTGTTGAGCGGGCCGACCTCGGTCTTGGCCGCCCGGTCGGCGAGCAGCAGGACCATCCGGTCGTACGCCTCCTCGGCGACGAGTACCCGGCAGGCCGCGGTGCAGTCCTGGCCGGCGTTGTAGAAGGCGGCCTCGGCGATGTCGTCGGCCGCCCGCGCCAGGTCGGCGTCGGCGAATACGACGGCGGGCGCGTCACCGCCCAGTTCCAGGTGGAGCCGCTTTACACCGGCGGCGGCCGTGACCTCCAGGCCGGCCCTGGTGCTGCCGGTGAGCGAGACCAGGGCGGGTACGGGGTGGGCGACCAGCGCCCGGCCGGTGTCGCGGTCTCCGCACACTACGGTAACGACGCCCGGCGGCAACACCTGCGCACAGATCTCGCCGAGGATACGGGCCGTCATCGGGGTCGTCTCGGCGGGTTTGAGGACGACGGTGTTCCCCGTCGCCAGCGCCGGGGCGAGCTTGTCCACCGCCGAGCCCAGCGGGTGGTTCCACGGTGCGATCAGCGCGCAGACGCCCACCGGTTCGCGGAGCACCGACGAACCGTACCCGCCGACGTACTCCCCCGCCACAGGCCCGTGGGCTCCGCGCGCGGCACCGGCCATGAACCGGAAGGTGTCGATCGCGGTCGGGATCTCGTCCTCGAACACCTCGGTGAAGTCCTTGCCGGTGTTGCGGCACTCGGCCTCGGCCAGGTCCACCGCCCGCGCGCCGATCGCGTCGGCGAGGGCGAGCAGGACGTCCTGCCGGCGGGCCGCGGTGACGCGCCGCCAGCCGTCGAAGGCCTCGGCGGCGGTGCGGACGGCGGCGTCCACATCCTCGGCGGTGGCGACGGGCACGCGGTCGTAGACCTCGCCTGTGCGCGGGTCGGTGATGTCGGTGAAGGACCGGGTGGTGCCGGTGTGGGTCACAGCGTCTCCTGGAGGAAGGCGGCGATTCGCTCGCCGACGACGGTGGTCGGCAGGGCGGGGGTCGCACGGGGGACATCGGGGAAGATCGAGGCGTCCGCGAGGTACAGGCCGTCGAGGCCGTGCACCTTGCCGGTGTGGTCGACGACCGCGCCCGGGTCGCCGTCCGGGCCCATCCGGCAGCTGCCGGCAGGGTGCCAGTAGTGCTGATGGTGGGCCTTGATCCAGGCGGGCAGGTCCTCGTCGGGGGTGAGCAGCTGCGTGCCCAGGTAGTGGGAGAGTTCCAGCTGCCGGACCCAGGTCACGCCGTGGACGAGCGCCGCAAGGTCGTCGGGGTGGCTCAGGTACGCGTGGTCGACGGCGGCGAGCGCGTCCGGGTCGGCCGAGCGTAGTCGCACGGTACCCCGGGAGCGGGGGTTCAGCAGGCCGACCGGGAGGAAGCAGCGCCAGCCGTGCGGGAGCGTGGCATCGCGTTCGACCCACGGGTAGACGTGCAGGTCGTAGGGTGCGGCGGCGCCGGCGTACGGCGAGCGGAGCTTGGCGATCGCCTGCTCGTCCGGCAGCAGCCTGGTGCGGGAGAACTCGTTCAGGTCGGCGGCGAGTTGCTCGGTGGCGGCGAACTCCAAATGGACCGACGGGTGGTCGTGCAGGTTCTCGCCGACACCGGGCAGGTGGTGACTCAGTGGCACGCCGACCTCGGCCAGGTGCTCGGCCGGACCGATCCCGGAGCGCAGCATCACCTCGGGACTTCCGTACGCACCGGCGCTCACCACCACCAGGCCGGCGTCGATCCGGTGCCGTGCGCCGTCCTCGGTGCGGACCTCCACCCCGACGGCCCGGCCGTGGTCGAGGATGACTCGGTCGGCCTTGACGCCGCCGATGACGGTGAGGTTGCCGTTGTCGCGGACCGGGTCGAGGTAACCGAAGGCGGTGTTGAAGCGGACGCCGCCGGGGGTGATGTTCACCGGGGCGCAGCCGATGCCGAGTCCGCCGTCGAGTTGGTCGAAGTCGTGGCGTACGGGGAGGCCGAGCGCGGCGCCGGCGGCGATGAACGCCCGTTGGAACGGCTGGACCTCGTCCTCGCGGTAGGTCCGGAAGCGGAGCTTCTTGGCCGCCTGGTCGAACAGCGGGGAGAGGGAGGCGGAGTCCCATCCGGTCAGGCCTGCAGCGGCCCAGGCGTCGTAGTCGCCTGCCCAGCCGGCGCTCTGTGTACAGCCGTTGTGGGTGGAGCAGCCGCCGATCACCCGGCAGCGCTCGAAGGTGAGGCCGGCGCCCTGGTAGCCCCAGTCGTGGGAGGCGGGGAGGGTGGTGGCGTCCAGCAGGTCGGCAGGCCAGGCCGCGTAGTCGGGCCCGTAGTCGGGTCCGGCTTCCAGGAGCAGGACCTGGTGGCGCTCGGCGAGGCGTCCGGCGACGACGCAGCCGGCCGTGCCGCCTCCCAGCACGACGATCTCGGCATGGTCCGGCAGCCCGGCGGTGCGGGCGGCCGTGGTCCGGGCGGGTTCAGGACGGGGCATCGGCGGTGACTCCTCGGTCGGAGGGTGCGGGGGCGGGGGCAGTGATGGAAGAGGCTGGGAGTTCGCGGCGGTGGCGGGTGCCGAGGGCGTAGAAGACGCAGCCGAGGGTGAGGATCAGGGCGACCGGGACGAGTTGGGTGGCTGTGTAGGCGGCGCGCCGCCCCTCGAAGCCGGCGGGCAGATAGGCGGCAGGGTCGCCCGCTGTCCCGAACCAACCGACGCCCAGGCCGGGCCAGATCAGCGCGAGCACGGTGAAGCCCATGGTGCCGACGGTCAGAACTGTCGCCGTCCATGCGCCGAGGCCGCCGAACGGCACCCGGTAGGGCCGCTCGACGTGAGGGAACTTGCGGCGCAGCGCGATGAAGGAGGAGAAGGTGAGCAGGTAGGAGATGGCGGTAGCGGAGATCGCCAGGCTGATCCCGGCGGTGAAGTACGCCTGGACGTCGCCGGCGCTGAGGCTGAGCGAGACGACCATCACCAGGGCGGCGATGGCGGTGGAGACCAGGTTGACCCGGGTCGGAGTGCCGCGCCGGGCGTCGATCACACCCAGCCAGCGCGGCCCGGCACCGTCGGCGCAGGCCACCGCCTGCGCCCGGCTGAGACCCATCGCCCAGGCCGTCCCGCTGGTGAGCAGGCCGACGATCAGGCCCGCTGCCGCGACCTTGGCGAGCAAGGCGCCGGCGCCGGTCAGCACGATCGTGCCGTCCTCGGCGATGTGCCCGCCATAGACGGTGAAGACCGCACGGCAGGCGTCGATGAAACCGGTCAGCGAACCGAGTTGGTCGCGCGGCAGGACGAGCAGGGTGCCGAGGATCGGCACCCCGTACAGCACCGCGGAGCCCAGGCCGCCGCGGAGCAGCGCGGCGGGAACATCCCGCCGGGGGTCGGCCATCTCCCCCGCTGCGGTACTGGGGATCTCGAAGCCCATGTAGTTGAAGACGATGACCGGCGTGAGGGCGACCAGTCCGAGGTACGTGGGGGCGTAGTCGCCGAGCGAGAGCGGCTGGAGGCCGTTACGCAGGGCGTATACGACCAGCGACACGACGAAGAAGCCGAGCAGGGCCACCCGGGCGAGGGCGCCTACGATCGGCACCCAGCGGCCGATCACCACCGAGGAGTGGACGGCGAGCCCGGCCGCTCCGATGAAGACCGCGCCGGCAAGGTACTTCCAGGCGCCGGGCAGGGGGTGGAAGAAGGCCTCGAATGTCGTGATCGCCACCACACAGAGGGAACCGCCGAGCCAGATCGGGTTGTTGATCCAGTAGAAGACCTGGTTGATGCCGGCGGCGAAGCGGCCGAAGGCCAGTTTGGTCCATACGTAGGGCCCGCCCTCGGCGGGGAAGGCGGAGCCGAGTTCGGCGATCACCAGGCCGTACGGCAGGAAGAAGAGAAGGCCGAGTACGGCCATCCAGGTCAGGCCCTCGGGGCCGTTCGCGGCGACTGAGCCGAGCGTGTCGAGGCCCACGATCGCGCACAGCAGCATGGCCAGCACATCGAGGCGCCGCAGCCCGTGAGCGGGCGCGGTGGAGTCGACCGATGTCATATCGGTTCCTTGGGGTGGGGATGAGGGTGTCCATGAGGAGGGGGCGTGGATGCCAACAGTGGTGTGGGACCGATCGGGTCGGGATGGCGCCCAGGGGGCGTGCTCGCCATGATGGGCGGATGCGTTCATAATCGTCAATAACTCATGCACAAATTGATCGCGCTAAGCTGTGCGCCATGACTTCGACCTTCGACAGGGGTCTGGATCTGCTCGACGCAGTCCTGACGGCCGAGGTGGGCGCGACCGGCTACCCCGGCAACGCCCAGCTCGCCGAACAGCTCGGCCTCGACCAGGCGCAGATATCCCGCATGCTCAAGGACCTCGGCTCGCTCGGCCTGGTCGAGCGGGACGGACTGGGACGCGGCTGGCGCGTCGGCCCGGGCTACTTCGCGCTCGCCGCGGCCGCGGGCGACGCCGGACTGCTGAGGGCGGCGCGCCCGCTGCTGCGCGGGCTGGTGTCGCGCTGGCACGAGCCGGCCTGGCTCTCGGTACGCTCACGGGAGGTGGCACTCACCGTCGAGGCGCAGCCCAGCCACTGGTCGTCCTCGGCGGCCGCAGCACCGGGCGCGGTGACGCCGGTCTGGTGCACCGGGCCCGGGCGGGCGCTTCTGCTCGATCACTCCGAACAGGAACTCGCCGAACTGCTCGGCGGGGTGGAGTTCGTCGGCGGCGGCCCGCTGGCCATTCGCGACGTACCGGCGCTCGCGGCCCGCAACGCCGCCGACCGGGCCGCCGGAATGGTCGTCGCCGACCGGGAGTTCGAGCACGACGTGGTCGACTTCTCGGCCCCCGTCCGGGACGGCTCCGGCGCCATCGTCGCGGCGCTCAGCATCGCCGTACCCCGGTTCCGGCTGGACGGACGCTCGGCGGAGATCGCGGACTCGGTCCGCAGTGCCGCTCAGGCCCTGGAGGTCAGGGCCTCCAACCGAGCAGGGCGGACAGCCGGTCGGCCAACCCTCTGACGATCTCGCCGTGTTGCTCGGCCAGCGGTGCGAGGCGATCAGACGGCCCCTGGGTGTGCAGGGCGCAGACGATCTGGCCGGAGAAGTCCTTCACCGGGGCGGCCACCGCGAAGACCCCGGGCTGCGACTCGCTGTCCACGACCGCGTAGCCGCGCAACCGCGCCGCGCGCAGCCGCGCCGCGAACTCGGCCACTCCGCCGGGTGCCTGCGGGCCGTGGGCGATGAACTCGGTGCCCGCGAACACCGTCTCCAACTCCTCGCGGGTGCAGTCCCAGAGCAGCGCCTGGCCCGCGTCGTCGCAGTACAGCGGATACGAGCGCCCCACCCAGGACAGCCCCGAGGGCACATCCTCCAGGATGGCCACCGCTCCGTCCCCGCGCACCTCGGCGAGGAAGGCGCTGACACCCGTCGCCTCCACCGCCTCTCGCAGGATCCGCGGTCCTTCCACCATCAGCCGCGACCGCGCCGCCAGCACCGCATGGGTGCGCAGCCGCCAGCTGAGTCCGTAGGCGCGGGTCCGGGAGTCGCGGGCGAGCAGGCCAGCAGCCTCCAGGCTGTGCAGGCTCCGGGCCACCTGTACCCGGTTCCGTCCGAGCCGCTCGGCGATCTCCGTCGCGGTCGCCGCCTCCTCAAGGGCGGCGACCGCGAGAAGCACATCCAGCCCTCGGCTCAGACTCTTCACGGTTCCAGCGCTCACCCGGAGAGGATAGTGGCCGACCTCGGCCCTGGTGGAAGCGGGCGGCGTCCCGTGTTGTACCGCGCGCCAACCGAGCGAGGGGTACCTGTTGAGTCGGCACGGAGCGCGGTGCCGGTGTTGCCACTGGTCCGTTTGCCTGGGATACGTGACTCAAGGATAGGTTCCGAGATCATGGACGAAATGAACTTGCTCAAGCGCTCCGGCGGTCCCGTAGTCCGAAGCCGGATCAGCCGTGACCTGGCTTGCCCTCGGTCTCGCAGAGGGCGACATCGTCATGTTCCACACCCGCATGTCCGCCATCGGCTACGTGGCCGGAGGGCCGCAGACCATCATCGGCACCCTCCATGACGTGGTCGGACCGCAGGGAACGCTCATGGCGACCTGCGGCTGGAATGACGCGCTCCCCATGACTTCGTCACGTGGCCACAGGATTGGCAGTCAGCCCTGCGCGCGGAACATCCCGCTTACGACCCCGACCTCAGCGAGGCAGACCACAACAACGGCCGCCTCCCTGAAGCACTGCGCCGCTGGCCCGGAGCCGTTCGCAGCCGACATCCGGCCGGGGGCTGCCGGTGGGCAGCATGGAGTCCTCGTAGCGGTCGCTGTCGGCCAGGTAGAGGGCGAAGCACCATCCGCCGACGGCTCCGGTGTAGCACAGCTTCATCAGTTTGGCCCGTTCACTGTCGGCCAGTTCGGCCTCCATTTAGGCGAAGCCTCCACAGTGGCGGACGTGCAGCTGCTTCAGCTGGGGCCAGGCGGTGCGGGCCTGCTCGTCGAGGCGCGCTTCCAGGGAGAGGCGGGTGTGTTCCGAGGGCGTGGGCATGGCGCCCATCCCGCCCGAGGGGCCGGTTGCCGGGTGCGGCAGGCTATGACCCTGTTGTTCCACTTCTCCTGATCGGCCTGCCTGCCTTGCCTGTTGCCCGTGCCCGCCGATAGTCCTGCGTGCCGCCGATCGCGAACGGCTGAAGCAGATGGTCTACGGCCACAAAACCGAGTACCGGCTGCGGATGCGCGCAGGTGGTGCCGCATGCGGCGCGTGGACGATCCAACGCGCGCCTCGCCCGCGAGACGCGGCCGCATCTCGACACGGTCCGACCTGGCGGGGCCGGTTCGCCGAGCACGGCCTGTCCGAGCTGTCTGACCGCGAACGCACCGGCCGCCCGCCGGTGTTCACCGCGCCGCAGGTCGCCGAGACCAAAGCTCTGGCCTGCCAACTGCCTGCCGAAACCGGCCTGGACGGGGAGCTGCCGGTTCATCAGGCGTCGGCAGGAGTCGTCCACCGGGTCGACCAGAGCGAGCAGATCATCACCGTGTCGATGCGGCCGTACTCGGCGAACGCCGCTCCGGGCGGCATGGGGTGGCCTTCGCGGCCGAACGTCCACAGCAGGTCGTAGGCGCGCACCTGGTTGGTGATCAGCGACCCCGACCACCCTGAGCATGTCCGGCCAGTGCGTCTCGATCCGCCCCAGGTTCGCCTTGTTGCGGGCGATGGCTTCCAGCGGCCCGTAGTCCCCGGCCGGCTCCTCGCCATCGCCCGCCGGCGGGTCCGCGCGCCAGAACCGCTGCTCGGCCAGATCACGGAAGCGCGGGGCGAAGCGGAAGCCGAGCATCTCGTAGGGGCCGCGGGCCATGTCCAAGTACGAGGCGTTGCCGGTCGCGGAGCCCTCCGCCGGGCGCACAGTCCAAGCCCGGCCAGACATCGATCAGGCGAGGAAGCCTCTGGTGGCCGCATCTCGGCAGCGCGGGGCCGCTGCAAACCGCAGGCCTTCGGCGGGTAGCCTGCCCCCATGTCTGAGCTGCCTCCTTTCAGCCCTACCATCATGCTGCTCACGATTGGGCGGAGGTGGGAGGCCGCGTTCGCCGAGGCCCTGAAGCCGCTAGGGCTGACCACCCGCAAGTACGGGCTACTGGGGCACGTTCGCGGAACTCCGGGCATCTCGTTCAGTGAGCTCGCTCGACGCTCACGCATCACCGTGCAGAGCGCGCACGCCGCGGTAGCGGCGTTCGTCGAGGCCGGGCTCGTCGACGACGGGACCTCGCGCGCCGGGTCCGCGTCGAGCCTGCGGGTCACGGCCGAGGGTGAATCGCTGCTTGCCCGGGCCGGCGAGGTCGTGGCCCGCCTGGACGGGGAGTTCGCCGCGCAGCATCCCGAGTTGACCGAGGCGCTGCGTGACATGTGGCGCGGGTGATGTAGGCAGTGGACCAACCTTCAGTTAGACTGAAGCCTATGGAACCCCTGTTGCTGTCCCTCCATGTCGTGGCGGGCATCCTCTTCGTCGGCCCCGTCGCCGTGACCACCAGCCTGTTTCCCCGGTACGCGCCAGTGACCGTCACGCCCTCGGCCGGGGAACGGGTCGAGCGGAGCCTCGATATGGCCCGCCTACTGCACCGCATCACCCGCGCCTACGGAGTCCTGGCGATCACGGTCCCGGTCATCGGCCTCACGCTCGCCTTCGTGCAAGGCCGCACAACCGATGCGTGGGTCGTCATCGCGATGGTGCTCACCGCCATCGCGGGTGGCCTACTTGTCCTGCAAATCACACCGCGCCAACGGGAAGCGCTCGCCGCCCCCGACGGGGGCGCCCAGCTGCGAAGCCTCGGCATGGTGGCCCGTGTCTTCAACCTGCTGTGGGCGGTCGTCGTCGTGCTCATGATCGTGCGCCCCGGATCGAGCAACGCATGACCGGGTTGCTGCGGACGCTGGCCGTACTCTCGGCGCTCGAACTCGTCAGCGTCCTCGCGCTGCTGGTGAACCTCGCCACCGTACACAACGACATCGTCGCGAGCGTTCTCGGTCCGGCCCATGGCGCGCTCTACCTGGCCGTCGCCGTCACGGCTCTCCTCGGTCGCGACCTGACCAGGCGGACTCGCGTCGGTGCGCTGGTGCCTGTACTGGGCGGCCCCCTCACGGTGGTCAACGTGCGACGAGAGGCGCGGAGCGCATGAGCCTGAGAAAGTGTTGGGTAATTGATCGGCTGCGGGTTGTGACGCACGGGCGGTGATCTTCGCGGTCGGGGGGCGCGAAGATCACCGTCATGTGTGTCTGTTCGTGCAAGCCGTCTTACGACTGGTCGCTGACGGACGCTCAGTGGGCGGTGATCGAGCCGCTGTTGCCTGGACGCCATGTGGAAGGCCGATGCCGACATCCCCGCCGTGCTGAAGTCGGTCTGCACCGCGATCGAACCGATCCTGGCCAAGTGACCACGGCCGGCCTCACGAAGACCCGCACGAGGACACCGGACGCCTCCCCCGCCCCTGTCGGCGCCCGGGGCACCTCCGGGCCACCGTTCTGGACGACCCGGCGCCGAGATGTGCTTGCCGGCTATCTGTTCATCGCGCCGCAGCTCGTCGGCGTCGCGCTGTTCGTACTCATCCCGGTCGGGCCGGCGATCTGGTACAGCCTGAACGACTGGAACGTCTTCACCGGCGGCCAGACCTTCGTCGGAGTCGACAACTACGCCGCCCTGGCCGACGACCCCAACTGCCGTCGGTGCTGGGGGCGACCGCCGTCTTCTGCGGCGGGGTCGTGATCCTGAACATCAGCCTGGGCCTGCTGCTCGCCGTACTCCTCAACCGGCGCTTTCGCGGAGCGACGTTCTTCCGCACCCTGCTCTTCTCCCCGGTCGTCGTCTCCGTGGTGGCGTGGACCCTGGTCTGGGGCTTCCTGCCCAGGACAACGACGGCATCAACGCCCTGCTCGACACGGTCGGCATCAACGGACCGAACTGGCTCCAGCACGGCGACACCGCGATGCGCCCGGATCCGCTTCCCCGGCTCGAACGCCCTCTTCCTGGTCGTGCTGGCCGGCCTCCTGGTGCCCGGCGAGGTGACGATCATGCCCCTGTTCCAGGTGTTCAAACGAGCCGGGATGATCAACACGCACTGGCCGCTGGTCCTGGTCACCGCACTGGCCGGACCGTGCGTCCTCGCCACCTTCATCATGCGACAGTTCTTCATCGCTCTTCCCGCCGAACTGGAGGAGGCGGGTCGCCTGGACGGCCTCGGCCGCCCCGCGATCTGGTGTCTGATCTTCCTGCCGCTGGCCAGGCCGGCGCTGTCCGCGGTCGCGATCCTGACCTTCCTCACCTCGTGGAACCTCTATCTGGAACCCACCGTCACCTCACCTCACCGGATCTGTTCACACTGCCACAGGCACTCACCCGGTTCACCGGCGCCTACGGAGGCGACATGTGGAACACCCAACTGGCGGCCGCCACCGTGATCGTCCTGCCCGTCCTGATCGTCTTCGTCATCGCCCAGCGCCAGTTCGTCGAGGGGTCCCACTCGGGCCTCAAATGAGGCCGGAATCACGTGTCTTGGATGCGCCTCTGTCCCAGCCCCGACCAGGCCGGAACCTACCGGAGGGACGGCCCCTGCCAGCGCACCGGGCTCGGACGCCCGGAGCGGACCCGCTCGTTCCCCGCATGGGGTCGTTCCCAGCAGCCCTGAAGGCAGATGCTTGGAGATCTACCGGCCGTCGCCCGAGCCCGACACAATCACCCACATGACGATCGCCAAGAGCGCGCCTCCGCCCACGCACAACACCCCCGTCGCCCTTGTCCGGGGACTCCTGACGGGTGGTGTGATCGGGGCGTCGCTGGCCGCTCTCGTCGTCGGCACCATCATCGAGAGCGTGCCGCTGTTCGTCACGGGCTTGGTCCTGCCCGCTGCCTACGGCCTGCTCTTCTTCCTCGCCGGTGTGCCGAGGCGTGCCCGGGAGGCGGCCCTCGCACCGCGTACGGCGCTCGCGATGGTCGAGAGTCTGGAGGCCGTCGGAGGCGAGGCCACCAGTGACGTGGCGGTGCGGTTCGACCTCACGGTTGCGCCGGACGACGTACCGGCGTATCGCGTCGCGTTCACACAGGACATCAACCTCGCGGACCTGCCCGACTACCGGCCGGGCGTCGTCGTGGTGGTCCAGTACCCGCCGGAGAGGCCGTGGCGGGTGAGGATCGTGAAGCGGCCGACACCGCAATGGGAGGAGCGGGCAGCCGGGGCCCATCTCGACTCGGCGCCAGGTCCGGCCATGGTGAGCGAGACCCCCGAGGGCTGTGCCGTCGGCTTCGTCACGCTGCTCGCCCTGCTGCTCGCCGCGGCCGGTGTGGTCCTGCTGTTCCGCGCCGACCTGTTCGACGAGGGAACCTCCGCGCGGCCGAGCCCCTCCAACACGCCTTCGGCCTCCTCCTCTTCATCGACCACGGTGGTGTCGTCGGCCTCCGGCACGGTCGCCCTCGGCCCGAACCAGTCGTTCCTCGACAAGGGGGAACTGCGCAAGGCCGTCGGCTCGCTCACCAAAGGCACGGACGCAAGCGCGGCGCTCACCGTCGTCGTACAGGAACGCCTGCTGTCGGTCGTGTACGCGCCCACCGGCTCAAAGGCCCCGACGTTCGACCCGGATTCCCTGCCCTACGACCGCTTCCCCGCACTGATCAAGGAGGCGCGGAGCAGCCTGGGTGTCGGTTCCCCGCAGACCTGGCAGGTCACCGTGGAACGCCTCACCGGCTCTCTGACCATCAGGGTCGGTGTGACGGGTATCGAGGGGACGGCCTCGCTGGAGGCGGACGGGGGCGGCAAGGTGGTGCGGCGCGCCCCGGCACGCTGACGGCACCGAGTCGGCCGCATTTCGCTCAAGAAAGGGGAAGACACATGGATCTTCAGGGATATCTGGTGCTGTGGTGCGCCGTGTTCGGCACCGTCGCGCTGGTCGGGTACGCCCGGTCGCTGGCCGGGATGACCCCGGCGCAGCGGGCGGTGAGGGTCATGGGGCGGATCGAGCAGGTGCGCGAGCCCCGGCACGGAAGCTCCGGCAGGGACGGGATACCCGTGGTCGTCTCCTTCCAGGATCCGTCCACCGGGCAGGAGTTCACCGTGACGAACGACCGTGAACGCGGCGAGAAGATCACGGCGGCCTGGACGGGCCGCCAGATCGGTGTCCGCTACCCGCGCGGGAGACCGCACGCCTACCGGTTCGTCGGCGACCTCCGGGCGGGCCGGCGCGGGCTCGGCTGGCCGAACTTCGCGGTCTTCCTGATCTACGTGGGTCTGGTGATCTTCGCCGCGGTCGAGTGGGGCTGGCCGTGGGCCCTGATCGGCTTCGGTGGACCCTGGACCGTCAACGGCGTGTGGTACCTGCCCCAGAGCGAACGCGCGGTGAGCCGCCGTATCAACGCGCTGACCTCTCAACCCCCTGTTCAGGGCCGTGTCATCGCCGTGCTCACGGACACCGGCACCGACAGCGAGGGCGGCACGTACACCAGCCGCACGCCGGTCATCGTCTTCACCACCCACGAGGGCACCCCCGTCACCGCCTACTGCACCGACAGGCTGCCCGACCCGGCGAACTCCTACGGCCGCAACGTCACGATCCACTACACACCCGACGACCCCGCCGTCTTCACCCCTGACATCGCGGCGGAACACCGGTCCCGCCCACTCGACCTCGCCTTCGGCGTCGTGGCGCTGCTCCTGGGAGTCGTGGCGGTCGTCGTCGGGGCGGTGCTCCTGTGACGCCCGAAGAGGTGCGGTGTGCACTGGGGTGCCTTCCCGGCATGGATCCGCTCGCGTTCGACTACGAGAACCCGCATGTGCGAGTGGACCGGGGGGTGTTCGAACTGTTCCCGCTGAACAGCATCGAGACCACACTCCGGGTTCCCCCGCCCTGGCTCGGGGCGCTGGTGGACTACAAGAAGCCGGACAAGCCCGGCGAGTTGATCTCCGGTGTCGTACGTGATCCGCAGGCCGCCCACTACGGCACCGACCGGTCCGCCTTCAGGTACCGCTACACCCAGGCGGTCCGGGTACCGAACGGCGACGAGCCGTTGTTCCGCGCCTACTTCACCGAAGTGGCCGCGCCCGCAGAGCGGTGTTCGTCATTCTCCGGCCGGTGCCGGGACTGTGTCCGACGACTCGGCAAGCTGATGTCCGCGTCCGTCCACGACGGCGTGTCCGCCTGCATGGTGCAGCGATGAGGAACGACATCGTTCTCGGCTGCGGTCTGCCCATCGAGGAGCGCATCGGGCAGCTCGTCGAGGGGTGGATGCGCGACGGCCGTGACCGCGACCATCTCGTGACCGGCAAGGCGTTCTTCGCGATGTACTCCTGGTACTCCCGGCACTGGGCCGACCATGACATCACGTGGTCGGAGTTCGTCGCCGCCTCGTACGACCTGATCGGCGGCAGCGACGGCTGGAACGCCATGCTGCGCGAACGGGCCGCATGCGAGAGCTGCCGGGACACGTACCGGCTGGAGAACATCGGGCTGTGCACCGGATGCATGCGATACGCCTGCTACGCCTGCGGCGCGCACAAATCCTGCGCCGGCGAGGTCGTCTGACCAACGCCTACCCCACCCGTCCCTGCGCAGGGCTGAGGAAGAAGCCTCGGAGGCTTCGGACCGTCCGCCGCTGAGTCCCCGAGTGAGGAACCCCTATGACAGTGCCTCCGGTACCGCCGCGTCACGCCCTCCTGCCCGACCGTGAACGGTCCCGCGCGGTGCTCGTCGCCTCCAACGCCGGCCTGCGCCAATGGCCTTCCCTCAGGCAGCCGGCAGAGCTGACCGCCCGCCTGGCACAGGCGCTCACCTCCCCTGGTCCCGGCGGAGCGTTCCATCGGAAGAACACCGCGCTGCTCTTGGGCCCGGAACGCCCGGCCGACGTACTCGACGCTCTGCGGCACGCCGCCGAGACGGCATCGGACGTGCTGCTGTTCTGGTACGCAGGGCGCGGCTTCCCTCGCGAAGGGGGACTCGCCTTCGGCGTGACGGAATCCGATCCGCAGCACGCGGCCGACACCGGTGTCGACCTGGACGCCGTTGCCGAGATCATGAGCACCGGTCGGGCGGCCCGCCGCGTTGTCGTCCTCGACTGCGACCACGCTGCCACAGCCACGACCCGGTTCACCGGCACAGCCCCCGCTCCCTCCCTGATGGCCGCCGAGACGTCGAGTTTCTGGCCGATGGCGGATCCCTTCACCGAGACCCTCGTGGACGGGCTGACCGGTGGCGTTCAAGAAGGCCCGGAGACGTTGGACCTGGTGACGCTCCACGACGCGATCGAGGCTGCCTATACCCGAACCCGCTACTACGTCGAGAACGAGTACATAGGGGGTCCCTCTCATGTGCTGCTCCGGGGTGGCCGAGAACTGGCCCTGGGCGTCAATCCGGCCTTCGGCCTCCCGAACGGCTCCGGCGCTCTGCCCCCGCATCCGGACGTCGTTCACGCGCAGGAGTCATGGTGACGGAGGCCCACACCTGATCCGTGCACCTTGATCTCATCGCGAACAGGATTTGCCGCCTTTCGGCCGGTTGTTCCCGGTCGACACCGCGATCAGCTGTGAATGGATCAGGTCGTTCGCGAAGGCCCGCCGATCATCCGTCGACCACTCGGACGCCTCGGACCGCCAGGCTTCCTTGAGCGGGACGAAGTGGTCGATGCCGGAGGTCGAGGCGATGGCCCGCCCGTCGTCCCCCAGCCGGAGTCAGCCGCAGCTCTCCGAAGACGGGGAGGGCAGGCCGCCCCGGGCGGCCGCCGGGGTGGAGGCGGAGGCCGGGTGGAGTCTCCCTGCCCCCGCGTCGCTGGCGGGGCGAGGAACCACCCCCTCCCCCAGCATGGGGACCCTGGCCACGGGTGACATACGGTGCTGGTGGCTGGGGTTCTTTCACTCCGCTGATCGTTCTTCGCCCCCGGCCTCCCGCGCCCCGGGGACCAGTGCGCTCCGGTCCCCGGGGCGCTGCCATTACCGCTGCCGGGCCGGCGTCCGGACCGCGTGCCGGGCCGGCCGGGTTCAGGCCCGGTCCGGGGGCGTGCGGTCCGGGCCGTAACGACGATCCGCTTCCGGCCTCTCCGCAAACGGGTTCCGCGGCATGACGGCCGGTGCCGGATCGCGTCGGCGTTCGGGAACCCGACGTGGCCGGTGCGGGACGCAGGACCACTGCGCTTCCAGCAGCCAACCCACGGGGTTGTTGTCCACCCTGTCCGAGGCGGTCCTCATCACCCGGCCAAGACTGATCTTCTCGGTGCCGTCGGTCACTTCGAAGCCGACCCGGGGCCCTGCCCCCAGCACGTCGTAGTTCTTCGCGCTCCAACTGCCGTTCATGAAGACCGCGACGCGGATGCGGCCGTCGCCGAAGTCGTATCCGAGGGAGAACCAGAGACGCTTCCAGCCGAGCCCGCCGTTCGGCGGCGGGACGGGGACGACGATGGCGTCCTTGTAGTGGATGACCTTGCCGGTGTCATCGGCGGTGAACCCGTGCGGAATGCTGCGGGTCTGGAACGTGGGCACAGTGCGGCTCCGCTCGCTGAGGGAATCTCACCGTCCTGTCCATACGGGCCGGTGAGCTCGCATCCATGGTTGGGTTCCGACGCCGGAGCCGACGAGCTTCGGCCAGCGCTCAGGCCCTTTCCAGGACAAGGTGGCCCTGCCTGGTTGGCTCGTCGACCGCACGGCTTGCCCTACTTCGACCTCGTCGACGGTCTGGACCGAGAACCAGTTCCCAGCTTCCTTGGCGACGAGCAAGTCGTTGCCGGAGGCGTCGAGAACCGCCGAGGTTCGACTTGAGATGGAGAGTCGCACGCTCGCGCGAATAGGCGATGTTCAGGAGAGCGGGAGTCGGTCGCCCCGGGCCCTGAGTCCGCCCTGCAGCCCCCGCGCCCGGTGGGTGCGCTCGGCGATCCAGCCGGCCATCGCCCGTACGCCGACGCCGATGGCGCGCTCATCCGGGGAGAAGTCGGGATAGTGCGGGTAGCTCGTTGTGATGGGCGCTCCAGGAGCACGGACGCCGAGGAATGTGTATGTACCGGGGATCCGGTCCAAGTAGAGGGCGAAGTCCTCGCCGTTGAAAGGGAAGGCGGCACGAAGCCCGGTGACCGTGTCACGGCCGACGGTGCGGCGTAGGTGATGGGCGAGCAGGTTGCCGTCGCGCTCCGGGCAGACCATGGCCGGGAACGGCTCGGCGGCGAAGCGTGTCGCGGCCCCCGCATATGGCATGCTCGCTCGGCGGATGTCGTCACGGACCTCCACGTACCGCTCCGGCGGCCAGCAGCGATAGGACACACTCACCGTGGCCTCCTGGGCCCTGGCCCGCAGGGCTACGAACCGGGCCAGCGGACCGTTGGGCGTCTTGACGTCGGCGACGAGGCGCTCCAGGTCCGCTGGGGTCTGCGGCACCGCCACCGTTGCGAGCGCGCCGATGTCGGCGGTCAGGCGCCGCGCGGCATCGAGCGCGTCCGGCCCGGAGAGGGTCACCTCCGCCTTGTCCTGGCCCGGCAACCCGTAGCCCGAAGTCACAGCGAACTGGCCGACCGGAAACGGCCCGCAGTGCAGCGCATGGATCTCCTCGATGCCCATACGCTCCAACACGCCCGTGTCGATCAGTGCGCGGGCGCCGGACAGGGCTTCCTCGGCAGGCTGGAAGAGGAAGACCGCTGTTCCGCTCAACTGCTGCCGCAGCCGCGCCAGGACCTGAGCGACGCCGACACCCACCGCGGTGTGGACATCGTGGCCGCAGACGTGGGCCGGCGCGGGGCCTGTCCCGACGATGTCCGTGGGCGGAACCGCGTCCATGTCCGCCCGGTAGGCAACGGTCCGGCCTGGACACGTACCCCGCAGGACACCGACGACACCGTGGCCGCCCACCCCGGTGGTAACGGTCAGCCCCGCCGCCCGCAGCTCCCGGGCCACCACAGCGGCCGTGCGCTGCTCCCGCCCCGGGGCTTCGGGGTGCCGGTGGATGTCCCGCCGCAACTCGATCAACGCGCGCTCCAGACGCGCCGTCTCGGCGGCCACCGCCGCCTGTCTCACCGGCCCTCCCCACTCACCGGCCGCGGCCTTCCCCGCGCCTGCAAACACCGTTCCCACACCGGCCGCCGCTGCGCCGGCCAGTAACGTGCGGCGCGCGAGAGCGCGTTCCATGGAACGACTCACCGTTTCCCCCTTCGGCTCACGTTGTTTTCCGGGACACATGATCGCCGGACACCGATGCCGCCGCCCATCCGGCCAGCCACCATGTGGGAGTGGGGGGAAACCACACCACGAGGCACTGCCGTGTCGACGCTGCTGTCCCCTCGAGCGCCGGTCCGGTGACCGCGAGGCCGAACGCCTGCGTGATCGTGTGCAATGGGTGACTTCCAACGATGGTGTCGGTGAGGTTATGGCGGGCGGTGAGCAGGGCGCGGGCAGTGACCAGGCGGGCGTCGGGCAGGGGCACCTACTGGTCGGGTACGGCGGGCGGCGGTGGCGGTGGCGGTGGCGGCTGTGGTAGTGGCCTCGGCCAGCCAGCGCCACACGGTGCGGCCAGAGACGTTGAGGCACTGCACGGTGGTGTGCACGTGGGCGCGAGTGAGCCGGTGCTGGGCACGCAGCGCGAGCAGATGCCGTACGAGCGGGGCGCGCAGAGCGGTCAGCGACACCGCGTCCGGGGCGGGCTCGGCCTCGTCGGGTGCGGGCGCCGGGTCGGGGATGGGTTGGGACGGCGTGGTGTCCATCGTGGTCCTTCCCGCGCGTGCGGAGCTGCCCCGTGTAGAGGCGGGCGGGGGTGTGGGTCAGGGCACGGGCCAAGGCGGGCACGGGCCCGCGTCAAAAGGGCGGCATCGACCGTGTGCCCGGGGTGGCGGTCCAGGGCGGCGTACGCGTGCGAGGTGATCTTCGCCCAGGCGCGGAAGTTGCCCTTCGCGCGCGGTGTGCTCGCGCATCCATCGGTGCAGGGCCTTCACGTTCCCGGCCAGTTCCCCAAGCCGGGCCCGCAACGCGTCATCAAGAGCGAACCGTCCACGCCGCGGAGCGGGTTCTGCCCGGCCCGACTCCTTCGCAGCCGCGAGTCCTCGATGGTGAGCTGCCGCGGGAGGGTGTCGAGCGGTTCCGGTTGCTGGTCGAAGGAGACGCGGTAATCGCTGCCGGAGGTTCGGCTGCGTGCCCAAGCTCACGTCATGGGCATGAATTCGGGCAGGGTGAGGGCCGAATGGGCCGGTCGTCCCTCCGTGGAGGGCATGGCGCTGAGATTGCGCAGCATGGCATTGCGCTGCTCCAGGGCCCGGGCGGTGGTCGGGAAGAGTGCGGCGTCGCCCTCGCCGACCTGCTCCTGGTTCAGGGTTACGAACTCACGGGTGTCGCGTTCGTAGGCAGCGAAGCCCGCGGTGTAGTCCCGGTCGGCCAGGGAACCGGCGAGCATGTACGCGCCGACGAGCGCGAGGCTGGAGCCCTGTCCGGTGAGGAACGAGGGTGCGTACGCGGCGTCGCCCACCAGCGCGACCCTGCCGCTGGACCAGCGGGGCATGCGAATCTGGCTGACCTCGTCGAAGAACAGGTCATCCGCGTCGCGCATGGCGGCAAGCATGCCCGGGACCTCCCATTCCGCGTCGGCGAAGGCCGTGGCGACCAGGTCCCGTTGGGCTTCCGGGTTCCGGAATGCGTCGAGCGGCGGTTTCGGGTGGGCGAAGTTCAGGAAGGCGTGCACTTCGCCGTTGTCCTCCACGGCGTAGAGTGCCGCGGCTCTGCCCGGGGTGTTCCACATCATGAGCTCGCGGGAGAGTCCGAAGGTGTTGCGCATGGTGAACCCGGCGAAGCAGTAGCCGAGGTATCGGTGGAACTGTGCTTCGGGGCCGAACAGGAACTCGCGGGTACGTGAGTGCAGACCGTCCGCACCGAACACCATGTCGAACGTACGCCTGCTGCCCCCGCGGAAGGTGACGTCGACCCCGTGGCCGGACTGGTCGAGGGTGTCGATGGAGTCGTTGAACAAGAACTCCACGTCGTCACGGACCGCCGTGTGGAGAGCGTCGGTCAGGTCCCCGCGCCGAACCTCGATGTCCCGTCCCGCGACACCGCCTGTGACAGTGTGCGGGGCGACCGAGGCCACCTCGCTGCCGTCCCCGCCGAGGAAGGTCAACTGCCGCAGGTCGATGTGCGCGTCCTTCAGTCGAGGCAGGATTCCCATCCTTCGGACGACCTCGAGTGCGGTGCCGCGTATGTCGATGGGGTATCCACCGCCACGGAGTACGTCCGCCTTCTCGACCACCGTGACCGCGAATCCGTAGCGGTTCAACCAGAACGCGAGGGCGGGTCCCGCGATGCTGGCCCCGGATATCAGGACCTTGCGCCTTGGCGTGGTGCGGATGTCTGTCAACGGATCAATGCGGGTCATTCCTTGGCTCCTTTGCTCGTGGCACGGGTGACGAGGAGGGACAGTGCCGTGACGGCGCCGGCTATGACGAAGCCGGTAACGAAGGCCGATTCGGCCGGGATATCGGACCCGGTGGGGGTGCCGGCGGTGAGGATCGCGCCACTGACCTGCACACCCACGGCGTAGCCGAGCACGCGTGTCACCAGGACCAGGCTGGTGGCGATGCCGGTGTCACCTTGATGGACGGATGTGGCGGTGCCGGTCACCAACGCCGTGACGCACAGGCCGTTGGCGAGCGCGATCATCATCTTGCCGATGATGAGATGCCAGACCTCGGTGTGCACGACTGCCAGGGCGATCAGGGTGGCGGCCATGATGACGCTCCCGGCGGTGACCACGGCGTGCGAGCCGAAACGCCGCGCCCCGATCCCACCGATCGGCCCGGCCAGCGACGCGGCCACGGCGCCGGGCAGCAGGAAGAAGCCGATCTCGGTGGCGCTGGCCCCGAATCCGTACTCGGCGGCGGGTACCGCGAACAGTTGCGGGACGAGATAGACCGCCACCGAGGTACCGACGCAGATCACGAATGTCAGCACGCACGATTTCCACACCGCAGGCTGTGCAAGCATGCGCAGATCGACCATCGGCGAGGTCGCACGACGCTCAACGGCTGTCCATCCGATCATAAAGGCGGCCAGAATCACGATGAGGGCGCCGAGCACGAGTGGCTGCGAGCCGATGTCGGGCGCAAGCGCGAGCACGAGCACGAGCGTGACAAGCGTCCCGCTCAGGAGAACCAGGCCGGGCCAGTCGACCCCGGCGCCGTCCGACCGGCTCGGCGGATCATGCGGCATCAGCCTGTTCACCAGGATGGTGGCCCCCATGACCGCGATCGTCGGCAGCGCGAACATCCAGTGTTGGGAAAGCCCTTCGGCCACGGGCCCGGCCGACAGCGTTCCGGCCATCCCGCCCCCCACGAACATTCCGCTGACCACCCCGATGGCCACCTTCGACTCTCCTGCGGGGAGATGTTCGCGCACCAGGATGAACGACAGGGGCAGCGCGCCCACCATCGCACCCTGCAGTACCTGGCCGAGCAGCAGCACCGGCAGGTTCGGCGCAAGGGCCGACACCAGACCACCGGCACAGACCACCGCCATCAGCCGGATCAGGACCCGTTTTCCGCCGTAGCGGTCGCCCAACTTGCCCGCGACCGGTGTGACGAGCGCGCCGGTGATGAGGAGCATGATGCTGAGTAACGCCCCTTCGGCGGGACTCATGTCCAGCTCGCGTTGCAGGAGCGGGAGCGTCGGTGTCACCACCGACTCCAAGGCACCGGTGGCGACTGCCAGCATGCCGAGGGCCCCGACAGCGGCCTTTCCGATGCGGGCGGGGGAAACCAGAGTTGCGGTCATGGATGTCCTTTCCGTCATTGGCGGGCAAGGAAGGGGTCGGCCGTGCCCGTAGCGCTGCCGCCTTGCCGGGCCCGGCGTGGGCACGGCGGCGATTCATGCGGGGGCGCAGTGTGCATGGTGTTTTGCGGACAGGTATCCGAGGTCGTCCGGCGGGGTGAGCCCGGGGAAGCGGTACCCGAGGTGGCGCATGCGTGGCTCCCCCGGGCGGAGCGGGTGCAAGAGTGCGGCACCCACCGAGCCAGCATTACACTACACCGTGCAGTGTAGTACGGTTAGCATGTGAACATGCCGACCACGAAGAAGCCGACCACGAAGACACTGCGCGAAGGGTCCACACGGAAGCGGGCCGCCATCCTCTCTGCGGCCCGGGAACTGTTCCTCACCGACGGCTTCGACCGGTCCAGCGTCGACGCGGTCGCCACCCGGGCCGAGGTGTCCAAGCGGACGGTCTACGACTACTTCGGCGACAAGCAGACGCTGCTGCAAGCAGTCGTCGACGCCATCGGCCAGTCGATGATCACCACGATCCGGCACACCATCGACGACACCCTCAGCGGGCTCACCGAGGCCGCCGACCTCGAGGACGCCCTGGTCACGTTCTCGATGCGCATCTCGACCGACATGCTCGACTCGGCGGAGTACGCAACGCTGCAACGACTGGTCCGGGCGGAATCCGGCCATCTGCCGCACCGGGGCTACAACTCCATGGCCGACACCCCCGACGAGGCACTTGCAGAGCGGTTCGCCGCCTTCGCCGCCGCCGGGCTGCTCGACGTCCCCGACCCCCGACTCGCGGCCGACCAGTTCATCGCACTGACCTTCGGCGTCGCGCTGGACAGGCTCGGTTCCGCGAATGCCGCGGAGGACACCCGCGTCCGGCCACTCGTCGTCGAGGGAGTGCGGACCTTTCTCCGGGCATACCGAACCACGTAGGGCTGCGGCGGCACGAAAGAACAGTGCGCCGTCAGCCCATGTTTCCTCCCTCTTCTCCTCCGCTTCCGCAGCGGCCATTGGGCGCCCGAAGAAGGCGAGAAAGGCCAAGGCGAAGCGAAAGGTGAGGGTGAAGGCGCGCGGGTGGAGCCGGTGGGTGGACGCGGGCCGAGTGCGCCCGCACGGGAGTTGCTGAAGTTCAGCACGCCCCGGGACCCGGCGTTGTCGGCACGGTTGGTGAAGCTGCGGATCATCGAGCCGGAGAACACGTTCTGGCCGCGCGGTATCCAGGCATGCGTGCGATACGTGAAGGAGACCAGGGCGGATCAGCTACGGGTGCCGTGCGACTACGGCCTTGACCCCGGATTTTGGACGCCGGAGAGACTTGGATCTTGATGACCCAGGAGAACGGAGTCCCTGTGGGGATGAAGCACTACCCCGCCGAGTTCAAGGCTGACGCGGTCGCGTTGTACCGGTCCCGTCCAGGAGTTCGACCGGCACGGAACCCCGCTCGCCGTCACGCTCACCGGTGGCAACCGCCACGACGTCACCCAGCCGCTGCCGCTGCTCGACGCGGTCCCGCCGATCCGGGGGCTGCGGAGGACGACCTCTCCGCAAGCCGCGGCACCTGTGCGCCGACCGGGGCTACGACTTCGACAAGTACCGCCGCCTGCTGTGGCAGCGCGGCATCAAGCCGGTGATCACCCGACGCGGCGTGGCCCACGGCTCAGGGCTCGGCAAGGGCCGTTGGGTAGTGGACCGGGGCTTCGCCTGGCTGCGCCAGTTCAAACGGCTCCGGATCCGCTACGAACGACGCACCGACCTCCACCAGGGCCTGCTCGAACTGGCCTGCATGCCTCATCTGCCTCCGTCGTCTGCGCAGGGGTGAGTTCCCCGTCCGAGTGGACGGAGTGGACATGGCAGTCCCCGCGGTACCAGGCCGCCCCGCGTCCGACCGCCCGGGCCGGCGGGAAGCTCAAACTCGACAAGGCTCTCTCCCCCAAAGTCCTGTCACGCCAACGCGCAATCACAGCAGAGGTGGTTGAGGGCAGCGGGGACGGCCTGGAGCTGCGCCTGATCGAGGTCTCGCCCGAGGGGGCCATGGGCGGCTGGTAGGCCGGGCCGCCCGAGCCGCGCGGAGGCGACCCGGTCCCGCCTGTTCCGGCTCCCGCCACGCGGCGTCTACGGCCTCCAGGAATTCCTCGACCCCGAAGGCAACAGAGATGCCTTCGGCCCCGAGGAACAACTGGTCGGCCTCTGGGGCCCGGTGTGGTTGCGATCGAGTGATCAAAGGACGCGAGCCAGTGCGTCCGGCCCCACGAAGTGCAAGGGTGGATCGCCGCGCAGGAACCGCAGCACCTCCTCCACGGCACTTGCGCCGAGCCGCTGACGGCACTCGGCGGTGCCCGCCGCCTGATGAGGGGTCAGCAGAACGTTCGGCAGTTTCCGGAACGGGTG
The DNA here is from genome assembly GCF_040636995.1 of Streptomyces sp. NPDC032161. NCBI lineage: Bacteria > Bacillati > Actinomycetota > Actinomycetes > Kitasatosporales > Streptomycetaceae > Streptomyces > Streptomyces sp. NPDC032161. The sequence continues at coordinate 1,249 of NZ_JBEZVN010000040.1, read as the reverse complement.
GCGGACCGGCAGTGGTTCGGTGTCGAAGACATCGATCGCAGCGTCCAGCCGGCCCGCCGACACCTGCACCAGAAGCGCGTCCTCGTCGACGAGCCAGGAACGGGCGGTGTTGACCAGTCCGGCGCCGTCGGGCATCAGCTCCAGTTCGCGCGCACCCAGCATGCGCCGGGTCTCGGCGGTGGCAGGGGCGTGCACGGCGACGATCCGGCTGCCACGGAGCAGTTCGTCCAGCGGCACCACCCGTACCGCGAGCCGCTGTGCGTCCTCGGCTGTCAGATACGGGTCGGTGACCGCGACCTGTGCCCCCAGTGCCCTCACCAGCTCGATGTACGCACGGCCGGTGCGGGACGCTCCGATGACGCCGATCGCACAGCCCTGGATCTCATGCCGCGGCGGGGCCTGGCCGGCCTCGTCCCAGTCGGCTCCGCCGCGCAGCGCGTGGTCGAAGCGGTGGATGCGGTGCAGCAGGGCGAGGGTGAACGCCAGGGCCACCTCGGCGACCGGGCGTGCCATAGCGTCACCGGCCTGGGTGACGAGGATCCCACGCCGGAAGACTTCCTCGGTGACGTACGGGGCGACCGCCGATCCGGTGTGGGCGACGATCGCCAGTCGGTCGGCGACGTCGAGGAGTTCCTCGCTGAGGCGTGGCGTTCCCCAAGCGGTGATCAGGGCACGAGCACCGGGCAGCGCCGCACCGAGTGCGTCCCGGTCGGTGTGCTCGTCGAGGACGACCGGCTGCGCCGCGGCGCAGAGGCTCTGCCACACCGCGGGGGCGAAGAACTGCGCACGAAGGTGCGGGGGTACGGCGACGACGACCCGCGGCAGGCGGGCCGCCCCCGGGTCAGGAGAGCCAGTCATCGACGTGCTCCGCGACGAAGTCGTCGTCGGTGAGCCAGGGGTAGGCCGTGGCCACCCGGCTGATCTCCTCGGCCTGGCCGGGAGACAAGACCTCCTTCGGATCGAGACACCAGATGCCCTCCAACAGACCCTGGCGGCGCAGCACTTCATGGACACCCGCGATACAGCCGCGGAATCCGCCGCGCACGTCGAACACAGCGCTGTTGGCGTCGGTGAGCTCCGGACGGCGGGCGAGGCAGCCGACCATGGCGTCGTGGTCACCGGCGCGTGCCCGCCGGACCTGATCGAGAAGGGTGACGGCGGAGCCGGTCCAAACGGCCCACTGGCCGAGCAGCCCGCCGGCGAACCAGCGCCGGGTGCCGCCGGCCGTCTCGTACGGGGTGAGCAGGTC
>NZ_JBEZVN010000039.1:0-45025 GCF_040636995.1 Streptomyces sp. NPDC032161 | reverse complement strand
AACACCCCCCAGGTCATCCACTTCGACAGGGGGCACACAGCCATACCGGACCCGGGGGCCAGGCACCCCATTGCGGGGCCACGAAAAAGGTAACGAGGGGTCGCGCACCGCGCGCGGCCCCTCCCCCCGTACCCGAACCGGTTACGGCCTGGGGAGCGATAGGGAGCGGGCTCGCGCCGCCCTGCGACTCCGCTTGCGACGTTTCGTCGGTTGTCGATGCGCCGCATCGACTCCCTCCTCCGCCTTGCGATCGAAGCCGCATGACGACGCTCCCTGATCCACTCCCTATCGCTCCCCAGGTCGTTACGGGCGCACCCCGTGCTCGTTCACCACGTCCCGGCCGTCCTGCCGGACGTCGAGCCGCGCGTCGAACTTCGCGAGCGGCTTCGCCTGCGCCGGGTCCTGCTGCACGGCGGCCGGGGCGACACCCGCCCAGCGCAGGATGGCCGCGGTGGCCTTCACCCGGTCGTTCTCGGGGAGCTGCGCCACGTTGGAACCGTGGTTGCCGCCGGGCACCGTCATCACGTAGCTGTCCCGCGCGCCCGCGCCCAGCCGGAAGCGCTCGGCGCCCCACGGGTCGTTCTCGCCGTAGACGTAGAGCATGCGGTTGGCGCGGTGCTTCACCCAGGTGTCGATGTCACGCATCGCCCACGGCTGGAACTTCATCGGGATGTCGCGCGGCACGAAGTTGCGCGGCGGCTGGTACCCGTAACGGCTGAGTCCGCCGAGCCACGGCTGCTTGATGTCGGGCGAGCCGAGCTGGGTGCCCGCCTGGTAGTAGTACGGGGTGTACCGCTCCAGGCCCTGGTCGGTGTAGGCGGAGAAGCCGGAGATCGCGTCGACCGAGTCCCAGATCGCCTGGTCGGGGGCGGACTCGGCGTCGGCCGGGAGGGTGTCGCAGTCGGCCAGCAGGCTGTACTGCCAGAACGCCCAGATGTAGTCCATGACCACGGCCTCGTAGGCCCGGTCGAGCGAGCCGACGGTGCTGAAGGTGTAGCCGTTCGCCTCGGCGTACTCCCGGAACCTCTCCTCCAGCGGTCCGCGGCGGATCAGCGCCTCGCGCTGCACCCCGTTCAGCCGGTCGCGGCACTCCTTGGTGCCCACGTTCGCGAAGAACCGGTCGTACGCCGAATCCTCCTTGTTCACCACGTCGTTGGGCGCGACGTACGCGACGACGCCGTCCATGTCCCCCGGGTGGAAGCGCTCGTAGTACGTCGCGGTCATGCCGCCCTTCGAACCGCCGGTGGTCAGCCAGTTCTTGGTGTAGATCCGCTTGAGGGCGGTGAAGATGCGGTGCTGGTCGTCGGCGGCCTGCCGGATGTCGAGCTCGGACCAGTCGGCGGGCGACGGACGCGACGGGGTGAAGAACCGGTACTCCAGCGAGACCTGGTTGCCGTCGACGATCCGGGTCGGCTCGGAACGGCTCGGGTTCGTCGAGACGTTGTAGCCGCTGGTGTAGAAGACGGTCGGGCGGGACGTGTCCTTGTGCAGCAGGGTGAGGCGCTGCTGGAACGTGCCCTTGGACGGGCGCCGGTGGTCGACCGGCTGGGTGTATTCGAGGACGAAGTAGCGGTAACCCGCGTACAGCTTCTCCTCGATGAGACTCATTCCCGGGATGGCCAGAATGCGGTCCTTGATGTCCGCGTTCGTACCGCTCTCGCCGCTGGTCACGGCCCGGGACGTGGTCGGCTGTGCGGCGGTGGCCGCCCCGGCCGTGGCCCCGGTGGCGCTCACCGTGCCGACGAGCACCGCGAGCGACAGGACACCTCTGAGCGCCTTGCGCATGCACCCTCCCCAGGATTCACAACAGTCATCGCGAACCTAGCGGGGGCAACACCCCGGCCGCCAGACCCAGTTGGAGACCGAAAGAAGGGGCCGGGGCGTCAGCAGAGGATCCAGCCCGTGGAACCGGACTTCCCCGCGACGAGGGCCGAGGCCCGGACGCACCGGTTCAGCGCGTGGACCGTCACCGGACCCGCCTGTCTGGCGTACCGGCCGCTGTCCGCGACCGGCCTGCCGCCGCGCGGCTGGATCATCACGGACATCACGCGCTTCGGACCGGGCTTCTTGGCGATCGCGACGGCGCAGGCGTAGGCGCGGCTCTTGTAGACGCGCAGCTCGCCGGTCTTGAACGGGACCGTCTTCGCCAGGCGCCCGGCACAGGACGTCGCGGCGTCGGCCCTGCCGGTGACGGTGCCGGTGAGCACCAGCGCGAGGGCGGTCACGAGCGACAGGACGAGAAGACGCACCAGCGTGCCCCCGCCCGTCCGTCCGGCCCCACCCGTCCGCCCGGCCTCACCCGTGCCCGCGTTCATCAGCGACCCACACCCCCGATCCATCCCCCTGGCCCGTCCCCTGCTCGAACACGCGCACCCTCACTCGACACCTATGCATACATGCGTACGACGCAGCAGTCCGTCCGGAGGTTGCATCCGGCGCGCTCTCCCTTACACGCAACCGAATCGCCACAGCATGGCTCCCACAGGACAGAGTCGCAGGAAAGGCAGGAACACCGCCATGCTCCGATTCCGTACTCCACAGAGCACTTCGCGGGCCCGCTCGCACCTCCGCGGTCGGCCCGCCCTCGCCCCGGCACTGATCGCCGCCGCCCTGCTCGCTCTCACCGCCGCCACGGCCATCCCGGCCATCGCGGCGGCACCGCGGGCCACGACGGGCACCCGCAGCCGCGCCCGGCACCCGGTGCCCGGCCCCCGTGGCCGCACCCGACAGCCGTACCGAGGACGAGTCCCGCTCACACCCCCGCGCGCTCGTCCTCTCCCACGTCCTCCCCCATGTCTTCCCCTATGAAGGTGCGCCACAGCCCGGCGTAGTGGCCGTCCCCGGCGAGGAGTTCGTCGTGCGTGCCGTCCTCGACGACCCGGCCGTGGTCCATCACCACGACCCGGTCGGCACGGGCGGCCGTAGTCAGCCGGTGGGCGACGACCAGGGTGGTGCGCCGGCCGGCGAGGCGGTCGGTCGCCTGGTTGACCAGGGCCTCGCTGGCCAGGTCCAGGGAGGCGGTCGCCTCGTCGAGCAGCAGGACGTCCGGGGCGACGAGTTCGGCGCGGGCGAGCGCGATCAGCTGGCGCTGCCCGGCGGACAGGTTGCGGCCCCGCTCGGCGACCTCGTGGAGGTAGCCGCCGTCCAGGGTGGCGATCATGTCGTGGGCACCGACCGCCCGCGCCGCCGCCTCCACCTCCGCGTCGCTGGCCTCCGGCCGCCCGTACGCTATGGCGTCCCGGACCGTGCCGGCGAAGAGGTACGCCTCCTGCGGCACGACCCCGAGCCGGTGCCGGTACGCGGTGAGGTCGAGGCGGCGCAGGTCGGTGCCGTCCGCCGTGACCCGGCCGCCCGTCGGGTCGTAGAACCGGGCCACGAGCTTGACCAGGGTGGACTTGCCGGCCCCGGTCTCGCCCACGAACGCGACCGTCTGACCGGCCGGGATCCGCAGATCTATGCCGGACAGCGCCTCCTCGACGCCCTCGGCGTCCCGGACGGCCCCGGCGCCCTCGGAACCACCGGCTCCGACGTGGCCGTCATCGGCGCCGTCGCCGCTCCCGTAGGCGAAGGACACGTTCTCGAAGGCGATCTCGCCGCGCAGCGACGGCACGTCCAGCGGTTCGTCCGGGGCCCCGGTCGAGGTCGGCTCCCGCAGCAGCTCCTGGATGCGGCGGAGCGAGACGCTGGCCTGCTGGTAGCCGTCGAAGACCTGGGAGAGCTGCTGCACCGGGGCGAAGAACAGATCGATGTACAGCAGGTACGCGACCAGGGCACCCGCGGTGAGGGTGCCGTTGTCGACCCGGCCCGCACCGACGATCAGCACGGCCGCGGCGGCCACCGACGACAGCAGCTGCACGAACGGGAAGTAGACCGATATCAGCCACTGCCCCCGGACCCGGGCCTCGCGGTAGTGGGCGCTGCGCTCCGCGAACCGGCGCGCGCCGTCGTGCTCGCGGCGGAACGCCTGCACGATCCGCAGCCCGGAGACGGACTCCTGGAGGTCGGCGTTGACCACGCTGATGCGTTCCCGGGCCAGTTCGTAGGCCTGGACGCTCTTGCGGCGGAAGAAGTACGTGCCGATCACCAGCACCGGCAGGGTCGTGAAGACGACGAGGGCCAGCTGCACGTCCAGCACGAGCAGGGCGACCATGATGCCGAGGAAGGTGACGACGGAGACGAAAGCCGTGACCAGACCGGTCTGGAGGAACGTGGACAGCGCGTCCACGTCGGTCGTCATCCGGGTCATGATGCGGCCGGTCAGCTCGCGCTCGTAGTAGTCCAGACCGAGCCGCTGGAGCTGCGCGAAGATCTTCAGCCGGAGCGAGTAGAGCACCCGCTCACCGGTGCGGCCGGTCATCCGGGTCTCGCCGATCTGGGCCACCCACTGCACGAGCACGACGACCAGGGCCAGCGCGGACGCCGCCCAGACCGCGCCGAGCGCGAGCCGCGTGACGCCCTGGTCGATGCCGTGCCGGATCAGCACCGGCAGCAGCAGCCCGCCGCCCGCGTCCACCGCGACCAGCAGCAGGCTCACCAGGAGCGGCAGCCCGAAGCCGCGCAGCAGCCTGCGCAGCCCGTAGGACTCCTCGGAGCGGACGGCCCGCCGCTCGTCGATGTCGGGGGTGTCGGTGGCCGGTGGCAGTGCCTCGACCTGGGCGAGCAGTTCGGGCGTGGCGGGCATGCCGGCCGCGCCGTTGTCGCGCGGTTCGTCCTTGCGGACCCACAGGCGGGGGCTGATGCCGCGTTCCGCGTCGTACTCCGCGTCGAGTTCGGCGTCGAGCTCCTCCTGGAGCGCGCGGTCGTCCTCGGCGGTGGTGTCGGCGGGGGTGGCCGGCCGGTGTCCGGGCGAGGTGCCGCCCAGCTCGTCGGGGTCGGTGAGCAGGCGCCGGTAGAGCGCGGAACGGCTCTCCAGTTCGGCGTGGGTGCCGATGTCGGCGAGCCGCCCGTTCTCCAGGACGGCGATGCGGTCGGCGAGGCCGAGGGTGGAGCGGCGGTGGGCGATCAGCAGGGTGGTGCGCCCGGCCATCACCTGCCGCAGGGCCTCGTGGATCTCGTGCTCGACCCGGGCGTCGACGGCGGAGGTGGCGTCGTCGAGGAGGAGCAGCCGGGGGTCGGTGAGGATGGCGCGGGCGAGCGCGACGCGCTGGCGCTGGCCGCCGGAGAGGGTGAGTCCGTGCTCGCCGACCTTGGTGTCGTAGCCCTCGGGCAGCTCCGCGATGAACCGGTCGGCCTGGGCGGCGCGGGCCGCCTCCTCGATCTGCTCCTGGGTGGCGCCGGGGAGCCCGTAGGCGATGTTGGCACGGACGGTGTCGGAGAACAGGAAGCTGTCCTCCGGTACGAGGCCGATGGCGGCGCGCAGGGACTCCTGGGTCAGCTCGCGCACGTCGTGGCCGCCGACCAGGACGGCGCCGTGCGTCACGTCGTAGAAGCGGGGCAGCAGCAGTGAGACGGTGGACTTGCCGCTGCCGGACGCGCCGACGACGGCGACGGTCTCGCCGGGCTCGATGGTCAGCGAGAACCCGTCGAGGACGGGGCGGCCGTCGGCGTAGCCGAACCGTACGTCGTCGAACTCGACGCTCGCCGGGGCGTCGGCGGGCAGCTCCTTGGTGCCGTCCTTCATGGTCGGCTCGGTGTCGATCAGTTCCAGGACGCGTTCGACACCGGCGCGGGCCTGCTGGCCGACGGTGAGGACCATGGCGAGCATCCGGACCGGGCCGACGAGCTGGGCGAGGTAGGTGGAGAACGCGACGAACGTGCCGAGGGTGATCTCGCCCCGGGTGGCGAGCCAGCCGCCCAGGGCCAGCATCGCGACCTGGCCGAGCGCGGGCACGGCCTGGAGGGCGGGGGTGTAGCGGGAGTTCATCCGGATCGCCCGCAGTCGCCCGGCGAACAGCTTCCGCCCGACCTCGCGCAGCTTGCCGGTCTCCTGCTCCTCCTGTCCGAACCCCTTGACGACCCGGACCCCGGAGACGGCCCCGTCGACGACCCCCGCGACGGCCGCGGCCTGCCCCTGGGCGTACCAGGTGGCGGGGAAGAGCCGGGCGCGGGAGTGGCGGGCTATGTACCAGAGGGCGGGGGCGACGGCGAGCGCGACCAGGGTCAGCAGCGGCGAGAGCCACGCCATGATCACCAGGGAGATGATGAACAGGAGCACGTTCCCGATGGTCATCGGGAGCATGAACAGCAGCCCCTGGATCAGCTGGAGGTCGCTGGTCGCACGCCCCACGACCTGCCCGGTGGACAGCTCGTCCTGCCGCTTCCCGTCGAGCCGGGTGAGCGTCCCGTACATCTCGGTGCGCAGGTCGTGCTGGACGTCCAGGGCGAGGCGTCCGCCGTAGTAGCGCCGGATGTACGTGGCCACGTACACCAGGACGGCCGCGACCAGCAGGAGCCCGGTCCAGACGGCGAGCGACCCGGTGTGGTCGCCGACCACGTCGTCGATGATCACCTTGGTGATCAGCGGGACGACGGCCATCACCGCCATGCCGGCGAGCGACGACCCGAGCGCGAGCAGTACGTTGCGCCGGTAGCGCCACGCGTAGCCGCTCAGCCGTCGCACCCAGCCCGGGGCCCGCGCCGCGCCCGTCGCGCCGCCTCCCGAGCGCTTCGCGCCCTCCGCGTGCCCTGCGTCCGTCACCGGTGCCCTCCCGATCGACCTGCTCTACCGGAAGGCACCAACGCCGTGGGCAGCGGATTTCATCCCGTCGTAACAAACTCGGGGGCGGTTCGGGACCTTGGTCGCAGGTCGGCTCGGACTCTGGTCGGAGGCGGTTCGGCTCTCGGGCCGGGGCGGTCCGGCTCCACGGCGCAGGGCGGCCCGCCCCGCAGGTCCGCGACCGGCTCCGACAACCCGGCGGGCCGTGCGGATCCCGTACTGGCTCGCCCCCGAACGCCGCATCGTGCCGCTGACCGTCTTCCGCAAGACACGGCAGCGCGAGAATGCCGAGGTCGAGCGCGCTCGGCGGGCGAAGGCCGTCTGCGAAGGGGAGCACGAGCCGGCGCATGACGTGTTCAGCCGCGACATCCAGCGACATCTGGTGCCGCTCCCGGCAACGTTTGCCCGTCGCGCCGCCCGGCACGCACGCTCGCAGCGTTGGCCAAGAGCCCACGTAGCCCCGATACGAGGGCTTCCGGGCAAACCTTGCTGGTCACGGCACTAGGCAGGAAGGAAGAGCGACGTGGTCAGTCACGCGGATTGGAGGCTCGCCCGGGACCGGAAGGTCGCGGAGAGCATCTCGGAGGGAAAGGACGGCGCCGAGAGCGCCGAACGTGCGAGGCGGCGCCAGGAGCTCGACCTGGCCTGGGACCTCGGCCAGGCCGTCTACGACCGCCGCACCGAGCTCGGTATCGCGCAGACCGAGCTGGCGCGGCGCGCCAGAATGACGCAGCCGCAGGTCTCCGAACTGGAACTCGGCGGCGCCATGCCCACGGTGCCGCTGCTGGTCCGCCTGGCACGGGCCATGGACTCCACGTTCAGCATGCAGTTCGACGGCGAGACCCTGCGGGTGGCGTTCACCGCCCACGCAGGTACGGAGCCGGACGCGGAGGCGGAGGTGGAGGCCGACGCCCGGGCGGTCGGTGGCTGACCACCCGGGCGGATCGATCGACGGGCCGGTCGGCGGATCGGCTACGAACGCGGCGTCGCGGTGAGCATCCGGACCGCCGGGGCCTCCGGCACCGCGGGAACCGCTTCCTGCGGGGCGGCGGGCGGGGCGATGGTGGTGGTCTGCTTCGCGGCGACGGCCGGGTTCAGGTCCTTGTGGACGGCGCGGGCGACGGCCTGAATGGTGTTGATGCCGTCGTTCATCGTCTTGTTGTCGTGGGTGAGCACGGTGATCGCGTAGTCGTGCCCCTTGCCGGTGAAGGCTCCGACGCTGTGCACCCGCCAGCCGTGGGTGGCGCGCGGCAGCCAGCCGTTCTTGACCTGGACGGTCACCCCGGACGGGGCACCGGCGGGCGTGCCCCAGCGCTGCGAGGAGACGACCTTTCGCATCAGCCCCAGCTCGTACGTCCGGGAGTTGTCGCTCAGCACGGAGTTCTTGGCGGTCAGCAGGGTCAGCAGCCGCAGCTCGTCCTGGGCGGTGATCTGGGTGAGACCCCAGTACCCGCCCGAGCCCGGCACGGTGTGCGTCATCCCGGCCGCCTTGAGGAACGCCTTGATCCTGGTCACCCCGAGCTGCTTCCACAGGGCGGTGGTCGCGTCGTTGTCGGACTTGGTGATCATGGCGGTGGCGAGCTTGGTCTCGCGGTCGGTGAGGTAGCGGTTGTGCTTCTTGTTGTCCCACAGGAGCGTCGCCAGCACGGTCGCCTTCACGACGCTGGCCGAGTCGTACTTCGTCGTCGCCCGCAGGGTGCAGTTCGTCTTGGTGGTCCGGTCGTAGAGCGCCACCGCCGTCGTCGACTTGCGCGCCTTGAGCGCGGCGGTGATGTCCTTCGACAACTTGGCGGCCAGCCCCGCCTTGCCGGACGTGCAGGCCACCGTGGGCGTGGCCGCGGCGGCGGGCGACGCGGCGCCGAGCGCCACGGGCGCGAGCACGCCCGCGGCGAGCGCGACGGCGAGCGCCCGATGCGGTATTCGGGTCGTACCGGGCTGATTCATGTGGCGTTCCCCCCTGAGCTGTTGAGTCCGGCGCGCCCCCGCGCGCCTGTCACTGATGACTGTCGGCGGGCGGAAAAGTTGTACACGGCGCGCCCCTGTTGCCCGCGCGGCGGGCCGGGGTAGGAATGTGCTTCCGCCGACGGAACGGGGAGAGAGCATGTCGGACGACCGGCCCACCGACGCCCACCTGTGCGGGCGGTTGTACGCCGCCCTGGAGATGCTCCAGCGACTGGGCGACATCGACTTCCGTGCGCTGGGCCGCGAGAACACCAGGCTCAGGGCCTCGAAGAGGCCCCGCACGGAGATGACCACGCCGCTGCACACGGTCGGCAAGTCGCTGCACTGGGCCCGGATGCGGGGCAACGGAGCCGCGGCCGGCGCCGTCTTCCGGACGATCCCGGACCTGATGCCCTCCACCAAGGATCTGCCGGGCTCCCTGAACCCGGACCAGCAGCAGGAGTTCCTCCGCGGCCGGGAGGCGGGGCTCGAAGCCATCCAGAAGATCACGGGCGCCGCCGGGGCAGCCGTCGCGCCGTGAGCGGACGCCGAGCCGCACCCCCTTCGGAAACCGGGCCGCACCGGGCCACCGAGCCATCCGCTCCCCGAGCCGCACCGCCCCTTCGGAAACCGAGCCACGGCTGCCCTCCCGGCCGCCCTCCCCTCACAGGTGCGTCGGCTCGAACATCCTCAGCCGAGCAGGCAGCACGATCACCGAAGGGCCCGGCTCCGCGAGGGACTTCGCCAGGTCGACGGCCAGCTTCTCGGGGTTCGTACGGATCGCCGGGACGCCGAAGGACTCGGCGAGGGCGACGAAGTCCGGGCGGGAGAGTTCGGTCGCCGCGGCCTCGCCGAAGGCGTCCGTCATGTACTCGCGCAGGATGCCGTAGCCGCCGCCGTCGACGATCAGCCAGGTGACCGGGAGGTCGTGCTGGCGGGCCGTGGCCAGTTCCGCGATCGAGTACATCGCACCGCCGTCGCCGGACACCGCCAGGACCGGCTTGGTGGGGTCGGCGACCGCCGCGCCGAGGGCGGCCGGGAATCCGTAGCCGAGACCGCCCGCGCCCTGCGCCGAGTGCATCGTGTTCGGGTGGCGGGCGTCGAACGCCGACCACGCCCAGTAGGCGAGGATCGTCATGTCCCAGAAACTGGGGGACGTGTCGGGAAGTGCCTGCCGGACGGCGTCCAGGAGCCGCTGTTCCAGGGCGAGTTCCTGTCCGGCGAGCCGGTCCCGTACCGCTTCGAGCACCGCGCGGACGCGGTCCGCGGCCGACGGGTCCTCGCGGCGGCCGACCGACCCCAGCAGGTCGGACAGGGCCTCGCGGGCATCCGCGTGGATACCGAGAGCGGGATGGTTGGCCTCCAGCTTCCCGGCGTCGGCCTCGGTCTGGATCACCGGCCGCGCGGGCTGAACGTGTGGTAGTTCGAGGAGAGTTCACCGAGTCCGGAGCCGACGACCAGCAGCACGTCGGCGGATTCCAGGAAGTCGGTCGTGTGCCGGTCCTCCAGCCAGGACTGGAGGGAGAGCGGGTGCTCCCAGGGGAAGGCGCCCTTGCCGCCGAAGTGGTGACGCGTCGGCGGCGAAGCCCGCGTTGTTCTCGACGCGCAGCCCGACGTACGTCAGGGACGAGCGGCGCAGCGCGTCGAACATGCCCAGCGCGTGCTTCCGGGCAGACCGAAGACGGTGGTGGCACCGAGACCCTGAAGGGTCTCGACGACGAGGTCGCCCCCGTTGCGCCCGGGCGGAGGGGCGAGGGCGGCCGCGATCCGCCCGGGCCGAGCCGCGGCCGCCCGCCGTGGTGGTCGTGGCTCACTTCACGCGGGCTTGCGCGATCTGGCGGGACATGACCGTGGTCAGTTCGTACGCCGTGTGCGAGGCGGCGACGGACGTGATCTCGGCGTGGTCGTACGCGGGGGCGACTTCGACCAGGTCGGCGGAGACCAGGTTGCAGGAGGCCAGTCCCCGGACGATTTCGAGGAGTTCGCGCGAGGTGAGGCCACCGGCCTCGGGGGTGCCGGTGCCGGGGGCGTGCGCCGGGTCCAGTACGTCGATGTCGATGGAGATGTACAGCGGCCGGTCGCCGATGCGCTGACGGAGCTGGTCGGTGACCTCGTCGACGCCCCGCCGCATCACATCGGCGGAGGTCACGATGCCGAAGCCCATCTTCGCGTCGTCGTCCAGGTCCTGCTTGCCGTAGAGCGGGCCGCGCGTGCCGACGTGGGACAGCGCGGAGGTGTCGAGGATGCCCTCCTCGACAGCGCGGCGGAACGGGGTGCCGTGGGTGTACTCGGCGCCGAAGTAGGTGTCCCACGTGTCGAGGTGGGCATCGAAGTGCAGCAGCGCGACCGGGCCGTGCTTCTTCGCGACGGAGCGCAGCAGCGGCAGCGCGATGGTGTGGTCGCCGCCGAGCGTCATCAGCCGGGCGCCGGTGGAGAGGAGGTCGTCGGCGGCGGACTCGATCGTCTCGACGGCCTCGTCGATGTCGAACGGGTTCACGGCGATGTCACCGGCGTCGGCGACCTGCGCGAGCGCGAACGGCGAGGCGTCCTGCGCCGGGTTGTAAGGGCGCAGGAGGCGCGACGCCTCACGGATCGCGTTGCCGCCGAAGCGGGCGCCCGGGCGGTAGGAGACCCCTGTGTCGAAGGGCACGCCGACGACGGCGATATCGGCGGTGCGGACCTCGTCGAGGCGGGGCAGCCGGGCGAACGTCGCGGGGCCGGCGTACCGGGGGACGCGGGAGGAGTCGACGGGACCGCGCGGCGTTTCGTTGCTGCTCATGGCGGGGGCCTCTCTGTGGCTCGTGTCTCGTATCTCGGGTCTCGTGCTCGCACTCACTGCCCGGTGGCGGGGCGGGTGGCGGCACACGGCGTACGTGGTGGCGCGCCCCGCATGCGTCACGTCGTACGCCCTGTCCGCCGAGGGCGGGCATACGCGCTGGTGCCGCCTTCCGGGCAGACATCGCCGTTCGCACCACCGGTACGGGGTCGTGCGTGCAGTACGCAGGCGTGCGTGCGAACGACGGTAGGTGGCCCGCGCGCGGCGGTGAAGTGTACGTTTTATCCATCATCACCGGACTCGATGGATGGTTCGTCCATGTCGCAGGCGATGCCGCAGGCCCCGGCCGGGGTCACTGCGCCGCCCACTCCCCCGATTCCGCTCACGGAGCTGCTGGCCCGTACGGAACTCGGGCTGCGCCGGATCGCGGGGCCGGCCGAGGCGGAGCTGTTGTGGGTGCACACCTCGGAGATGGCCGATCCGTACCCGTATCTGCTCGGCGGTGAGCTGCTGCTGAGCGCCGGGGTGCTGCTCAAGGACCCGGACGCGTACGTGTCCCGGCTGGTGGAGGCGGGAGCGGCGGCGCTGGGATTCGGGGTGACGCCGGTGTTCGACACGGTTCCGGAGGCGCTGATCGAGGCGTGCGACCGGCACGGGCTGCCGCTGGTGGAGGTGCCGCCCCGGACCCGGTTCACGGCGATCGCGCGGGCGGTGTGGCGGCTGATGGCCGAGGCCCGGCACCGTGAACTGCGCCGGGTGACCCGTGCCCAGCAGGCGCTGGCCTCGGCGGCGGCGCGCCCGGACCCGGTTCCGGCGGTACTGCATCAGCTGGCGGCGCAGTTGGAGGGGCGGGCGGTGCTGCTCTCCGCGGACGGCGAGGAGCTGCACGCGGCGGGCCGTCCCCCGGCCCCCGACGTCGGCGAGGGCCTGGCCCGGCTCGCGCGGGTGGTGTCCACCGCCCCGCGCCCCGCGCCCGCGCCCGCGTCCGCCACCGACACCGTGCGCGGGGCGCACTTGTCCGCGTACGCGCTGGGCGGAGGGCAGGGCCTGGTCCTGGCGCTGGCGACGGAGCGGCGCGCGGCGGGCGATCACACCGTGGCCGGGGTCGCGGTCGTGCTGTTGTCATTGCTGGCCGCCCCGCACCAGGGCGCCGACGCGGCGGGCCGGTCGGCCGCCCTGGTGCGGCTGCTGCTGGGCGCGGCCCCGGAGGACGTGGCACCGCTTCTCGGCGGCACCGAGGAGTGGACGGTGGTGCACGCCCGTCGCGCCGACGACGGTCCCGTCGACCCGCTCACGGCGGGAGCGCTGGGCGCCGCGCTCGGCTCGGCCCTGGTCGACGCGGGCCGGGGCCGTGACGCCGTGCGGGTGCTGGTCCCCGGCGACGAGCGGATCGCCCCGCAGCCGGGCTGGACGCTCGGCGCCTCCGCCCCCGCCTTGATCACCGCTCTCGAAACCGCCGACGGCCAGGCGTCCCGCGCCCTGGGCCGTGCGGCGGCGACCCGCGCCCCGCTGGCCCGTCACCGCGCCGACACCGGTTCCGGCCTGGCCGCACTGGTCCCGCCGGACCGGGCCGAGGCGCACGCCCGCGCGCTCCTCGCCCCGCTCGCCGAACCACTGGCCGAGACCCTGCGCTGCTGGCTGAGCCTGCACGGCAGCTGGGACCGCACCGCGACGGCCCTCCGGGTCCACCGCAACACGGTCCGCCAGCGCATCGCCCGTTGCGCGGCGCTGCTGGACGCGGACCTGGACGACATGGACGTGCGGACGGAGCTGTGGTTCGCCCTGCGGACGCGCTGAGCGGCCGCGCACGGGAACCCGTACGAGCTCGGACCCGCGCACGCCGTACGCGAGCGGGCCCCGTGGCCCCCGTACACGAACCGCCCGTTCCGTCACCGCAGGCCGAGGCAGGGCAACCAGTCGCGCGGGGCGCCGTGGACGACGGTGAGCAGGGCGCTCAGGGCTCCCGGGGCACCGACGAGCAAGGAGGTCCGTGATGCGCCGGAGGTCCGGGGTTCACCGGAGGCCGAGGCGGACACGGGGGCGGGAGCGACCACGGAGGCCGGGGGCGCGGCAAGGACGGCGGGAAGCCGTCGCACCAGGTACTCCGCCATCCGGGAGCCCAGCGCGGCGGCGGCCGGGAGGCGGGCGTGCCGGTGGAACGCGTCGGCCACCATGAGCACGCCCGCCGCGCCGTGGCACAGCCAGAGCCGGTCGGCCAGGGGGGCGCCGACGAGATGGACGTCCTCGTCGTACTGTTCCGCGAGGGTGGTGAACGCGTCCGCCGCCCAGTCGGCCAGACTCCGGTCGCCCAGGGCGTCCGCCGCGTCCCAGAGGGCCCAGGTGACACCGGGGTTGCCGCAGCACCACGCCTGCCGGGCCCGGACACCCGCGGGCGGCGGGCCGTCGAGTCCGGCGCCGTCCCAGCTCCGGACGGACCGGGCGTCGTCGAACGACTGCCGCACCAGCCAGCGAGTGGCACCGCGCAGGGCGTCCAGCAGCTCCGGCCACGGGCCCACGTGGCGGACGGCGGCGGCGAGCGCGGTGACGAGCCCGGCGACACCGTGGCCCATCCCCGTGTTGACCCGGCCCTGCAACCAGCCCAGGCGCGGATGGCCGGAGTACTGCCCGACACGCAGCCGGTACAGGTCGCCGCTGTCGCACAGCTCCGTCAAGTGCGCGGTGAACGGCATGAGTTGGCTGCGTTTCGGCTGCGGCGTGCCGACGCACAGCGCCAGCAGGGTGCCGGACGGTCCGCCGACGAGGTCGTAGTCGGGCAGCCCGACGTCCACGGTCCGCCATGGGCGTCTCCATGCCTCGTCCAGCAGGTGGTCGCGGAGTCTGTCGGCGGCCCGATGCAGGGACGGGTGGATGCGGGCGCCGAGCCTCAGCCCGACCAGCGTCCCGGCCAGCCCGCCGTCGTACAGGCCGCAATGCCCGGGCCCGTGACCGATGGACCGTGCCCACGCCTCCACCGCGCGCTCGGCACTCGCCCCCGCCGCACAGCCGGCGCCCGGCCCGGCGCCCGGCCCCGCCGGACCGCACGTCCCCGCCACGAGGCGGGCCAGTACGGGAATGCCGGGATCGGGGGTCGCGCGCCCGGCCCCGGAGAAGTCGTCGAGAAGTCGGACGGCGATGTCGAGTACGACGCCGTCGAGCGGGGCGGTGTCGGATACGGCGGTACCGGACGCCGCACGGTGCGGCTGGGCCTGTCCTGGGTGCATCGGAACTCCTCGTCGAGGAGCCACCCGGAACGGGTCGGGTCCGGTGACTCCGTTCAACTCAACAGTGGACAGCTGATGTCCGGATGCTGATGTCCGGATGCGGAGCCGTCGGCGCAGGACTCCGTGTCTCGTGGATCGGTCACGGCAGGGCGACGTTGTCGTCCAGCCAGTTTCCCGCTTCGGTACCGACTGAAAGAGATATTGCAATTATTCGTATTTTGGACGGTTGTGCGCGAGGCGCAGCTCACGAGCAGCACGCAGCCGCTCACACCGTCGCACGAGCCGGGCCCTGGCCCTGATCACCGGGAGCCGCGAGGACGACCGCCCGAACGGACCGGCCCGCCCGTGGTTCGGCCCCGGCCCGAGGTGCCGCGTGCCCGCGTCCGTCGATGCCCGTCCGCACCTGTCCCCGCCCACGTTTCACGCCGGTGCGCGACGGAGCGTCACCGTCGCCCAGCGCGCTTCGAGCGCCCTGCATCCGCGCCTGTCTGCGCAGATCACGACCGTGCCACGCTGCCGGTGATCAGGAACGGAGCCCTGATCACCGGCAGGGGAAGCCCTGGTAACTGTCAGCAGGAAGGCATCCACGATGAAACGCTTCACCGCGCTCGCCGTCACCTCCATCGCCATGGCCCTCGGCCTCGCCACCGGACCCGCCGCCGCCTCGCCCGGCGAGGCCGCCTCCGCCGGGGCCCCGAGGACGGCCGCCGCGTACAACTGCACCTCCGGGTACTTCTGCATCTACAGCGACTGGAACGGAGGCGGCACGCGCTGTCAGTGGTCGGACAAGAAGCGTGCGAACACCGCCGACAACTGCTCCTTCATCCAGCGCGGCCAGAACGTCCGCTCCGTGTGGAACTCGACGGACCATCGCGTGCAGTACTACACGAACACCAACTACCACAATCGCGTCGGCTCCACCCCTTCCGGCCGGGGCGGCAACCTCCAGGGCAACTACCAGATCCGCTCCTTCCAGCCGCAGTGACCGGAGAAACGGGGGCGCTCGCATGAGGCGCACCTGAGGCGCACCGCTGAGGTGCGCCGTTCGCCCTCCTCCCCGGTCACCGGCCGGGGAGTGCCCGAGGGGTGGGGAGAACAGCACTGCTCGTCGGCATCGGACCCGGCGGACTTCAAGGAGTCCGCCGGGTCCGATGCCGACGAGCAGCTGTGAGAGATCGACGGCTCGGACCGCTCGCCGTGCGACGGACACGTACGACGCGGTCCGCTCGGTCCTCGGGGCCGCCCCGGCTCACGGATCCGGGCGCCGACCACCGGTCCCGGACGGGCAGCCCTGGACAGCGGCAGTGACCGCCGGGTAACTTCTGACATTGTCTGAGCAAGCGCTTAGCCAGTCCGGCAGGAGCCCGGCTCACAGCGGACCGAAGCCAACCGGGGCCGGCCGAACCCGCCCGCAGCTGATCAAGGAGGCACCCGTGCGCCGTACGGTATTCGACGAGGACCACGAGGCGTTCCGGGAGACCATACGCGCCTTCATCGAGGCCGAGGTCGTCCCCCACTACGACGAGTGGTTCCAGCAGGGCATCGTGCCGCGCGAGCTCTACGGCAAGCTCGCCGAGCTGGGCCTGTTCGGCATCAACGTGCCGGAGGAGTTCGGCGGCGCCGGTCTGGAGACGCACAAGTTCGAGGCCATCCAGTACGAGGAGACCGCCCGCGCGGGCGTCAACTTCGGCGGTTCCGGTGTGCACGTGCTGCTCGCCCTGCCGTACATCAAGATGCTGGCCACCGAGGACCAGAAGAAGCGCTACCTGCCGAAGTTCGTCTCCGGTGAGGAGATGTGGGCCCTCGCGATGACCGAGCCGGGCACCGGCTCCGACCTCGCGGGCATGAAGACCACCGCCAAGCTCTCGGACGACGGCACGCACTACGTGCTCAACGGGTCCAAGACGTTCATCACGGGCGGTGTCCACGCCGACCGCGTGATCGTCTGCGCCCGGACCTCCGCGCCGACCGCCGAGGACCGCCGCTTCGGCATCTCCCTGTTCGCCGTCGACGCCAAGTCCGAGGGCTACTCCATCGGCCGCAAGCTCGACAAGCTCGGCCTGCGCACGTCCGACACCGCCGAGCTGGCGTTCGTCGACGTGAAGGTGCCCACCGAGGACCTCCTCGGCGAGGAGAACAAGGGCTTCTACTACCTCGGCCAGAACCTGCCGTCCGAGCGCTGGGGCATCGCCTACGGCGCGTACGCTCAGGCCAAGGCCGCCGTCGCGTTCGCCAAGCAGTACGTGCAGGAGCGCACGGTCTTCGGCAAGACGGTCGCGTCCTTCCAGAACACCAAGTTCGAACTGGCCGCCTGCCAGGCCGAGGTGGACGCCGCCGAGGCCGTCGCCGACCGCGCGCTGGAGGCCCTGGACGCCGGTGAGCTGACCGCCGCCGAGGCCGCGTCCGCCAAGCTGTTCTGCACCGAGGTCGCGCACCGCGTCATCGACCGCTGCCTGCAGCTCCACGGCGGCTACGGCTACATGAACGAGTACCCGATCGCCCGCCTCTACACGGACAACCGGGTCAACCGCATCTATGGCGGCACCAACGAGGTCATGAAGTCGATCATCGCCAAGTCCATGGGCCTGTAGGACGGGCGCGTTCCATCCATGAGCACAGCACTCGACGCCCTGCTCGATCTGCTCGACCTGGAGCAGATCGAGCGGGACATCTTCCGGGGCACGAGCCGCTCCGCGGTCATCCCCCGGGTCTTCGGCGGCCAGGTCGCGGCCCAGGCCCTGGTGGCCGCGGGCCGTACCGTCCCCGGCGACGGAACGAGCGGTTCCGACCCGTCCTCCGGTCAGGGGCTCGCCGTCCCGGCCGCCCATTCCCTGCACGCGTACTTCCTGCGGCCGGGCGATCCGGGCGCGCCGATCGTCTACGACGTCGACCGCATCCGGGACGGGCGTTCCTTCACCACCCGCCGCGTTGTCGCCGTCCAGCACGGGCAGCCGATCTTCCACCTCTCGGCATCGTTCCAGAGATACGAGGAGGGGCTGGAGCACCAGGCTCCGATGCTGCCCGCCCCGGATCCGGAGACGCTGCCGACGGCCGAGGAGATGCTGCCCCGGTACGCGGACCGTTTCAGCGATCCGGGGGTGGTGGACCGGCTGATCGAGGCGCGTGCCGCGGTCGATCTCCGGTACGTGGACGAGCCGCCGTTCGCCACGGTCGGGCAGCCCCGCGAGCCCCGCTCGCAGGTGTGGTTCCGCACCAACGGCAAGCTCGACGACGACCCGCTGCTGCACGTCTGCATGGCGACGTACGTCTCCGACATGACGCTGCTGGACTCGGTACTGCTCGCGCACGGGCGCGGGGGCTGGGCGGTCGGTGACGTGGTCGGGGCGAGCCTGGACCACGCCATGTGGTTCCACCGGCCGTTCCGGGCCGACGAGTGGCTGCTGTACGACCAGGAGTCGCCGTCCGCGTCCGGCGGGCGCGGCCTCGGCCAGGCCCGCATCTACACGCGGGACGGCCGGCTGGCGATCACGGTGATCCAGGAGGGCGTGGTCCGCGTACCCCGGACCTGACCGGCCCGTCCGGCGGGTCCGGGTGTCCGGTCCGGTTGCCCGGTCAGGCCGAGCGGTCCAGGGCCCTCAGTTCCGCGACGGACATGCGTTCCGCGCGCGCCGCGAGGTGGTCCTGGATGGTCTTGTGCAGGAAGGCGTAACCGTCTCCCGCACGGCGCATGATCGCCCGATCGGTCGCGTAGTCGAGGAAACCCCGTTGGAGGTGGTTCGCGAGCGGCGACCCCAACAGCGGGATGGGCGCCTGGTAGAGGCGGACCGCGAGCCGATAGGCCGGGTTCGACCTGCTGGCGGGGTTCCCGGCCTCGTAGCCGCTGAGCCAACGCATGCCCCTGAACACCGGGTACGCCCATGACGGCACCTGTTGCCTGAGCACGTCGTCCGGTGCCTGGAGAACGATGTGCGAGGGATCGTCCGCGTAGTACACCGTCGCATGGACCTGGGTCAGGGTCCGGGCGAGCCGCAGCAGGTCGGCCCGCACCTGGCCGGCAGGGCGTTTCGGCGTGATCGGCCTGCCTCGCAGGGTCCGGTCGCGGTGGATCATCCGCTCGATGTAGGCGTCGAAGATGCGGCCCCTGCGCTCCTCCGTGTCGCCGAGGGCCGCGACCTCGTTCTCGTCCACGCCCTCGTAGGCGAAGACGGCGACACCCAGCATGAGCGGTGTGGTCAGCAGCCGGGCCAGCACCGGATCGGCGGCAGCGGCGGCTGCCAGGCCACGCAGCCCTTCGCCCGCGCTGTTGAGCAGGGCGTGCACGGCCGCGACCTCAAGGGGCTGCACACCGATCGCGCCGCTCACGGTGAGCCGCTCCCCCAGCTCGTCGTAGTCGACCGTGCGGCACGAGACGGCGATCGGGCAGTGCGGGTACTGCTCGGCGGAGAGCAGCCCGTTGATCGCACGGACGCAGTCGGCGCGCAGCCGCGGGGCGACCTCGTCGAGCCCGTCCAGGACCAGGGCGATGTCGTTGTCCCGCAGCAGCACGAGACCGGTCGCCCTGGGAACGCGATACCGGCTGTGCAGTTCGTCGAGGACCCAGCGCACGAACGGTTCGCCGTGCCAGTCCGTCAGCAGCAGGACGGCCGGGACGGGAGCGGCATCGTCCTGCTCGGCCGCCTCGGCCAGCTTCTCGGTCAGTTCCAGCATCCGCGAGGTCTTGCCCGCGCCGGGAGCGCCCAGGACGAGGAGCTGCGCGTGGTGGCGGTCGAAGACCTCGTCGATCCGGGTCCCCGCTGCCAGCGGCACCCCGCCCTCCGGGCCGTCGGTGGTGAGCCGGGGCGCGCCCCAGGGGTCGTGCACGGCCGCCCGGTGCTCGGCGAGGCCCAGTTCGATCCGCACGGACCGTTCCCATGCCTGGTCCGCGCCGTCCGTCCAGCTCCGGCGCACGGCGTGCAGCAGGGCGGCGCGCGCCCTGGCCCGTTCGTCGGCACCGAGTTCGGGGGTCGTGTCCTGCGGCACGAGGCTTCGCAGATGCACGATGTAGAGGAGCAGGCCCACGAGTACGAGGGCGACGGACGCGCCCACGACGAGCGTCCGGCGGTCGTCGCCCGCGAAGCCCTTGTAGATGTCGGGCAGCAGCCCGGCGGCGAGTTCCTGGAGGAGGAAAAGGGCGAGCAGGATGAGCAGCCCGATGAGAACCGACTTCGGCCCGCTCCTGCGGGGCCGCTGCCCCGATGTGAACATGCGCCCCCCACAGCACTGGACATTCGTGGCGCAGAGTAGCAACTGTGCGGGCGAGTCGTGGAGTTACGGACCTGCGCCGTGGAGCGGGCCGGACCGGGCACGGATCGGCCCCGGGCAACCGCCGCTCCCGCACCCGGCCGGTCGGGATCAGCCCGGGATCAGCCCGGGATCAGCCCGGGAGCATTCCGGGATCAGCTCGGGAGCAGTCCTGCCGCGTCCAGGAGGTAGTCCGTGAGCGGGTCGTAGAAGCGGGGATCCAGTACGTGGTCGTCCAGCGGCACGACCACCTGGAGCGTCCCCTCCGCCTCCCCGAGGAACAGCGCCGGGTCGTTGCAGTCCGCGTACCCCACCGCGTCCAGCCCCCGCTGCCCCGCGCACCCCGCCCAGCCGTGGTCGGCCACCACCAGGTCGGGCAGCGGGCGGCCCTCCCGTTCCAGACCGTCCAGGATCGCGGCCATCGGGGCGGGCGAATGGGTGTGCCAGAGCGTCGCGCCCCGCTCCTGCACCGCCACGTCCGCGAACTGGAACACCATGCCCTCGTCGGCCACCAGCCCCGACGGAATCCGTACGATCTCGCAACCGGCGGCCCGCAGCGCCTGCGCGGTCTGCCGGTGCACGTCGAGGAGACCGCCCGGGTGCCCGGTCGCGAAGAGCACCCGTTCCGAAGCCTCCGCCGCCTTCCGCAGCCGCGCCGCCATCCGTTCCAGGGCGCCGACGGTCAGCTCCGGGTCGATGGTGTCCTGCCCGAACCGGTGCTCCGGGTCGTCGCTGACCCCGCAGCGCTCGGCCATCACGGCCAGCACGTCCTGCTCGTCGCACCACCGGTCGCCGAGTTCCAGTCCCAGCCAGTAGTGACGGTCGCCGTTGGCGAGCTTGCGGTAGTGGGAGAGATTGTTGTCGCGGGGTGTGGCGACGTCTCCGGCGATGCGCGTACGGACGAGGTGTTCGACGAGGGCGGCACGTCTGGGTATCGGCATGAACCCATTGTGCCGTCAGGTGTGCGCAGTGTGCCGGGCTCTTGCTGTGACAGGGCGGGTCCTCCTCCGCTCTCCTCCGTCGGCCCTTGCCGCGCCCTCCGCACCCGCCGGGCCGGGCGTCGTCGGCCGGGCTCCCGGGCTCGGGGAAGGCGCGCTCAGGGAAGCCGCGTCGAGTACGTGATCCTCTCCAGGTGGTAGTACCGGGCCACGCACTGCCCCGGCCACAGCCTCTTCCCGTTGCCGCCGAACGGCTCCCCCATCCCGCTGACCGACACCGGCGTGTACGGCAGCACTCGGGCCCCGCGCGCCGCTCCCTCCCGCAGTGAACGGTCCTGGCGGTCCCAGCGCTGGGCACGTACATCCATCCGCTGTTCCAGCCGGAACAGCGGGACGGCGAGCCCGACGCAGGTCAGCGCGCACAGGGCCGCCGCGACCGCCGTCGTCACCGTCACCGTGCGCGCGCCCTTCGCGCGTCGGCCCGAGCGCCGCGCACGCCTCAGCAGCCCCCGCCCCAGCAGAGCTCCGGCGCACACCAGGAGCAGCACATACAGCAGCAGGAAGTCGCCCCAGACCCGGGGCGCGTTCGCCACGTTCCCCCCGAAGGCGGGAAGGGCGACGACGGTGCAGAAAAAACCGGCGACCAGGAAGGCGAGGAAGCCGACGAGCAGGGGGACGAGAGGGCGACGTCCCAGGGGCCCGCCCGACCACGGCGCGCCCGGCCCCTCCGCCCGTCGCCCGTCCGTCCCCGGCCCCTCCGCCCGTCGCCCGTCCGTCCCCGGCCCCTCCGCCCGTCGCCCGTCCGTCCCCGGCCCGTCCGTCCCGCGTCCGTCCCTCCCCCGTCCGTCGCGGCGTACCAGCAGTCCCAGCAGCACACCGACCGCGACCGCCCCCAGGTACTGCCACGTCATGAGGACCGTGCCCAGGATGTCGGCGAAGGACCGCAGCGCGTCGCTCAGCGCCTGCGGGCCGAGCATGGTGGTGGAGTCGGCGCCGAACCGTTCGCGGCGGGTGCGCGCGCCCGGTGACAGGTACAGAATGGCCGCCCCGATCACGACCCCGACGACGGCGACCCCGCACCAGACGCGGGTACGGGTCCGGATGGGCCCCGGAACCGCCCGGAGACTGAGCAGCAGGAGGGCCGCGAGAAGGACGAGGACGACGACCGCGGTCTCCTCCGACAACGTGCCGATGAAGACCCCGGCCACGAGCGCGACGCCCAGCGCGAGGCCCCACCCCCGGCGGGTCCGCGCCCGCAGCAGCGGAATCACGGCGGCGCAGGCCAGGACCGGTGAGACGGTGTGCGAGACGGAGGAGGCGGGCCAGTAGAACACCTTGTACGTGTTCGATGTGGCCAGGAGGAAGACGGCCGTGGCCATCGCCGCCACCAGCAGGGCGAGGCCGCGGGACGCGGTCAGCCGGGCCCTGCCGAGCGCGGAGGCGACCAGCGCCCAGAGGACGCCCAGCATGACCACCCCGCTGACCAGGGCGAACCACTGGTGTCCGGCGACGCCGAAGGCTCCGTACGCGACGACGAGCAGCGCGTTGGCGACCCGTCCGTTGTCCTGGAGGTAGAACTTCGCGATCATCCCGGCGGCGCCCTCGTCGCGCACGACCGGGAGGAAGCACCAGTCGTCCGCGCCCGGACGGACCAGGCGGCCGATCCAGAAGGCCGTGCCGAGCAGGGCGAGCGGCAGGAGGGTGAGCAACCGCAGCGCCCGGACCGGGATGCGGTTCGTCACGCGCCGGCCCGTACGGTCGGAGTCCGGGGCACTCCCGGCGTCGGGGGCACCCCCGGCGTGCGGGGCGGCTTCCGCGCCGTCGTCCGGGCGGATCGGACCCCCGCCCCTCCGTCGCTCGTCGTCGTCGGCGGTCTTCGGCGTTTCCGCGGTCATGTGCGCTGGGACCTTCCGTACGGGGCTCACGCCATGCGTGTCTCTGTCACCACACGTGTCCGTGTCGCGATGCGGGTGTCTGTGTGTCGTGCGTCTCGGGGTTCGCGGACGGCGCGGAGGCTCAGGGCGCGGTGCGTCCGGCGCGGCTCCCGGCCGGTGCGGCACGTCGACGGGTCAGGTCCGCGCCGGTGTCGATGGCCCAGCGGGCGAGGAGGAACGAGAAGGGCGTGGCGAGGATTCCCGCGGCGAGGGCGGCGACGTTCTTGCCCAGACCCAGATGGCTCACGCCGATGTAGAGCAGCGTCCCGGTGAGCACGAGATTGACGACGCTCGACAGCGGATACCGGAAGAGGGCCTGCCAGGTCGGCTTCGTCCGGCAGGTGATGTACGAGTTGAGCAGGAACGAACCCAGAACACTGATCACGTATCCGACGACGTGCGCGGCCAGATAGGGAATCCAATCGTTCAGCGAGACGTACACCGCCAGATATACCGCCGTATTGATGAAGCCGATCGCCACGAATGCGATGAACTGGCGCATCGTACGGAATCTGGATGCGCCGATCGCGGTCGCCCCGGACGGCCGCGCACGTGACCGTTCGACCGCCGCGGCCGGCGGCCCCGGGCGGCCGTCCGCCCGCCGTCCGTCGACCGGCGGGAGCGACGTCGCCTTCGCCGCATCGTTCGTTTCACGCACCACGTAGTGCGGACGGCGTTTCGTCTCGCAGTAAATGCGCCCCACGTATTCACCGATGACGCCGAGCGTCGCGAGCTGGATTCCGCCGAGGGCGACGACGGTGGTCAGCAGGGTGGTGTAGCCAGGCACGACGACGCCGTGCAGGGCCACCTCGGCGATGATCCACAGGGCGTATCCGAATGCCGTGAGCGCGAGCGCGAGACCGGCGTGGATGGCCAGGCGCAGCGGGCGGCTGTTGAACGAGATCAGCCCGTCGATCCCGTAGTTGAACAGCCGCCTGCCGCCCCACTTCGAGCGTCCCGCCGCACGCTGCATGTTCTGGTAGGTGAAGCTGACCGTGTCGAATCCGATCCAGGAGAAGATCCCCTTGGAGAACCGGTTCGTCTCGGGCATCGCGAGCACGGCGTCCACGGCGGCGCGCGACAGCAGCCTGAAATCGCCTTCCCCGTCCACGACCTCGACGTCCATGCACCGGCCCATGGCCTTGTAGTAGACGGAGCTGAGGAGGGTGCGCAGGGTGCCCTCCCCCGCACGGTCCCGTCGTGCGACGACCTGGTCGTAGCCGCAGCGCCGCAGTTCCAGCATGCGGGGCAGCAGTTCGGGCGGGTGCTGGAGGTCGGCGTCCATGAGGACGACGGAGTCGCCGCGGGACATGCGCAGCCCCGCGAGCATCGCCGCCTCCTTGCCGAAATTGCGGCTGAAGGAGGTGTAGCGGACCCGCCGGTCGGCGGTGGCGAGCGAGCCGATCCTGAGCCTGGTGCGATCGCTGCTGCCGTCGTCGACATAACAGATCTCGAAGGTCCGACGGGTCGAATCGAGGGCACGGATCAGCGCGCGATGAAATGCGTCGATCACCTCGTCCTCATTGAAACAGGGGACAACGACCGAAACCTGACATGTTTTCATTCAAATTCCCCATCAGGCGTGGCGGGACAGCTCAAACCATATGCCTGGGGATCATCGCGACACCTGAGCGACGGAGCCCGCGGAGAAAAAGGAAAGGGAATTTGAGGAATGACCTCCGCGCCGCCGCATCAATTCATATATTCAGGGTGACCCCGGAGCCGGAGGCACGGCCCCGCGCACACCCCTTCCCCCGTCGCCCCCATGCACGGGCCTTCCCCTGCCGAGGGACCGGCGGCGGCGCAGTGACGGAGCCCTTAGCGGCAGGCCGCCGCCTCGAACGCACCGCGCGCCAGTCGCTGCAGCAGCGCGGCCGTGTCCGCGCGGTCCGGCCGCGCGTCGGGGCGCCCCAGGTGCGGGGTCGAGTTCAGCAGACCGAAGACGGCGTGGACGGCGGCGCGCGCCTCGTGCTCGGGCAGGTCCGGGTACAGCTCGCGGACGACGTCCACCCACACCTCGACGTACTGCCGCTGGAGCTGGCGGACCCGTTTGCGGTCGGCGTCCCGGAGGCGGTCCAGCTCGCGGTCGTGCAGGGTGATGAGGGGGCGGTCGTCGAGGGCGAAGTCGATGTGCCCCTCGATGAGCGCGTCCAGCAGGGCCCGCGGGGAGCCGTCCGCGCGGGCCGCGTCCTCCGACACCCGCAGCCGCCCGCCGGCCAGCAGTCGCTCGCTGATGCCGACCAGCAGTTCGGCGAGCATCGCGTCCTTGCCGGGGAAGTGCCGGTAGAGGCCCGGGCCGCTGATACCGACGGCGGCCCCTATCTCGTCGACGCCGACGCCGTGGAAGCCGCGCTCGGCGAAGAGGCGGGCGGCCTCCTTGAGGATCTGCTCGCGGCGGGTGGGGGCCGCGACGCGGGCGGCGGCGTTGGTGCTCATGAGGATTCATTCTAGACAACCCTGTTAGCGCTCGTTAACCTGAAGGCGAGAGACGTTAACGGTCATTAACAACTCGACCGCGCGACGGCAGTGGCCGACCGTACGGACAACAGTGGACAGCGGTACGTGGACAGCGGTACGGACAGCGAGCGGTACGGGCAAGGGGGCTCGACACGATGCAGCAGGCACCGGTGCTGGTGAGCGCGGCGGATCCCGCCTCCGAGACCTGGCAGGCCAACGAGGCGGCGCATCTCGCGCTCACCGACGAGCTGCGCGCGCGGCTCGCCACGGCCAGGCTGGGCGGGGGCGAGCGGGCCCGTGCCCGGCATGTGGCACGCGGCAAGCTGCTGCCCCGCGACCGGGTGGACACGCTGCTCGATCCGGGCTCCCCGTTCCTGGAGCTGGCCCCGCTGGCGGCCGAGGGGCTGTACGGGGGCGCCGCCCCGGCGGCCGGGGTGATCTCGGGGATCGGCCGGGTCAGCGGCCGGGAGTGCGTGATCGTCGCCAACGACGCGACCGTCAAGGGCGGCACGTACTACCCGATGACGGTGAAGAAACACCTGCGCGCGCAGGAGGTGGCGCTGGAGAACCGTCTCCCCTGCCTGTACCTCGTCGACTCCGGCGGCGCCTTCCTGCCGATGCAGGACGAGGTCTTCCCGGACCGGGAGCACTTCGGCCGGATCTTCTACAACCAGGCCCGGATGTCGGGGGCGGGCATTCCGCAGATCGCCGCCGTCATGGGCTCGTGCACGGCGGGCGGGGCGTACGTCCCCGCGATGAGCGACGAGGCCGTGATCGTACGGAACCAGGGCACGATCTTCCTGGGCGGCCCGCCGCTGGTGAAGGCGGCGACCGGCGAGGTCGTGACCGCCGAGGAGCTGGGCGGCGGCGAGGTGCACTCCCGTACGTCCGGCGTGACCGACCACCTCGCCGAGGACGACGCGCACGCGCTGCGGATCGTGCGGAACATCGTCTCCACGCTGCCGCGGCGCGGGGCGCTGCCGTGGCCGGTGCGGCCGGTCGAGGAGCCGAAGGCGGATCCCGTCGGGCTGTACGGGGCCGTCCCCGTCGACTCGCGCACGCCGTACGACGTGCGCGAGGTGATCGCCCGGGTGGTGGACGGCTCACGGTTCGGCGAGTTCAAGGCGGAGTACGGCACGACGCTGGTCACCGGCTTCGCCCACATCCACGGCCACCCGGTCGGGATCGTCGCCAACAACGGCATCCTGTTCTCCGAGTCCGCCCAGAAGGGTGCCCACTTCATCGAGCTGTGCGACCAGCGCGGCATCCCGCTGGTCTTCCTCCAGAACATCTCGGGCTTCATGGTGGGGCGCGACTACGAGGCCGGCGGCATCGCCAAGCACGGCGCGAAGATGGTGACGGCGGTCGCCTGCACCCGCGTACCGAAGCTGACGGTGGTGGTCGGCGGCTCGTACGGGGCGGGCAACTACTCCATGTGCGGCCGGGCCTACTCCCCCCGCTTCCTGTGGATGTGGCCCAACGCGAAGATCTCCGTCATGGGCGGCGAGCAGGCCGCCTCCGTCCTCGCCACGGTCAAGCGCGACCAGCTGGGCGACGACTGGAGCGCGGCGGACGAGGAGGCGTTCAAGGCCCCGATCCGCGAACAGTACGAGACCCAGGGCAACGCCTACTACGCCACGGCCCGGCTCTGGGACGACGGTGTGATCGACCCGACGGAGACCCGGCAGGTGCTGGGGCTCGCCCTGACCGCGTGCGCAAACGCTCCACTTCCCCAAAAGGACCCCGCCGCGCCCGGCTTCGGCGTCTTCCGGATGTGAGGAAGGGGTGCCTTCCATGCGTGAGGAACGGATGACCTCCGGAAGCGATGGGGAGCGGGTGCCTTCCGGACGCGAGGTGCGGATGACCCCCAGGTGCGAGGTGCAGCAGATGACCTCCGGATGCGATGTGAGGAACAGATGACGATGTTCGACACCGTTCTCGTCGCCAACCGCGGCGAGATCGCGGTACGGGTCATCCGTACGCTGCGCGCCCTCGGCGTCCGCTCGGTCGCCGTGTTCAGCGACGCGGACGCGGACGCCCGCCATGTGCGGGAGGCCGACACGGCGGTACGGATCGGCCCCGCGCCCGCCGCCGTGAGCTACCTGAGCGTGCCCGCGCTGCTGGACGCCGCCCGCCGCACCGGCGCCCAGGCCGTCCACCCCGGGTACGGGTTCCTCGCCGAGAACGCGGGCTTCGCGCGGTCCTGCGCGGAGGCGGGGCTGGTCTTCATCGGCCCGCCCGCCGACGCCATCTCGCTGATGGGCGACAAGATCCGGGCCAAGGAGACGGTCGCGGCGGCCGGGGTTCCGGTGGTACCGGGCTCCTCCGGTACGGGACTGACCGACGCCCAACTGGTCGACTCGGCGCGGGAGATCGGCACACCCGTGCTGCTGAAGCCCTCGGCGGGCGGCGGCGGCAAGGGTATGCGGCTGGTGCGTGACGAGGCGCTGCTCGCGGACGAGATCGCCGCCGCCCGGCGCGAGGCCCGCGCCTCGTTCGGCGACGACACCCTGCTCGTGGAGCGGTGGATCGACCGGCCCCGGCACATCGAGATCCAGGTGCTGGCCGACACCCACGGCAACGTGGTCCACCTCGGCGAGCGCGAGTGCTCCCTCCAGCGCCGCCACCAGAAGATCATCGAGGAGGCGCCGTCCGTCCTGCTCGACGAGGAGACCCGGGCGGCGATGGGCGAGGCGGCCGTCCAGGCGGCCCGTTCCTGCGGCTACGTCGGCGCGGGCACGGTCGAGTTCATCGTCCCGGGCGACGACCCGGCCGCGTACTGCTTCATGGAGATGAACACCCGCCTCCAGGTCGAGCACCCCGTCACCGAGCTGATCACCGGCCTGGACCTGGTGGAGTGGCAGCTGCGGGTCGCTGCGGGCGAGCAACTTCCGTACGAACAGCGGGACATCACGCTCACCGGTCACGCGATCGAGGCCCGGGTCTGCGCCGAGGACCCGTCCCGCGGCTTCCTGCCGTCCGGCGGCACGGTCCTCGCGCTGCACGAGCCGCAGGGCGACGGCGTGCGCACGGACTCCGGGCTGCGCGCGGGCGGCGAGGTCGGCAGCCTGTACGACCCGATGCTGTCGAAGGTCATCGCGTACGGGCCCGACCGGGCCGCCGCGCTGCGTCGGTTGCGCGCCGCGCTCGCGGACACGGTGATCCTCGGCGTCCCGACGAACGCCGGCTTCCTGCGCCGTCTGCTCGCCCACCCGGCGGTGGCGGCGGGCGAACTGGACACCGGCCTGGTGGAACGCGAGGTCGACGATCTGGTGCCGGAGGGCGTGCCGGAGGAGGTGTACGCGGCGGCGGCGCTGCTGCGGCAGTCCCCCGGACCCGACGCCCCGAAGGACTCCTCCGGCGGGAGTGGCCCGTTCTCGGTGCCGAACGGCTGGGTGGACCCGTCCTCGTCGCCGAACGGCTGGGTGGACCCGTCCTCGTCGCCGAACGGCTGGGTGGACCCGTTCTCGGTGCCGAACGGCTGGCGGCTGGGCGGCACCCCGGCCCGTACCGTGTTCGACTTCCGGCTGCCGGGCCGCGACCCCGTGCAGGTCTCGCTGCGCACCCGCGCGACGGGCGCCGAGCTGGCGTTCGGCCATGTCGGGGAGGGCGCGGAGCCGCCGGAGCCCGCGACGGGCGCGTGCGGCCCGCTCGCCCCGATGCCCGGCTGCCGGGAGACGGCGCGGGCGGTCGAGATCTCCGAGCACCGCATCGTCGTCGAACTCGCCGGTGTCACCCACGCGTTCACCTACGCGGCCGCCCCGGACGGGGTCTGGCTGGGCCGGGACGGCGACACCTGGCACGTGCAGGACCACGACCCGGTGGCGGCGTCGCTGGCCGGGGCCGCCCGTTCCGGCGCCGACACCCTCGCCGCCCCCATGCCGGGCACCGTCACCGTCGTGAAGGTGGCCGTCGGGGACGACGTCGCGGCCGGTCAGAGCCTGCTCGTCGTCGAGGCGATGAAGATGGAGCACGTCATCTCCGCCCCGCACGCCGGGACCGTGATCGAACTGGACGTGACCGCCGGTGCCACGGTCGCCATGGACCAGGTCCTGGCCGTCGTGGCCCCCGCCGGAACCGGTCCCGGCGACGCGCCCGCCACGTCTCCCGGGGAGGACGCATGACCACGACCTCCGGGGAGGACCGCATGACCCCCCGCACCCTGCCCATGACCGTGCCCACCCAGGATCTGCCGCCCCGGGTGCGCATCCACGAGGTCGGCGCCCGCGACGGGCTCCAGAACGAGAAGACCGTCGTACCGACCGAGGTGAAGGCGGAGTTCATCCACCGCCTCACCGCGGCCGGCCTGACCACCATCGAGGCCACCAGCTTCGTGCACCCCAAGTGGGTGCCCCAACTGGCCGACGCGGAGGACCTGTTCCCCCGGCTCCGCGACATCGGGGGCGTGGCCCTGCCGGTCCTCGTGCCGAACGAGCGCGGGCTGGACCGGGCGCTGGCGCTCGGCGCCCGCCGCATCGCCGTGTTCGGCTCGGCGACCGAGACGTTCGCCTCCCGCAACCTCAACCGCACGATCGCCGAGTCGCTCGCCATGTTCGAGCCGGTCGTGTCCCGCGCCAAGGACGACAAGGTGCACGTCCGGGGCTATCTGTCGATGTGCTTCGGCGACCCGTGGGAGGGGCCCGTCCCCGTCCACCAGGTCGTCCGGGTCGCGAAGGCGCTGATGGACCTGGGCTGCGACGAGCTGTCCCTGGGCGACACCATCGGCGTGGCCACGCCCGGTCACGTACTGGACCTGCTGTCCGAGCTGAACGAGGAGGGCGTGCGCACCGACACCATCGGGGTGCACTTCCACGACACGTACGGCCAGGCCCTCTCCAACACCCTCGCCGCTCTCCAGCACGGGGTGACCACCGTGGACGCCTCGGCGGGCGGCCTCGGAGGCTGCCCGTACGCGAAGAGCGCGACCGGCAACCTCGCCACCGAGGACCTCGTGTGGATGCTCGACGGCCTCGGCATCGAGACCGGGGTCGACCTCGACGCGCTCACCGCCACCAGCGTGTGGCTCGCCGGGCGACTGGGCCGCCCCAGCCCCTCCCGTACCGTCCGCGCGCTGTCGGCGCGGTGACCACCGCCATGCGCGCCCCCTGCCCCCCGCACCGTCCCAGTCGCCCACAAGGAGTGACCTGCCATGCCCCTGGACCACCGGCTGACCGCCGAGCACGAGGAACTGCGGCGCACCGTCGAGGAGTTCGCGCACGATGTGGTCGCCCCGAAGATCGGGGACTTCTACGAGCGTCATGAGTTCCCGTACGAAATCGTGCGGGAGATGGGACGGATGGGTCTGTTCGGGCTGCCGTTCCCGGAGGAGTACGGCGGCATGGGCGGGGACTACCTCGCCCTCGGGATCGCCCTGGAGGAGCTGGCCCGGGTCGACTCGTCCGTGGCGATCACCCTGGAGGCCGGGGTGTCGCTCGGCGCGATGCCGGTCTACCGCTTCGGCACGGAGGAGCAGAAGCGGAAGTGGCTGCCGAGGCTGTGCGCGGGCGAGGCGCTCGGCGCGTTCGGCCTGACCGAGCCGGAGGCCGGCTCGGACGCGGGCGGCACGCGCACGACGGCGGTGCGCGACGAGGCCACCGGCGAGTGGGTGATCAACGGTTCGAAGTGCTTCATCACCAACTCCGGTACGGACATCACGGACCTGGTCACGGTCACGGCGGTGACCGGCCGCAAGGAGAACGGCACCCCGCTCATCTCCTCGATCATCGTCCCGTCCGGCACCCCCGGCTTCACCGTCGCCGCCCCGTACTCCAAGGTCGGCTGGAACGCCTCGGACACCCGCGAACTGTCCTTCACCGACGTCCGCGTCCCGCTGGACAACCTGCTGGGCGAGGAGGGCCGGGGCTACGCGCAGTTCCTGCGCATCCTCGACGAGGGCCGGATCGCCATCGCCGCCCTGTCCACGGGCCTGGCGCAGGGCTGCGTGGACGAGTCGGTGAAGTACGCGCACGAGCGCCACGCCTTCGGCCGGCCGATCGGCACCAACCAGGCCATCCAGTTCAAGATCGCCGACATGGAGGCCCGCGCCCACATGGCCCGCCTCGGCTGGCGCGACGCGGCGTCCCGCCTGGTGGCGGGCGAGCCCTTCAAGAAGGAGGCGGCGATCGCGAAGCTGTACTCCTCGACGGTCGCGGTGGACAACGCCCGCGAGGCCACCCAGATCCACGGCGGCTACGGCTTCATGAACGAGTACCCGGTGGCCCGGATGTGGCGCGACTCCAAGATCCTGGAGATCGGCGAGGGCACGAGCGAGGTCCAGCGCATGCTGATCGCAAGGGAGTTGGGCCTCCCGGCCTGACCTGCCCCTTGCCCCCTGCCCGCAGGGCCTGCGCGCCGCCGCTCCCGGGAACGCCCGGGAACGCCCGGGAACGCCCGGGAAACGGCGGCGCGCGGGGTCAGGGGTGCGGAGGGGACGCTCACTCGCAGGGGCGTCCCCGCCGTCCACCATTCCGTGGCCCCGGCCCGCCCTTCAGCCTCTCCGCTTCCTCGGCCCTCTGTCGCCGCGAGCCCCTTCCGAACCTGCCCAATGCCTCAGGCCTCGTCCTTCGGGACTACGTAGTCCGGACACTGCGGATGCCCGCACTCACACGGCGGCCATCGGAGCGCCGCGCCTGGAACGAGATCCGCGCCGTTCGCGCCCGTCTCGTCCTTCGGAACGATGAGCACGCCGTCCCTGCCGAATGCGCCCGTCAGCCGGGAAAGATACCGCCGCGCCTTACTACTGTCCGTCATTTCGCTTCGCCTCACAGTCTCACTCCCTCGCGAAAGTCGACCAACAGAGCGCGACAGCGACGAAGTGGCCTTCATCGCGGACCGCGTGGTGTCCGGTCGCGCGCACAATCGTGGGGACCAGACGCAGACCGTGCTCCTTGTCGCAGCACCGCCCGTTGTCGCCGCAGCTCACGGATTGCCTGTCGGTGCTCCGGTGTACGCCCGCGCGCGACTCGTAAAGGAAGACGGACGGCCAACACACTCGCTGACCAGCTATTACCGTCCTGAGCACGTGGAGGGAACGCGGATCGTCGACCCATCCCCCGGCCCGGCCGGTCCCGGCGGTGGATTTCGCGTGCTGTACGACGCGGGCTACGAGATCGACCACATGAAGGAGGAACTGTTCGCACGCGCCTCGACGCCCGAGGAGGTGAAACTCCTTATGCTGCCCAACGGTGAACCGGTCGTCGAGTTGCGCAGGACCACCTGTACGGCCAACGGCACCGTCGTCGAATTCGCCATAGGTGTGCACGCCGCTTCACGATTTACCTGGTCGTACGAATTCAAGGTCCCGGACTCCGCACGCAGTGAGGGCGATAGGCAGTGATTTCCAACCAGGAGTGGTCGGACGCCCGCCGGTTGTGGGACCACCACCTGCTGCACCACGAGCCGCGCCCCTGCTCGGTGGCGATCGGGCTCGGGAGTCACGACCTCGGCGTGGCCGACGCGGCTGTCGGGCTCTACCGGCGCGGCATGACTCCGCTCATCGTCTTCACCGGCGCGACGAGCCGGACGACACGTGACCGTATGCCGCGCGGCGAGGCCGTGCACTACCGGGAGCGGGCACTCGAACTCGGCGTCCCCGACAGTGCGGTGCTCGTGGAGCCGCGTGCCCGCAATACCGGCGAGAACATCCGCTTCTCGCGGGAACTGCTCGAAACGACAAGCGTCCGCGTCTCATCCGTGCTGCTGGTCAGCAAGCCGTACGAGGAACGCCGCGCCCATGCCACCGCCCGCAAGCTGTGGCCCGGCGTCGTGTTCGTGAGCGCGTCGAGCCCGATGACGTTCGAGGAGTACGTGACCTCCATCCAGGACGAGCGCCTGGTGATCGACATGCTCGTCGGCGCCTTGCAACGCCTGATGATCTACCCGGCACGCGGCTTCATGGCCGCCGACCCCGTCCCCGACGACGTGGTGGCGGCGTACGAGCGGCTGTGCCGGGCCGGGTTCACGAGCCGGCTCGTGGCGGACGGTGCGAAGGGCCCGCCGGGCCCGGAGACCGGCTGACACCGGCTGATCCGGTCAGCCCGGCAGGCCCGGCCACTCCTCGCGGAGCATCCCGAACAACACGGTGTCGTACCGCCTGCCCGCCACCAGCACGGTTTCCCTGCGGCGGCCCTCCTCGCGGAAGCCCGCCCGGGTGAAGGCGCGGACGGCCCGCTCGTTGCCGCTCCAGGTGTCGAGTTCGATGCGGTGCAGCCCGTACGCCCCGAACAGGTGCCCCACCAGCAGGCGCAACGCGTCCGAGCCGTGGCCGCGGCCCCAGCGGTCCCGCTCGCCGATGGTGATGCCGACCGTGGCACACCCGGCGAACGGGTCCAGGTCCCGGTAGTCCGCCATGCCGATCACCGTGCCGTCGGCCAGGTCCTCCACGGTGAATACGGCCGACTCCCTCGGGCTCAGCCGCAGCATGGCCTCGAAGGCCAGCCCGACGGCCTCCGCCGTCACCGGGCCGAAGCACGGGTCGCCGGCCGTGGCCCAGTGCACCACCTCCGGATCGTTGCGCCACCGGACGTGGTGCTCCGCGTCCTCCGCGCGCAGCGCGCGAAGCCTGACCAATTCACCCTCGAACATACGGCGATCCTATGTCGATGGGCCCTGATGGTGATCTCGATGCGGTCACATCATCAATGCGCGGGCGCGCGCACCATGGCGCGAGGCAGGATGACGCGGTCGGCAGAACGGGGACGGGTCGGCGAGGGACGGTTCATGACACTGCTGGTGCACACCTTCGTCTACGACGAGGACGGAACGTCGCGACTGCTCGACGCCCCGGAGGACGGCAGCGACATGGCCGGGTTCGAGAGCACTCGGACCGGCCTGTGGGGCTCCGGGTACACCCGGGCGCTCGGGGCCCGGATCTTCCCCGGGCTGGCCGACGGCGTTCTCCGCGTGGAGCCGGAGGACATCGGTGAATTCCTCGCGGAATGCGCGTTGTTGGGGCGGCACACGGCGACGCTCGCCGCACGCGGCGGCTACTGGGAGGACTACGTGGCGGTCCGGCTCGCCAACATCACCGCCGCCGCCCGGCGGGCGCGGTCCGTGGGCGGCGGCGTACTGATCTGGTGAGCCGGGCCCCGGCCCCGATGCCGGCGGTCGACGACCGCTCACTGATCACATCGATTCGCCTTCGGGCGACGACTTCCTCCCCTGCTCGACCGCGGAACGGATCCTGGCGGTCGGGACTCCCCGGGGCCCGCGGGGCGGGTCCCGGGGAGTCCCGGGGCGCGGGCGTGCACCTCGCTCCGCGCCCCGGGGGACCACCTCGCTCCGCCGCCCGGGGTTCCTCCGCCACCCGCAGGAGTCCCCCAGGACCCCTACGCCGCCCCGGGGGACTCCGCCGCCCAAGGCACCTCCGGCGCCCGGTAGTAGTCGATGCCGAGCGCCGAGAACCGCGGCCCCTGCGCGCCGAGCCGCGCCTTGTACGCGTCCCAGTCGTGCGCGGACGCGGGCGACCAGCCCAGCTCCGCGATCCCGGGCAGCCGGGGGAACGCCATCTGCTCGATCTCCGCGCTGTTCGTCAGCGTCTCCGACCAGAGCGGTGCCTCGACTCCGAGGACCGAACCGGGCCGGGCCCCGTCCAGGTAGGCCGCCGGATCCCAGTCGTAGGAGCGCCGGACGGAGACGTAACCGGCCCAGGACAGGCCCAGCCGGGTGTCCTTGTCGTACTTCATGTCCAGGTAGCCGCGGTCCGCCGGGGAAAGCACCAGCTTCGTGCCCCTCGCGGTGGCGTCCGCCACCTGCTTCCGTTCGTCCGCGCCCGTCCGGTCGTAGCCCCAGTACTGGGCGACCGCGCCCTCGACCGGAGTGGCGCCGGTCAGCTGGTGCCAGCCGATCACGGTCTTGCCGTACCGGTAGACGACGGCCTGCGCCTTGTTCATGAAGGCCACGTAGTCGTCATGGGCGGTGGAGTGCGCCTCGTCGCCGCCGATGTGGAGGTACGTGCCGGGGGTGAGCGCGGCCAGCTCGCGGATCACGTCGTCCACGAAGTCGTACGTGACGGCCTTCGGGACGCAGAGCGAGCTGAAGCCGACGTTCGTACCGGTGTAGAGCGGGGGCGCGACGCCGTCGCAGTTCAGTTCCGCGTACGAGGCGAGCGCCGCGTTGGTGTGGCCGGGCAGGTCGATCTCCGGGACGACCTCCAGATAGCGGGAGGCCGCGTACCGGACGATCTCCCGGTAGTCCGCCTTCGTGTAGTAGCCGCCCGGGCCGCCACCGACCTCCGTCTTCCCGCCGTACGCGGCGAGCCTCGGCCAGGAGTCGATGGCGATGCGCCACCCCTGGTCGTCGGAGAGGTGCAGATGGAGCTTGTTGAGCTTGTACAGGGCGAGCTGGTCGATGTAGCGCTTCACCTCGGCGACGGAGAAGAAGTGCCGCGAGACGTCCAGCATGGCCCCTCGGTACGCGTAGCGCGGGGCGTCCCTCACCGTGCCGCCCGCGACCGTCCACGGGCCCTCCTGACGGCTGTTCCGCTCCACCCGGGCCGGGAGCAGCTGGCGCAGGGTCTGGACGCCGTGGAAGAGCCCGGCGGGCTCGCGCGCGGTGATGGTGACGGAACCGGAGTTCGACCTCAGCGTGTACCCCTCGGCGCCGGACGCGTTGTCGTGGGGGTCGAGCCTGAGCCGGATGCCGTCGCCGCCCCGGCCGGTGACCGGCAGGGCGTAGCCGGTCGACGGGCGCAGCAGGCCCGCGAGTTGGTCGGCGATCCGCCGGGCCTCCCGGGATGCGCTCTCGACGCGGATCCTGGTGCCGGCGGCGATGGCGTACGGGGAGCCGCCCGGCTTCGCCTCGACGGGAGCGGGGACCACCTGCCCGAGCGGACGCGGCGCGGGAGCGGCGGCGGCCGGGCCGCTGCCCGCCGCGGCACCGGCCGCCATGACGAGCAGCAGCGAGCCGAGGAGGCGGGGAAGAGCGACGGGGCGGGGAAGAGCGACGGGGCGGGGAAGAGCGACGGGGCGGGAAAGGCCGAGGAGGCGGGGAAGGGTGATGCGCCGGGCCCTGCGCGGTGTCCGTACCGATCGCGGTGGCGGTACGGAGGAGCTCTGTCGTGTCCTGTGCAGTCTCACAAGCCGGGTCCCTTCGACGGGTTCACACCTGTGGATGTCCTGACCGAACCATCACCATGCGTATCGCCCGTCCCACGCACAGTCAATGCGCGGATCGTCTCCCCTTGAGCGCGCCTGAGAGAATCCGTCCCATGGCGGAGATAACCCAGCACGACGGGACATGGACCTTCGACGGCGAGACGGTACGGATCGTGCCCGGCCAGGGAAGGGGGGTGCACCCCGTCCGGCGGGAACTGGGCGAGCTCGCCGTCCCGCTGCGGGCAGTGGCGGGTATCTCCTTCGAACCCCACCGCAAGGGCGGCCGGCTGCGGCTGCGGCTGCGCGACGGGGCCTGCCCGGTCCTGCGCGCCGCGGACGGCCGGCTCAAGGACGCCGCGGATCCGTATCAGCTGGCCGTGGAGAAGGACCGCGGCGGCGTGGCGGACTACTTCGTCGAGGAGGTACGCAACGCCCTGCTGCTCGAACAGGTGCCGTCCGGGCCCACCGACGGCTTCCTGCTGCCGGGCCCCTCGGTGCCGGTCGCCGGGGGCGGCGGGGACGGCACGGCCTCGTTCGACGGGGAGACCGTCCGGCTCACCTGGAACTGGAAGGCCGAGGAGGTGAAGAGTTCCGGCGGTCCGGTCGCCTTCCCGGTGTCGGAGGTGACCGGGGTCCACTGGATGCCGTCCATCGGTCTGGCGAACGGGCATCTGCGCTTCGTCCGGGGCGTGGCCGGACTGAGTTCCGCGCCGGCCCCGGCGGCCGAGTACGACCCGTACGCGCTGGACCTGTGGGGGCTGTCCAAGAAGGAGTACACGGCGGTGCTGGTCGCGGCGGCGGTCCTGGTCAGACTCCCGAACGCGATGACCACCGACACCGCCGGACCGGGTACAGCCGCGATTCCGGGCGCGGCGGCGATTCCGGGCGCGGCGGCAGCGGCGTCCGGCACGGCGATCGGGGCGACGGCGACGGGGGCCGTCGGGGCGGGTCCGGACGGGGGCGGTGCGGCCGAGTGGGCGCGGCTCTCGAAGGCCCCCGCGACTCCCCCGGCCACCGCCACGGCCATGCCCCCCGGCCCGACCGCGGCGGCCCCGGCCCCGGCCCCCGCCCCGGACGCACCACCGGCCGCCGACGATCACGACGTGCTGTTGCGACGACTCCGGGAGCTCGGCGAGCTGCATCGGAGCGGGGTGCTCACCGAGGACGAGTTCACCGCGGCCAAGCAGGCCGTACTGAAACGCCTCTGACCGCTCCCCCGTCGGTTCCGGGCCCGTTCGAGAGCGTAATCACACTCACCTCTGCCCGATATCGGGCAGGATTGTTGCGTCAGCTCCCCTTCCACCGCAATATCAACGAGTGCTCGAACGCCGCCCGTCGCATGACGACCTCATCGACCACCTGGTGCGCAGCACCGCGCTCCAGCGCGGTGAGGCCGCCCGGGTGGTACTCGACGTGCTGGCGTACTTCGACGAGACGACCGACGACTTCGTGCGCCGCCGTCACCGGGAACTGCAGTCCGGTGGCCTGGTGAACGCGGAGATCTTCGAGCGGATCGCGGCCGAGCTGCCGCACCGCGCGGTCGCGCCACCGGAGCTCTCGCTCCGCCAACTGCGCCGCATCGTCTACGGCTGAGCCGAAGCGGCCGAAGGACCGGCACGACCGCGAGAGCCGGCCCGGCCGTGAGGACGGCACGACCGCGAGGGCCGGGCGTCGGGCACGACAAGTACATCGATGGAGGGGCAGAGACTCTATGTGCGGAATCGTCGGATATATCGGGAAGCGCGATGTGGCCCCGCTGCTGCTGGAAGGGCTGCAGCGACTGGAGTACCGGGGGTACGACTCCGCGGGCATCGTCATCACCGGCAAGGCGTCGGCCGGGAAGCCCGCCGCCCTGAAGATGGTGAAGGCGAAGGGCCGGGTCCGTGAACTGGAGGCCCGTGTCCCCAAGCGCTTCAGCGGCACCACCGGCATAGCCCACACCCGCTGGGCCACCCACGGCGCCCCGAGCGACGAGAACGCGCACCCGCACCTGGACGCCGAGAACAAGGTCGCCGTCGTACACAACGGCATCATCGACAACGCCTCCGAGCTCCGTGCGAAGCTCGTCGCCGACGGTGTCGAGTTCCTCTCCGAGACCGACACCGAGGTGCTGGTCCACCTGATCGCCCGCGCCCAGGCGGACAGCCTGGAGGAGAAGGTCCGCGAGGCGCTGCGCTCGGTCGAGGGCACGTACGGCATCGCCGTGCTGCACGCCGACTTCAACGACCGGATCGTGGTCGCACGCAACGGCTCCCCGGTCGTCCTCGGCATCGGCGAGAAGGAGATGTTCGTCGCCTCCGACGTCGCCGCACTCGTCGCCCACACCCGCCAGGTCGTCACCCTCGACGACGGCGAGATGGCCACCCTGAAGGCCGACGACTTCCGTACGTACACGACGGAGGGCTCGTCGACGACGGCCACGCCCACCACCGTGGAGTGGGAGGCCGAGTCGTACGACATGGGCGGCCACGACACGTACATGCACAAGGAGATCTCCGAGCAGGCCGACGCCGTCGACCGGGTGCTGCGCGGCCGGATCGACGACCGGTTCGCCACCGTGCACCTGGGCGGTCTCAACCTGGACGCCCGCGAGGCGCGCGGGGTGCGCCGGATCAAGATCCTGGGCTGCGGCACCTCGTACCACGCGGGTCAGATCGGCGCGCAGCTGATCGAGGAGCTGGCCCGGATCCCCTCGGACGCCGAGCCTGCCTCCGAGTTCCGCTACCGCAACCCGGTCGTCGACCCGGACACCCTGTACATCGCGGTCTCCCAGTCCGGTGAGACGTACGACGTGCTGGCCGCCGTCCAGGAGCTCAAGCGCAAGGGCGCCCGGGTGCTCGGCGTCGTCAACGTGGTGGGCTCCGCCATCGCCCGCGAGGCCGACGGCGGCACGTACGTGCACGCCGGGCCCGAGGTCTGCGTCGTGTCCACCAAGTGCTTCACCAACACGGTCGTCGCGTTCGCGTTGCTCGCCCTGCACCTGGGCCGGATCCGGGACCTGTCGGTCGCCGACGGCAAGCGGATCATCGAGGGGCTGCGCAGGCTGCCCGCCCAGATCAGCGAGATCCTGGCGAACGAGGACGAGATCAAGCGGCTGGCGGCCGAATACGCGGACGCCAAGTCGATGATGTTCATCGGCCGGGTGCGCGGCTACCCGGTGGCCCGCGAGGCGTCCCTGAAGCTCAAGGAGGTCTCGTACATCCACGCGGAGGCCTACCCCGCCTCCGAGCTGAAGCACGGCCCGCTGGCGCTGATCGAGCCCGCCATGCCGACGGTCGCGATCGTGCCGGACGACGACCTGCTGGAGAAGAACCGCGCCGCGATGGAGGAGATCAAGGCCCGCAGCGGCCGCATCCTCGCCGTCGCCCACCAGCCGCAGGACAAGGCCGACCACACCATCGTCGTGCCGAAGAACGAGAACGAGCTGGACCCGATCCTGATGGGCATCCCGCTCCAGCTCTTCGCGTACCACACGGCGCTGGCCATGGGCCGGGACATCGACAAGCCGCGCAACCTGGCGAAGTCCGTCACCGTCGAGTAGACCCGCCGCGGTCGTGGTGGTCCCGTCCTCCCCGCGCCCGCCGCACACCCGGCCGAACGGCCCCGCACCCGCTGTCATGGTGGGTGCGGGGCCGTTCCCGTACCGGCCCCTGTCGGCCCCTCGGGCACGTTCGCGAGTGACCGATACCGAACGCCCGCGGAGCCGGCAACGGCACGGCGCACCCGGGGCCGACGGCACCAACGGCTCGCGCCCGGGCGGCCGTCGCCCTCGGCGGACGCCCGCCGCAAGCGCCCGCCCTGCAACCCGTTGAGCGTTATGCACCTTTCGCGTACCGGTACTTCACCACCACCAGCCGGCGGATCGCCGGTTTCCGACAGGCGACTTGACGCCACGTCGGGCGAGTGGATCACACCTCACGACCGGGTCGGCCCCCTACAACGGGGGTGGCGGCCAGGACGACCGCGGCGACGTACTACGGAACGACGGACCGGTCCGGGACGCCGGCACGGGCAATACGGGCGAAGGCGCCGGAAGGAGCGGAGGCAGCGGAGGCAGCGGAGGCAGCGGAGGCAGCGGAGGCAGCGAGAACGGCGGAACAACGGGAGCGGCACCGACGGAGGCGACGGATCGCGATCCACGACGGGCCGAGACGCACCGGCAGGACCGAGGTGCACCGGGCCGGGGCCCTCGGGGGCAGCCACCGCCCGGACACCGCGCGAATGAATGAGGCCGTCCACCGGCCGAGGCGCCCTACGGCCTCGCCCCTCTCCCGCTCAGGGGATGACGACGACCGGGCGCTGGGCGCGCCGCGCGAGGCGTCCCGCCACCGAGCCGAAGATGCGGCCGACGACGCCGTGCGTGGAACCGACGACGATGGCGTCGGCCGAGTACTCCCGGCCGACCTCCTCCAGCTCGTGGCAGATGTCCCCGCCACGCTCGACGAGCACCCAGGGAACCTCGGAGAGGTAGTCCGCGCAGGCGAGCTCCAGGCCGAGCACCTCGGTGCGGTGGTCGGGCACGTCGACGAAGACGGGCGGCTCGCAGCCCGCCCAGACGGTGGTCGGCAGCCGGTTGGCGACGTGGACGATGAT
Source organism: Streptomyces sp. NPDC032161 (assembly GCF_040636995.1). Taxonomy (NCBI): domain Bacteria; kingdom Bacillati; phylum Actinomycetota; class Actinomycetes; order Kitasatosporales; family Streptomycetaceae; genus Streptomyces; species Streptomyces sp. NPDC032161. The sequence continues at coordinate 4,176 of NZ_JBEZVN010000039.1, read as the reverse complement.
CAGGCCGGAACCCGATCGGCGGGCCATGCCGATGGCGTACGCGAGCGCACGTTCGCTGGAGGTCGAGCCGTCGAAGCCGACGACGACCCCGTGTTGGAAGGCAGGGTCGCAGGAATGACGTGATTCTTCGGCCGCCTGCGGGCCCGACATGGGGTCGGCCACCTGCTTGCGGTCGGCGGGTTCGGGGATTTCGTGACCGGCCATCGGTGTCTCGGCGAAGAGAGTCCTCGTGAGGAGAGCGACGTGGGAAAGAGTGTCAGCGGGCGGTGTAGCGGTGTCCGGGAATCATCTTCCCAACCCCTTACCCTCAAAGGGTACGGCGCCATTCCTCCACTGCCCAGACCCGCGCAAAGCGCGCGCGACGTTTCACGGAGCATGCCCGAGGCGGACTCGTATGGCAATGCCGGTTGCGCCGTACACCGACGGGAGCGACTCCGGTACGCCCCCGGACGGTTCCCCTCCGTGACTTCGCGGCGGCTCCGCAGCCCTGTCCGTCGCACCGCCACCCGCCCCCGCGCGACCCCGCCCCGCCCCGGAATCCCGGCCTCCGCACGGAGTGGATCACCGCCCCGCGAGGGGCCGGCGCGACGGCGGCCCGCCTCGCCGACACCCGCCCTCCCCATCCGCCTCCACCGCCCCACCCCGGCGCCCGCCACCCGGCGACGGACCGATACCGGCCCGCAGGCCGGAATCCGTTCGCCCGTCGACACCACCCCGACATACGGGACGATCGGTCGCCCGACCTGCCCAGGGGGGCGCAAAGAAGCAGCCGGGCAACGGGGTTGTGCGCCGGTTTACTGACTGAATCACGTATGCACAACCATCTATTTTCAGCCAACTTCTCACCCCCATAGGTTCCTTGCCGAAATGGCCGATCAACCCCCTTGCCACCAGGAAGGAAGAGACCGCGCGGTACGATTCTGCCCGCCGAAGACGGGACGGGGACGGGCCATCAAGGCCAGGCGCCCTTCCATGGAGGGCTGCCGAGTGAAACGCTTCGTGATCGAATGCTTCCCGCCAAGTTGCCTTGTCGACATAACGCCGGTTGGTGAACTTGTCACGACTGCAGCACGGGACGCAGTAGATTCGATCTTGGGTATCGAGGACCGGGGACTCGTGCAGGACCGAGGGGAAAAGTGCAGGAGCGACAGGCCCGCAAGGACCAGGAAGACGCGAACACCGAGGGGGGCTTAGCGTCATGAGCCAGGACTCCGCCACCGCAACGGAGGCTGTACGGAAGCTCAGCGGCCGACGACGACGAGAAGTCGTCGCCGTGCTGCTGTTCAGCGGCGGCCCCATCTTCGAGAGCTCGATCCCGCTCTCCGTGTTCGGAATCGACCGACAGGACGCGGGAGTCCCGCGTTACCGACTGCTCGTCTGCGGCGGGGAAGAGGGACCGCTGCGAACCACCGGGGGACTCGAACTCACCGCGCCCTACGGGCTGGAGGCGATCGGCAGGGCCGGCACCGTCGTGGTGCCCGCCTGGCGTTCGATCACCTCGCCGCCGCCCGCGGAGGCGCTGGACGCGCTGCGCCGCGCCCACGAGGAGGGGGCCCGCATCGTCGGGTTGTGCACCGGCGCGTTCGTGCTGGCCGCGGCCGGCCTGCTGGACGGCCGCCCGGCGACCACGCACTGGATGTACGCGCCGACGCTGGCCAAGCGCTATCCGTCGGTCCACGTCGATCCGCGTGAACTCTTCGTCGACGACGGCGATGTGCTCACGTCGGCCGGGACCGCCGCCGGGATCGATCTCTGCCTCCACATAGTCCGCACCGACCACGGCACGGAGGCCGCCGGGGCACTGGCCCGTCGGCTCGTCGTACCGCCGCGGCGCAGTGGCGGTCAGGAGCGCTACCTCGACAGGTCTTTACCTGAGGAGATCGGCTCCGACCCGCTCGCCGAGGTCGTGGCCTGGGCACTGGAGCACCTCCACGAGCAGTTCGACGTGGAGACGCTGGCCGCGCGCGCCTACATGAGCCGACGGACCTTCGACCGCAGGTTCCGCTCGCTCACCGGAAGCGCACCGCTCCAGTGGCTGATCACCCAGCGGGTGCTGCAGGCGCAGCGGCTGCTGGAGACGTCCGAGTACTCGGTCGACGAGGTCGCGGGCCGTTGCGGCTTCCGCTCGCCGGTCGCGCTGCGCGGGCACTTCCGGCGCCAGCTGGGCTCCTCCCCCGCCGCGTACCGGGCCGCCTACCGGGCCCGTCGTCCGCAGGGCGGAGGCGTCGAAGGGGTCGGCGACGTGCTGGAGACGATCGTGCCCGCCCAGGCGGGTGCGGTGGGCCGGCGCGGTGCGGCCATGACGCCGGGGCCTCATGTCGTGACGCCGTCGGCGGTCGCGGCGGGAGTGCCGGAGCTCGGGAAGCCGGGCCCCGACGCATACGTGACCGGACGCCCGGCCCTGCCAGGGCAGAGGAGCGCCCCGTAGGGTGGGGCCATGAACGACCGCATGGTGTGGATCGACTGCGAGATGACCGGGCTCTCGCTGGCGGACGACGCACTCATCGAGGTGGCCGCGCTGGTCACCGACTCGGAGCTGAACGTGCTCGGCGAAGGGGTGGACATCGTGATCCGCCCGCCGGACGCGGCCCTGGACGCGATGCCCGAGGTGGTGCGCCGGATGCACACCGCCTCGGGCCTCCTCGACGAGCTGGCCCGGGGCACCACCCTGGCCGACGCCGAGGCCCAGGTGCTGGCGTACGTCCGCGAGCACGTGAAGGAGCCCGGCAAGGCCCCGCTCTGCGGGAACTCGGTCTCCACCGACCGCGGGTTCCTGGCGCGGGACATGGCGGCGCTGGAGGGCTATCTCCACTACCGGATCGTCGACGTTTCCTCGATCAAGGAACTGGCGCGCCGCTGGTACCCGAAGGCGTACTTCAACAGTCCGGAGAAGAACGGCAACCACCGGGCGCTCGCGGACATCCGCGACTCCATCACGGAGCTGCGCTACTACCGCGAGGCGGTCTTCGTCCCGCAGCCCGGGCCGGACTCGGAGCACTCCAAGGCCATCGCGAAGCGCGTCGCGCCGCCCGCTCCGTAGGCCGGGCCCACGGAGCTCCGCCGTACCGCCCGGCCCGCGCGCAGCGTACGGGGCGGTACGGCGGTGCTTCGCGGACACGCCGCGGCCGGTGGCGAAGTCACTGGTCATGGGCCTTTCGGGGGTTCCGGGCGACGGCCGAACAACTGTGGCGCGAGCACCCTCCCGGACCCTGTACACTTTTTCTCGGCCGGTCGGAAACGACCGGACACGGTGGGTATAGCTCAGCTGGTAGAGCACCTGGTTGTGGTCCAGGATGTCGCGGGTTCGAGTCCCGTTACTCACCCTGAATGATCGGTCCCTGACCTGGGAAAACGGGTCAGGGACCGATCCCTTTCCTATTCACGGTCCAACCATGGCCCAACGTCCCCCTCAAATCGGGCCTACCGTCCTGCCATGGCGACCATCAGGAAGCGTGAATGGAAAGACGGCCCACGACCGGTACGCCGTCATCACCACCTGGCCTGAGCCCCACAGCACCCTCACCGCACAGACGGGTGACGCGTGGCCGCCCGCCGGGGACGGGCTTGCCCGGTTCCGGGGCGCCCGAGACCCCCGACGGTGGAAGTGGACCGGCCGACACCCGACGCCCAGTACGCGGCACTGTGACTCTACGGCCTCGTCACCGACTCCCCCGGCCCCGTCCGGCCCCTCCCCGGTCGGTCCCGTCAGCTCATCACGGACACCGCCCGAGACGCCCTCGACCACATCGAGCGCACGCTTCGCCTCGCCCGGCTCACCACCACCATCGGCATGCCGTGCGCCTGCGGCGCACGCATCCTTCCCGACGGCGACGGCACAACGCCACACCTCATCTGCTCAGCCTGCGGCCGGTACTTCGCCGGCCGGCACACCACCTGACGCACAGCAGGGCCGCCCAGCAGTCGCATTGCCGGACGGGCCCCGACCACGCAGGACGGGCCCCTCCACGGCCAAGCCGAACCTGCCCAGAAGGCCGCCCCACCCCACCGAAGCCCAGCGCGCGACCCGCCTTCCGCGTCGTCCGACGCGTCCGGCGCGGCGGCGGCCCCGACACCTGGCACTACTAGTAGTGCTTGGTCAGGTTGGTATTGGGGTGGGTATGTCGCGGTGGCAGGTGGGGCAGGCGCCGGTCCAGACCGCGAGCAGGGTCTGCAGTT
>NZ_JBEZVN010000038.1:0-45108 GCF_040636995.1 Streptomyces sp. NPDC032161 | reverse complement strand
ACGGCAGCGGCATGAAAGCCACACCCGGCTCCCCTGGGTGCCACAACCCTACGAATGGCTGGGGCGATCCCAGAAGAAAGGTAGAGCGGCATGAGTCCGCAGGGTCTGACGGGGGCGCGGGAGCGCCGGGTCCGCACGGGCGGAATCGAGCTGTGCGTGGCCGAGTTGGGCGACGAGAAGCGGCCGACGATCGTCCTCGTCCACGGCTATCCGGACAGCAAGGAGGTCTGGGCGGATGTGGCGCGGCAGCTGGCCGAACAGTGGCACGTGGTGCTGTACGACGTGCGCGGTCACGGCCGGTCCACCGCGCCCAGGCCGCTGCGCGGTGGCTTCACCCTGGAGAAGCTGACCGACGACTTCCTGGCCGTCGTCGACGCGGTGAGCCCGGACCGTCCGGTCCATCTGGTCGGGCACGACTGGGGTTCGGTCCAGTCCTGGGAGTTCGTCACGGTCAAGCGCACCGAGGGCCGGATCGCCTCGTTCACCTCGATGTCCGGGCCCTCGCTGGACCACTTCGGGCACTGGATCAAACAACGGATGACGCGGCCCACCCCGCGCCGGGTGGGACAGCTGCTCGGCCAAGGGGCCAAGTCCTGGTACGTCTACATGCTGCACACCCCGGTCCTGCCCGAGCTCGCCTGGCGCGGTCCGCTCGGCAAACGGTGGCCGGAACTCCTGCGACGGCTGGAGAAGGTGCCCACGGACGGCTACCCGACGCCCTCCCTGCCCGATGACGCGGCGCACGGCGCCTGGCTCTACCGCGACAACGTGCGGGCCCGGCTGCGTCGGCCCCGCACCGACGCCTACGCGCACGTGCCGGTCCAATTGATCACGCCGACCGGTGACGTCTTCCTCTCGGAGAAGCTGTACGACCGACTGGAGCTGTGGGCACCGCAGTTGCTGCGCCGCACGCTGCCGGGCAAGCACTGGGTGCCGCGCACCCGGCCGGACCGTCTCGCCTCCTGGATCAGCGAGTTCGTCGCCGCCAACGAGGCGTCGCAGGAGAGCGGCCGGCCGGTGCGCGACACCGAGCCGACCGGCGCGTACGCGGACCGGTTCGCCGGGCAGCTGGTCCTGGTGACGGGCGCGGCCGGTGGCATCGGCCGGGCCACCGCGTTCGCCTTCGCCGAGGCGGGTGCCCGAGTGGTGGCCGTGGACCGGGACGCGGAGGGGGCGGCCAGGACGGCCGAGATGGCCCGGCTGATCGGGTCCCCCGCCGCCTGGGGCGAAGCGGTCGACGTCAGTGACGAGCAGGCGATGGAGAAGCTCGCCGACAAGGTCGCCGCCAAGTACGGAATCGTCGACGTCCTGGTCAACAACGCCGGGATCGGCCTGTCCGGTTCATTCCTGGAGACCACGAGCGAGGACTGGAGGAACGTCCTCGACGTCAATCTGTGGGGCGTCATCCACGGCTGCCGGATCTTCGGCAGACAGATGGCCGAGCGCGGCCAGGGCGGCCACATCGTCAACACCGCTTCCGCCGCCGCCTATCAGCCCTCCCGCGCCCTGCCCGCGTACAGCACCTCCAAGGCAGCCGTGCTGATGCTCAGCGAATGCCTGCGGGCCGAGTTCGCCGACCGGTCGATCGGGGTCAGCGCGATCTGCCCCGGCATCGTCAACACCGGCATCACCGCCACCGCGCGCTTCGCCGGTGCCGACACCGCGGAGGAGACACGGCTGCGCAAGCGGGCCGTCCGGATGTACGGGCTGCGCAACTATCCCCCGGAGCGGGTCGCCGACGCCGTCCTCAAGGCCGTGGTGCGCAACCAGGCCGTCGTGCCGGTGACCCCGGAGGCCCGCGGCGCCCGGCTCCTGGCCCGCTTCAGTCCCGGCGCGCTGCGCGGGATCGCCCGTCTGAAGCCGCCGCTGTGACCGGCGCCGGGCGGTCGCCGTCCGCGGCGGCGGAGCGGTCCGCCGCCGAGTACCGGATCGAGGACCTGGCCCATGCCAGCGGAACCACGGTCCGCACGATCCGCGCCTACCAGGACCGCGGACTGCTGCCGACGCCGGAGCGGCGCGGCCGGGCCAATGTGTACCGGGACAGCCACCTGGCCCGGCTCCGGCAGATCGCGGACCTGCTGGATCGCGGCTACACCCTGGCCAGCATCAAGGAGCTGCTGGACGCCTGGGACGCCGGCCGCGGTCTGGGCGGTGTGCTCGGTCTCGTCGCCGAGGTGCACGGCCCCTGGACGGACGAACGGGCCGGCCGGATCACGCGGGCCGAGCTGGACGCCCGGCTCGGCGGCAGCCCGGACGACGAGGCGGTCGCCGAGGCGGTGGACCTCGGCGTGCTGGAGCGCGTCCCGGGCCGGGACGACGAATTCCTGGTTCCCAGCCCGCAGGAACTCGCTGTGGCGGTGGAGTTGCACGAGGCCGGTGTTCCACTGCGCGCGATCTCCGCACACCTGCGGGAACTTCGAGGGCAGGTGGAGGAAATAGCGGCGCGTTTCCTGGAGTTCACCGATGAACACATCTTCGCGCGCTACCTGGGCCATCGTCCGCCCACGGAGGCGGACGCGGCAGATGCCGCCGCCATGGTGCGCAGACTGCGCCCGCTCGCCCAGCAGACGGTGGACGCGGAACTCGCCCGGGCCATGCGGACGTTCGCCACGCTCCACCTGCGTCATCACCTGAGCACGCACGCGGCACCCGCCCCCGGCTCCTCGGCACCCGAAGCGACTCCGGTGCCCGTTACCAGGGAGACAATTCGCCGTGTTCGGCAACTGGTTGGCACGGACAACGTCTCGGCGTTCGTCACGGCAGCCACCGAACGAGAGGTACAGGCAAGAACATTGGACGCACTCATCTCATCCGAGGTCAAAACAGCGCCTGTTGACCAAATCACCTGATCTTCCAGCCCCCTTGCCCAAAAAGCCGTCAACAAGCCTGTGAGTAAGTCGAGTTGACTGTGGACCAAACCTGGGAGGAAAAATTACCGAAGCAAATAAAATTGCTTCAGTGAATCACTATGAAATGCGGATGCGCCCCGGAAACAGCCCGGGCAGGCTGAGGACATGGATGAAAAACGCACCGTGAAGGTGTCCAAATACCTCTCGAAACACCTGCGACATCGACCGGAGCGAATCGGGATCACGCTCGACGCCCACGGATGGGTGCCGATCGACGAGCTGCTGCGCGCCACGGCGCGCCAGGGCTTCTCCCTCACCCGTGCCGAGCTCGATCATGTCGTGGCCGTCAACGACAAGCAGCGCTTCGCCGTCGAGAACGGCCGCATCCGCGCCAGCCAGGGCCACACCGTCCCCGTGGACCTCGGCCTGCCGCCCTGCGATCCGCCCGCGTACCTCTACCACGGCACCGTGGGCCGTGTGCTGGACGCGATCCGCAGCGAGGGCCTGCGCCCCATGGACCGCACACATGTCCATCTCTCGCCCGACCGCGAGACGGCGACCAGGGTCGGAGCACGTCGCGGCCGTCCGGTCGTCCTGTCGGTGGACGCCGGCGCAATGCACCGTGCGGGCCACACCTTCTACGCCAGCGCCAACGGCGTCTGGCTCACCGCCGCCGTGCCGCCCTCGTTCCTGCGCCTGCGTGGCTGAACCCGCAGGGCATCGCCCTCGTCGTGCCGGGCCGGACGACGAGGAACACGGGCCCCGGAGACGTCGGGAAACCGTCCCGGGGCGGTGCGGACGAGTGCGGGCACTGCCGTTCGTCCCCGCCGTTCCGCGACGTAGGGCCCGGCGAAGAAGCGCAGCTCAGCCGAGCTGCGCCACGCCCTCGGTGGCGATGCGCTCGAAGACCTTCTCGTCCGCGGCGAAGTCGGAGTCGGGAATCGGCCAGTGGATCACGATCTCGGTGAAGCCGAGGTCGCGGTGGCGTCCCGCGAAGTCCACGAAGGCGTCCACGGACTCCAGCGGGCGGCCCCGGTCCGGGGTGAAGCCGGTCAGCAGGACCTTGTCGAGCTCGGCCACGTCCCGGCCGGCCTCCGCGCACGCCTTGCCCAGCTTCTCGGCCTGCACGCGCAGGGCCTCCACCGACTGCTCCGGGGTCCCCTCCTCGTACAGCTTCGGATCGCCGGTCGTCACCCACGCCTGGCCGTACCGCGCCGCGAGCCTCAGCCCGCGCGGCCCGGTCGCGGCGACCGCGAACGGGAGCCGGGGGCGCTGGACGCAGCCGGGGATGGTGCGGGCCTCGTGCGCGGAGTAGTGCGTGCCCTGGTGGGTGACCGCGTCCTCGGTGAGCAGCCGGTCGAGCAGAGGGAGGAACTCGCCGAACCGGTCCGCGCGCTCCTTCGGCGTCCACGCCTCCTGCCCGAGTGCGGTGGCGTCGAAGCCGCTGCCGCCGGCCCCGATGCCGAGGGTGATCCGCCCGCCGGAGATGTCGTCGAGCGAGATCAGCTCCTTGGCCAGGGTCACCGGATGCCTGAAGTTGGGCGAGGTGACGAGCGTACCGAGGCGGAGCCGCTCGGTGGCCGTCGCGGCGGCGGTGAGGGTGGGCACCGCGCCGAACCACGGGCCGTCCCGGAAGGACCGCCAGGACAGGTGGTCATAGGTGTACGCGGCGTGGAAGCCGAGTTCCTCGGCGCGCTGCCACGTGGCGCGGCCACCCTGGTGCCAGCGGTCGACGGGCAGGATCACGGTGCTCAGGCGCAGGCTCATGTCCCCGAGCCTACGTCCGTCCAGCGGACAGCCGACATCTCGTTGCGGGCTCTCGTTGTGGCCGGGGCCTGATGAGTCCGAGGTGCTTCGGATCGAACAGCCAGGGGTGACAGGCCGGCACAAGGTCGTCGTGCGCAAGTTCGAGGCCCATGCGGAGATCACAGACGCGTGGATTCACTGGAGATCCGGGAACTCCCTGCCCGAGGACAGACTCCTGCTGGGGCACGAGCCGGCCGCGCTCACCTGTCTTCGGGACCCCGGAGCGACCTACCAGGAAGCGCATCGGGTCGCCCTCGAAACGCACAGTTGGCGCGATTCCTTACCACCGAACAAGCGGGAAGGCCTTTGGGGGGAGTGGTAGTGGCCGCACTCGTCTACTTCCGGAGGATCTTCGAGGACGCGGAGTTGGTCCGCTACGAATTCGGGGACGATCCGAACAGCTTTTCGCGACACCTGACCATGGACAAGGAATCCCGCACATCGTCGGCCGACGACGGCCGGGCGGACTACTCGTTCCTCCAGGCCTCCCGGAAGATCAACGCGATGCGCGAGGAGCGCGGTCGGTGGCCGGATCGCGGCATGGGCGTGAGTTGACCGGCCTCTGTCACAGCTTCAGTCCAGTCCCTCGTCGACCAGGGTGCTGCCGCCGTCCAGACCTTGGCGCACGAGCGGATGACGCTGAAGTCACAGGTCGGGCTGCGATGGGTGAACACGGCTTGACCGAGGTGACGAGGGTGCCGAAGCGGAGCCGCTCGGTGGCCGTCGCGGCGGCGCTAAGGGTGGGCACCGCGCCGAACCACGGGCCGTCCTGGAAGGACCGCCAGGACAAGTGACCGGTGACCTCCCCGGGCAGTGATTGACATATGCCTCAAGCATGTTCCCCGGTCAGGGGCGCGCATCCTCATATGTGCGCCCCTGCGCACGGCCGTGCACCCCCGTACGCGAGAATGGGCGGGTGACCTCAGCTATCGACATGCCTTCGCCTGCCGTCCCCCGGCTGATCGCCACGGACCTCGACGGCACCCTGCTGCGTGATGACAAGACCGTCTCGGAGCGCACGATCGCCGCGCTCGCCGCCGCCGAGGAGGCCGGGATCGGGGTCTTCTTCGTCACCGGACGCCCGGCCCGCTGGATGGACGTCGTCAGCGACCATGTGCACGGCCACGGGCTGGCGATCTGCGCGAACGGCGCCGCCGTCGCCGATCTGCACGCGGACGGCAAGCTGGTCAAGGTCCGCCCGCTGGGGCGCGACATCGCCCTCGACGCCGTGCGCACCCTGCGTGCCGCCGCTCCCGGCACCTCCTTCGCCGTCGAGATGACCAGCGGTATCCACTACGAACCGGCCTACCCGCCGCTCCACCTGGACCCGGGCGCCACCGTCGCCGTCGCCGAGAAGCTGCTTCGCGAGGAGGCGCCGGGCGCCGGTGCCCCCGTGCTGAAGCTCCTCGCCCATCACGCGGAACTGGCTCCGGACGAGTTCCTCGCCCTCGCCCGCGCCGCGGCCGGGGACCGGGCCGTCTTCACCCGGTCCAGCCCCACGGCCCTGCTGGAGGCCAGCGGGCCGGGGGTGTCGAAGGCGAGCACCCTGGCCCTGTGCTGTGCCGAGCGCGGCATCTCGCCCGCCGAGGTCGTCGCCTTCGGCGACATGCCCAACGATGTGGAGATGCTCCGTTGGGCGGGCAGGTCGTACGCGATGGGCAATGCCCACCCCGCCGCGCTCGCCGCCGCCACCGGTCGCACCACCACCAACGGCGAGGACGGTGTCGCGATCGTCATCGAGCGGATCCTCGCCAAGCTGTGACCCTCCGGGCACGGCGCACTGACCGCACGCGACAGTGCGCTGCCGGAACCCGGCCCCGGCCGTTCCGGCCCCACGCCCGCGACCGCCCATGGCCCCGGCGGTCCGGCCCGGGTCCCATGACCGCCGCGGGCCCTGGCGGTCCGGCTCCGTGCCCGCCGTCGTTCACGGCCCCGGCGGTCCGGCTCTGAAGTCGGTGACCGCCCACGGCCTCGCTCAGATCGGGGCCTCCCACACCACCGTCGTCCCGCCCCCGTCCGCCCCGATGCCGGGGCCGAACCAGCTCGCGCCGCCGAGCGACTCCGCCCGGCGGGCCAGGTTCCGTAGCCCGCTGCGCCGTCCGCCCTCGGGGATGCCCACACCGTTGTCGGCGACCGACAGGCGCACCGCGTCCCTCCCGTCGGGCAGCGCGGCGGTCGCGTCGACGACCACGTCGATCGCCGAGGCCCCGGCGTGCCGGAAGGCGTTGGACAGCGCCTCGCGCAAGGCGGCGATCAGGTTCTTCCCGGTCAGTTCGCCGACCAGCGAGTCGACCGGACCGACGAAGCGGTGCGCGGGCTTGAAGCCCAGCGGCACCGCCGCCATGTTGATCTCGCGCAGGACGCGGGTGCGTAGCCCGGACGGCGCCTCCGCCGGTTCCTGCTGCAACGCGAAGATCGCGGTGCGGATCTCCTGGATGGTCACGTCCAGTTCGTCGACCGCCCGGCCGACGCCGGTCCGCACCTCGGGCACGGCCGACGTGCGCTGGGCGTTCTCCAGTGTCATCCCGGTGGCGAACAGCCGCTGGATGACCAGGTCGTGCAGATCACGGGCGATCCGGTCACGGTCCTCGTACACCGCGAGCCGTTCCCGGTCCCGCTGGGCCTCCGCCATCATCAGCGCGAGCGCGGCCTGCGAGGCGAACTGCGTGGCGAGGGTCCGTTCGGCCCGTGTGAACGGTCGTGCGCCGCGGGCGCGGGGGGTGGCGAGCGCCCCCAGCACCCGGCCGCCGCTGTGCAGGGGCAGCAGCATGCTGGGGCCGAAAAGGGCGGCGAGCCCGGTGGTCGCCCGGGGATCGGTGGCCGAGTCGTCCACGAAAACCGCCTCGCCGGCCAGCAGCTTCGCCGCCACCGGGCTCTCCGGCCCGATGATCACCCCCAGGGGCACGGCGAGGTCGTCCGCGGAGACGGCGACGATCTCCAGCCCGCCCTCCGCGGCCGGCAGCAGCACGATCCCGGCCGCGGACGCGGCGAGGTGCCTGGCCTGTTCGGCGACGACGGAGAGCGCCTCGTCGGCATCACCGCCGGAGAGCAGGGCGGTGGTCACGGCCACCGAACCGTCGATCCACCGCTCGCGCTGACGGGCGGCCTCGTACAGCCGGGCGTTGCCGATGGCGATTCCGGCCTCCGCGGCGAGCACCCGCACCAGGTGCAGGTCGTCGCCGCCGAACTCGCCCCCGTTCTCCTTCTCGGCCAGGTAGAGGTTCCCGAAGACCTCGCCCCGCACCCGGATCGGGACTCCGAGAAAGGTCCGTATCGGAGGGTGGCAGGGGGGGAACCCGGCGAACCTCGGATCGGCCGTCAGATCGGCGAGCCGCAGCGGAGCCGGGTCGTGGATCAGCGCTCCCAGCAGCCCCCGGTGCCCGTCGGGACGGCGGCCGATCGCACGGGCCACCTCGTCGGGGACGCCGTGGGTGACGAAATCGGCGAGCCCCGTGCCCTCCTCGTCGACGACGCCGATGGCCGCGTAGCGGCAACGGGCGAGTTCGGCCGCCGTCTCGCAGATCCGGTCGAGGGTGGAATGCAGCTCCAGGCCTGTGCCGACGAAGCGCATGGCTTCCAGCAGTTCCGGTACGCGGGCAGCGAGTTCGGCGGACAGGCCCCGCAGGCCGCAGGGCGCCTCGGTCGCGGCTTCGAGCGGGTCCTTCGGGTCCTGCTGAGACATACCCCGAGACTAGTTAGTACCGGTTGGGGAGGAAACTCGGCGATTTCCCCGCCCGGTCAACGCCCGCGCGCCTGTCTCCCCATACCTCACCCGTCTCCTCGCACCACTAGGCCCGTCTCCCCGTACCGCACACGCCCACCCGGCTCCCCGCCCCGCGGTCTCCGCCCCGCCCGCACCCGGCCACTCCCCCGCTCGTGCACGCACCGGCGCGTGCGCGTTCACCCGGGAACGCCATCGCCGTGCCCGGCGAGCTGCGTCCGGACCGCCGGCGCGTGCGCGCTCACGCGGGAACGCCCGCGACGGCCCGCACCGGCCCCGCGCCCTCGCCCTCGTTCTCGCGCTCCAGCATCCGCCGCAACGGCCCCTCCTCGGCGGCGAGATCGGCGTACGGACCGGCCTGCACGATCCGGCCCGCGTCCAGCACCAGCACCTCGTCGACGGCTTCGAGCCCCCGCAGCCGGTGGGTGATCAGCACCGTCGTACGTCCCCGGGTCGCGTCCAGCAGGTCCTCGGTCAGGGCGTCCGCGGTCGCCAGGTCGAGGTGTTCGGCGGGCTCGTCCAGGACGAGTACGGGAAAGTCGGCGAGAACGGCGCGGGCGAGCGCGAGCCGCTGCCGCTGACCGCCCGAGAGGCGTGCGCCGTGCTCGCCTACGAGGGTGTCGAGTCCTTCCGGCAGCGCCTCGGCCCAGTCGAGCAGCCGTGCCTGTTCGAGCGCGGCCCGCAGCTCCCCGTCCGTCGCCCCGGGACAGGCCAGTCGCAGGTTCTCCCGGATGGAACTGTCGAAGACATGTGCGTCCTGGGCGCACAGGCCGACGAACGTCCGGACCGTGTCCCCCTCCAGCGCGGAGGCGTCGACACCACCGATCAGGTACGTGCCCGCGCGGGCGTCCAGGAAGCGGAGCAGGACCTGCGCCAGGGTCGTCTTCCCCGAGCCGGACGGTCCGACGACGGCGATGCGCCGGCCCGCCGTCAGCGTCAGGTCCACGGCGTCCAGGGCGTCCCGTTCCGCCCCCGGGTAGCGGGCCGACAGCCCGCGTACCTCCAGTGGGAAGGGCGAGTCGGGGGCCTGCGCCGGACTGTCCGGTTCGTGTACGGGCAGCGGGGCGTCCAGCACCTCGTACACCCGCTCCGCGCTCCGCTCCACCCGCTGCCGGAACTGCACGGCCAGCGGCAGCCCGGTCACCGCCTCGAAGGCGGCCAGCGGCGTGAGCACGACGACCGCGAGTTCCACGCCCGCGAGCCGCCCGTCCCGCACGGCGGGCAGGGCGACCAGCGCGGTGGCGACGACGGTCAGACCGCCGATCAGGGCGCTGAGGCCGCCGCCGAGTGCCGTGGCGGCCGCCGCACGGGCCGAGATCCGGGTCAGCACCCCGTCGGCCTCCCGGGCCCGCTCCGCCCGGGCGGGCAGTGCGCCCGCGACGGTCAGCTCGGCGGTCCCGCCGAGGAGATCGGTGACCCGGGTCGCCAGGTCGGCGCGGGCGGGGGCCAGTCGGCGTTCCGCCTGACCGGAGCAGGCGCCGCTGATCCACGGCACCCCCGCCCCCGCCAGCAGCAGCCCGACGGCCAGCACGGCGCCCGCCGCGGGGAGCAGCAGGCCGACGAATCCCACAGTGGCCGCTCCCACGAGCACCGCCGTCCCCGCGGGCAGCAGCCAGCGCAGCCAGTAGTCCTGGAGGGCGTCGACGTCGGCGACCAGTCGGGAGAGCAGGTCCCCGCGGCGGGTCCGGCGCAGCCCCGCCGGTGCGATCCGCTCCAGGCCCCGGTAGACCGCCACGCGCAGTTCGGCCAGCATCCTGAGCACCGCGTCGTGCGACACCAGACGCTCGGCGTAGCGGAAGACGGCCCTGCCGAGACCGAAGGCACGGGTCGCGGTCACGGCGACCATCAGGTAGAGCACCGGGGGCTGTTCGGAGGCACGGGAGATCAGCCAGCCGGAGACGGCCATGAGCCCGACGGACGAGCCCAGGGCGAGGCTGCCCAGCAGCAGCGCGAGCGCGAGTTGTCCGCGACGCGCCCCCGCCGCCTTCCGGACCCGGGCGAGGACGTGTCCGGTGCGGCCTCCGGGGTGCCGCGACTCCTCGGTCTCCGGCGCCTCGTCGGGTCCCTCGTCGCGCGCCGCCGACTGTCGGGGCGCCGGGGCCGCGTCTCCGGGCCCCGTCTTCCGGGCCTCCGCCGGGCCGGAATCCGCGGCCGGTTCGAGGGCCACCACCCGGTCGGCCACCGCGAGCAGCGCGGGCCGGTGCACGACCAGCAGCACGGTCCGCCCCACCGCGAGCCTGCGTACCGCCTCGACGATCCCCGCCTCGGTCTCGCCGTCCAGGCTCGCGGTCGGCTCGTCGAGCAGCAGCAGCGGGCGGTCGGCGAGGAAGGCGCGGGCGAGCGCGAGCCGCTGGCGCTGACCGGCGGAAAGCCCCGCGCCGTCCTCGCCGAGAACCGTCAGCTCTCCGTCCGGGAGCCGGGCGACGAAGTCGTGCGCCCCCGCGTCCCGCAGTGCCGCCATGACCGCCGTGTCGTCCGCGTCCGGCCGGGCCAGCCGCACATTCTCCGCGATCGTGCCCGCGAACAGATACGGGCGCTGCGGAACCCAGGCGATCTGTTCACGCCAGCGCTCCAGGTCCAGTGCCGCCAGGTCGACGTCGCCGACCCGTACCCGCCCCTCGTCGGGCGCTGTGAAGCCCAGCACCACATCGAGGAGAGTGGACTTCCCGACGCCGCTCGGGCCGGTCAGGGCGACGGTCTCCCCCTCCTCCACCACCAGGGAGGCCCGGTCCAGGGAGGGCGCGGCTCGGCCCTCGTGCCGTACGGTCACGCCCTCCAGCTCCAGCCGCAGCGGCTCCGGGACGTCCGCCGTGCCGCCCTTGCGGGGTTCGGTCTCCAGGACCGCGAAGATCTCCTCCGCGGCCGAGAGCCCCTCGGCGGCGGCGTGGTACTGCGCTCCGACCTGGCGGATCGGCAGATACGCCTCCGGGGCCAGGATCAGCACCACCAGGCCGGTGTAGAGGTCGAGTTCGCCGTGCACGAGCCGCATGCCGATGGTGACGGCGACCAGGGCCACCGAGAGGGTCGCCAGCAGTTCCAGGGCGAAGGACGACAGGAACGCGATCCGCAGGGTCCGCAGCGTGGCCTGCCGGTACTGCGAGGTGATGGCCCGGATGGACTCGGCCTGCGCCTTGGCCCGGCCGAAGACCTTCAGCGTCGGCAGCCCGGCGACCACGTCGAGGAAGTGCCCGGAGAGCCGGGACAGCAGCCGCCACTGACGGTCCATCCGCGCCTGGGTGGCCCAGCCGATCAGGATCATGAAGAGCGGGATGAGCGGAAGCGTCACCACGATGATCGCCGCCGACACCCAGTCCTCGGTGACGATCCTCGCCAGGACCGCCACCGGAACGACCACCGCGAGTCCGAGCTGCGGCAGATAGCGCGCGAAGTAGTCGTCGAGCGCGTCGACACCACGGGTGGCGAGCGTCACCAGGGAGCCGGACCGCTGGCCGCTCAGCCAGCCGGGCCCGAGCTCCGTGGCACGCGCCAGGAGCCGGCCGCGCAGTTCGGACTTGACCGCCGCACTGGCGCGGTACGCGGCCAGTTCGGTCAGCCAGGAGACCAGGGCCCGGCCGAGGGCGACCGCTGCGAGCAGGATCAGCGGGGTCCGCAGCCCGGAGGCGGTCAGCCCGTCCTCGAACCCGCCCACCACGATGTCGGCGATGAGCATGGCCTGGGCGACGACCAGCACCGCCCCGACCGTTCCGAGTGCCACCACGGCCGCCAGGAAGAAGCGGGTGGCTCGGGCGTGGCGGAGGAGACGCGGGTCGATCGGTTTCACGTGAAACAGCCCCCATAAAGCTGGGTCGGTGGACCAGGACGGGGCCTGCCCGGCGGTTCAGGGCCGGTTGCCGGACAGGCCCCCGATGCGCTCAGTGCGCTTCGGCGATGTGCTGCGTACCGATGCGCTTGCGGAACACCCAGTAGGTCCAGCCCTGGTAGAGCAGGACGAGCGGGGTGGCGATCCCCGCGCACCAGGTCATGATCTTCAGCGTGTACGGGCTGGACGAGGCGTTGGAGACCGTGAGGTTCCAGGCGTCGTTCAGCGAGGACGGCATGACGTTCGGGAAGAGCGTCAGGAAGAGCATCGCGACGGCGGCCGCGATCGTCACTCCGGAGAACGCGAACGACCATCCCTCGCGCTCCGCCGCGACCGCGCCGATCGCGGCGACCAGCGACACCGCCGCGACGATCATCGCCAGGAGGCTCCAGCCGTCACCGTTGTCGATCTGGGTCCAGATCAGGAAGCCGAGCGCGAGCACCGCGGTGACCCCACCGAGCTTCAGCGCCAGTGTGCGCGCCCGGTGCCGTATGTCGCCGACCGTCTTGAGTCCGGCGAACACGGTGCCGTGGAAGGTGAAGAGGGTGAGCGTGACCAGTCCGCCGAGGATGGCGTACGGGTTGAGCAGGTCCCAGAAGTTGCCCACGTACTCCTTGCCGGCGTCGATCTTCACGCCGCGCACGATGTTCCCGAAGGCCACGCCCCAGAGCAGGGCCGGAATCAGCGAGGTCCAGAAGATCGCGTGTTCCCAGTTGGTCTGCCACCGGTCCTCGGGGCGCTTCGACCGGTACTCGAAGGCGACGCCCCGCACGATCAGACAGACCAGGATGATCAGCAGCGGCAGGTAGAAGCCGGAGAACAGGGTGGCGTACCACTCGGGGAAGGCGGCGAAGGTCGCGCCGCCCGCGGTGAGCAGCCACACCTCGTTGCCGTCCCAGACCGGCCCGATCGTGTTGATCAGGACCCGCCGTTCCTTGCGGTCACGGGCGAGCAGTTTGGTGAGGATCCCGATCCCGAAGTCGAAGCCCTCCAGGAAGAAGTAGCCGGTCCAGAGGACGGCGATGAGCACGAACCAGACGTCGTGGAGTTCCATCTCTCAGCTCCTCGGCCTCAGTAGGAGAAGGCCATCGGCCGGTCGGCGTGCTCGTCGCCGCCGATCTTGGTGGGCGGGTTGAGGTCGGCCTCCGTGAGCTCCGGCGGCCCGGCCTTGATGTACTTCACGAGCAGCTTGACCTCGATCACCGCGAGGATGGCGTAGAGCAGGGTGAAGCCGATCATCGACGTGAGCACCTCGCCCTGCGAGACGCCGGGTGAGACCGCGTGCCGGGTCTGGAGCACTCCGTAGACCACCCAGGGCTGGCGGCCCATCTCGGTGAAGATCCAGCCCCAGGAGTTGGCGATCAGCGGGAAGGCCATGGTCCAGAGCGACAGGATCCAGTAGCACCTGGCGAACTTGGGGCTGAGTGCCTTGTTCTTGAAGAGGACCAGATGCGGTACCTCGTCCTCGCCGGTGCGCAGCGCGGGAGGCAGCATGAACTTCCTGCGCGTCATCCACAGCCCGAGGAGGCCGAGGGCGAAGGACGCCATCCCGAAGCCGATCATCCAGCGGAAGCTCCAGAAGGCGACCGGGATGTTGGGCCGGTAGTCGCCGGGGCCGAACTTCTCCTGCTCGGCCTTGTTGATGTCGTTGATGCCGGGGACGTGCGAGGTGAAGCTGTTGTCCGCGAGGAAGGACAGCATGCCGGGGATGGAGATCTCCACGGTGTTGTGGCCCTTGGCCACGTCACCGACCGCGAAGACCGAGAAGGGCGCCCCGTCCTCCCCCTCCCAGAGGGCCTCGGCGGCGGCCATCTTCATGGGCTGCTGCTTGAACATGACCTTGCCGAGCTGGTCACCGCTGACGGCGGTGAGGAGTCCGGCGATCACGACCGTGACCAGTCCGAGTCGCAGCGAGGTCCGCATCACCGGGATGTGCTTCCTGCGCGCCAGGTGGAATGCGGCGATGCCGACCATGAACGCGCCTCCGACCAGGAAGGCGGCGGTGATGGTGTGGAAGAACTGGGCGAGTGCGGTGTTCTGGGTGAGTACGTGCCAGAAGTCGGTCAGCTCGGCCCGGCCGCGCTCCTCGTTGATCCGGTAGCCCACCGGGTGCTGCATCCAGGAGTTGGCCGCCAGGATGAAGTAGGCGGACAGGATGGTCCCGATGGACACCATCCAGATGCAGGCGAGGTGGATCTTCTTCGGAAGCTTGTCCCAGCCGAAGATCCACAGCCCGATGAACGTGGACTCGAAGAAGAACGCGATCAGCGCCTCGAACGCGAGCGGGGCACCGAAGATGTCGCCGACGAACCGCGAGTAGTCGGACCAGTTCATGCCGAACTGGAACTCCTGGACGATGCCGGTGACCACGCCCATGGCGATGTTGATCAGAAAGAGTTTGCCCCAGAACTTCGTCGCTCTGAGGTACTTCTCCTTGTTCGTACGCACCCAGGCGGTCTGCAGGCCCGCGGTGAGCGCGGCGAGAGAGATCGTCAGCGGAACGAACAGGAAGTGGTAGACGGTGGTGATCCCGAACTGCCAACGCGCCAGTGTTTCCGGCGCCAGCGCTAGCTCCACGTCGCCTTCTCCTTACATCGCCGTGATCACACGAGCATTCTGCCCGTTAAGTCTGACTAATCACGGGAAGAACAGGACATGCTTGTGAACGCGTTCACATTCACAAGCAAAATTATGACGCACAGCCTTTCGGGATGTTCGGGCGGGGTACCCCTCTCTCGGGACGATCCGATCAATCCGCCTGAAGCAGACACATGGGCACAGCGGTGCCCCGGCACGTCCGAACCCGGACACCCACGCACGAAGAGGCCCCGTACCCGATCACCGGATCGGGTACGGGGCCTCTTAGCCCGGCGCGCGAACCGCGGTCCGCGCGCCCTTCGACGGCTCCCGCAGGACCACGCCGTTCCACGTCCTCCTGCGGTTCCGCGCCGCTCTACGGCTCTACAGCTCCCTGCGGTACGACTCCGCCACCTTCAGGAACAGGTCGTTCGCCTCGTCCTCACCGATCGTGACCCGTACGCCCTCACCCACGAACGGCCTGACCACCACGCCGGCCCGCTCGCACACCGCGGCGAAGTCGGCCGTGCGCTCCCCCAGCC
The DNA here is from genome assembly GCF_040636995.1 of Streptomyces sp. NPDC032161. Classification (NCBI taxonomy): domain Bacteria; kingdom Bacillati; phylum Actinomycetota; class Actinomycetes; order Kitasatosporales; family Streptomycetaceae; genus Streptomyces; species Streptomyces sp. NPDC032161. Next base: position 29,793 of record NZ_JBEZVN010000038.1, on the reverse strand, counting down.
GCAGCCACACGAAGTTCGCCTGCGACTCCGGCACCGTCCATCCCTGCTCCGCCAGTGCCCGCTGCACCCGGCCGCGCTCGACGACCAGGGAACCCACGCGCCCCAGGAGTTCGTCCTCCGCACGCAGCGAGGCCACCGCCGCGTCCTGCGCGAGCTGGCTGACCCCGAAGGGCACCGCCGTCTTGCGCAGCGCGGCCGCCACCGACTCATGCGCCACGGCGAAGCCGACCCGCAGTCCGGCCAGACCGTACGCCTTGGAGAACGTGCGCAGCACCGCCACATTGGGCCGGTCCCGGTAGATCTCGATGCCGTCCGGCACCTCGGCGTCGCGGATGAACTCCCGGTACGCCTCGTCCAGCACCACCAGGACGTCGCCGGGCACCCGGTCCAGGAAACGTTCCAGCTCGGCCCGGCGCACCACGGTGCCGGTCGGGTTGTTCGGGTTGCAGACGAAGATCAGACGGGTACGGTCGGTGATCGCCTCCGCCATCGCGTCGAGGTCGTGCGCCTCACCGTCGGTCAGCGGCACCTTCACCGAGGTCGCCCCGCTGACCTGGGTGATGATCGGGTACGCCTCGAAGGAGCGCCAGGCGTAGATCACCTCGTCGCCCGGACCCGAGGTCGCCTGGAGCAGCTGCTGCGCCACCCCGACCGACCCGGTACCGGTGGCGAGATGCGAGACGGGCACACCGAAACGGTCGGCCAGCTCGTTCATCAGGCCGGTGCAGGCCATGTCCGGGTAACGGTTGAAGTTCGCGGCCGCCGCCAGGGCGGACTCCATCACTCCGGGCAGCGGGGGGTACGGATTCTCATTGGAGGACAGCTTGAAGGCGACCGGTCCACCGGCCGCCGCGGGCTTGCCGGGCACATAGGCGGGAACGCCGTCCAGCTCGGCGCGCAACTTGGGGCTCGTCTCGCTCACCGCAGATCCTCCTCGACCGTCTGTACACATCAATACTGCTCACCTTATGAGGATTGGGCGCCGCTGCGAATGGCCCGTGCGCCTTCGGAGGCCCGGTGCGGCCGGGCGCACGGGAACGCTCCGTGCACCCCATCGCCCGGTGCGACCAGGAATGAGGGGAGCGCGTTCGACCTTGACGCGCGCCGGTGGCTCACGCCGTGGCGCGCGTCCCTCGAAGAGGTGAGATGAGACCTCTTCGAAACATCGACCATTTCGTAGACCCACCGGGTTCAGCGCATCACACACCACGGCGCATTCGCCCAACGACCTGGCCTTACAAGGTATTTGACGCCGTCTGATCATGCAGAAACGTGCCTGTCAACGCGTGAATATGCGACCGGGCCAACCTCCCGCACGCCCCCTACTATCGGCTCGCCATGACAGCAGCAGGGAAGCACCAGGTGAGCCGGGCGGAGACACCCCGGCGCGGCAGCCGGCAAGGACGAGCGGGAATCCGGGACGTGGCCGCCGCCGCCGGGGTCTCCATCACGACCGTCTCCGACGCGCTCAACGGCAAGGGCAGGCTCCCGGACGCCACCCGCCGCCATGTCCGCGAGGTCGCAGAGCGCCTGGGCTACCGCCCGTCCGCCGCGGCCCGAACCCTCCGTACCGGCAAGTCCGGCCTCATCGGCCTGACCGTGACGACGTACGGCGACGAACCCTTCACCTTCACCGAGTTCGCGTACTTCGCCGAGATGGCCAGAGCGGCCACCTCCGCGGCGCTCGCCCGCGGCTACGCCCTCGTCATCCTGCCCGCCACCTCGCGCCACGACGTCTGGTCGAACGTCGCCCTCGACGGCACCGTCGTCATCGACCCCTCCGACCAGGACCCGGTCGTCACGGAGCTCGTACGACAAGGGCTGCCCGTCGTGTCGGACGGACGCCCGGCCGGCGCCCTCCCGGTCACCGCCTGGGTCGACAACGACCACGGCGCCGCCGTGCTCGACCTCCTCGACCACCTCGCCTCCGCCGGGGCCCGACGCATCGGCCTGCTCACCGGCACCACGACCGACACGTACACCCGCCTCTCCACCTCCGCGTACCTGCGCTGGTGCGAGCGCGTGGGCCAGGACCCGGTGTACGAGTCCTACCCCGCCCACGACCCGTGCGCGGGCGCGGTCGCCGCGGACCGGCTGCTCGCCCGCCCGGACCGTCCCGACGCCGTCTACGGGCTCTTCGACCCCAACGGCACCGACCTCCTGGCGGCCGCCCGCAGATACGGGCTGCGCGTCCCCGAGGACCTGCTGCTGGTCTGCTGCAGCGAGTCCACCGTGTACGCGACGACCGAGCCGCCCATCACCACCCTCTCGCTCAAACCGCGCAGAATCGGCACGGCGGTCGTCCAGCTCCTCATCGACGCCATCGAGGGCGTGGATCACGGCGGCCCGGTGGAGCAGGTCATACCGACGGAGCTCATCGTCCGGACGTCCTCGCAACGCCGTCCGCCCCGCACCACGGTCAGCGCGCCGCGCTCCCCCGCCAGGGATTGAACAGACGAATTCGGACCAAACGGCCGGTGAGCCTGACATGCTCCGGGATTCACCACCCCTGGTGCGTCACACAGCACGATTCGCATTCCTATGATGGGCGCACGACACCGCGGACCGCCCCGACCAGCAGGCCCGTCAGGTGTACGGCGGCGCGACGGTGGTGGAGGGGTCGATGACACAGGGGGCCGGTCAGGAACCCGTGGTGCGGACTGCGACGTTGCGCGACTTCCGCGTACCGCCCTACGCGCAGACCCCGGTACCGCCCGCGTCCCCGCATCCGGGCAGCGCCCTGCCCGGGGACGCGCTGCCGGACGGGTACACGCCCACCGAACGCGACCTCCCGGTGATCAACCGCGGCGACACCGTCCAGGTGCGGGCCGTGCCGGAGCCCTGGCCGGCCCGCGAGCCGGGACTCGGGCCGCTCTACGTCGTCGGCGACGTCCACGGCTACCTGGACGAGCTGGTCGCCGCTCTCGCCGAGCAGGGCCTCATCGACTCCGACGGCAGGTGGGCCGCGGGCAACACCCGGCTCTGGTTCCTCGGCGACTTCACCGACCGCGGTCCGGACGGCATCGGCGTCATCGACCTCGTGATGCGCCTCTCCGCCGAGGCCGCCGCCGCGGGCGGGTACTGCAAGGCGTTGATGGGAAATCACGAGCTGTTGCTCATCGGCGCCAAACGGTTCGGCGACACGCCGGTGAACTCGGGCGCGGGCACCGCCACCTTCCAGGCCGCCTGGCTGCTCAACGGCGGTCAGAAGAACGACATGGAGCGGCTCCAGGACGTCCACCTCCAGTGGATGTCCCGCCTCGACGCGATCGTCGAGGAGGACGGGCATCTGCTGATGCACTCCGACACGACGGCGTACCTCGACTACGGCAGCACCATCGAGGACGTCAACGACACGGTGCACGCCATTCTCACGCGCAACGACGCCGACGAGTGCTGGGACCTCTTCCGCAAGTTCACCAAGCGGTTCGCCTTCCGTGACGACGCGGGACCGCAGGCCGTGCGGGAACTGATGGCCGCCTACGGCGGACAGCGCATCGTCCATGGTCACAGCCCCATTCCCTACCTCCTCGGCGAGGTCGGGTCGGAGGTCGGAGAGGACAGCTCGGGTCCCGTGGTCGAAGGCCCGCACGTGTACGCCGACGGGCTCGCCATCGCCATGGACGGCGGAGTGACCATGGCCGGAAAGCTGCTGGTCGTCCAACTCCCCCTGCATGACTGACGGTTTTACGGGAAGACGCTTCCACGACCTGACCACGCCGAGCACCGGGCCGAGCACCGGGCCTATTTCCGGAAACCCCCTGTCACCGCGTGCCGTGGGCGCTCTACCATCGGCGTATCCGTAGCAGGCTCTCCTCCGTTTCCGCCCAACTGCCCGGCAAAGACGGGCTGTCGGGCCCGACGGAGCATCGGGGGATGCACATGAGAAGCGCTCCGCACCTGCTGACCGAGGACCGCCCCGAGTACGAGCGGATCCTCGACGACGCACTGCGCCACGCCCATCGACGGCCGGATCTGGCCGCGGTCGGTGAACGGCTCAACGCCGTACAGCTGCGCACCATGGCGCTGGCCGCCACGGACATGATCACGGCGACGGCGGCCACCGAGTACGACCACTACGTGCGGGCCCGTGAGGAACTGCGCGGCACGGCCGACGGGGAGGACCCGCTCGCCGGGTCGGACACGGACCGTCCGGGCCGGTCGGGCGCCGGTGCGGGAGCGGTCGTCACGGTCCTCGCGCCCGTGCTCGCCGGCACCGCCGCGTTCATATTCCTGCTGGTCGGCTATCTGCTGAAGCTGCTCAGTCCGCCGCCCGCCTTCGCCTCGACCCTGGTCACCGCGGGCTGGTTCTTCGCCGTGGTCATGGCCGCCGCCATCCTGGTCGCCGCGGTCGGACTGCTGATCACCGCGCTGCGCAACGGCTCCGCTTCGGAGAACGCCGTGCGCGACGAGATCGAACTGCCGGAGGACGTGGCGCGGGCCCGGGAAGCCTGGCGGCACGCGCTGCTGGAACGCGGCATCCTGCCGTTCCTGCGCGACGCCCTCGACGACCCCGAGGCCGCGTCCACCGCACGCACACCGCAGCGCTCGCCGAACCGCATCCCGAAAGTCGGCTACAGCCGCCCCGACTTCTCCGGCCCGGACGAGGGCCCGGCCGCGGGCCCCCGGCCGACCTTCACCAGCCCGGACTTCACCAGCCCCGACTTCGGCGCCCCCGAGCACGACGTGGAATGACGGCGCCGCCGCACGCGCCCCCTCCCCCCGGAGCCCGGTCACGCGGGCCGCGCACACCCCCTCCACCCCGCCCGGGGCCCCTGATCCGGGCCGCGGCCAAGGACGCGGACGAGCCGCGCCCGATCACAGGTCCCAGGACCTCGGGCGCGCCTGCCCCTCCCACTCGGGACGGAGCAGCGAGAACACCGCGACGTCGTACCGCCGCCCCCGGTGCAGGCACGCCGACCGGCTCACCCCCTCCCGGATGAACCCCGACCTGTCGAGGACGGCGAGCGCGGCCGCGTTGTCCGCGTGGGTGATGGCCCGGAGACGGTACAGGGGAAGCTCCCCGAACGCCAGGTCCGTCAGCGCGTCCAGAGCCCGCGTGCCGTATCCGCGACCGCGGTGCCGCGGGGACAGCAGCAGCTCGACATCGGCGGTGCCGTTGGCGTAGTTCTGGTCGGTGAGGGCCGCGTGGCCCACGGGGGTGCCGTCGGCGAGCACGACGAGGAAGTCGTCCCGGTCCTGGTCCTCCTGATCGCGCTCGATGTGCTCGCGCAGCGAGGCGAGCGAACGCGGCCAGACCCCCATCTCATGGGCGGCCGCCGGATCGCACCGCCACTCCTGCAGCAGCTCGGCGTCCTCGGTCTCGACGGCGACGAAGGCGACGTCCCGTCCGCGCCAGCACGGCTGCCGGTCCGCTTCCACCACCCGCACCGCGTCCGTCGTGTCCACTGCGTCCCGCGCCTGCGTGGTGTCCGTCCTCTGTCCTGTCATGCCGCTCATGCACGGATGCTACGGAGACCCGGCCGTCGCGTTCATCCGATTTCCGCCCCGGGGGGCGCGGCTTCCGCGTGGCCGGTGAGGAGCCCGGGGGCGAACCGGGCACGGGCCGGGGCGAGCGAGGCGACAGGGGGCGGAACCCTGCGGACGCCGTTGGCTAATTCGGTCCCTGCTTTGCCCCGGCGGGCGTCAGTTCGTCGGGGCAAAGTCGCGTGAATTGGCTGGTGCGGGTGCGGGCTCGTGGTGTGCCGGTGAGATGGGCGTCGATGCGGGCGAGGTTGATCGCTGCGCCGGTGAGCTGGTGCTGGGGACTGGTCTTTGCCAGGCCCCGGTAGCGGGATCTGCGCAGGCCGCAGTGTCCGGCGGCCTGGGAGATGGTGCTCTCGACACCGGCACGGATCTTGTAGCGCTCCTTCCACGCATCGGTCTGCTGTTCAGCGTGGATGTGCCGGATGGCCTCGTGCTCGGCCTGCTGTTGCCGCAGCATGAGTTCGTGCTGGCGGCCGGTGGCCGAGCTGACGCACTTCCGCAGGTCGGGGCAGGGGCGGCAGCGGCTGGCAGGGAACCTGACGCGGATGGCCGGCACGCCGTTGGAATCGAGGCGGGGATACCAGTGCGTGGTAGTGACGCCGTTCGGGCAGGACACCTGCCGGTGCTTCCAGTCGATGGTGAACGCGTCGAGCCCGAAGGCGCCTTTGGCCTGGTGCGACGTATTGTCGGCCAGCGGCCCGTGCAGTTCGACGCCGTACTCGGCCCGAGCGGCAAGGATGCGGGCGGCGGTGGGATATCCGGCGTCCGCCCAGTGCCCGGCGGGCAGGCGGTCCCGGGCGGCGAGGCAGGCGTGGATCTCCTCGTTCATCGCGTTGTCCACGACGGTCGCCACCGTGGTCGTTCGTGACCAGGTGCGCAACGCCGTCCTCGCCGCAGGTCTCAGTGAGGTGGACCTTGTATCCGTTCCACATGGTGTCCCGTTTGACGCCGACACGGGCTTCCGGGTCAATAGGGGCCGACCAGGCGCATCGCGCCCGGCGGCCGGTCTTTTGGGCCCCTGCGCATCACCTCACCGTCCACCCGGTGGAAACTCTGCACCCAGATCCGGCGCAGGATCTCCACCTCGTCCAGTGCACGCAGCGCCGCAGGGGTATCGGCGGCGAAGACCGCTTCCAGCAGGCGTGTCCCGTCCCGGCCGATCCGGGCTCCCGCCTCGTCCCGCTTCGCGCGGGCCTTGGGGAACCGGGAGTCCTCGGCCCTGGTGGCGTAGTGGCGGAACCAGTCCGGCTCCGCGATCCCGGACAGCCACTCCGGAGCGGCCTGCGCGAGCGCGTTCAATGCCGCCCGCAGCGTCTCGGCCACCTGCTCCAGCCAGCACGGCTCACGCGCCGACGACAGCACATGCGAGGAATCGGTCCGGGCCCGGCCCGCGCTCTTGAGCGGCCCCTTCTCCCGTGCCGCGACCAGCACCCCGTCCATGACCCGGCGCCCGCCAACGGCCCCGGCCAGCCGGCCCCTGAACTCCGACAGCACCGAAAAGTCGAAGCCGGGATCAGCGAGGTCAAGCCCGAGCGCGTACGTGAAGTCGATCCGCGCACGCACCGCCTCCGCGGCCTGGCGGTCGGTCAGCCCCTCCACGAACCGGAGCACCGACACCAGCGCCGGCCCCGCAGGTGACCAGGCAGGCCGGCCACGTGAGGCGAACAGATCCGCGAAGTCCTCATCGCGGAACATCGGCCCCAACTCGTCCCGGGCCCGGATCGCCAGGCTTCCCTTCGGGAACGCTGCCCGGGCGACCCGCACCGTCTCCGCCGGAATCTCCCCCGGCCCCTTCGGCTGCATCGACATCGACACCCACCCCACACAACAACGTCGGTCTCCACGACCACAACCGGATCGTGAAGACCGACGTCACGCGCGGGACCGAACAAACCAACAGCGTCCCCTGCGGTCCGCCCCCCTTGTCGCCTCGGTCGGCTCTCGTCTCAGTCCGCGACGGGCAGGTAGACGCGGTGGCCCGCCGCCGCGAACTCCTTCGACTTCTCCGACATCCCCGCCTCGATCTCCGCCTGTGACACCCCGTGTTCACGCCGGATGTCCTGAGAGATCTTCATCGAGCAGAACTTCGGGCCGCACATCGAGCAGAAGTGCGCCGTCTTCGCCGGCTCCGCCGGCAGCGTCTCGTCGTGGAACTCCCGTGCCGTGACCGGATCGAGCGCCAGATTGAACTGGTCCTCCCAACGGAACTCGAACCGGGCGTCGGAGAGCGCGTCGTCCCAGTCCTGCGCCCCCGGATGCCCCTTGGCGAGATCCGCGGCGTGGGCCGCGATCTTGTACGTGATCACGCCGGTCTTCACGTCGTCCCGGTTCGGCAGCCCGAGGTGCTCCTTGGGCGTCACGTAACAGAGCATCGCCGTGCCCCACCAGGCGATCATCGCCGCGCCGATACCCGAGGTGATGTGGTCGTACGCCGGAGCGACATCGGTGGTCAGCGGGCCGAGCGTGTAGAAGGGAGCCTCTTCGCAGATCTCCTGCTGGAGGTCGATGTTCTCCTTGATCTTGTGCATCGGGACATGGCCCGGCCCCTCGATCATGGTCTGGACGCCGTACCGCTTGGCGATCGTGTTCAGCTCCCCGAGCGTGCGCAGCTCGGCGAACTGCGCCTCGTCGTTGGCGTCCGAGATCGAGCCGGGGCGCAGCCCGTCGCCGAGCGAGTACGTCACGTCGTAGGAGGCGAGGAGTTCGCAGAGCTCCTCGAAGTTCTCGTAGAGGAACGACTCCTTGTGGTGGGCGAGACACCACGCCGCCATGATCGAGCCGCCTCGCGAGACGATGCCGGTCTTGCGGCGGGCGGTCAGCGGAACGTACGGCAGGCGTACGCCGGCGTGCACCGTCATGTAGTCGACGCCCTGCTCGGCCTGTTCGACGACGGTGTCCCGGTAGATCTCCCAGGTCAACTCCTCGGCCTTGCCGTCGACCTTTTCGAGGGCCTGGTAGAGGGGCACGGTGCCGATCGGCACGGGCGAGTTGCGCAGAACCCACTCACGGGTGGTGTGAATGTTGCGGCCGGTGGAAAGGTCCATGACCGTGTCGGCGCCCCACCGCGTCGCCCACGTCATCTTCTCCACCTCCTCCTCGATGGAGGACGTCACCGCGGAGTTGCCGATGTTGGCATTGACCTTCACCAGGAACCGCTTCCCGATGATCATCGGCTCGGTCTCGGGGTGGTTGACGTTGGCCGGCAGCACGGCGCGGCCCGCGGCGATCTCCTCCCGCACCACCTCCGGCTCGACGTTCTCCCGGATCGCCACGTACTCCATCTCCGGGGTGATCTCGCCCCGGCGGGCGTACGCGAGCTGGGTCACGGGCCGGCCGTCCCGGCTGCGGCGCGGCAGCCGGGGCCGACCGGGGAAGACTGCGTCGAGATTGCGCAGCCCTTCCCCAAGCTCTCGGCTTCGCTCGAGCAGGGGAGACCCCGTTCTCGGCGAGGTGTGCTTGAGCCCGTCGTCCTCGGGTCGGACGGGCCGGCCCGGGTACTCCTCGGTGTCGCCGCGCGCGATGATCCAGTTCTCCCGCAGCGGCGCGAGCCCGCGACGGACGTCGGTCTCGACGGTGGGGTCGGTGTACGGCCCCGACGTGTCGTACAGCGTCACGTCCTTGCCGTTGGTGAGGTGCACCTGACGGACCGGCACACGGATGTCGGGGCGCGAGCCCTGGACGTATCCCTTGTGCCAGCCGATGGACTTCCCGGCCTCGTCGCTCTGGTTGGAGGCAGGCGTGCGTGCGTCCGATGTGGTCATGAGACCTACTCCCTACGCCGGCATTACCCGGTAACAGGTTCGGCGGTCGGCGCAGCTCATCCCGTACGGACGTACGGATATCAGCGCCCTCTCAGCCCGGTGCTCCGAGCTCCCGCGTGTGCAAAGGTTCCTCCACGCTAGCGCCCCGTCCGGCGGAATGAACAGAGGGTCCCATGCCTCCTTGCGATGATCGCCCGGTGATGTCCCTCCCTAGCGTTCCCGAACCGCCGAGTCCCCACCACGGCCACACACACGGCCATACGCACGCCCACGGCCCCGCCGCGCCCGTCTCCAGACATCTGCGGAAGGTCATCGCGGCCGTACTGATCCCGTTCGCCGCCGCGGTCCTCGCCGGACTGGCGGCGCTCTGGCCGGGCGGTGCGCCACCGCACGAACGAACCGGTGTCGGCTTCGACCGGCAGACCCAGCAGGGGAAGGTGGTGAACGTCGACACGGTGGACTGCAAGGAGGTGAACGCCTCCCAGATGCCGGTCGGCGGCGAGACCGCTCCGCAGTCGGCGGGCCGCACCGGGCTGTGCGCGAAGGCCACGGTCGAGGTGACGACCGGTCACGACAAGGGCCGGCGGTTCGTGGAGATCGTCCAGCCCGACGCACCACGTCAGCTGCGCGAGGGGCAGGGCGTGGTCGTGGCGTACGCCCCGGACGCGCCCCACGACCTGCAGTACTCGGTGACCGATGTGAACCGGAAGTTCCCGATGGCGCTGCTGGCCGGGATCTTCGCCCTGGTCGTGGTCGCGGTGGGAAGGATGCGCGGGGTGATGGCGCTGGTCGCGCTCGCCGTGTCGTTCGCCGTGCTGACCCTGTTCATCCTCCCGGCCATCCTTCAGGGCTCGAATCCGCTGATCGTGGCGGTGGTCGGGTCCAGTGCCATCATGCTGATCGCGCTCTACATGTGCCATGGGCTCACCGCCCGCACCTCGGTCGCGGTGGTGGGCACACTGATCTCGCTGCTGCTGATCGGGCTGCTCGGCTCGCTGTTCATCGGCTGGGCGAGCCTGACCGGCAACACCGACGACAGCACCGGCCTCATCCACGGCCTGTATCCGCGCATCGACATGAGCGGCCTGCTGCTGGCCGGCGTCATCATCGGTTCGCTCGGGGTGCTCGACGACGTGACGGTCACCCAGACGTCGGCCGTCTGGGAACTGCACCAGGCGAACCCGACGATGGGCGTGCGGGGGCTCTACCGGGCGGGGATCAGGATCGGGCGCGATCACATCGCCTCGGTCGTCAATACGCTGGTGCTCGCCTACGCGGGCGCCGCGCTGCCGTTGCTGCTGCTGTTCTCGATCGCCAGGAGCAGCGTGGGCACGGTGGCCAACAGCGAGCTGGTGGCGGAGGAGATCGTACGGACGCTGGTCGGTTCGATCGGGCTGGTCGCATCGGTGCCGGTGACAACGGTGCTCGCCGCGCTGGTGGTCTCCGCGGACCGTACAGGGCTCGGCGCGGAAGCCGGAGCTTCAGCACCCGTACGGGCCGGGAAGGGCCGCCGTCGCAGGACGAAGCCATGAGCACCCCGGAACGGACATCGGCCGACAGACGAGGAGCGGTCCTGAATACGGAGAGCGATTCACCCATTCGGCGGATGCCGTGTTCGACCGGCGGGCACCGGTCGGCGACACCGTTTCCTTCAGCCGGCGTTCTGCTCCTCGGCGAGGATCCGACCCAGGGCCTCCTCCAGGTTTCCCTCGAAGTCACCCAGCGTGCGCTCCTGTCCGAGCGGCACGAGCTTGTCGGTCCGGTCGAGAAAAGCCACGAGCGGCGCCGAACCAGCCCGGAAGAGGGCACGGTCGGCGCCCACCTGAAGGCGGATGTGTACATCGGAAAGCCCCTCGGGATCCGTGGGCCCGATGTGCACATCGCCGTCGCCACTGGGGCTGTTGAGGCCGTCGAGCAGCAACTCACGGCCGAATGCCCAGGTGACGGGGGCGTCACCGGGCAGATGGAAGGTCATCCGAATCGCATACGGATCACACACTTCGTACCGGAGCTCCACCGGGATCCGGAAAGAGAGCTCCTCGGAGACGAGAAAGCTCATCATGACCTCAGCTTGAACCGACTCGCGCATCGTTCAACCCCGCAGTAGATGAATCTGGCCAGGAATGATCCCCCATGGCCCTATTGACGCCATCGTGGTGCACGCGATAGCAGATCACAAGGAGTGATTTTTCAGATACTGATAGAGAACACGAATGAACGCAAGAGGTTGGACACTTCACCACGTAGCTGTTCGACTGCGGGGAGCAATCGGTGTTCCTGTTCCAGGGGTACTGAAATCGCCATAGCGGCGGCGGTGAAGCCGGCGCTGATCGGGATGGCCGCGCAGACCGTTCCCAGCGCGTACTCCTGCCGTTCGACGACGGGTTCCATGCGCTCCAGCGACCGCAGCCGCTCCAGGAATGTCGCGCGGTCCCTCACCGAATAGGGGGTCAGTGGCCGTACCGGATGCCGGTTCAGGTGGTCCTCGCGCGCCTTCTCGTCCAGTCGGCTCAGCAGGCACTGGCCGATCGCGTGGGCGTGCCCGGTCTCCCGGAAGGACGCCCACTCGCGCACGGCGGGCATGGCGGGATCATCGGCGACCGCGACGAGTTCGATCTCGCCCTCTCGGTAGACGGCGCAGTACACGGGGACACCGATGGCCTCGCGCCAGCGGCTGAGCGACTCGGACATCCTGCTGCGACGATTCTGCGGCGTACCCTCGGCGGTCAGACGCTCGGCGGCGGCGCCGAAGCGGAACACTCCGTTGTCACGACGCAGATAGCCCTCATGCGTCAGGGTGCGCAGCAGGTGATAGGCCGTGGGAAGGGGGAGCCCCGCCTCCCTGGCCAGCTGCTTCGCGGGCGCCCCGTCGCGATGCGCGCCCACTGCTTCCAGCAGCCTCAGCGCTCGCTGCACCGAGCCGATCAAGGTCGGGGAAGCGGTGCTCGATGCCGTGGTCAACGGTCACCCCCAGGCATGGTGACGGGCGGTCAGCCCGCCTGTGGGGGCCTCCCCCACAGACCGCCGCATGGCTGGGTACGAGGGCCGAACACCGTGCAAACCACTGGTCATGGTGGTGACGGTCAGTTAATTCCCAGGTGGCGGCAGTGGAATGCCACCATATCGGCCGTATCCCCAAGGTGCGTTGTTTCGTCCCTGGCTTAGCTCAGCTGGGCTAACACCATGGCTGGTTTCCGATCCCCCTGATTACTACCAGCCACCACCTGAGGAGGACATGACCTTGCGCACGACGAAGACGAGACCGCCGACCAGGATCACGAAGAGCAGGATCTTGAAGAGCAGGCCGATCACGAAACCGAGCACGCTGGCGATCAGTCCGCCGAACACGACGATCGCGATCACCGGCACCGCGATCCACTTCACCCACCAGGGCATCCCGGCGAATATCTCCCGTACGGCCATCGTCCTCGCCTCGTCTCTGTGCGTCCCTGCTCCGACACTCCCGATGCTAGAGGCGCGAAGGCACCGGAGGGGCGTTCCGCACCCCTTGCCGTCCCCTGATCGACCCCCTAGGGATCCCTGACACCGGAACCCGCCCCTCCGGATGAGCGCCCCGTTCGGGGGTACTCAGCTCTCCGGCGGGGAGAAGACGACCATGACCCGCAGGTCCTCGGTGATGTGGTGGAACTTGTGCGGGACTCCGGCCGGTACGTACACCACGCTTCCCCGGCCCACCTGCGTGGTCTCCGTGCCGACCGTGATCGAGCCGCGTCCGCTGACGACGAAGTAGACCTCGTCCTCCCGGTGCGGCTGCTGCGGGTCGACCTCACCCGCGTTCAGCGCGTACAGGCCGACGGACATGTTCCGTTCCTTCAGGAACTGCAGATAGGCACCGTTGTTGGCGGCCCGCTCCGATTCCAGTTCGTCCAGTCTGAACGCCTTCATTACCGTCCGCCCTTTGTTTCCCGATCCTGCCGGTGTCCGCCACCGACCGTGTCTGCCACGATCAGACACATGAAGAATTTCGTAGTCAAGACGATCGCCAACGCGGGTGCGCTGGCCGTAGCCATCTGGCTGCTGGACAACATCACGCTGGAGGGCGGCAGCACCGGGCGCAAGGCGCTCACGCTGGTCCTGGTCGCCCTGATCTTCGGCCTGGTGAACTCCGTGGTGAAGCCGGCCGTACAACTGGTGACCCTGCCGCTCTTCTTCCTCACACTGGGTCTGTTCACCCTGGTGGTCAACGCGCTCATGCTGCTGCTGACCTCCTGGCTGGCCGGCGTGCTCGACCTGAGCTTCCACGTCAGCGGCTTCTGGACCGCCGTGCTCGGCGGCCTGATCATCTCGATCGTGTCGTGGGCGCTGAACGTGGTGCTGCCGGACGAAGACTGATCCGGCAACCGCTGGAAACGGTCTGCAACGGTGGGGCGGACCGGCGACCGGCCCGGAAGAGCGACGAGGAGCGGCATGGACACCATGGGTGACGGAACCAGGGCGGTACGGGCCGGGCTGCCCGAACCCGAACAGTACGAGCCCACCCTGCCCGGGCCGGTCCTCGCCGCGCACTTCCATCTCTCCGGCGCCCCCACCGGCCCGTACACCTACGGGCGGGACACCAATCCGACCTGGACCCACCTGGAGCGTGCCATCGGCGAGCTGGAGGCTCCGGGGAAACCGGTCGAGACCGTCGTCTTCGCCTCCGGCATGGCGGCGATCTCGGCCGTGCTGCTGTCCCGGGCCCGCACCGGCGACGTGGTCGTGCTGCCCGACGACGGATACCAGTTGCTGCCGCTGGTGCGTGAGCAGCTGGAGGCGTACGGCGTCGAGGTGCGGACCGCGCCGACCGGCGGCGACGCCCAGCTCACGGCCCTTCGCGGCGCCGCGCTGCTGTGGATCGAGACACCGTCCAACCCGGGGCTCGACGTCTGCGACGTGCGCCGGCTCGTCGAGGCCGCGCACGCGGCGGGCACGCTGGTGGCCGTCGACAACACCCTCGCCACACCGCTCGGCCAGCGCCCGCTGGAGCTGGGGGCGGACTTCTCGGTGGCCAGCGACACCAAGGGCATGACCGGTCACGGGGACGTCCTGCTCGGCCACGTGACCTGCCGCGACCCCGGGCTGGCGGCGGGGGTGCGGCGCTGGCGCAAAGTGGTCGGCGCGATCCCGGGCCCGATGGAGGCATGGCTCGCGCACCGTTCCCTCGCCACGCTGGAACTGCGCATCGACCGCCAGTGCGCCAATGCCCTGGCCCTGGCCGAGACGTTGGCCGGGCGACGAAAGGTGACCGGGCTGCGCTATCCCGGCCTTCCGGGAGACCCCTCGTACCCGGTCGCCGTGCGGCAGATGCAGCGCTTCGGTTCCGTGGTGTCGTTCGTGCGCCCGACCGGGAACGGGCCGAGCGCTTCCTGGCCGAGCTGCGGCTGGCCGACGACGCCACGAGTTTCGGCGGTGTACGCTCCACCGCCGAGCGGCGGGCGCGCTGGGGCGGCGACGCCGTACCGGAAGGCTTCATCCGTTTCTCCGTCGGCGCCGAGAACGCGGAGGACCTGGTGGCCGACGTGGAGCGGGCGCTGGACGCGGCGCTGGGCACGGACTGACCGTCACGGACGGCCCGAGCCTCCCCCCTCGTGGCTCGGACCGCCCCGGCTCCTCCTGCGAAGAACCGCCTGCACAAGGCTAATTGACCCTCCGTCAGTGTCCAATCACCGAAGCGGCACCCACCTATCGACATATTTATAGTTGTACGGTCCGAAGTGTCGCGACGGTGAGAGGGGACAGGACATGGACCTGTCCCTGCTGCGTACGTTCATCACGGTGCACCGGGCCGGTTCCTTCACCAGGGCCGCCGCGCTGCTCGGCCTCTCCCAGCCCGCGGTGACCTCCCAGATACGCACCTTGGAACGCCAGCTGGGCCGGCCGCTCTTCCTCCGGGGGGCCCGGGGTGTGACGCCGACCACCGTCGGCGACGAACTCGCGCACCGGGCGGCGCCCCATCTGGACGCGCTGGTCGAGATAGCCGAGACCGAGCTGGACGAGGAGTCGGCCGTACGGACCCTGCATCTGGCCGGACCGCCCGAGTTCACGTCAGCGCGCGCCCTGCCCGCGCTCGCACCGCTCGTCGCCCAGGGACTGACCCTGCGCAGTTCGTTCTTCACCACCGCCGAGGAGACCCTGGAGGGACTGGCCGCCGGGCACCATGATCTGGTCATCACGCCGTCCCGCCCCCGCGGCGGGCTGCTCACGGCGACTCCGCTCTGCGACGAGGAACACGTGCTGGTCGCAGCACCGCACTGGGCCGCGCACCTGGGGCCGGAGGCCTCACAGCACGACGGCCCCGTGGTGCTGGAGCAGCTGCCGGTCGTGGAGGTGCACGAAAGCCTGCCGTTCGTCACCCGCTACTGGTCCGCCGTGTTCGACACCCGGCCCGCCGCCGCGGGAACCGTCATCGCCCCGGACCTGCGGGCCGTCCTGGAGTGCGCGGCGGCGGGTGCCGGTCTCGCCGTGCTGCCGCGTTATCTGTGCGAGGGGGCGCTGGCACGCGGGGAGGTCGTCGCGCTCCTCGATCCTCCGGTGCCCCCGCTGCGCACCTACTTCCTGGCCGTGCGGACCGGCACGCTCGCGCTGCCGCACATCGCGCGGGCACACGAGTGGCTGCTGGGTGCCGCGGCCGACTGGTGAGCGCGGGAAGGCCCGGCGCCGTCCGGGTGTTTCAGAACCGATTCAGTGGGCCACGCTCTTGCCATGACCGAACGTCCCGTGGTCAAGCGCACCGCACGCGCCATTCTGCTCGACGGCAACGACCTCGTCCTCATCAAGCGGACCAAGCCCGGGATGGACCCGTACTGGCTCACACCGGGTGGCGGGGTCGAGCCCGAGGACGCGACCGTCGTCGACGCCCTGCACCGTGAACTGGACGAGGAGCTGGGCGCCAAGGTCACCGATGTGGTTCCCTGCTTCGTCGACACCGTCGAGCACATCGAGGGCGGCGGAGTGAAGGGCGTCAAGGTCCAGCACTTCTTCGTCTGCCGACTGGAGTCGATGGACCCGTCCCGGCGCCACGGCCCCGAGATCGACGCTCCCTGCGGGGAGTACGAGATCGTCCGGGTGCCCTTCAGCCGGATGGGCATCGCGGCCGTTCATCTCGTACCGCTGTCACTGCGGCACTACCTGGACGGCAACATCGAGGGTGTACGGGCGATGCACGCGCCCGACCTGGGCTGATACACCGGCCGGGAGCAGGCGGGGGTCGGGGCGGCGGTGCCGCGGTGCCGACCGGGTACCTCACCCTGCGGCCCCGTGCCGCGCCTCATGGATGTGCGCCGTGGACCGGCGCCGTGCGCCGGCAGGGCATGCCGAGTCCGTCGGGGCGCGCCTTGCCCGTCGTCGGTCGTTCGTCAGCCGGGGGCGACGGCGGCCAGTTCCTCGACGGAGTCGTGCCGGATGCGTTCGGCCGGCATGCCGATGCCTCTGAGCGCGTCCACGCTGCTGCGGATCATGCCCGGCGGGCCCGAGAGATAGGCGTCGTACTCGTGCCACGGGCCGCATTCGCGCACGGCCTCCGGCAGCAGCCCTCGCAGACCGCCCTCCCGCTCCGGTCGGCCCATGGAGACCACCGGCCGCACCACAAGCCAGGGAAAGGTCTTCTGGAGGCGCATCATCGTCTCGATGTCGTACAGGTCGCGATCGCTGCGAGCCCCGTAGAAGACCTCCACGGGGCGCCGGTCGCCGTGTTGCGCGACGTCCTCGACGAGTGCCTTGATCGGCGCGATGCCCGTGCCGCCGCCCAGGCAGAGCAGGCCGTTGTGGGTGGAGTGGTCGATCGTCATCGAGCCGCTGGGCGGGCCGAGCCGCACGATGTCGCCGGGGCGGGCCCGGTGCACCAGGGCGTTGGAGACCCACCCGGCCGGGACAGCCTTGACGTGGAAGGTGAGCAGACCGTCCCGGCGGGGCGCAGACGCGAAGGAGTAGTGCCGCCAGACCCGGGGCCACCAGGGCGTCTCCATGGCCGCGTACTGACCGGCGACGAAGGGGTAGACCTGATCGGGGCGGATGGTGAGAACCGCTATGTCGCGCGTTCTCGACTCGTGCGAG
The DNA here is from genome assembly GCF_040636995.1 of Streptomyces sp. NPDC032161. Classification (NCBI taxonomy): domain Bacteria; kingdom Bacillati; phylum Actinomycetota; class Actinomycetes; order Kitasatosporales; family Streptomycetaceae; genus Streptomyces; species Streptomyces sp. NPDC032161. The sequence continues at coordinate 12,493 of NZ_JBEZVN010000038.1, read as the reverse complement.
ACGACCTCCGCGTGCCACCAGGCCGGAGCCCACTGCTCGTCCTCGGCGGCGGCGTCGATCATGATCTGCGATATCGCGGTGTAGGCACGGACCCAGGCCGCCTCAGCCTCCGCGTCCCACACCGTGGTCGCATAGCGGCTCAGCGCTCCGAGAAGGGCCTCGCCCACTGCGGGATAGTGGCCGGCCAGTGTGCCGTACTTGCGGTGCCCCCGGCCCAGTTCGCCGAGGTACTCGGTCAGCGCTCGGGGGGAGTCGAACCGGTCGGCCGCGCCGAGGATCGCGCGGAACAGGCGATCGCGCTGCATGTCCATCGCGACCGGGAACATGGCGCGCAGGTCGGGGCGCCGCGTGAAGAGCAGGGCGTAGAAGTACGAGGTTGCCTGGTCGGCGACGGGCGAAATCTCGGTCAGCGTGCGGTGGATCAGAATCGCGTCGGGAGATCTGTCCGTCTCACCTTCGGTCCACCTGGTGGCCGGAGCATCCATACTGTGCCTCGCCTTGAACGTCTTCTGGTCGCCTCGTACCCGGACGTCCGCGGTCGCTGTCCGTGGACGTGGTCGGGCCCCTGTTTGTGGTCGACGGCCGGTTCACTGCCGACGGTTCCCCGCCGGTTCGCCATGCCATGAACGCAGACCGCCGTGAACGCGGACCGGACACGTGGCGGAGGGTCTACATATCCGGATCAGCTTTCCCGTTACGCTCCTTTGCCCCCTGTGCGGGCCGTGAACCCATCACGGCCGTTCGTATCCTCGACCACGCCGGGCAGCGCTCCGTCCGGCCGCGTCGAGATCCGGCACCAGCCTCACCCGGAGGCGACCGGGAACACGCGCTGCCCCACCGGACCGGACCGGGAAGTGGCACGTGTCATACGCCGAGGCTAGTACGTGCGGTTACTCCCGCCGTCGGACGCCCGGCCTGCCTGTTCCCGGCACCGTGTTTCACGTGAAACCACTCAAGCGCACCGCCCGCCGCAGGCTCCTCGTCGCCCATGTCGCCGTGTCCGTGAGCTGGCTGGGGCTGACCGTCGGACTACTGACACTCGCAATCGCGGCCTTCCGCACCAACGACCCGGAACCCGCCCGGGCGGCTGCCCGGGCCATGAAGATCTTCGGGGACTGGCTGATCGTCCCGTTCGCGATGTTCTCCCTGCTCAGCGGCCTCGCCCTGTCGCTCGGTACGCCCTGGGGGCTGGCCCGGCACCGGTGGGTCTGGACGAAGTTCTGGCTCACCCTGGTCGCCGCGGCACTCTCGGTCTTCGCATTGCGTCCCGCCATCGACGAAGCGGCGGCCCGTGGCTCCGTCGGCTTCGACCTGGTGGTCGCCCCTTCGGTGGCGACGGCCGCCTACCTGTTCGTCACGGCGATTTCGGTACTGAAGCCCTGGGGGACGACCCGGCGCGGCCAGCGGCTGCACCGCGCGGCCGGCAAAGGTAAAGGAACGGTGGGTACGGGCAAAGGAACGGCCGGTACCGGTAAAGGAGTGGACGCGATGTCCTCCCGTCGGACAGCCTGACCTTCATGCCCACCCCGCTGCCCCGCCCGCTCGCCGGACTGCGCATCCGGCGTCTCACCCCGGGCGACCTGATCGCCTGCGCCGATCTCTGCGAGGACCGCGGCTGGCCGCGTGACGAGCACCGATGGGGCCTGCTCCTGGCCGCGGGGGCGGGCTACGGCATCGACGACCCCGAAGGGGGCGGAGGGCTGATCGCCACGTGCGTGGTGACCTCCTACGGTCCGCGACTGGCCGCCATCGGCATGCTCCTCGTCGCCGGAAGCCACGCGCGTCAGGGGCTCGGGCAGCGCCTGATGCGCCATGTGATCGACGAGACGGACGGCGCCTCCCTCATCCTGTACGCGACATCCGAGGGACGGCCGCTCTACGAACGACTCGGCTTCAAGGCAGTGGGCCGCACCGAACGGGTCACCGGCCCGCTCCGGCGGACGGACGACGGCGGGTGTGCCACGGACATCCGTCCGGCCACGGCCGACGACCTGCGCGCCCTCGTCCGGCTCGACACGGACGTCTTCGGCAGCGACCGGACCCACGTCCTCGCCCGGCTGCCCGCGTACGCCGATCACCTGCGGGTCGCGGAGGACGACGGTGGACTCGTCGGCTACGCGGCGTCCTGGCCGAGTGCCGGTACCCAGGTCATCGGTCCGCTGATCGCCCCCGACAGCCTCACGGCCCGGGCGCTGGTCGCCTCCCTCGCGGAGGTGACGGACCTGCCGTTGCGCGTGGACATCGACGCGCGCCACACGGAGCTGCTCTCCGGGCTCAAGGAGTGCGGTCTGCGAGCGGTCTCCGAGACCACGGTGATGACCTGCGGCATCCCGGACCTGCCGGGCGACTGGACCCGCCGCTATGCCCCGTTGACCGTGGCGATGGGCTGACTCCTCCGGTCCACCCGAGCCCCCGTCCGGCCCCTGCCGCCTCCCCCGCGATCTCCCGTTGCCGCCTCGGGCCGGCTCGTCGGCTTCTCCGGCTTCCCGCTGCGCCTCCGGGACGGAAAAGGTCGGGGCGCGCCCTGTGAGCAGGCGTGATGCGGAGCGGGCCGGAGAACCGGACGGTCGGGCTCAACGCCGGACGACGGGGGCCGTGACGGACTCGGGGCTGTGGCGGGCGACCAGTCGCCCCTGGCTGGCCGGGCGGTGCTCCAGTGCGCCGGAGATCAGCGCCAGGACCAGGGCGGAGGCGGCCAGCGCGGCACCGACCCAGTTGGGAGCGGTGTAGCCGAGGCCGGCCGCGATGACGAGACCTCCGAGCCAGGCCGACAGCGCGTTGCCGAGGTTGAAGGCGCCGATGTTGACGGCGGAGGCGAGGGTCGGCGCGGCGGACGCCTGGTCGAGCACCCGCGTCTGCAAGGGAGGAACAGTGGCGAAGCCCACGCCCCCGATCAGCACGATGGTGACGGCCGCCGCGAACTTGTCGTGCGCGGTCAGACTGAACAGGGCGAGGATCACGGCGAGAGCGCCCAGGGACACATACAGCATCGCCATCGGACGGCGGTCGGCGAAGAAGCCGCCGAGAAGGTTGCCGCCCACCATGCCCAGTCCGAAGAGCACCAGCAGCCAGGTGACGGAGGAGGCGGAGTATCCGGCGATCTCGGTCATCATCGGGGCGATGTAGGTGATCGCGGCGAAGACACCGCCGAAGCCCAGCACGGTCATCGCCATGGCGAGCAGGACCTGGACGTTCCGGAAGGCGGCCAGTTCATGGCGGAGCCGTACCCCCTCTGGACGAGGCTGCTCCGGGACGAGCGCGGCCACACCGAGAAGGCCGACGACACCGAGCGCGGCCACGACGAAGAACGTGACCCGCCAGCCGATGTTCTGCCCGATGAGAGTGCCCATCGGCACGCCCACCACATTGGCCACGGTGAGGCCGGTGAACATCATGGAGATCGCCCCGGCCCTCTTCTGTGGGGCGACCAGATCGGCCGCGACGACTGATCCGATGCCGAAGAAGGCACCGTGCGCGAGCGAGGCGATCACCCGGCCGGCGAGCATCACGCCGAAGGCCGGGGCGGCGGCGGAAACAACGTTGCCCACGACGAAGAGCCCCATCAGCAGCATGAGCATGCGTTTGCGTGTGACCCGGGTACCGAGGACGGTCATCAGCGGAGCGCCCAGGACCACCCCGAGGGCGTACCCGGTGACGAGAAGTCCCGCGGTCGGGATCGAGGTCCCGAAGTCCGCGGCGACTTCGGGGAGCAGCCCCATGATCACGAACTCGGTGGTCCCTATCCCGAATGCCCCGACGGCGAGGGCGATGAGCGCGAGCGGCATGGCGAAGCACCTTTCCTGAAGATTGCACATGCTTATATCGAGCGCACACAATAATTGCATACGCCGATTAATTGCAAGCGCGGGCTATTGTCGCTGCCGCCTATCCTGGACAGAGCGGCTCGAGACGGAGGAGAGACCCATGCCAGCGACCGACCCCGCACTGACCTCCCTTTCCCAGGGCTGGTGTGCGCTCTCCTTGCTCCACGGGAAGATCGAGGCGCGCGTCGAACGGGCACTGCAGACCGAACACGGGCTCAGCGTGCGGGAGTACTCCCTGCTCGACGTGCTGAGCCGACAGCACGACGGCCCCGGCGGCCATCTCCAGATGAAACAGGTCGCGGACGCCGTCGTGCTCAGCCAGAGCGCCACCACTCGTCTGGTCACCCGCCTTGAGCACCGCGGACTGCTGACGCGCTATCTCTGCGACACCGACCGGCGCGGCATCTACACCGATGTCACCGAGGCCGGTCTCGCCCTGCTGGCCGCGGCCCGGCCGACCAACGACTCCGCACTGCGCACCGCCTTGGACCAGGCCGCGAGGAACCCCGAACTGGCGCCGCTCGTCAACGTGGTCGAGCAGCTGAAGGCCCCGGCGCGGGTCTCCTGACTCACCGCACCGCCCGGGTGGCCCCGCCCGAGCCGGGCGGTGCGGTGTGCGTTCCTGCGGTGCCGTACGCACGTCGGCCGGACGGATGCACGCACGACCCAGGCGTTTTTCCGCAGCAGCCAGGTGGTTCCTCTCACCGTCCGGGCACGTTCACGCCTCGGCCGAGTGATCTGCGTAGCCTGTCGGTCATGAGCGATCTGGACATACGCCCCGCCACCCCTGCCGACCTTCCCGCCGTCGTGGCCATGCTCGCCGACGATCCGCTGGGCGCCCGACGCGAGTCACCTGACGACCTCGCTCCGTACCACGCCGCGTACCAGCGGCTGGCGGACGACCCGAACCAGCATCTGATGGTCGCCGTTCGCGAAAGCCGCGTCGTCGGGACCTTGCAACTGACGGTGATCCCGGGACTCTCCCGGCGCGGCGCGACCCGCTCGGTCATCGAGGGCGTCCGTGTCCACGCCGACGAGCGCGGAAGCGGACTGGGGACTCGGATGATCGAGTGGGCCGTGGACGAATCCAGGCGCCTGGACTGCCAATTGGTCCAGTTGACGTCCGACGCGTCCCGGACCGACGCCCACCGCTTCTACGAGCGCCTCGGCTTCAGCGCCAGCCATGTGGGCTTCAAGCTCGCGCTCTGATCCACGGCCCGGTTCCCGGCCAAGAGCCCCTGCCCCGAAGCCCAGGCCGGGAGCCTCTGCCCGGAACCGGCCCCTGAAGCGTCTGTCAGGAACCGGCCCGGGAGCTTCTCTGCACCGCATCGGTGGCGAACGGTGCTGGGGCGGGCCTGCGGTCCGCGCATTTCACCGAACGGGGAACCCACGCCCCTGGGTAGACCCCGATCCGTTTCACGTGAAACATCGTGACCGGACCACGCGAGTCGCACGACAGTCGCACGAAGCCCGGCGATCGGATCGCTCGAAGCCTTGTTGTCAGGCGTCGAGGCCCCGCCAGCCGCTCTCGTCCACGCCGCCGGGAACCGCCGCCCCGGGATCGTACGGCTCCCGTGTGAAGACGAACGAGCCCAGGTCGAGGTGGTTCACGCTGCCGTCGCCGTTCCGGACGACGCGCAGGATCTCTCCCGCGTAGTAGCTGTCTCGACCGATCCAGGTGCCGTCCGGCAGAGCGGTGAACCGGGCCCCGCGGCCGGCACCTCGCAGCGGCTGGAGGTCCAGCCCGCCGTCCGGCTCCAGGCGCAGGATGTGCGCCCGCACGCCCCAGTACCAGGGACCGGTCAGCGCGAGAAGCTCCGGGTCCACCTCCGGCAGGGGGCGCCAGGGCTCCGGGATACGAGGTTCGGCCTCGGCGACGATCTCGACGAGGTCGGCGGCGATACCGCCGACCACCGGCCCCGTCGTGACGTTGGTCAGCACGACGGCGGCCACGTCGTCGTCCACGCTGAACCACAGGGCGGCGAGGAAGCCCGGCAGTGAGCCCGTGTGCCCAAAAAGCGTGCGGCCGTTCCTTCGCTCGATCTGGAGACCCAGGCCGTATACACCGTCCCAGTCGCCGGGCTGGGACGGTGCGGAGGGCTCACGCATCTGCTCCACGGAGGCGGCGCAGAGCACCCGGTCATCACCCTCGGCCAGGAAGGCCACGAACCGGAGAAGATCCTCGGTCGTGGACCAGAGCTGGCCCGCCGGGGCCATCAGCCCGAGGTCCTCGGCCGGTTCGGGCAGCATGGCGTCCGCCCAGGGGTGCACGGCCCATCCGCCCGCGTGCGGCGCCCGGGGGTGGGCGCTCGTGCGGTGCATGCCCAGCGGCTCCAGGATCTCGCGCCGGAGCGCCTCCTCCCAGCTCGCGCCACGCATCTGCTCGACCAGCGAACCCAGCAGCGTGTAGCCGGGGTTCGAGTAGTGGTAGCGGTGGCCTGGGGGGTGCAGTTCCGTGCGCTCGCCGAGCACGTCGGCCAGTTCGGGACGCAGCGCGCCGGGAGTCCTCTCCCACCACGGCGCGGGCGACTCGGCGCCCAGCCCCGCGCTGTGGCCCAGGAGTTGGTGGATGGTGACCGTGCCGACGCCCGTACCGGGCAGATGCTTCTCCAGAGGATCGTCCAGGTCCAGCAGCCCCTCGTCCCGGAGTCTCAGAACCAGTACGGCGGTGAAGGTCTTGGTGATCGAACCGACCCTGAACTGCGTGTCCGCGTCGGGCGTGTGGCTGTCCACGCAACTGCGGGATCCCTTCCAGACGGTTCGTCCCTGCCGCTGCACCGCGGCCACGAGCGAAGGGGTTCGTCCTTCCGACTGCGCGGTGGCGATGCGGTGCAGCAACGCGCGCTGCGTACCGGGAAGCAGGTGCTCGAGTGAAGAGGTCATGCTCAACAACTACTCGCAGGAGCACGGGACTGGCGAACTCATTTCGGCGCGACGGGAACTCCACCGCAGCGGCCCTCCCCCGGCGTCCCGGCCGACGCTTCGATCCGCAGGACGTCAGCGTTTTCTGCTGTAGGTCCTGACCAGGGCACCGTTGTCGAAGACGCGGACCGAATCCAAGGCGAACTCGGTGGCCGCGAAGGCCGAACGGAACATCGGCATGCCCGAGCCGTAGACGAGCGGATACGTCTTGATCACCAACTCGTCGATCTCGTCGATCAGCTCTCCGGCAAGCTGCGAACCGCCGCAGAGCCAGATCCCGAGCCCGCTCTCCTCCGCCTTGAGTTCCCGGACCCTCGCGGCCACGTCGCCGGAGACGAGTTCGACGTTCGGGTCCGGGGACCGTTCCAGGGACCTCGAGGCGACGAGTTCGCGCAGGTGGGCATAGGGGCTGGTGATGTTGACGTCCAGCGCCATCTGATAGCTGGCCCGCCCCTGGATCACCGTGTCGAACCGCTGGTTCTCGGCGTCGTGGAAGCCGAGCAGCCGACGACCCTCGGCCGAGATCGTCTCCGGATACCGCGTCTTCAGGAACTCCAGCAACTCCTCGTCCACGAACCGGAGCATGGACGACGCGTCGCCGCTCGGGTCCCCGATGAAGCCGTCGATGGAGCAGGCGACGAAGTAGGTCAGCTTCCGCACAGGTTCTCCGTTCTGTCGCGGCACACCTGAGCCGCAACCACTCCAGATAGAGTGCTTCATATGTAGTGGTTGCGCGACCCCTTTCCGTGAAAGGGTCTGAGAGGCAGACAAGGAAGGTGACACACGTGGCGAGGAATCCCACACGCAGAACGGCACTGGTGGACGCGGCCATCGAAGTACTGGCGAGCGAGGGCGCGCGCGGCCTCACGTTCCGCGCCGTCGATGCGCGCGCCGGAGTTCCGGTGGGCACGGCGTCGAACTACTTCACCAACCGTGACGACCTCTTCATGCAGGCGGCGGCCCGCATCACCGTCCGGGTGACACCGGATCCGGCCAGGGTCGAGGAGGCGATGCGCCCGGCACCGTCGCGCGAACTGGTCACCGAGCTGATGCGATGGCTCGTACGACGTATGGAGGACGACCGGACCGGCTACCTCGCCATGCTGGAACTCCGCCTCGAGGCCACCCGCCGCCCGGCGCTCCGGGACCGGCTGACGCGGAGCGTCCGCGCCAACGTCGACGAGAGCGCGCGGTTCCACCAGGAGGCCGGTCTGCCGGGCGGGCCGGACGACTTCCTGGTGCTGTACCTGGCCATGACGGGCCTGTTGCTGGAGTACTTCACACTGCCCGACCTGCTCGTCGCGCCCGAAGCCGAGGCCGGCCTCGGGGCCGCACCCCGGCCCGGAAGCCGGGTCGAGGCCGTGGTGGGCCGGTTGGTGGAGACGGTCGTCTCACGCGTCATTCCCGAGTCCTGAGGACTCCCGGCGAATCGGACGAGACACGAGCGCGGGACGTCCGCTCGACCAGCGACGGGCCGGGACGGGCCGGACCGGTCGTGCGCGTATTGGGATCCGCGACGGCGGGCATCGGCCACCGAGCGATCCCGAACAAGACCGGCATCGCGCGGACTGGGCCATGCCGTCAGGTGCCGGAGCTCGGTCGGCGCGGGTTCGAAACTGCCGATGCCCAGGCAGACGACGGTCAGGCTGAACTCGTCGACGTGCATCCGCCCGAGCGCCCTCGATGGTCAGCCGACGGGCAGCGGCACAGGGGCCGCTGCCGCCATCGACCACCTGCGCAGTCAGCGATTCGGCTGATCGGGCCACCCGTCCAGGAGCCGCCCACCCATTTCGCGCCCCTCGATCAGACCGCCTGGACGAGTGGACGCTCCGGCCGACAAGTCTCGTCCTCCTGCTCGCTCGGCCATCGCTTGGCCGTCGTTCGTGAGGTTCGGGCACGAAATCCGAGAAGCCGCATCCGGTGTAGGTTCTCACTTTCGGTGTCAGGCGCCGACGCTATGACCTGGACGTTCCCCTCCAGTCTCACGACGTGTCGGCAAGCGGCTGTCTCAGATCGATGTCATTTCCTCAGACTGCCCAGCCGGCTGCGCCGGACCTCATGAACCTGCATCGGCGGCCGTCCGTTCCATCCACTCCCGCACCTTCACTGCTTGCTCGATGCGGTTGACGATGTCCTTCTTGGACGCCGTATCCAAGGTCTCCGGGATCTTGTCGAAGGTGTCGGGAAGGACGTCGAGGAGACCCCAGATCTGCTCGCCGGTGCTGACGGTCAGCAGTTGCTGGCACCTCCACTGCAGCGGCACCTCGGGACGGTGCGTGAGCCGCTGCACGAGCGTCGGGAACAGGTAATGCGTCGCTTCTGCGGCGAGGTGCTCTCGTAGCCAGTCGACCGGGAGCCGCTGGCTGAAGCCATGCATGGCGGCCTCCTGGGCCAGGTCCAGCAGCTGAGCGCTGTCGACGGCTCGGATGGTGCGGGGAAGGGTCGGGGTCATGTCGCGATGATGCCAAGAAGTCCTCGGAACACCGAGAGGTCGGCGGGATCGGGTTGCAATCTGTCAAGGAACTCGGCCCAGGCTTTCTCAAACTCGCCGGAGGTCACCCTTCCACGGACGGCTCGCCCTTTATGCGGATCCATTCGTGGATGGTCTCGATGGCGTCGAGGAGGTCCTGGAAGGTGCAGAGATCCCGGTGCTGTTGTCAGACCTAGCCTGTTGCCATGTCCCCGTACTCAAGCTCAGCTTCCCCGCTGCTCCAGACGATGAGCACGGCGACGAAGTCATCGTTTTCGAGCGTCATCCAGGTGCTGTTCTTGGTTCGGCCGCCCTCGGGCGACTGCTGGACCGCACCCGTGATTCCGCAGGATTACAGGCGTTCCTCATGCTCGGAGAACCAGGCCTGGAGCCTCTGCGGCAGTTCGACCGGTATGGACTGCTTTTGTTCGCTTTGTCTCATGGCTGGGCGATGAACCCTGCGGATCGGTCGAGCTGGAAGGGAGATCCGGCCTTGGTTGGTTCCCAGCCTCGGTCCCGTGCTTCTCGGATGCTGGCAGCAACGTGGGCTGGGCGGATGGGCACTGCCTCGGCACCCACCCAGTTGCTGGGATGGGCCTGGCCGCTGGTGACGATCAAGGTCGCGCCCGACTGGCTGCCGCTGGCCGCTTCAACTGCATAGGTCATCGGTGTCCAGCAGAGTCCCTGCATGTAGGAGGGCTTCCTGCGGATCCGCCAGCGGTACTCGATCCCGTCAACGGTTATGCGCCGGGAACCCTTCTTGTTCAGCGCCATCTTCGCCTCCTCCGCTGTTGGACTGGGCTGTGTCGCCGCGGTCGCGAAAAGCAGGTTGCACGCGAACGTACCGAACGTCATCGCCGACAAGCACCTTCGGGACTACGGATGGGTTGATCAGCCCCTAAGTTGGTGTCAGTGCCGAGCAACCCGGCGCATCGCACCCACCCCGGGTGCACTCACCGCGATCGGAGAGCACCGTGAAGAACAGCCCGTTGTGGCGAGTGGTTGACAACGAGAGCGGTACCCAGTCCATCGTCAGCACGCCCTCCGAGGCGGTCGCGTTCGTCAATAGCCGGTTCGACACCGATGACGACGACGAACCCTTCAGCATCACCGAGGTCGGCCCTCTCCTTCCGAAGCCACTCGAGATCATCACCGCATGGGCCGCCGAGAAGGACGGCGAGCGAACCGACGGGTGTACTGCCCCGATCACCATCAGGCCGGTTGTGACGGACAACGCCAGCGAGTGCGACGACGTCGTGCTCTGGGGCGACGTGTACGTCTCCTGGGACCACGACATGTACACCGTCGAGGAGCCGGACAGCTCCGAGTACAGCGAGGCTTACAGCGCAACCGAGTTGAGTGCGATCCTCGACGAGTACGCCGACGACTATCAGTACGCGCCTGAAGGGCCTGAAGGGCCCGACAGCCACAGGTGGCCGAAACCGGAAGAGTTGATCACCTACGGCGCCCAGGAGTGTGCCAAGCGGTTCGGGCACCTCGACGACGACGCCCTGCTGTGGCTCGCTGCCACCCGCATCACGCTCGCCGTGTGGCGCAACACACCCGTCGAGAACTGGCATGCCGGGAAGAGTCCGCTCCACGACGGCACAATGATGCGGATCAACACGGCAACCACCCGACTCGTGCGCTCGATGCTGTCGTTCGACCATGTCGACTGGATCGGTCTCGGTCTCGCGATCGTCAACCCGTCCCGGGTTCTACCGACAGGGCAGTCCGTACTCGAGCTCGGGCTGGCCTGCCACAACCCTGACGACCCGGCGCACGAGGTTGATCCGCGAGAAGAACTCGCGGAGATGGCGCAGGTCGCGATCTCATGGGGGCGAAGGTACTGCCTTCACGAGAAGGAGTTCGGCCTGCGAACCCTGATCGAATCCTTCTGTGCGTCCGACAACGGCTGGTTCGGAGCACCGAGTTGGGGGCGCATCGTCGATCGGTTCCTTACGGCTGTCGACGACCGGGAGAATGCGCACTGGCGCATATACCGGGACAAGCCTTGGTTCGACGAGTGGTTCACCAACCGGCCGGCCGACATTGCGGACACCACGGAATTTCGTCGGCTGCTCCTTGCCGGGCCCGACCTGCTTTCCGAGGAGGCCGCCGAATGGTGCGTGGATGGTGCCATCGGCTACGTCTGCCAGGACGACCACGCGAACGACTGCTGGCGGTGCGGTATCCCGCTGGCAACGGAGTCCCCCAACGAGTGAATGTGTGCACCAGCATAGAAAAGCAGCAATCCACTGACCGCACTCTCTCCCGCCTACTCGGCGGCCTCCCCTGCTTGGGGAGCCAGTCGCGGCTCCACTGACTGGAGATGTGCGGGTGCTTCTGACGGTCTGTGGCAGCAACGCTGGCCCGGCTGCCCGCCGGTCGGCCACAAGCTCCGTGAGCCCTACAGGAATGTCTGGGTCCGCTTCCACAGTCCGTCGGGTCTTTGACATCAGTATCACCGGCCTGCCGGTTTCTTGATAACCACGGCTTCCACGACACGGAGGTCGAGCAGGTCGCCGGACCTCCGGGATCATGACGCCATGCAACTCCGATACTTCAATCAGACCGGATGGACCGCCATCTTCAATGGCACTAAGACCGAGATCGGTCGCATGGTGCGCGTGGAGGGATGGGATCCCGCAACCGGGACAGCCTTGGTGGTCGACCCGCAACGAGGGGCACTGCGCCAGGTCACGGACTATGTGGACTTCTCCCACTTGGAGCGGGCCGATCAGGTGGTCGCCGCGATACCCGGTGGGGGATGGCGGGCACACTGGACGGATGAAGGGCCGGGTGGATCACGGGCCTTGACCCTTGATCCTGGACACACGAGACACTGGATCCTGAGGATCTGAGAACGGACATCTCGTGGTCATGAAGAACTATCCGCCGCAGTTCAAGGCGGACGCGGTCGCGCTGTACCAGTCGCGGCCCGAGGCGACGATCAGGCAGGTCGCTGCCGATTTGGGGATCAACCCCGAGACCCTGCGGAACTGGGTTCGGGCGGCCGGAGCGAGCCGGCCTCGCGGGCGCCGGGCGGAGGTGCCGGCCGAGCCGCCGACGCCGTTGGAGGCGGAAAACGCCGCTCTGCGGAAGAAGGTCCGTGAGCTGGAGGAAGAGCGCGAGATCCTGCGGAAGGCGGCGAAGTATTTCGCCGGGGAGACGCGCTGGTGAGGAGCCGTCAGTAAATTACTGACGGTTTCGATGCGGCTGCTGTACGTGCCGTGATACGTGGACTGTTGTGGGGATTTCTGAGGAGGACCTGGCG
>NZ_JBEZVN010000037.1:0-45762 GCF_040636995.1 Streptomyces sp. NPDC032161 | reverse complement strand
TCAGCCCGCCACCCTGTGGATACCTCACGCCCCGGTGATACCGCAGGAGACCACAGCCCGTCAGCCCCTATGACATCACGAGTTCAAACTCAGTAACTCTGGGTGCCGGCACGGTTGCTGAGGCGGAGAGGCGGCACGTGCCCGACCTGGGATGCGAGCGTGCCGTTCTCGGGTCAGGCCCGCACGAGCAACGGGGACGGGAGAAGAGACTTGAACTCGACTCAGGTCAGGCCGCATCGAAGAGCAGGCCCCGCCCTGCCGTCCCAAGGAATTCATGGAGCGAATTCCGTCTGGCCGAATTGCTTAGCAATTCGAGCCCGGGTCGGCAAATTAGGTTGCATTCGACGGTGAACCCGTCGAATTGCTGCAGAGGCACGGGGCAGCCCTTGGGTTCGGCCGAAGAATGCCGCCAGAACGTTGCGCGGCAGACGCTGCCCAGCTCCACACGTCCGGGACAGCTTCCTGGCGACCGGCGCTTCCTGTCAGCTGAGCTCGATCCTTTGGGATTCATCTCGAACGTTGATGATCCCGCGGGGTGCACCAGAGGACTTGAATGCGGAGTTGCCGACTACGAGCGCTGAAGCGGCGGCCCTTCGGCGCATCCATCACTGGCCTCCTCGCTACTCCACTCGTCAGTGCACCCGGCGCCGTCATCCTTGCTGCTCCAGGTACCCCACCGCCGTTGCTCCTCCCTCCGCTGGGCAGCGACACCGGGGATGGCGGCGATGGCCTCGGCAGGGCGGTTCTGTCTGATCAGCAGCTCGGCAAGGTCTGTGGCGATGCTGCGTTCGGCATAGGACCGGAGCAGGTCGATGGCTTCGTCCACTCGGCCGTCCTGTGCCAGCAGCCAGGCGATTGTGGTGTCCCGCTCGTCCGGCTCCAGTCCGGGCATGGCTTCAACCTCCGCGATGGCTTCGCGGCAACGTCCTGATTCCCCCATCAGGAGCCATCGGTTGGACGGTACCCAGTCCAGGCTCTCTTCGAGAAACTCCGGGCTGCGCTCATCCAGGAGTCGCAGTGCCCGTTCGTGGAGTCCGTTTTCGGCGAGCATGAGCACCGCCGGTTGTAGAAGGCCTTCCCAGGGGTCTTCGAAGGTGGTCCGCACCGCCTCGACGGCCTCGTCGATCCGTCCCTGTCGGGCCAGCAACTCCATCAGGAGGGACTGGTAGTTACGCGGGTAGTCGGTGGTGTCGATGAATTCGCGCAGCATCGTCTCGCCTTCAGGTGCCCGCCCCGCGTTCTCCAAGGCCATCACCAACGGACGGAATGCCTCGCGTGCGTGGCCACCGGTGGCCGCCTGGCGCAGCTCCTCCATCCGTCCGTGCCGGGCGAGAAGTTCCGCGTAGGACTGGACCGTGTTCTGGGGGCCATACCGGCGCGCGGCCACGTCCGCGCCGAGGATCCGTATCGCCTCGTCGACCCGACCCGACCTCTCCAAGACTTCGGCCTGCAAATCCAAAGCTCTCCACAGCGCGTGCGGTCGGCCTCCGGCCTGGCCCCTCCTGGCCTCCTCCGCGAGCGGGACAAGCAGTTCCAGGACCCGCTCGTCCCTGCCCTGTCCCTCGGTCATCTCTACCAGTGACGGCAGCACCCACCCCTCCATCAGGTGAGGCTCCAGGACCGTGATCGCCTCGTCCACCCGCCCGGCCTTCACCAGGACGTCGGCGTAGGCCTGGCACACCTCGCCTGCCTTCCACGTCGCTCCGTCCGGGCGCGCCAGCGCCAGCGCCTCCTCGACCCGGCCCCACCGGAGCAGGATGTCGGCGCCCGCCGAAACGGCAGGCAGCCAGTTGGTCTCCGTGAACGGCTTCATCACCGCCCAGGCCCGTTCGAATTCCTCCAGGGCACATAGCTCACGCACCGCCGCCCGTGCGCAGAACCAGTCCCCGCGCTCGTTGGCGGCCTGCACCACGAGATCCAGGTGCCCACATTCCACAAGGGAGTCCACCACCCGCGGGGAGACTCCGCCCCAGGTGTCTGCCTGCCATTCAAGATCTTCAACGTTCACATGGACAGCCTGGAAACCACCGCTACCAAGCACTGCTCGGCTCTGGAGCATGCCAGAGACCTGTACCGCAACTGCCACTACGAGGACGAAATCCGGAGTCACGATCTGAAGGCTCAAGTGTGCCCGCACGTGGACGAGGTGCTCACCCACATCGACGACCTCCGCAGTCAGGCCGGTTCCGGATTCTGAGTCGTGCCGGCCGGCCCTCCCGTCTGTCACGTTCTCCGACGTAAACGCCTCGGAGTTCCAGTCCCAGAGGTGGAGGTGGCCATGTGGCGGGACGCCAATGGTGGAGCAGGGGACGACGCCGGTCTCGTCCCTCGGCGCAAGTCCGGGACAGGCGTCAGAGGTGAACCGCTGAGCGTGCTCACCGCTCCATGCTCGCAGTGCAGAGCCTGGCCCCACCACCGCGCCACGACCGCATTCGCCGGCGCGCTCCCAGGCCCCACACCGACCCGCACGACGCACCGCACCGACGGCGAGTGGGGTCTCGACCCGGGGATTCTCGTGTCCGGCGGCCCGGCGACTACGTATCCCGTATCGCGAATTCAATAGATCGTGTGGTTCATCGGCGTATTGGTCGCTTTGCCGATCTTGTCTGCCGATGATCGAAAGACGCCCGGCTGCCGTCCTGCGGAACGTGTTCGTGATCTCCGGCCCGCCTGGCCGCATGCACTGCCCGACCAAGAGAAATGGCTCATCGTGCATTTGACTCCGCATGAGCAGGAGCGCCTGCTGATCCATGTCGCAGCCGACGTTGCACAGAGGCGCCGCGACCGCGGGCTGCTCCTCAACTACCCGGAAGTAGTGGCTCTGCTGACGGTGCACGTCTTCGAGGCGGCGCGCGACGGCAGGACGGTCAGCGACATCATGGACTCGGGCCGGCGTCTGATCACCCGGGACGAGGTGATGGACGGCGTCCCGGAGATGATCAACAGCGTCCAGGTGGAGGCCACCTTCCCGGACGGCACCAAGCTGGTCACCATCCACGATCCCATTTCGGAGGCCATGGAGGAGACCGAGGTCCATCCGGGCAAGGTCGAGCACCCCCGGCCGCCCCGCACGCCAGGATCGCCGGTCGACTGCGACGACGGCGGCAACTCGCCCGTGGGCTGGGACGAGTACGACGACACGGCCTCCCGGTACGACGCCATCCACTTCAACGTGCACCTCGACGGGGACACGCAGAGTGTCAGCCTGCAACAGGACGCCACCACCTTGCCGGGCCCGGGCAAGACGAAGATCAAGGTGAAGAACGAGTCGGACCGTCCCATTCAGGTCGCTTCCCACTATCACTTCGCCGAGGTCAACCCGGGGCTCAAGGTCATCGGTATCGAGATCCCTGCCGGTCAGGCAGTCCCGCGTGGCGGCAGGCTCTGGGACTGCGATGCGGCGAAGGGCCGACGGCTCAACATCGCCGCAGGCACGGCCGTGCGCTTCGAACCGGGTGACGAGTGCTGCGTGGAGCTGGTGCAGATCCAGGGCGATGTCACGGCCGGCGGCAGCAACACCAGCGACCTCACCAAGATCCAGGGACTGCGCGAAGGAATCGTCCGATGAGCAATCTGCGGGGACAGGGGCGCAGCCGGATGCCGAAGCCCGTGAAGGGCCGGCCGCAGCCGAGCAATGAGCTGACGCGGGCGGACTACACCGCGCTGTACGGGCCGACCACGCGGGACCGGGTCCGGCTCGCCGACACCGACCTCACGCTGGAGATCGAGGCCGACTGGAGCGGCGGCCCTGCGTACAGCGGCAATGAGATGGTCTTCGGCGGCGGCAAGGTGATCCGGGAGTCGATGGGAATGTCCCACCTCGCCAGGGACGGGAGGAACAGCGAAGGCGAGATCACGGATCACAGGCCCGTGGACACCGTCATCACGGGCGCGCTGATCCTCGACTGGTGGGGCGTGGTCAAGGCCGACATCGGCATCCGCGACGGCGAGATCGCGGCCATGGGCAAGGCGTACAACCCCGAGACGATGGACCCGATCCCGAGCGACAGTTTCGAGATGCCGAACCGCGCGACGAACGGCAATACGGTGCCGGTTCCGGTGACGCCGGTGAGCTTCGCGGTCGGGCCGAGCACCGAGGTCATCTCCGGCAACGGGCGGATCCTCACCGCGGGTGGCGTGGACACCCATGTCCACTTCATCTGCCCGGGGGAGATCCACGAGGCTCTGGCCTCGGGTGTGACCACCCTGATCGGCGGCGGCACAGGGCCGGCCGAGGGCAGTACGGCCACCACCGTGACCCCGGGCGCCTGGCACATCACGCGGCTCTTCGAGGCGCTGGACGAGTTTCCGGTCAACATCGGCCTGCTCGGCAAGGGCAGCACGATGAACAAGCACGAGCTCAACGCACAGGTGGACGCCGGTGCCTGTGGCTTCAAGGTCCACGAGGACTGGGGCGCCACGCCCGCGGTGATCGACCGGGCGCTGGACGTCTGCGAAGAGCGCGGCGTCCAGCTCGCTCTGCACGCCGACTCGCTGAACGAAGCGGGGTTCCTGGAGAGCACACGAGCAGCCTTCACGGGCGACGGAAAGGACGCAGAAGGGGAGTGCACGAAGAAGAAGGCACGATCCATCCACATCTTCCATGTCGAGGGTGCCGGTGGCGGTCACGCACCGGACATGATCGAGCTGGTCAAGGAACCGAACGTGCTACCGGCCTCGACCAACCCGACGCGCCCCCTGACGGTCAACACCGTCAAGGAGCACGTCGACATGATGATCGTGTGCCATCACCTCAACCCCGAGGTTCCGGCGGACATGGCCTTCGCCGACTCCCGGATCCGGCCGTCCACCATGGCCGCGGAGGACCTCCTCCACGACATGGGTGCCATTTCCATGATGTCCTCCGACGCCCAGGCGATGGGCCGCATCGGGGAGATGATCATGCGTACCTGGCAGACCGCGCACGTCATGAAGCGCCGCTACGGAGCGCTGACGGAGGACCTCGAAGCCGCGAATGTCCGCAGGATCACCGAGGATGCGACCCACCCCTTCAACGACCAGCAGCTGCAACCGAACGACAACGTCCGGGCGCGCCGGTACGTCGCCAAGTACACGATCAACCCGGCGATCACGCACGGCATCGACAGCCACGTCGGCTCCGTGCAGACCGGGAGACTCGCCGACCTGGTGCTGTGGGAGCCGCGATTCTTCGGTGTCAGACCTCACATGCTCCTCAAGGGCGGTCAGCTCGCGTACGCGCAGGTCGGCGACGCCAATGCGTCGATCACGACGCCGCAGCCCTACCTGCCGCGCCCGGTGTGGGGCTCCACCGGCCGCTCGCCGGGACGCAACTCGGTGAACTTCGTGGCTCCGGGCGTGGCCGGCAAACTGAACGGAGACGGCACCAGCGGCAATCCGGGTCTCGGCCTCGACAAGGACTTCGTCGACATCACGAGCACCCGGCACGTCACGAAGGCCGACATGAAGCTGAACGACGGCACGGCGCTGACGAGCCTCGAAGTCGACCACAACAGCTTCGAGGTCACCATTGGCGGTGCGACCACGACCGACGCCCGCACCGAACTCAATGGCGCGACCGTGCCGCGCTCCTACGTCGACGAAGTGCCCCTGGCACAGCGGTACTTCCTCTTCTGAACCGACACCGGCCCGGCCGTCGGAGCAACAGCATCGAGGCCGGGCCATCGGGGCCGGCGCACCATGCCCGCCCGCGCCCGGCACAACTTCCGACCCTGCGAAAGGCAGCCGCTCGACCATGAGCCGTGCAGCCCTGCTCCTCCTGGCCGACGGCCGCTTCCCCGCCGGAGGGCACGCCCACTCGGGCGGCGTCGAAGCCGCCGTCGCCCACGGAGCCGTACACGACACCGACAGCCTGGAGGCATTCTGCGTCGGCCGTCTGTACACCACCGGCCTGACCGCGGCCGGCCTGGCCGCCGCGGCCGCCGCCGGACATGACCCGCTGCTGCTGGACGACGCCGCCGACGCACGTACCCCCGTCCCCGCGCTCCGAGCCGTCGCCCGTCGGCTCGGCCGACAGATGATGCGCGCAGCCCGTGCGACCTTTCCGTCCGAAGACCTGGAACTACTGGCCGCCGAACGCCCCCAGGGCGCCCACCAGCCGCTCGTGCTGGGCCTCGCCGCCCGGGCCGCCGGGCTCACCCCTCTGGACGCCGCCTGTGCCGCCGCGTACGAGAACGCCGGCGGCCCGGCCACCGCGGCAGTGCGCCTGCTGAGCCTCGACCCCCTCGACGTCTCGGGGCTGCTGGCACGCCTCGGCTCCGATATCGACGCCGTCGCCACAGTTGCCGTCCAGGCCGCGGACCGGGTCACGACCGAGGGTGTCGACGCACTGCCGTCCGCGTCCTCTCCGCTGCTGGACATCACCGGCGAACAGCACGCTGCCTGGACCGTCCGGCTCTTCGCCTCCTGAAACCCTCTCTCCTCACCTGGAGTTCTTCGTGCACCTCGACCCCCCTGTGACCATGCCGCAGCGCCACACCCACAGCGCCGAGCCGCTCCGCGCCGACGGCAGCCGCCGAGCCCTCCGAGTCGGACTGGGCGGGCCCGTCGGCTCCGGCAAGACGGCCAGCGTCGCCGCGATCTGCCGCACCCTGCGCGACCGCTGGTCCATCGCCGTCGTCACCAACGACATCTACACACGCGAGGACGCCGAGTACCTGCTGCGTGAGGCCGTGCTACCGCCCGAGCGGATCACCGCGGTGGAGACCGGCGCGTGCCCGCACACCGCGATCCGCGACGACATCTCGGCCAACCTGGAGGCCGTCGAACACCTGGAGGAGACCCTTCACCCCCTCGATCTCGTGCTCGTCGAGTCCGGTGGCGACAACCTCACCGCCACCTTCTCCAAGGGCCTCGTCGACGTGCAGATCTTCGTCATCGACGTCTCCAGCGGCGACGACATCCCCCGCAAGGGCGGCCCCGGCATCACCACCGCCGACCTCCTCGTCGTCAACAAGACCGACCTCGCCCCGCACGTGGGAGCCGACCTCGTCACCATGGCCGTCGACGCCCAACGGCAACGCGGTGACCTTCCCGTCATCTTCACCAGCCTGATCTCCGACGACGGCATCCGCGAGGTCGCCGACTGGGTCACCGCGCACCTCTCCGAGTGGCGTGCCAAGGCAGCCGTATGAGCCCCGCCGCACGACTCGTCGACGACCGGGCGGCGTCGACCGTAGCCCGCTCCGCCGCCGAGGAGCCCGCCGGGCACCCGCACGGAGTGCGGGCCACAGCCCGCATCCACGCCACGCACAACGGACGCGCCACCACGCTTCCGCGGCTACGCAGTGACGGCCCGTTCCACCTTCGACGCATGCGCACGGACGGGAACTCCGCCAAGGTGGGGATCATCGGTGCGATGAGCGCCCCACTCGGCGGCGACCGACTCACCATCGACGTCACCGTGGAGGACCGGGCCGTCCTGGAGGTCACGACAGCCGCCGCTGCAGTCGCCCTGCGTGGCGCCACCACGGCCCCGGCCACCTACGACGTACGGCTCACCGCCGGGGAACACGCCGGCCTGCGCTGGTTGCCCCAGCCGCTGATCAGCGCCGCCGGCAGCAACCTCCGGCAGACGTGCAGAGTCGAACTCGCCCCCACCGCCCGTTTGTTGCTGCGGGAGGAGCAGATTCTGGGCCGGGCCGACGAGGACCCGGGCCACCTCGTGAGCCGACTCCTGGTCCACCGTGCCGGAAGACCGCTGCTCGACCAGCAGGCGGCATATGGGAGCCCGGAACCCGGCTGGGACGGCCCGGCCGGGCTGAACGGACACCGCGCCGTCGGCCAAATCCTGCTCGTGGACCCGAAGATGGGCACGCGCCACGACCCGGTCCTCCTCCGCGAGGGCTCCCGGGACGGGTGCGCTGTTCTCACACCACTGGCCAACGGCCCGGCACTGCTCGCGACCGCCGTCGCACCGACCCCCTCAACCCTGCGGGAACTGCTTGACGAGGCCCTCGCACACGCCCTCTGCGATGGAGGGGTTCCTGGCGGTCGTCTCATTTGGTGATTCTGCGGGAGCAGATGGGGGTGCAGGCGATGGCGGTGAAGGCCAGGAAGCCCGGCCTTGTGTTCGTAGCGGCGGTGCGGGCGGCGGCAGCCGGCGGGCCGGGACATGGTGCGCTCGATGGTCCGGCGGCGCCGGCCCGGCCGGACGAAGGACTCGATGCCCTGCGAGCGATGCGGCGGCGGGGCGCGAGGTGTCCGGCGGCCCGCCGGCAGGGCCGGAGCGCGGCGGCGCTGGCCTCCCGCACCTCCTCTCCGGGCTTCCACACATCCCGGCTTCCGGCAGGTCGAGCAGCCTCTTGCGCCGCACCTACAGCTTCGCGGCCCGCGGTGACTTCCACCGCTGGGGCGCCCACCGCCCAGCAGGGGGTCCTTCGTGACGTCGGCCTCGGCCCCCAGTGCCGGCCGGCGCCACGAGCATGCGGACGTACGTCACGAGCACGTCTCCGAAGCAGGTTCGGAGAATCGGCGAGCGCTGCGACCAGCAGGCCCGTTACTTCGACGGGCGCCTTGATCAGGACGTCAGGGTGACCCAGCGGCCGGTGCCGCCTGTCTCGACGCATTGCTGATACGGATTCAGCGGGCCCGGCCTTTCGCGACAGCGCCAGGAGGATCCTGAGACGTGGACGGTCGTGGCCCCTTCGCCGTCGCTGTCCCAGCTCCGCGTGTAGGCGCTCGCGACCTGGAGTGCTGTGGCGCAGTCCCTGGCGTGGGCCGTCCCCACCGAGAGCCCCGTTCTGCCGTCGGTGCCGCAGAGGACGCCGACTGCCTCGCTCGTGTTCTCGCCGACGGCCCTCGCCGCCGGTGCTGTCAGCGCCAGTAGGGCGATGCCGACCGCTCCTGCGGCTGCAGTTCTCATCGATGCGTTCATCCTTTTGTCTCCTTCGTGGGATCCATGTCGACCGACGACCAGTCCTCCGCCTCCGCCGCGCCCAGCACAGCAACGGCGGCCTCCGTCAGCCGGCGAGCCGGCCGAGCAGGGATTCGGAGTCGTTGCCGTCCACGTACGGAAAACGACACCCCGGCCGACCGGACACCCTTCGGCAGCATCGCCGACGACCACACCGCCGATCCGCGCATACGCCAGGCAGCACGCAAGGGCGCTGCACCATGACCATCCCGTGCGGTCCGCAATGCGGCTACAGACCGAATGCGACACACCGACGGCGGGAACCGGGGCGGAGGAGCCGGTGGCCACGGCCTCCGCCACCACGCAATCCCGCCATGTCTCCGGCGTAGGGCCGGCTCGCAGCAGCGGCGGCCGGACCGAGCTGAGATGTCTCCCTCCACGAGGAGCCCGGGGGAGTGGCCCGTACTCGATGAGTGAGGCCCGCCCAGCGCCACGCGCACCGCTGAACAAGGCGGTCGTGGTGACGTCGATGCCCGCGTACACGAACGTCGCACCGATGCGTTCGGTGAGGTCTTTGAGGAGGTCGGCGGCCTGGGCGCCGCTGGTGGTGCGGGGGTTGAGGGGAAGGATCTCGTCGATGAGGACGAGGCGGACACCGGCCTGGCTGCAGGTGCGGCAGACCGCGCCGGCGGTCTGGGCCTGGAGTATCCGGGTGGTGACAGGAATGTCGAGGTAGCGGGGCGAACTCCGCGGCGAGGGTCTTCTCGGTGGCGAGGGACGCGACGAAGAGGTGGGGTGCAGGCCGCTGCAGCTGCGCCGCCGAGGGTCCGGATGCCATCGCCCCGGCCCTGCTCGGCTGTTACAAGACAGCGACAATGACCCAGTGAACGTGCGCCTCCGCTGTGTCGTCGTTTCTAGTGACTACGCCAATCGGCATGTAGGTGCTCTTTGGCGCGAAAGGCTGTTCTCATCATCGAAAGGGGCAGATCTGTGATGGTCTCGAAACGGCGCTCCCTGCGCATTGCCGTCGTCGGTGTCCTCGGCGCGGCTTCCCTTGCCCTCGCGGGCACCGCAACGGCAGCCACGCCGGCTACGGACACCACGACCCCGGTCGTCGCACAGAAGGCCGTGCCCGCCAAGGCCGACATCACGGCAGAGCCGTCGGTGTCCTCCGTCCGCGCCTGGCAGTTGTTCCGCGTCACGGGCGGGACCACCGGTCTCAAGGCGGGCAGCAAGGTGACCCTTCAGCAGAAGCAGCACGGCAAGTGGGTCGGCCTGCCCGCATCCACGAGCATCTCGCGGGACGGCTCCTACTCGCTCGGCGTCAAGCTCGGGCTGAAGGGCAAGAACGACCTGCGCATCATCAGCGGCACCACGGCCTCCCCGGTCTTCAACGTGACGGTCCGCTGAGACGCACCGCCACCGCAGCAGAGGCTTGTCGGCACCGGGGTGGTCCCATCCGCCCCGGTGCACGCGCCGTACATCAGAGCCAACGCCGTCGGCAGCCACGCGGACGTGCCCACGGCGGCTGTTGTCTGGGGTTCGTCACGAGGCACGTCGGCGGAACTCCTCCGGACGTCTCCCGCGGCGACCACCACGACGACGCCGCGCCAGATGAAGGCGATCTTCCGCAGGCAGTCCTCCGAGTTCGGTATCGGCGTGCGGGCGGGGCACGCCTCAGCCGCCTTGTACCCCCGGTACAGGGTGCGATCGGTGGGCAGCCAGGTGGTGTGCGCCCGGCAACCCTCACCGAGCCCGAACAGTTCCGGCTCAATAAGTCCGCACCCACTGCCCCGAACTCGACGCCCCACCCGGCACGACCGCTCCTTCGCGGTCATGCTCACCGACCGCCGGGGCGAGCGCCTGCCGAACTGGCTCGACGCCGCCCGGCAGGACGACCTGCCGAGCGTTCATACCCTCGCTGCGGGTATCGACCGAGACCGCGATGCCTTCGTTGCCGGTCTCACCCTGCCCTGGAACTCGAGCGTGGTCGAAGGCCATGTCAACCGGATCAAGATGCTCGAGCGCCAGATGCTCGGCCGTGCAGGGTTCCAACTCCTCTGCGAACTGGTGCCATTGGCGTATCGGGGAGTGTTCGCTGCACGGAAGGTGTGCCAGAACCCGAGAGCGAGGGGCGTTTCGACAGCGGCTCGAGAGGCAGCCGAGCGTCAGCGCCGGTGCGAGCATCCGCGAGTTGCGGCAGCGTCGGGGCGGGAGGGCGTTCGCAAAATAGGCCAGTCACGCTTCGGGCTCCTCTCGAACCGCTCGTCTCCCGACGGCCGGCAGGAAGCGTCCGGTGCCGGCGCTGTAGGCGGCGTAGTCGTCTCCGTGGACAGAGGCGAGATAAGGCTCCTCGACCACTCGGACCTGCAGCTGCACTGCCGCGATCAGGGCCACGAGGGCGGCGCCTGCGATCAGATTGGGCACCATCAGTCCGAGCCCGAGTGCGGTGACGGCCATCGCGGTGAAGACGGGGTTGCGCACATGGGAGAACACTCCGGAGGTGACCAGCGCGGTGCGTTCACCGGCGTCCACCCCGACGCGCCACGAGGCGCCCATGGCCAGCTGGGCGACTGTGGTGAGCGCCATCCCGGCCAGTGTGAGGGCCAGGCCCGACCCGTGCAGCGCCGCGCCGAACTTCCACGTGGGAAGCCCCGTGAGCGCCGCCACCGGGGCGGCGGCTCCGCCCAGCAGAGCGGCGACGAACAGCACACCGGCCCACCAGGAAGCTTCGCCGGGGCGGCCGGCGATGCCGCGGAAGCCCGCATCGCCGGTGCGGCGGCGCTGGAGAGCTGCGCGGATACCGAAGGCGAATCCCGCCCACCCCGAGTAGAGGACGAGCGCCGCCCAGGCCCAGCCCTTCACCGGCCCGCGTCCGCGCCCGGAGCGCAGCAGGCACAGCCCGGCTGGCAGCCGCACGCGTCCGCGCCGGCCGACGGCACCGCCGGGGCGGCGGCGGTGGGTGCGCAGCAGCCCTTGCCCTGCCAGGCGTCGCGGCCCTCCTTCACCGCGACGGCGGCGATGACGAGCGCGGCGATCGGGTCGGCCCAGGACCAGCCGAGTGTGGCGTTGAGGACGAGGCCGACCAGGAGCACGGCGGACAGGTAGGTGCACAGCAGCGTCTGCTTGGAGTCGGCGACCGCGCTGGCGGAGCCGAGTTCACGCCCGGCCTTGCGCTGGGCGGCGGACAGGAACGGCATGATCGCCAGCGACAGGGCCGCGATGACGATGCCGGGGATCGACCGATCGGCCTCGCCGGTCCCGGTCAGGGCGCGGACGGCGTCGATGGCGACGTACATGGCGAGCGCGAAGAAGGAGATGGCGATGATCCGCAGGGCCGTCTTCTCCCGGGCCTCGCGCACCGCGTGCTCGCGGGCGGAGAACTGCCAGGCGACCGCAGCGGCGGAGGAGACCTCGATGACCGAGTCGAGGCCGAAGCCGACCAGGGCCGTGGAGGAGGCGATCGTACCGGCGGTGATGGCGACGATCGCCTCGATGACGTTGTAGGTGATGGTCGCGGCGACCAGCAGCCGTATCCGGCGCGTGAGCGCATCACGCCGGGTCGGGCACGGCCCGAGGGAGATCGCCGTCATCAGCAGCAGCCCTTCTCGTCGGCGTCCGGGCACGACCGGCCGGTCTCGACGGCAACCACGGCGGTGCGCAGGTCGTCGAGCGCGTGGCCGAGACGTTCGTCGGCGAGCTCGTAGCGGGTGCGGCGCCCGTCCGGGGCAGTGACCACCAGGCCGCAGTCGCGCAGGCACGCCAGGTGGTTCGACAGCCGGGTTCGGGAGATGCCGAGGGCGTCGGCAAGGTCGGCCGGGTAGGCGGGGGCCTCGCGCAGGGCGAGCAAGATGCGGCAGCGGATCGGGTCGGCGAGCGCACGGCCGAACCGGGCCAGCACCTCGATGTCGGAGGCAACGGTCAGCATGCCACGACAGTACATTCATTCATGAATCCACGAAACCCTGAACTGTCGAGCTGCTTGGCTCACCGAGGAAGGCAGGTGCTGCCCGTTTCTCGTGAACCTCAAGTCACCCGCCCACCCAGTGCTGCTCGACGACGCGAACAACCGTTGCTCAAACTCGCCAACGGCACCCCAGGCACGTTCCCCTGTTCGGGGGCTGGGCGGCGTCCCTCATGTGCCCTTGACGTGGTGGAGGGTGTCGGCGAGTTGGCCGTGGGTCATGGCGGAGCGCCCGCGGATGTCGGCCTTTGTTGCCTTCTCCTGCGGCTCGGCCTTGGGTAGAGACCGAGGCGATCCACCCTTCGATGTGCTGGCGGCACCCTTCTTCAAGGCGGGCTTCTTCCCGGGGCTGTTCGGTGAGCGCGCGTTGCAGCAGACCGTGGGTCTGCCGCACTGCTCGCCGTACGGCCCGAGGCAGTACGTCTTGTCGAAGAAGATCGGGTCGACCGCGTCGAGGTCGACGAGCCTCTGGACCTCGATGGCCCTGGGCCGGCCGGGCGCGATGTCGTCGAGTTCGCCCGGTTCGACGATCACGTACTCGCTGCCGGCGGCGCAGCCCTTGACGACGTCGCCGACGTCGACCTCGGCGCCGGTGCGCTCGTCGACGCGGCGGTTGCGGATCCGGTCGGCGGTGCCGTGCTGGAACTGGTGTACGCGGATCGTGTGGCTGTCGGTCGCGGTGTACAGCGCGACCGGCAACGAGACGAGCCCGAAGGAGACGGCCCCTGTCCATACGGGTCCGGCCACCATGGATCAACACTCGACCTGCGGTGTCGTGCGGCTGGGCGCCTTCCCCGCTCCGCCCGATCACCCCTGTTGGGCCGATCGGAGCGTCGGTAGCCCCAGCAGGATCGGTCCGTCGGACGTCGTCGAGTCGATCTGGCCGATCTTGAGCGCAGCGTCGGCGGGGCTGACGCGAAGCCCCTCGATCGCGCCGAGCCCGCTCTATCGCTCGGCCTCGGCGATCCGGTCGAGCGGGTTGTCGCGGATCTCCAGCAGCCGGCCGCGCGCTGGGCTGGGTCAGGCGCAGGGGGGAGGGGCGGACGCGGGCTTCTCCGAACCACCAGTCGGCTCGCGTCGAATGAGCCGGCGAGCTCAGCCATCCCAGCAGGCGGGTAGCGCGCACCTTGCGACCTTCAGGGCATCTTCCCGATCTCCAATGCTCGCGCTCGCTCTCCGGCGTTCTCTGGGCGGATTCGTTCGGCCAGACAGTGCCGGTGGGAGATGATGGTGTGGCTTCCTGGACCGTCGTTGCTCCGCGAGTCCAGGACGAGAGCGTCTCTCTACCCGTCCTGGTCCCGATGGGTCACCCTCGCCGTGCTCGCCCACGCCTTCCCGACCGTCGTCCGCGCCGGCGAACACACCCGCCATCCCGCACCGGACAACCTGATCCCGCTGACCTGCAACGAGGTCGCGCGCCTGTTCATCACTGTCGTCATCCAGGGCGTCCACGGCATGACGCACCGGCTTCGCCGGTCCCGCTGGAGACGCCGCCACCAGGCTCGTTCGCAGGTCAGCCACTATCACCGCCAAGCCGCTGCCCCAGCCTGATCACGATCTGCCGCTGGAGTATTGGGCCGTCCGGAGGCATCCGGATGGTGATCCGGCGGATTACCGCGGACGATGATGCTCGAACCACCTGGCAGCGACGGGATTTCCGGGGCCGCTGCGGGGGTCGGAAATCCGCGACGCACCGTGAGGTACGTGCCGCAGGAATTCGGCAGGGATTTGTCGGAGGGCGATTGACCCGTTCAGTGCCCCAGTAGCGGTCGAAGGAGACACCCCGTGGGTCCTCTTGGCGTACTCCGGTGCCGACCGGCGGGACCTTTCCCGGTCGCCTTCGGGCGCGAATCCGGTCGCCGTCAGCGCGCTCGACGCATGGCGTGCGGCCTCAGGGGGATCACGTGAGAATCCCCTCCAAGTCGGCCACCACCACCCGCCTGCGGGCGCAACGGAACATGGTGAAGAGCAGACGCTCGCGGGTCTCCATGGTGGTGATCCTGGTGGTCCTCCTCGTGACGACTGTGGTGATGGGTCGGTTCGGCACTGAGAACTTCAGCGGGGCCCTGACCTTCCCCGGTCGCATCACCGGTGCCGTCCTCATCGTGGTCGCTTTCACCACGTTGCTGGGCGCTGCCGCGGTTGCGGACCACTGGGTCTGGCACAGCTTCCCCCACTCCGGACTGGTGGCGCTGATCGGTGCGTTGGCTGCTTTGTTGGCCAACCTCCTGCTCCTGGCCGACGTACTGAAAAACGGTGATTCCGTGGCCTACCCGGCGCTGCTCGGAGCGCTCACGGCGGGCTCGGCATGGGCTGTCTTCGCGGTGTGGCGGACATCGGTCGTCATCCCCGCTCCGAAGAGGGTGGCTGCGGCACTGATCATTTCTTCCGTCATCGCGATAGCAAATTTCGGCTACCAGAACCTCTACCAGCCGTCTCAGAACGAGGCCAGGCCTGTCATCAGGTTGACCACGGGCAAACCTGTGGTGAGTCATGACCGAAAGGCATTCTCTGTTCCTGTCGACATCACGCTCGAAAACCGCAACGATGCGAATTTCTACGTGCTCGGAACAGAATTCCATGCCATGGCTGAAAGGGTGCCGCTCAGCCCGAAGGACCGGCTGCGCCACCAGTGGCGGGCTGATGCCGAGCAGTGGACTAGATACCAGGATATCAACCCGCTCTCCCGTAGGGAGATCCACCAACCCGGAGAGCTGATTGAGGCGCAACCGTGGCTGCCCATCGGACAGTGGATCGAGGCGAACGACACCTTCGCCACCCGGATGGTTGTACAGCTGCCCATGGACACGCCATACGACCAGGTGGGGTTCTACGCCAGCGTAAGTCTCGCCCGCAAGGACCGTGTCATCCTGAAGAGAATCGATTTCCAGGGATACTCCTGGCGTGGCGGCAAAGTGCCCCCGTGGATGAATACGAAGGAATACGACTCCCTCATCTATCGCGGCAGGTTGCACGAAAACAACGCGATCGACGAGCACACGAGAGTTCCTCGCTTCGTGACCGTCTATTGGAGCTTCGGCACGCAGGGCGCTGGTATACGGGAAACCATCACGCGCCACGGGATCGAAGATCGCACCCAGGCAGAGCTGGTGAGCCGGTATGGTCTTGTCGATGTCCTGACGGGCCCGATCAACCTGACCCTGTGGGACATCAAGAGTCGGTGATGACCGGCACGGCTGCGTCGAGCGCGGGGGGACGGCGGTCCAGTCGCTCCAGCCACATCACCAGGGCGAGCGAGCTGTTGAGGCGATCCCAGGAGTATGAGTCCCCCAGGCCGAGTTGAGCCTCCTTCACCGCCTGGCACAGCGTGTCGACGGCGAACATCTCCGCAATCAGCGGATGCCTGGCGGAGCGGCAGAGGTCGATGAGTTCGTTGCCGTGTGTCCGCAGGCCGCGGGCGTAGAGGTCGTTGAAGGGGATCTTGACAGTCCGGCCGTGGATCCCGGGCGGGAGCAGGTCTGCCATGGCCTCGCGCAGAACCGCCTTCGGGAGGCCCGGATGGAACGTCGCTTCGGCGGGGAGGCGGCGCATCGTGGCGATGACCTCCGGGTCGAGGAATGGATGTGAGAGGAAGAATCCGTCCTGCGGTGCGCGGCTCCAGGACAGAGAGTCGGGAGCGGCAATGTAATTGACCGCGTCGTAGCGGGATTGTTCCGGTTTACGCCCGAATACAAAGCGGCTCTCCGCGACGCTGGCCTCGCGGTAGCCGTGAGCCCGCGCGAATTCGGACCGCAGCCATGGGGGTCGGGCGAAGTTGCCGAGGCCGCCGAGCACCGTGCCACGGCGGTGGATGAGTGCCGTGACCCGTTCGGCTGCCAACGGAAGAGCTGGCTGCACTACGTATGCCGAGACGACGTCCCACAAGCCCCGCTCACTGCCCACGGCCCAGGCGCGTGCCTGCTTCGCCATCCGCCGGAGTTGTGCTGTGCGGGCCAGCCTGTGCAGGTGAAGCGGGTTGGCGTCCACGATCGGATCGGCCCCGCAGCCGGTCAGGAGAGTGTCACAGCCCAGGTCCGCCGCAGCACCATGCAGCCTGCTCCAGAACGGGGCGCGGAAGGCGTGTGCGTAAGGCTCGTCCGCGTCCCCCGCATGGTGCTGGAAGTCGTCGAAGTCGGCTACATCGTCGGCATCGACGATCAGCGGACGGGCTGCCGGTGCGTGACGGCGGATCGCTTCCACCGCCTCGTAGAGGTACGACTGCTCCCCGCCCAGTTCGCCCCTGCCGAAGCGTCCGGCGAGAAGAACGAGTTCCCCCAGGTGGCCCTGTCCCGCAGCCAGCAGACGTGCTGCGAGCAACGCGATGCTGGTGGAGTCCGTGCCGCCGGAGACGTGGCATGCGGTCATCCTGCCCACGCGGCACCGGACAGCGCTCTCCAGTGCGAGGCGCAGATTCTTCGCCGCCCCACTGAGGTGTTGTTGTCCGTCGTCTGCTGCTGGTGCCGATGAGTGGTGGGCCTGATGGAACCGGCGCACCATCCGACCGTGCATCTCCCCGCTGATCGACAGTTCCACCACCTCGCCGCCGAGGACACGGTGCACCGCGGTGAACGGGGTGAGGTCCGAGTGCGGTTGCGCCATGTTGCCGGTCAGGTAGCGGCAGAAGTAGCGACGTTCCAGCTCTGCGATGCCGCCCAGGCAGCGCGCCGAGGTGCTCACCGCGGTCACACGGCCACCGGACTCCCTGAAGAACAGAGGGATACGTGCCTGCTCGTCCCGCACCAGCAGGACCCGGTCGCGGCACACCAAGACGGCCGCGTAGTCGCCGATCGGCAGACGCGGTACGGCTCCCGGTTGGCCGAAGTCCTCGAGAAGGCCGCGTGCGCCCGCCACGCGATCACGGACCGAGCCGACCCAGCCAACGACCGCCGCGGTGCCGGCATGCGAGGAGACGGTCGTCACGAGTCCCTGCCGTGCCATGGCCTCGGCCGTCCAAAGCCTGGGTGAGCCCCCGGCCCACGCGAGGCGGAGCGCTTCCACGTCACTGTCCCCCGCAGCCGATCGAGAGAACCGGCGTGAAGGCGTGCCCTCGTGGATCCGCGTCAGGGATGCACAGGCCGGCCGAAGACGTCCAGGCGTGCAAGGCAAACGGGTGCTCGCGCAGACCGACGTGGAGCACGGCCTCCAGGCCGCGCCGCCGCAGCAGGAGAAAGGCCGTTACGGCCTCGGCCTTGCAGTCGTCGTTGACGAACCAGCTTCTGCGGCCGTGTGATTGCACTGCCCGCTTCAGCCTCGCGACGTCCTCGGCCGAGGACGGGTCCGCACGAGTGTAATCGGGGGCTGCCAAGGACAGGAGTCTAAGGACGCGCCCGAATCCCATGCTCCAGATCAGCAGGTGCACTGCACGCAACCAGAGCCCGGCCTCGATGTGCGGATGCCTCTTTTGGCGGGGCCTCGCACACCCGGCGCGAATGAGACCCGTGACGAGCTCCGCGCGTCCCTGAGCGCTTCCGTCAGCGAACTTCTGGACGTCTGCCGTCGCCATTCCGAGAAAGCGTGTCCGTTTCCAGTCCGCAATCAATGCTCCGCTGGACGTCCTGACGACATGGCAATGCGGTGACAGGAACCGCGCCATGACCACCAGGGCGTCGGTGTCCTCTGCCACCGCACATCCTCCAAGGTCGGCCTTTCGACAACGCCTTTGCGGCAGCGGGCGGTGTCAGGACTGGTATCCGTGACCGTCGTAGAGGCCGCCGCTGAAGCCCCGGATGAGTCGGCCGTTTCCGAGAAGGACAAGCCCATGCGGCCTACCACGCCGCAGCATTCGGAAGAACATCGCTACCTCCAGAATTCAGGCAACGCCGGTCAATTCAAGGCTACTCCGCTTTGGATGGCCCGCAACCGTACTGCCGGGTGCCGCGACGCGCAACAGAGTGGGCGCAGGACAGTCCTTAGCTCGGCCCCGTCGTCGAAATCCCGCCTGCTCCGCGACCGGCCGGTGGTCACCAGTACATGACCGACGCGTTCCCAGAACCCCACGTGGAGTACATCCGGACGCGGAGGACATACCGGCGCCCCTTGAAGAGTTTGACCTCGAAGCGGCCGTTGCGGTCCTCGCCGCTGTCGTCCTCACCCGTGACGTAGCGCAGGTTCTCACCTTCGGTTTCTTCGAAGAGGACCATCTTCACATCGGCGTTCCCGAAAGTGCCGAACTGATACTTCTGGCTATTGTCCGGGACAACCTCGTAGTTGGCCTGCTCTCCTGAGCCGAGGCCGAGGACCGCCGACTGGAACGGCTTCAACTCGTCCATGTGAGGAGCCAGCGACGGATACCACCTGCGCACGTATTCCTTGTCCGGATCGGACAATTTGAGGGGGGAGGGAATTCCGTTCCGATATGCTTCCGGCCGCTTGATCAGACCGGGCCCGAACCCGTATTCCATGATCGACGCCACGTCCCACTGTGAACCGGTCACCTGGTCCGTGGAGAGTTTGCGGATGATGTTGTCGTAGGTCGTCTGCCGTGGCCAGAAATTGGGCGGCCCGGCCATGTAGGCGTAGACCTTCTCCTCGTCCCACTCGATGCCGGCGAACGGATTCTGATGTTCATGACAGAAACCGATCGAGTGCCCTATCTCGTGCCGGACCGTGGCCTTGCCGTAGGGCGAGGTCGGATCCCACCCGAAGTTCATCGTGGCCTTTTCGGCACTGATGCCGAGACAGTCCGTGCCGACGTACGACCAGGATCCGTCGTCGGCGAAGGTGATCCGGATCTCCGATTCCGCAGAGTTGTCCTCGGGGCGAAAATGCAATCCGATTCCAAGGCTCTCCCACTCCTCGAAACCGTTATGAACCTCGGTCAACCACGCCTTTGCCACACCGTCGTCGGCGCCGTCGAGGAAGCTGTACCGCAGCTGGGTACCGTTCACCCACTTCGCATGATTGGCCAGTATGGCCCTGGTCCGTGGGAGGCTGAGACCCGGGGGTAGTGCGGGAATTCTCTGCGGAGGCTGGGCACAATACCGCTGAGCATCCTTTTCCTCTCGAGCAACCATGGCGATGCTCCTTTCTGAACTCGCGCTCGCGGTGGGGGCTCACACGTCCACATTCACGCCCCCGGGATAGGCCTGTTGGTCGTGCGGTTGCATCGTCACTGTCTTCCACGCGCTGGTCGAGCCGATATTCAGGCAGGAGTCGAACGGGTAGAGATAGGTGTAGACGGGTCCGTAGCGGCCGTCCCACCTGTACCCGTCGTCGGACTCGGCGTACCAGTAGAAGAAGTGCGCATTGTTGGGCGCGATGAGAACCCGTTCATAAGGCTTGATGCGCCACCAGCCCATGGTCCGAAAGTTCCCGTACTGCCCGCATGTCTGCGGGTCCCAGTACATTCCGACCACCTGGATCGTCGACGAATGACTGTTGCGGAAGTACGGCATGATCACGCTCCCCGCTGTCGAGACGTCTCTATGTGCTCGCGCCACCGTTCTGCGAGAGTGGTCCGCGGCACTTCTTCCGCCGGCACCACGGGAGGCAGCTGCTCCGCCATATCATCGGTGTCACCGGCCACCGGACCCTCGTTCTCACGGACCGTCGAGTTGAGCCCGCTCCGGACATCCTCCTCTGGTGCCTCCTGGAGCAGTTCGACAGCTGGCTCGAAGCTCCGGAGCGGTGCCGGGACACCCTTCGGTTGATCGTTGGACATAACGGAACACCCCATCGTTTTCTGCCGACGATGACATTCCCGGGGAATGTCGGGGCCGGGAGCAATTGACCGCTGAATGGTCATTCCTGGAGTAGGGTCTTGGAACGCTCGACGGGTGATTACAGTTGGTGAATCACGCAACCGCCCAAGTTCTACCGGCCTGGACGTCAGGCACTGATCGGTACGGGATCCGGCTGCGGCACCCACGCATGCGTCTCCTGGCTCGCCTGTTGAGGCTAACCCAGGATGAACGGCGGTCCGGCGTCCACGGTCACGACTGGGGCCTTGCCGGACTGGCTGCAGAGGAAGGGCGTTCCGGTGGTGTTGGCGCATGCATTCCAGAGATAGATCCACACCTCGTAGGTGTCTCCCTGATGCATGTCGAACAGGACGGGGAAGAGGCGCTGCCCCGGGAAAGGCCCACCTGACATGCCGGTGATGTCGGCCATCGCGATGTTCACGGATTCCCCGGTGCCGGGGGACATGCCGACTCGGTTCCAGAGCGTGGCCTTCGTATCCACGATCGTGGTCCCGCCGCTGCCATAGACGATGGACCCGGCCCCGCCCGTCGTCGTCAGATTCGGATGGGTCTGCAGGTCGAAGAACGAATGCTCGTAGCTCCCCTGCGGGGTCACCGCCACCGAAACGTCCGCGGTAGCCGTGATGAAGAAGCTGAGGCCCGCGCCGGAGAACTCGTCGCCCCCGAGAAGAGACATGTGTCCGTCGACCCCTGACAGGGGAAGCCCGAGTCCGGTCTGCCAACTGTGGTCATACGGGGCTGCCACCACCTGGGTTCCGGGGTGGATGTCCAGCCTGAGCGGGGTGAGTTCGGGCCGAAGACGGTTGGTGAGGCCGTCGAGCAGGTCCCTCTTGAACTCCTCTATCGTCTCGCCGTCACCAAGCGTCGCGGAAGCGCCCGATTCGAGGTCGGTGGGATACCGGTGATGAGTGCGCATCTCTGTGATGAGGGCATTCCCGAATTCCGCCAGGGATTGCTCAAACTTCCTCAGTGAGGTGCCGCGAACGACATCATCGGAGGTGGCCCGGCTGATCGGCCGGGAGATCTTGCGAGTGGGAGGGGCCAGCGTCATGGTGTCACCTCGTTTTCCTGTCGCCATTGACGAGAGAGCCTCACATCGCTGCTCGCGCAGAAGGTGTTCTCGGATGCTCCCGAGATTCCCGGACATCCGACCGCAGCGAGGTGGTCGAACCGCCTGGTCAGATGGTGGCTGCAGACAGAAGGT
Source organism: Streptomyces sp. NPDC032161 (assembly GCF_040636995.1). NCBI lineage: Bacteria > Bacillati > Actinomycetota > Actinomycetes > Kitasatosporales > Streptomycetaceae > Streptomyces > Streptomyces sp. NPDC032161. Next base: position 24,040 of record NZ_JBEZVN010000037.1, on the reverse strand, counting down.
CCCGGATCGGCCTCGGTTGAGAAGATCCACATCGGGCCGATAGTGGATTTACCGCAGGGGCCAAGACATTTCGCTGCGCCGTCTTCCCGGTGTCACCCAAGGCGTAATGGATCTCCTCACTCCAGGGTGCATCCATCTTTCGGAAGTTTCCACTCGCCGATCCACTTCCATCGGGAGGACTCTCGCCACCGCGACATCGTCGAAATCCGCCTCAGGTGGCCATCGGGGCGGCGATTCCGACTTCGCGGGGGCGAGCGGTGCTTGTGACCGGGGTCCGGCGCGTGGTGCGGGAGGCCGTGATCGGCGTCAGTTCGCTCGTATGCATGAGGTGTTGAGGTCCGAGCGTTGTGGTGTGAGACTTCTCCCGGTCCGGGGACGCGCGGGCGAGCGGTTGTTTGCGGGTGGTGTGCTGTGCGCGGGGCAGCGGCGATCCGTTGCTCGGGGCGGCTTCCCATGCCGTGACCACCGGCAGGAGGGACGGCATCATACGGTCCGGGCCGTCGCCACCATGCGCAACCACGTCCTCGGCGCATGAGCGAGGAGCACCGTGGCCCGGCATCGGGACGCCACCGCTCTCGCTCACGGAAGACGTAGGTGTGCGACATCGGACGAAGGAGGTCGGGCTCGGATGAAGCCAGGCAGGATTTCAGCGACCGCGACGGCCGTGGCGGCCACGATCGCGCTGGCGATCGGGGGTGCGGCGCCTCCCGCGATGGCCTCGGCCTGGACACGGACGGGGGACCACTACCGTTGGACCGGGTTCAACGCGTTGGAACGCGGGCAGGGCGTGGCGACGGACGGGACGTACTTCTACTACGCCGGACCCGGCGGAATGGTGAAGGCCACCGTCGCGAACGACTCGGAAGTCGCGTCGTCGATGTTCCCGATTCCGTCGGCGATGAGCCAGACGTACGGCAGCGATCACATCGGTGACGTGGAGTACCACGACGGCTATGTGATCGCGCCGATCGAGGACGGCGGCAGTGACTACCGACATCCGCTGCTGGCGCTGTACAACGCGAGTGACCTGAGCTACACGGGCCGCTACGTGCAGCTGCCGCTCGCACAGATGCCGGGTGGTGTGCCGTGGGTCGCGGTGGACGCCGCCGCCGGGCTGGTCTACACCGCACCCTGGACCCAGGACGCCGCACAGGGGACGAACAAACTGGTCGTATACAGCCTGAACGATCTACTGACCCTTCCGGCAGGCTCCACGCTCCCGGTGGTGAATACCGTGACGTTGTCGCAGCCCCTGAGCAGGATCCAGGGTGCCGCGATGTGGCAGGGCAAGCTCTACGCGTCCGTGGACGACTCGGCCAAGTCGGTCTACTCGATCGACGCGGCCTCCGGACAGGTCTCCCACGCGTTCGATCAGGACGTCGAATCCGGGGACGAGGTCGAGGGGATCGCCGCCTGGGACTTCGGTTCGGCAGGTCAGCTGCACATCGTGCACGTGGGTTCGGGCTGGAATTCGATCTTCCTCTACCTCCAGCACTATTCCCGGACCGGGTGACCCGTCGGGGCATCAGGAACCCATGCGTGACCAACCGGTGTGCTGCCGGTCCGGTATGCCCATGAAGGTCAGCGCTCGGACGAGCCGACGGCGTACTCAGCACCGCCGCCATCCGTGAGTCCGAAGGGCTCTGAGAAGGATCCCGCCGAGGCCGGACACGACGCTGATGTGAGCCAGCCCGGTGAGTTGATCGGCCTCATGGTCGATACGGACGTCCTCGATGTTCACACCCGTGCGACCGATGTCCGTGGCACGGCCATGTCGACCTGCCCACGCTGCAGCGCCATTCCTGGCGGACGGTGTCGAGGGGGCCTCGTTCTGCTCGACGATGCCGCCGGGCGACTGCCACAGGGCGCCGCCTTTGGCGGGGTGAACGATTGGCTGCTGCGCGAGTTCTGCCTACCTCGTGAGCAGCGCGGCCGAGAGCTCCGGGTCCTTCTCCTTGCCCCGGCTCACCGTCCCTTGCTCGCCGCGCTGCCGAGAGCGGAGAGTCAGCCGAGTCTCTGGCGGCGGCGTTCGCCTCGCCGAAGCGCGGTTGCGCCAGCGACGACTTGACGCGTGAGCTGTACACCGACGCCGTGCGCGCCCGCCGCAGCGCCTGACCTCAGACGCATGAAACCGCCCCCTGTCCGGTCAAAAGCCGGGCAGGGGACGGGATGAGCGAAGCCTCACATACGCGGGGGCCAGAGGCCGAGTCGGACGATGGGCCGTTTCCATCCGGGAACATCTCGGTGTGCGCGGGGACCAGGCTTCTTGACCAGGGATGTTGCCGGACTGGGTGATTCGAAGTACAGCCCTCAGTGGTGAACCAGGAGTTCGCGGACCAGGCGGGCCACGTTCGCGCACGCTGAGATCGCTGCCAGGACCACACTCCAACCGCGCAGGCCATGAGGTCCTGCCTCACGAGCGGAGGTACGGTGTTTGGACACGATGCATCACCTTTCTGCGTGTGATCGTCGGGTGCCCGCCGGTCCCAGAAGAAGCTGCCCAAGGCCGACTTGAACTGGCGGGCTTCTCTATGCCCATTCATAGAAACAGGTCTCGGTCACGACTCCCCGATATCAGGTACAGCAGGATGCTGAAACAGCAGGAAGCTGTGGGGGTGTTCGCATGCAGTGCTTACGGGACCTGCTGCTCCGTTGACACTGCATCGCCCGAACACCCGGCCGGCGGCGACGACGGCTGAGCCCGTACGTACGACACCGCCCTCTGCTCCGGCCGAAGCCGAGCAGAGGGCGGGACAGCGAGGGTGGCCTTCCCGACGTCTCACGCAAGGTGATCCGACTCGGGGTGGCCCAGTACTGCAACGGTGCTTGCCGTGACGGGTGAGCAGGTTGGTGATCGGTGTGTTGTGGGTGGGGATCTCAGTGACGTCAGGTCGTGGGCAGGTGCGTTGAGTGTGGTGCGCGAGCCCGCAGCAGGCGGGCAGCACTGCCCAGGGCGACGGCGGTCTCGGCCCGGACCAGCAGGCGTTGCTGGAGCCAGCCGGCGCTGAAGGTGACCGCCGTGGCCACGGCCAGGGCCGCCACCAGTGGTCAGCGTTCCGGAGTCGGAGCCGAGCAGCGTTCGGTCGACGAAGACCCGGGTGAGCGCGGGCACCGCGATGCCGACGAGGGCGACGAGGGCGACGAGGACGTCGAGCAGCACCGTCTGCGCGACCACTGAGCCCAGGTTGAGCCAGTGTTCCCGCAACCCGGGTGCGGCGGAACCGAGTTCCGCGCTGGAGAAGGTGACCAGCTCCTCGAACCATCCACAGGCCGACCGCGCGCCGAACTCGCCCTGTTGCTGCCCGCCCGCACCTGCCCTTGCCCGTCCGTCCACGCCCGTTCCGCACCCCGGCCGCCCGGCGCCACATGCGAGTTCTACCGTTCCGGCCGCTGGTACGGGCCCGGCCGCCGCGGCCGGTGCCGCCGCCCCGGCCGATTCCGCCGTGACCGTCCGGCAATACGCCGGGGACGAAGGACACCGTGCCCGCAGGCCGGCCCCGACCCGCGTCATCTGCGGCTGCGGCGGTCGAAGGGAAAGACGCCGACGTCTCGCTACATCCAGTTCCGCCGGGCGGCCTGCCATGCCAACTGCATCCGTGTGGTGGCGCCCACGAGGGCCATCATCGACTGGACGCGCCGCTGCCCGGTCCGTCTGCTGAGCCGCATCTGACCGGCTATGGCCTTGTCCGTGACACCTGCGACGAGGAGCGACAGCAACTGACGGTCGGTCGCCGACAGTTCGTGGTTGTTGGGCGAGCCGTCCGTGCCGCTGACCGTTCCGGTCTCGCTCACATGGAGCGGCACCGCGTCCTCCCAGTAGCGTTCGAACAGGGCGACCAGCGCTTCCAGCAGACTGCTGCCACGGACCAGGGCCGTGGTGGGTTCCTCGGTGCTGCCGCTCGGCCCGCCGGGGACCAGGGGACAGATGGCGATGGCCCGGTCGGCGATCGCCAGCCGCAGCAGAAGGCGCGGGACCGCGCGGGCCGTCTCTCCCGCCCGCATGCCCCGCACCACGTTGCCGACGGCTCCGGGGTGGCGGCGGTCGCGAGCCGGAGGTCCAGGTCGAGGGCCTCCACATCGGCCCGCGGGCGCAGGGCGGTCCGTTCGACGGCCCAGGCGCGCGAGAGGATCTGTTTGGACAGGGGCGGCCGGTCGTAGGGCAGGTGGCGTTCTCGGCCGACCAGGGTGAGCGAGCCGTCGAAGCCTTCCCGGCGCAGGGTCTCGGCGGCCGACAGACCGGCCGCCGAGGCACCGACGACGACGATCCGGCGCAGTGGGGCGGCGGTCACGCCCGGACCAGGCGGATCGCCGCGGCCGGGCAGACGGCAGCCGACTCCCTGACGTCGTCGTGGTGGGCGGGGTCGGGGGTTTCGGTGAGCAGTTCGACGATGCCGTCGTCGTCCTGGTCGAAGACATCGGGGGCCAGCAGGACGCACTGGCCGGAGGCGACACACTTGGGCTGGTCGACTTCCACACGCATGGGCTTCTCGTTTCCGCTCGGGGGACAGTGACAGGTCACCAGGTGACGGGCAGTGCATAGACGCCGTAGACGAAGCCGTCGTGCTTGAAGTCCAGTCGGTCGATGCCGGTGGCCAACCGGAGAGTGGGGACGCGCTTGTAGAGGGTGCTGTAGACGCACTGCAACTCGACGCGGGCCAGCGGCTGGCCCAGGCACTGGTGCACACCGAACCCGAAGGCGACGTGGCGGCGGGCGTCGCGGGTGACGTCGAGGCGGTCCGGGTCGGGGAAGGCGTCGGGGTCGCGGTTGGCGATGTCGTTGGCGAAGATGATGCCCTCGCCCGCGCGGATGGTGAGGCCGTCCACCTCGATGTCCTCCAGCGCCACCCGGCGGCGTCCGGAGTGGGTGATGTTCAGGTAGCGCAGCAGTTCCTCGACCGCGGCAGAGGTCACCGCGGGGTCCTCCGACTCGCGCAGCAGGGCGAGCTGGTCCGGGTTCTCCAGAAGGGCGAGGGTGCCCAGCGCGATCATGTTGGCAGTCGTCTCGTGCCCCGCGCCCAGTAGCAGGACGCCCATTCGCGCGGCCTCGCGCTGTGTCATCTCGCCGGTGGCCACACGTTTGACGGCGAGTTCGGACAGCAGGTCGTCGCCGGGCGTCACGCGTTTGGCGGCCAGGAGGTCGTCGAGGTAGTCGGTGAGTGCCTCGGTCGCCTCCCGCACCTCCTCGGGGGTCGATGTGCGACGGACGATGACTTTGGTACGGCGCTGGAAGAAGTCGTGCTTCTCGTACGGGACGCCCAGCAGTTCGCAGATGACCAGGCTGGGGACGGGCAGTGCGAACGCCTCGACCAGGTCGATGGGCCTGGGTCCGGCGAGCATCTCGTCGATCAGATCGTCGACGATCTTCTGGACCGCCGGCCGCAGCGCGTTCATCCGCTTGACCGCGAAGGGAGCGGTCACCATGCGGCGCAGCCGGGCGTGCTCGGGGTCGTCCATGTTGAGGAACGTGGGGTTCTGCCGGTCCCGCTCCCTCATCCCGGCGTTGCGATGCGGGAAACCCGGCAGCGTGGGGTCGGAACTGACGCGCGGATCGCCGAGCAGTGTGCGCAAGTGATCGTGCCGGGTGATCAGCCAGGGGCTGCTGCCGTCCCAGATCCGCACCCGGGCGGCGGGGCTGTCCGTCTGGAGCGTCCGCAGCGCGGGCGGGGGGTCGAACGGGCAGCCGGCCGCCCGGGGGCTGGGGTGCTCGGGCAGTTCGACCGTGGTGTCCGCGGTCTCGGTCATACGGCGCCTCCGTGGGGAAGAGGGATCACGCGGCCACTTTCCTAACAGCGTTAGTAGCCTCATACAACTAAATCGCGGAGGGTGACCGGCCGTTGCGCTCTATTTGGCCACCACCAGATCGAGGAGGTCGTCCACCATTCCCTCGATCCGCTCCCGGTCCGCCGCGAACGGCACCGCCACCGCCATCGCGGCCAGGCCGTGCACCGACGCCCACAGCAGGGCGGTCACCCGCTCGGGGTCGGTCGTTCCCCCGCGCTCGCCGTGGCAGGCCGCCACCGCGTCGGCCCACACGGCATGCACCGTCCACAACGGATGCGATGCCGCCTCGTCCCGCGACACCTCGATCCGCTCGATCCCGAACAGCAGCCGGTACATCCGGGGGTTGTCCAGCGCGAAACCGCAGTACCGCTGCGCCAGTGCCCGCAGGGCGGCATGTGCCCCGGCCTCCCGCTCGCCAGTCCATGCTTCCCGCAACTCGGCGGCCAGCCGCGCGTACGCCCGCTGCGTCACCGTCGCCACCAACTCCGCACGGTCCTTGAAGTGCAGATAGACGCTGGGCGCCGAGATCCCGACCTCCCGCGCCACCGCACGCAGCGACAGATCCCGCTCCCGGCCCGACTCCGTCAGCATCCGCGCCGCGGCCCGGACGATCTCCTCCTTCAGCGCGGCACCCTCGCCCCACCGGCTCTGCGTACGACGTGTGAATCCCTCATCCATCCCGAACTCCTCCTGATCTCGTGGCCGTTCACCCGCCAAGTGTGACCGGAACCGACCGGCACCCATCACACACCGCAACCACCCACCGGACAGGGGCGACCGGGCCTTCCGCGAACCGGGCCGGGTACGGGAGCGGGACGGACGAAGCGGCCTCCGGCCCCGCCGGGGTACGGACGGGCGGTCCTGCGCTCCGCCCCCCGCGTGTGCCGTGCGACGAGGCAAGCCCGGCGAGGATCTGACTGCGAACGTGCTCGCCCTGACAAGTCCTGCCGGGCGATGAGTTCCGACCCGTCCTCGGGCCGGACCCCTCACCGCGTGCTACTCCTCGCAGGCCGCTTGGCCTGCCGGGTGGAAGTTGACGCGTTCCCTTACGACGGGGAAGCCGACCTTGGCGAAGTTCGCGGCCATAGGGAAGTTGCCCTGATCCGTCGCTCCGCTGACGAACTCCGCGCCCTCCTCGACGAGGAAGTGGGCGCACTCGACGAGGAGGTCGTAGGCGTAGCCGTGACCGCGCTGTTCCGGGACGACTCCGATGAAACCGATGGTCGGACCGGAGGGGTTGCGGGCCGGGATGTGGATGCCGACCAGGTCGCCTTCCGGCGTGTACGCGGTCTGCCACCACTCCCGTGGGGAGGGGCACCAGTGGAAGAAGTCGAGCTCCTCCTGGGCGGCCTGGTCGAGGCCGCCCTCCTCGATGGCCCTGAGCGCGTGGGTATCCAGGGTGACGGAGTGGATCTGGCGCAACGCGCCGAAGAACACGGCGTCGTCGGGTTCGGCACTGAAGCGCAGGTGTCCGGGTCGCTCGGGCAGGCCTCGGTCCGGGGTCCAGCGGTACAGGAAGCGTTCTACCAGGGGTTCGTACCCGGCGGCTCGTGCGGCGGCGAAGCGTGCATCGGCGGCGGCGCGCAGGTCGGGCTTGTCCTGCCAGCCGCCTGGCAGGTTGATCTCGAGTTCGACCTGCCAGGGAGCGGAGCGCAGGAGCTCGGCCCCCGCCTCCTCCTCGCCCTCGGCCACGTCGAACCAGTTGATGTTGACGGGCGTCGAGTCGTCGGGGCCGCCCCACCACGCGCCACGTGCGACGAGCTCGCCGTCGCGCAGGGCGACACGCATCCAGTCGGTGCGGAACCGGGTACGCCGATGGCCTTCACGGGCGCCCAGCGGGTCGGGCAGTGTGTCGAAGAGACGGGCGTCGCTCGCGGAGAGCGCGCGGATGACCAGATCGGTCATGGATTCCTCCGGGATACAGGCTGCTTGGAGCGCTCCCGGTCAAGACTCACGAACCACGCCGGGACAGCGGAAAAGGGGAGCGCTGGAAAGGTGTGAACCGCACGGCACTCGCCTCCTTCCGTCCATCTCAGGGCGTGGGGTCACACGGTAGGTGATCTGCCAAGGGTCCGTCCACGGATTTCCGTGGCACCTGGAAGGAGGGCCGGTCTGCGGAGGATGGTTCCTGGCTGGTGTGCGAGGGCGAGTGAACGCACACTTCCCCGCGGGGGCGACATCCCGGCCCCGCGATGTGCAGCCACGAGTGTGCGTCGTACGGGCCCCGGGTGCGGGCAGGCCCGTTGAGCCCCGTCCGACGGGGGCGCGCAAGGTCGAGCCGCGGGTCCCGAAACAGGGGCGAAGCCCCGGCACCACCACCCCGACGAGGGACCCGGACGCTCGTGGGGCGGCCTGATCTGCCAGATCCGTCTCACCTGTGAGGGCGGCTGCCGCCCCGTGGCCCTTCTGCTCACGCCGGGCCAGGCGCCTTCGTCGGGCCGCAGACAGCGAGCAGGCCGTGGCCACCCCCGGTGGAAGCCCGGACCTCCCGGCAGGGGTCGGCTGACCCGAGTGGCCCGGGCACCGGGCTCTGGCGATCTCGCAGAGAAAGCAGTTGTCCTCCGCACGGTTTCCGCGAACGATCCGAGTGTGACCACGTTGTTCCTGACAGTCGGCCTGCCAGGGGCCGGAAAGACCACGAAGGCTCGGCAGCTGGCCAAGGAGCACAGCGCGCTGCGCCTGACCCCCGATGAGTGGATGATTCCGCTGTTCGGCGAGCCGGAGGCGGAGGGGAAGCGCGATGTGCTGGAAGGCCGACTGCTCCGGCTTGCTCTGGAGACGCTGAGGCTCGGAACGAACGTGGTCCTGGATTTCGGATGCTGGTCTCGCGATGAGCGGTCCGCGATCCGCTGGTTGGCGGCTTCTGTGGGTGCGTCCTGTCACCTCGTGTATGTGCAGGTGGACCATGACACCCAACGCGATCGGATCGCCCATCGCCAGTCCACCGCCCCGGACCAGACCTTCCCGATGGGCGAGGCGGACCTCTTGAACTGGAGGGCGCTGTTCCAGGAACCCGACGCCGCGGAACTCGCAGGGCGGGAGATCGGTGCTCCGCCTCCGGGGTGGCCAGGGTGGCTGGAGTGGGCCGCCGATCGATGGCCATCGTTCATGTGATCGGTCAGCTGTGCCGTGGACAGCATGAGCCGCGGCGGGATCAGTCTCCACTGGCCCCCGGCCAATTCCAGCTCGACCTGCTGCCCCAGAAGGAAGCCGACGTCGACCTGGGTACGCCCACCATCAGGAGCGAGGGCTCTTGAACGCTGACGCCGCATCCGCGCAAGGGCCTTGGGGCGGGCGAGCAGGACAGCCGCCGCGTTGCCGAGGGCCGTCACCCTCGTGCCGTAGCCACCCTGGAACACCACCCGCGCCGTGGACAACGACTGTCCCGACGCGGCCGGCGGCACCATGTCCGACGCGGGTCCTCACCGCCCCTCCGAGGAGCAGCAACACGACGGACAGCCCGATCACCGGGCGTAGTCCGGGCCATCGGTTCCGGCGCGTGGTGTGGCTTGGCGGCCGGGTCTTCTGATCGAAGTGAAGCAGCGAGATACCCACGGTATGGCGATGTGAAGCGTCCCCGGTGCGGCGGGGTGGTGCTCGGTAGCGCGGGTGGCGTTGCGGGAACGGCCGGTCCGATCCGATTGACTCCCCGCCGTCAAACGGTTCGGCTGTTCGTGCCAGCGTGCGCCCGTCAGATGGCGGGTGGGGTGCGCAGCGCGAGGATGGCCAGGTCGTCGTGGCCGTCGCTGGGGTGGCGGTCGGCGAGGAAATGCACGAAGTCGTCGAGCGGCAGGCGGACATGGTCGGCGGCGAGTTCGGCGAGTTGGGCCAGGCCGTGGTCGATGGGGTGGCGGGGGTGTTCGACGAGCCCGTCGGTGAAGAAGACCACGGTGGCCCCGGCGGGCACGGGGTGGGTGTGGTCGGGACGGTGCTGGTCGGTGTTGACCGCGAGCGGCAGGCCCGGCTCGGCATGGAGATACTCCGTGTGCCCGTCGGGGCTGATCAGGAGCGGGGGAAGGTGGCCGGCCGTGCTCCAGTGCAGCCTCCAGCCGTCTTCTGCGGGCTCGATACGGGCCAGGCAGGCGGTGGTGACGGGCAGGTCGGTGATGTCGTGCAGGGTGCGGTCGAGCTGGGTGAGGACAGAACTGGGCGGGGTGAGGCGGTCGTAGAGCAGGGCCCGCAGCATGCTGCGGGCCTGGGCCATGGAGGCGGCTGCGCGCAGGTCGTGGCCGACGGCGTCGCCGATCACGACGGCGCACGTGTTGTCGGGCAGCCACAGGGCGTCGTACCAGTCCCCGCCGAGATGGCCGGGACTGGGAGCTGGGCGGTAGATGGCGGCACCGGTGAAGGGGCGCAGGTCGGGCAGGGTGGGCAGCAGAAGGCGCTGGAAGTGTTCGGCGCTGGTGCGGACCTGCTCGAACAGGCTGACGTTCTCGATGGCGATGCCGGCGGCGCCGGCCAGGGCGACGACGATGTCCTCGTCGTTGTGGTCGAAGGGCTGCCCGTCACGGCGTTCGGACAGGTAGAGGTCGCCGTAGATGGTGCCGCGGACGCTGATGGCGACGCCCAGGAGGGTGCGCATGTGCGGGTGGCCGGGCGGGAACCCGGCCGAGGCGGGATGGGCACGGATGTCATCGACGCGCAGGGGCTCGGGGTGGTGGATCAGATGTCCGAGAACACCGCGGCCACGGGGGAACTCGATCCCGGCCAGGCCGTCGCGCTCGGACCCCGACAGGCCCGCCGTGATCAACTGCTCCAGTTGCTCGCCGGACTCGTCCAGTACGCCCAGCGCGCCGTAGCGGGCGCCGACCAGGTCCTTGGCGTTGGTCACGATGCGGTGCAGGACCGCGGGCAGATCCGTCTCCTGGCTGATCGCCAGCACCGCGTTCAGCAGCCCCTGCAGCCGGTCCTTGGCGGCGGCCAGGTCCCGCAGCTGCGCGGCGATCTGGTCCAGCTGGCGATCCAGCCGCAGCCTCAGGTCAATGTGCGGCTGCTCGGGTTCTTCCTGGCTGCCCGCCATCATGACCGCCCGGCCACTGCATCCGCACCGCGGTCACGCATCGACTCACACAGCCACTCACGCCAGCGATACACGCCCGGCCTCCTGACCCCACTGTGATCGGACAACACCACAGCGTGACACGACGAGGCGGTCCACCCCGGCCATTACTCCCGCGGCAGCATGCCACCCCCAGTCGGCACCCTCCGGTGCGGTGGGGCGGGGAAGGCCCACCCGCCCCACCGACGGTGGCGTCTTCAGGCTCGGGTGATCTCGATAGCCTCCGGCGCCTCGTCCACCTCGTGCTGGCACCGCTTCTCGCTGCCCCAGTCAGCGGCTCTGCCCTGGGGAAGCGGCTTCATGCAGGCCGGCGGTTCAACGGCGGCATTTTCTGCTATTCGGGCATGGACTGCCGCGCGGTGTCGTGGAGCGGGCGGCAGTCCTGGAAGGCCTCGGTGAACGCGTCTGTCGGCGCGTTTGCATCAAGTGGCCATCTCTGCCAGGGCTCCCTGGGTCCTGGCAGAGGGCGATGCCCCTGAAGAGGGGCGAACAGGGCGATCTGTCGGTCGGTGGGTGTGAGGTTCTTCGGGATCGTGGCGTCTTTTCGGTTCAGGGGCGTGGGTCCAGGACGCGGGCGAGCGAGTCGAGGGATGTGAGGGGGTCGGGGCCGGTGGGGGTGAGGACGACGCTGGTCGCGCCGGCTGTGTGGCGGGCCTTGATCGCTTCGCGTGCCTGGGCGGGGGTTCCGGCGATGCTCAGTCGGCGGACCCAGTCGACGGGCATGGTCTGTGCGAATGTCCGGGCGTCGGTGCAGGCGGCGCGGTGTTCGCGCAACTGTGCGGCGAAGGGAAGGGGGTTGATGTGTGCGGCCCAGGCCGGCTCGCCGATGGCGGTCAGGCCGTCGCGGACGCGGGCGAGAGCGGTGTCCTCGTCGTCGTCGACGGCGGCGGCGTCGTAGGTGACGACTTCGGGGCTGCTCGTGTGAGGGGTGCCGTTCATGTGCTGCAGCGAGGAGGAGATGTAGGCGGGGGCCGCGGGCTCGGCCAGGAGGAGCCCGTCGGCCACCTCGCCTGCGGCCGCCTGCGATTTGGGACCGCGTACGCCGAGGATGACCGGGGGGACGATGTCGGGGGTTTCGGTGAGGACGACGCCCTCGCAGCGCACGTAGCGGCCGTCGGCAGGGCCGGGCTCACCGCGTATGAGCAGGCGCAGCGCAGTCGTGTATTCCCTGATCAGGGTCAGGGGACTGGCGGGCCGGGCTCCGGCCTGGCGCATCCAGTCGGCCATGCCGTGTCCGATGCCGGCGATCAGCCGGCCGGGGTAGAGCTGGGCGAGGGTGGCCAGTTCCATCGCGGCGAAGCACACGTTGCGGGCACCGGCGGGCATGATGCCGATGCCGACGGTGATGCGGGTGGTGCTGGCGAGGACGGGGCCGGCTTGTGCGAGTCCGCCGCGCCAGCCGAGGTCTTCGACCACCCATATCTGGTCGAATCCCAGTTCTTCTGCTCGCCGGGCGAACGGCAGTATGTCCTGGACGGGTAGGTCGCGGGGGAGCATTACGCCAATGCGGCCGGAGGTGGGGTTGCGGTCTGATTCGGGCATGGCGGGTTCCTTGTGCAGAGTGGCGGGCTTGTCCTTCACCCGGTCCGGCAGCCGGCCGGGGCGAGCGGGGCACGGTGCCAGGGCGGTGGCGCCCGGGCGTTCAGTGGCTGTGCGCCGTCCCGTGCGGGCGGGTCGGTTCCGGCACGCAGGATAGTCGCAGTCGCAGTCGCAGTCGCAGTCGCGGTCGCGGAGAGCGGGGCGGCAGCGGGAAGGCGTGGTCGAGCGCCATGAGGCGGGTCATCCGGCCGCTGTGGGCGGGGCCGGAGGGCGTGCCGAGACAGCCGAGTTCGGCGGCGAGGGGGACGTTGGTGCCTGCGGCGAGGGGCAGGCGTGGCCGGCTCGCCGACAGCCGAATGCAGCCCCCACGTCCGGGCCGCCCACTGCGGGTGCTTTGCCATTGATCCGACGCAGGCACGAAAGGTGCGTCACAGCCAGCCCGCCTTCCTCGTCACCTCGGCGGCGACCTCACCGATCGGGCGCGTGGTGGCGTCGACGGTGAAGTCGTCGACCACTGCTCGTTCGAGGATCCCGGCCAGTTCGCCGGCCCTGGCCAGGTGCCATCGCAATACCTCGGGCTCTCCATCGTGGCGCCGCGTAAGGCGCTGGTGGATGACGGGCAGTTCGGCCTGGAGGCGGCACACCGAAAGCTCGATACCGATCGCATCGCCGCACAGCTTCCGGTCCTCCTGATTCTCGATCACACCCGCGAGGACCAGCCGATCTGCTCCTGCAGCGAGGTAGTTACCCGCGACGCCGCGTAGGTTTCGCAGCATCATGCCGAAGTTGAAGCGGTCTTCCGACGGCGTCGGCCAGGACTGCCTCAGCCAGTCGAGGTCGATGACGGCGTTGGGTATGCCCGCATGGGTGAGAAGGTCGCCCACGCTTTCGGCCACCGATGTCTTGCCGACGCCGACAGTGCCGTTGATCAGGAGGGCACGCGGCTCGGGAGAACGTTCTGCATGCATGCGTGAGACTCTACGACCCACCGTCCACGAGCCCCTCCTCCATTTCGTCTCGGCGAGCGCGGGCAGGGTCCACACATGGCGGAGCCATGTGACGGTCTGGGCGAGCGCGGCGGCGGGGGACTGCTCGTCCACGCGCCCCATCGCACCGGCTGTCCCCGACCCCATCAATCCGGCTGTCCCGGAAATGGCAACAGAATTTGCTCGTGGCGCAGTGCTGGAGCACCTTGGGGGCCGGAGGTGATCGCAGTGATCAAGACGACGGTGAATACGCGCGGCGGAGGCGCGGCGCCGACTGGTGACCAGGTCTACGACGTGGCGGTGATCGGTGCCGGAGCAGCCGGCCTGAGTGCCGCGCTGCTGCTGGGACGGGCCCGTCGCAGGGTGGTGGTGATCGATTCCGGTGAACCACGTAACGCGCCTGCCGCGCACATGCACGGCTTCCTGTCCCGTGACGGCCTGCCCCCGGCCACCCTGCTCGACCTGGGGCGGGCCGAGATCGCCCACTACGGGGTCGACGTCATCCGGGGCCAGGTGGAACATGCCGAGCCCGGCTACGGCGTGCGCCTGGAGGGCGGACCCGTGCTCAGGGCCCGCCGTCTCCTGGTCGCCACCGGGCTGCGCGACGAACTGCCCGACATCCCCGGTGTCCGGGAGCGCTGGGGCAAGGACCTTCTGCACTGCCCGTACTGCCATGGCTACGAGGTCCGTGACCAGCCCCTCGCCGTTCTCGGCACACACCCGGGGGCCGTGCACCAGGCCCTGCTTCTGCGCCAGTGGAGCGAGGACATCGTCTTCCTCACGCACGCTCTCGAACTCTCCGAGCAGGAGCGGGAACAGCTGGAGGCGTTCGGCGTGAGCGTCGTGGAGGGCCAGGCCGTGCGGCTCGTCGTCGACGACGACCGCCTGCGCGGCATCGAGCTCACCGACGGCCGGGTGATCTCCCGGACCGCGGTCTTCCTCTTCCCCCGGCCCGCCCCGCGCGACGACCTTCTGGCGCTGCTCGGCTGCGCCAAGGACGACCAGGGCTGGGTCGTGACGGACCGCACCGGCCGCACCAGCGTGCCCGGGGTATGGGCCGCCGGGAACGTCGTCGACCCGCGCGCACAGGTCATCGCCGCCGCCGGCATGGGCTCCACCGCTGCGTTCGCCATCAACACCGACCTGCTCCACGAGGACGTGGAGCATGCCACAGCGCGCCACCGCGCCACGGCTGCCCAGACCTGATCGCTGCGCCGGCCACGGGGGAGTCGTCGTGGCAGCCCGCGTTGCCCTGCGAGAGATCGGGGCGGCCGAGCAGGCCCGGCCCCGGGGCGCTCGGTGATCTGCGCGGTCGGATCGCCCCTGGCGTCGGGGTACTCGCTCACGAACACATCGACAAGGAGAGTCTCACCATGGCAGCAAAGCGCGGTGGTCCCGTGGACAGCGTCACCGAGCAGACGTTTCCCGTCCGCGTACTGCAAGCGAAGCGGCCCGTCCTGATCCAGTTCTGGGCCCCCTGGTGCGGGCCGTGCATCAGGGTCACCCCCATCATCGAGGAGCTGGCCGCCGAGCGTGCGGGCGTCCTGGACGTCGTCAAGATCAACGTCGACGAGGAGCCCGGACTGGCGGACCGGCACACAGTCTCCTCGATCCCCGCTTTCGTGGTCTACGCCGACGGCGCCCCCGCGAAGGCATGGACAGGGGCCGCGCCCAAACCCATTCTGGAACGACACCTGGGCCCCTTCCTCCGCTGAGCTCCGGCGGGCATCACGGATTCCGCGCGCCGGAACACGTCATGCCCGCCGTGCGCACCTCTGGCCAAGCCCCGTCCAGCAGGCCATGGCGCAGGCGGAGCGTCGGCAACCGACGACAATGCCGCAGATGGGCGTGCCGGACCCCGCTCACCTCGGCCGACATCCGACCTCTGGTTTCGTGCGCCTCGATCCGCCGGACAGACCCCAGCCACCTCCTCCCGGATCGGAGTACCTCATGCACCACCACGTTCACCGCCACACCCAGGAGCACGCCCACGACATCGACTGGGACGCCCTCTGCTCCCATCTGGAACGCGAGGCCGAACTGCACACCCCCGCGCTCACCCAGGCCACGGACTGGCTGCGCGATCTGCTGGCCGGCGCCGACCCGAGGCGTGTACTCGATGTCGGCAGTGGACCGGGCATAGTCACCGGCCTGCTCGCCGACGCCTTCCCGGACGCCGAGGTCGTCGCCGTCGACCAGTCGCCTGCCCTGCTGGAGCACGCCCGCGCACGCTCGTCCGGCCGTATCGCCACCCAACAGGCCGACCTCCCGGACGAGTTCGGAAAGCTCGGCATGGCCGATCTGACCTGGTCCGCCAACGCCGTCCACCATCTCGGCGACCAGCAGGCGGCATTGACCGCGCTCGCCGCCTCCCTGCGCCCCGGCGGGCTGCTCGCCGTGGCCGAACGCGGCCTGCCCGTACGTTTCCTCCCTCGTGACATCGGTCTGGGCCGCCCGGGACTCCAAGCCCGCCTGGACGCCGGCAACGAGGAAGGCTTCGCCACCATGCGTGCCGAACTCCCAGGCTCCGTGGACGAGATCGAGGACTGGCCCGCCATGCTGGCCCAGGCCGGACTCGTCCCCACCGGCACGCGCACCTTTCTCACCGATCTGCCGGCGCCACTCGGACTCCCGGCCCGCGAGTACCTGCACACCCGTCTCGCCCGGCAGCGCGATCAGTTCGGCGAGCACCTGGACGACCAGGACCGCGCGGCCCTGGATACCCTCCTGGACGCCGACGCCCCCACCGGCATCCTCTGGCGCCCCGACGCCTTCTACCTCACCGCCACCACCGTCCACACCGCCCGCTCCCGCACCGCCTAGTGCCGCTCCCGGCAACGTTTGCCCCGTCGCGCCGCCGGCACTTCCCCGAGCTCTCAGCTTCGTTCGAGCAGGGGAGACCCCATTGCTCGCGGCGTTGGCCACAAGCCCACGTAGCCCTTCCCCGAGCTCTCAGCTTCGTTCGAGCAGGGGAGACCCCATTCGGGGGCTTCCGGCCGCCTTGCGATCGCACGCACCGGACGACGCTCCTTCCGGGCAAACCTTGCCGGTCACGGCACTGGAAAATCACTGAACACCGTTCAGGTTCTGGCCTCGCCCGTTCCGGCGCGAGGCCAGACCGCTGTGTGTTCAGAGAGAACGGGGTGAGTGGTCGGCCCGGCCAGATCCGGGAGACGGGAGACCTGGCGGGAGCCGAACCCCGCGTGCACGGCCAGCCGCCGGGACATCCTGTTCCGGGCTCGATGTCCGCGGACCCGTGGCCGTCGAGAATCGGGCGGAGGAGCCGAGCACGCCATCTCAGGCCCTGACAGAGACAGCCGTCCTGCAGCGTCTGCATGCGTTGGGCTCCGACCGGTACAGGAGCCGCGAGCCGCGCTGCGATCCGCGGCGGAAGGCCGCCTGCGGTCCCGGCCCGCGCGACATCGCGTTCGGGGGTGCACGCTCCGGCGCTTCCTCACGGCACCGCGTGCAGCAGGCATGCCGGCGGGCGTGCCCGCCGGCCCCGCACACGAAGCCGCTCCGGGAGCTCGCCCAGCCGCGCCGCTCGACGATCCGGCCGGACCCACGCCATCGTGATACGTCCGGTGGCCGACACCGGCACGCCGGTCCGGGTAGGGGGCACACTGCGGCCCGGCACCGCCGCAGTGGTGGTGCCGGGCCGGAGGGCGAGTTCGGCCCTCTCATCCGCGCCTGGCCGATGCCCGGCACCGAGGCTGGTTGCAGCGCCCTGACAGGTCGTTTCAGCCCGCGGCCGCTCGGTCGACGGTGCGGGCGGTCCGGACGAAGCCGACGCCCGGCGCCCTTGTGTCACCGCGAATCAGGTCGATGTCACGGTCCAGGTGCCCGAAGGGCGGGACGCCCACGCCGAGGGGAACTGGGGCGGTGGTGAGGGTGAGCTCGTCGAGGATGCCTTCACGAGGGAAGGTCTGGATGATCTGGCCGCCGTCCGCGTACACGTTCTTGGCCCTGGCGGAGACGAGTGGGCTTGGCCCGGACGTGCACGCGTTCTCCTTGGGGGCCGAACAGGTTGAGTACCTCCACGGGGGACTCGCCCGCGGGGCCGAACCAGTGTGGCAGGCGGGTGTCGAACTCGGCCGCCTCGCCCGGCCCCAGGGTCAGGTCGTGGTCGGCCAGGATGAGCCGGACCTGTCCGGACAGGACGTACAGCCACTCGTACCCTTCGTGCGTGACCGGTTTGGGCCGGTTGTGTTCCGCGGGGATGATCGACTTCCAGGCTTGCAGGCGTCCCGGCCGTGTCGACAGGGGAATCGTCGTACGACCGTTGTGGACGCGGGGCTTGCAGCGGACCCGCGGGTCGCCGACCTCCGGTGCCCCGACGAGTTCGTCCAGGGGCACCTGGTGGGCCTGTGCGATGGGCAGCAGCAGCTCCAGGCTCGGCCGGCGCTGCCCCGACTCCAGCCTCGAAAGGGTGCTCTTGGAGATGCCAGTGGCCTCGGCCAACGCCGACAGGGACACGCCGCGCTGCGCGCGGACGCGCCTGAGGCGGGAGCCGACCTGGGCCAGCGTGGCGGCGATCGGTGAGTGTTCGTCCATACCCCCATTCCACCTCGCACGTCCCGGAAATGGCAACAGAAGTTGTCGTTCCAGTGCCAGGCGCGCACGATCACGGCAGGAGGTCTTTCCCGTGATCAAAACGACGAACAACAAGAACAGCACGGCGCAGCACGGCGACACGGACGAGGTCCACGACGTGGTGGTGGTCGGCGCCGGAGCGGCCGGCCTCAGCGCCGCCCTGCTCCTGGGCCGTGCTCGCCGCAAGGTGGCGGTGATCGACGCCGGCGAGCCGCGCAACGCGCCCGCCGCGCACATGCACGGCTTCCTCTCCCGCGACGGCCTGCCCCCGGCTGCCCTGCTCGACCTCGGGCGCGCCGAGGTCGACCGCTACGGTGTCCAGCTCCTCCAAGGCCGGGTGGAACAGATCGACCACGGCTACTACGTCCGCATGGCCGGCGGGGTCGTGCTCAAGGCACGCCGCGTCCTGATCGCGACCGGACTGCGCGACGGACTGCCCGACATCCCCGGCGTCCACGAACGGTGGGGGAGGGACCTGCTGCACTGCCCGTACTGCCACGCCTACGAAGTCCGCGACCAGCCCCTCGCCGTCCTCGGCACCCACCCGGGAGCGGTCCACCAGGCGCTGCTCCTGCGTCAGTGGAGCGACGACGTCGTCTTTCTCCCGCACACCCTGGACCTGAGCGCGCAGGACCGGGAACAACTGGAGGCACGGGGTCTGCACCTGATCGAGGGTGAGATCAAGCAGCTCGTCGTCGACGACGACCGGCTCCGCGGAATCGAACTCGCCGACGGCCGCGTCGTCCCGCGCGCTGCCGCGTTCCTCTTCCCGCGTTTCGTCCCGCAGGACGAACTGCTGGCCCGGCTGGGCTGCGACAAGGACGACGCCGGCTGGGTCGTCACCGACCGCACCGGCCGCACGAGCATCCCGGGTGTCTGGGCCGTCGGCAACGTCGCCGACCCGCGAGCGCAGGTCGTGGCCGCCGCCGGCATGGGGTCCACCGCCGCCTTCGCCATCAACACCGACCTGCTCGACGAGGACGTCGACCGCGCCGTCGAACAGCACCGCCACACGGCCGCCGCCACCCGGTAGCCACCAGCACGGCAACGCCGGACCCCACTCTCCCACCCGTACAAGACAGGAAGACCACGCATGCCCGCACATGCCCCTCGCTCGGTTGACAGCGTCACCGAGCAGACGTTCACCGAGCGCGTTCTCCAGGCGGAGCGACCCGTCCTGGTCCAGTTCTGGGCCACCTGGTGCCACCCGTGCCGGATGGTCACCCCTATCGTGGAGCAGTTGGCCGCCGAACAGTCCGGCCACCTGGACGTCGTCAAGGTCGACCTGGACGAGGAACCCGGGCTGGCCGCCCAACTCGGCATCACCTCTGTTCCCGCCTTCGTCGTCTACACCAGCGGCCGGCCCGCAGGCTCGTGGGTGGGTGCGGCGCCCAAGCACGTCCTGGAGAAGAAGCTCAACTCGATCCTGCGGGCCGGGAGTGATGGCCGGTGAGTTCCGAAACCGAACAGGCCGCACCGCGGTTGCATGCCACACACGGGAGGCTGCCGTTCGGCGTCTATCTGCTCGCCTTCTGCCTGTTCGCGATGGGCAGCGCGGAGTTCCTGGTCGCCGGGGTGCTACCGGCAGTCGCGGACGACCTGCACATCACATTGTCATCCGCCGGTGCCCTGATCTCGGCGTTCGCCATCGGCGTCGTCATAGGCGGGCCTCCGCTGGCCATCCTGACCCTGCACTGGCCACGACGAACCACGCTCATTGCCAGCCAGGCCATCTTCGCCGCATCCGTGGCAGTCGGTCTTCTGACCGACAACTACACGGTGCTGATTGTCACCCGCTTCCTCTGCGGTCTCGCCTACGCCGGATTCTTTGCTGTTTCGACGGTCACCGCGATCAGCCTTGTCACCCCCGACCGCACCGCCCGTGCCTCCGGTGTCGTCGTCAGCGGGCTCAGCCTCGCGATGACTGCGGGTGGACCGGCCGGCGCGCTGATCAGCCACTTCACGGGATGGCGGGGCGGATTCTGGGTAGTGGTCGTCCTCACGGTCCTCGGCGCGCTCTCCGTCCTCTTCGCGCTGCCGGCAACGAGCACGAGCGTGGAACCGAGTGTGCGGCGTGAGCTCAGTGCCGTCAGACGACCGCAGCTGTGGATCGTCTACGCCATCACCATCCTGAGCACCGCTGCCTACATGATCTCGTTCAACTACCTCGCGGCATTCCTGACCGACGTCACTGGCATCCGCGATGTCTGGGTTCCCGTGATATTGGCGCTGTTCGGCGTCGGCGCTTTCATCGGCCTGTCCATCGGAGGCCGGATCGCCGACAGACGGCCCTCGCAGGCTCTGATGACCGGGGCGGTCGGAATCCTGGTCTGTTCCGTCCTGCTGGCGCTCCTCGCCAAGTACGCGCTGGCTGTCGTTCCCCTGGTCCTGCTCCTCGGGATAGCTGGATTCGTGCTCAACCCAGCCATCTACGGACGCGTTTTCACCGTCGCATGGGACGCGCCGACACTCGCCGGGGCCACCTCCACCTCCGCGCTCCAGCTCGGCATCGGCCTCGTCCCCGTACTGGCCGGGACCGCCCTCGGCACCGGTGTCGGTATCACCTCGGTCGTCTGGATCGGTGCCGGCCTGGCCGTGGTCACCATGCCGGTCATCCTTCTCGATCGAGTGATGGCACGTCGCAGCGTGCAGCCGGATCAAGCGCCGGCGTGATGCCGGATCACCGCACAGGAGGGACTGCCGCTGCCTGCGGTGGCGTCAGCACAATCGTCTTGGACTTGGTGGCAGCCAGGCTTTCGACGAGAGGGACGACCGTCAGCCGGCCTCGGCCGCGCTCGCCGCAAGGTGGTGGTGATCGACGTCGGCGAGCCGCGCAACGCGCCCGCCGCGCACATGCACGGCTTCCTCTCCCTCGACGGCCTGCCCCCGGCTGCCCTGCTCGACCTCGGGCGCGCCGAGATCGACCGCTACGGTGCCCAGCTCTCGTCAAACACTTCTGAAACCCGGGCGCGTCCGGCCGTACGACCATCCAGGGCATCGCCCAGCCATCACCGACCACGATGAACAGAAAGTCCCAGACGTGTTCCCTTCCGCCATCACCGACTTCTGGCTGAGCCCGTCCCCGACAGGCCGACTCCTCTACGGCGACGACAATTTCAGGGTCACCGCCGATGCCGCCCTGGAGGAGGACGAACGACTCACCATTCTCACCACGACCGACGGAAGGACACGCGTACTGCTCACCCCGACCATCGCCGCGATCATGGCACTGGAAGAAGGACAGCCGGTCGACGAGGCGGGCTTCAGGCAAGGCCCGGAAGAGTCCGGCATCTCGCTGCACGGGGCCGACAACCTGTTCTACTTCACCGAGAAGGACCGGGAGATGCTGCTCGGCGAACCGGACGCCCCTTCGATCCGCCCGCTCACCGAGGCCGATGCGCCGGCATTCGAGCAGTTCGAGGAAGCCGCGTCGGAACAGGATCTCGACGACGCATCTGTCGAACTGGATCACTGGGCCGTCTACGGCGCGTTCGAAGACGGACGGCTGGTGTGCGTGGCGAGCATGTACCCATGGAACGATGCTCCGCTGGCCGACCTCGGCGTGCTGCCCCTCCCGCCCTACCGCGGCAAGGGCCACGCCCGGCGCCTTGTACGGGCGATCTCCCGGCAGGCCCTCGCACGGAAACACGAACCTCAGTACCGCTGCCAGCTCGACAACCATGCCTCGGTGGCGGTGGCCGAATCTGCCGGCTTGACACGATTCGGCACATGGGATGTCGTCTCGCCGGATTGAAACTCTCCACGACGGCGGCAGGTGGCCGCGGCGAGACCGGCGTGCCCGAATGACTGATCGGCCGTCGGCGGACCGGCGGCACAATGATCAGCTGTTCCGGGGCATCGCCTCCACTGCGGAGACACCGCCCGGCGGAGACACCGCCCGGCGGAGACACCGCCCGGCGGCGAGACCGCCGGGCGCTCACCGGTCGACCGCGGTGGACAAGGTCTGAAGCGCCCGGTCATGACTGATGGTTACGGAATCCCGCCCGGGCGGGTCCTGGCCGGAGCCAACCGCCACGACTCGCCGCTGCTCGCCCCGACCCTGGATCTGCTGGAGGAGCTGGGGCCGCTGTCCGACGGCATCACCGTCCACCTGGACGCTGGCTACGACTCGGGCAAGACCCGGACCGAACTCGCCGAGCGTGGTCTGCACGGCAGCATCGCGCACAAGGGCGAGAAGGCGCCGATCCAAGCCAGCCAACGACGGCACGTCGAGCGCACCCACGCCTGGTAGAACCTTCCACCGGCTCGCCCGCTGCTACGAACGCCGTATGACGGTCATCGATGCCTTCTTCGACCTCGCGGACACGATCAACGCAATCCGCAGCCCATCCGCCGCGCCTGGACGACCCACCGCCGGGACGAGCGACCCAACCCGCCATCCGTGAACACTCGCCCGATGGCGCAACGAGCGTTTCATTGCGCGTCGTCGAGGCCTTCGACGTCGACAGGCTGCGTTCCGTTGAACGTCACGAGGATGCCGTAGGGGTCCGCCAGCCGGAGCCTGCTCTCCGCGAAACGGATTGCCCAGGCCTGGTCGGCCCACACCGTTGCTTCGGGAACTGCCAGTGGCAACTCCGGAAGATCCAGCCAGCCCAGTTCCTCAGTTGTGAGTTCGAAGTGTGGTTCCCGGAGCCGGGTGCGGCAGTACTCCAGAGCTTGGTCGACGAAGAGATCGAAACGGCTCACAACGTCGTGAGCGAATTGGAGGGTGGCCTCGTCTGGCGGAGCGGCTGGCTCGATCACCAGACTCATCCCGGTCTCGACCGCGCCTGCCGACTCCGGGAAGCAGCCGGTCCAGCAGGCCAGCGATGGAGGACTCTCCATCCTTCTCAACACAACCCCAGCGATACGCACGGTCGCGGGCAGCTTTGCGTCAACACCAGGGGGACCTGCCCCCGAGTGGTGGACACCTCTGATCCCGGCCCGGTAGGGGCCGGGTAGGAGGCGTCTTTTATGGTGATGAAGGTCTACTCGCCCGAGTTCAAGGCGGACGCTGTCGCGCTGTACCTGTCGGACCCGAGCCACACCTTCGAGGGCATTGGCAAGGATCTGGGGATCAGTCGCGAGACACTGCGTAACTGGGTGCGGGCCGAACGAGCCCGCCGCGGCGGGGGCAGCACGATGAGCACGAGCACGGAGAAGAACACGGTGGATTCCCCGCCGACGGCCGAGGAGCTCCAGGCCGAGAACGAGGCCCTGCGCCGGGAGCTGGCGGCAGCGCGCAAGGAGATGCACAAGCTCGCCACCGAACGGGACATTCTCCGCAAGGCGACGAAGTTTTTCGCACAAGAGATGACCTGGTGACCAACCGCTTCCAGTTCATCGAGGACCACCACCGCGCCTGGGGCGTGAAGCGGTTGTGTGCCGTGCTGGAGGTTACCCGCTCCAGCTTCTACAAATGGCGGGCCGGCCGCCAGGCCCGTGCCGCCCGCGAGCGGGCCGATGCCGCGCTCGCCGAGCGGATCAGGGCCGTGCACGCCGAGTGGGACGGCACCTACGGCCGCCCCAGGATCACCGCCGAGCTGCGCGGGGACGGTGAGCGCGTGAACCACAAGCGCGTCGGGCGGATCATGCGGAAGTTCGGCATCGCCGGGCTGCGGTTGCGAAAGCGGCAGGTCACCACCGTGCCCGAATCGTCCGCCACCCCGGTGCCGGATCTGCTGGGGCGTGACTTCACCGCGAGCACGCCGAACACCAAGTACGTCGGGGACATCACCTACCTGCCGGTGGGTGACGGCGAGTTCCTGTATCTGGCGACGGTGATCGACTGTTTCTCGCGGCGGCTGGTGGGCTGGTCGATCGCCGACCACATGCGCACCTCCCTGGTCGCCGACGCGCTCCGGGCGGCCGCCCGGGTCCGCGGCAGCCTGGCCGGAGCCATCTTCCACAGCGATCACGGAGCCCAGTACACTACCCGCCAATCCGCTGATATATGCGCCGAGTTGGGTGTCATACGGTCCATGGGCGCGGTCGGCACGAGCGCGGACAACGCACTTGCCGAGTCGTTCAACGCGGCCCTCAAACGCGAGACGCTCCGTGATGCCCGCCGCTTCGACGGGGT
>NZ_JBEZVN010000036.1:0-46147 GCF_040636995.1 Streptomyces sp. NPDC032161 | reverse complement strand
CCTCCGGGCTTTTCCCTTCGGTCTTGCGTTTCCGACTCTATCAGACTCTTTCGTGTCCGATTCCCGGTCGAAGCGGGTTCGCCTTCCAGGTCCCAGGCTTTCGCGCTTTTCCCTTTCGGCGGTTCCAACCGTACCAGATTCTTTTTCCGTTCCGTTTCCGGTCCGAATTTCAATTCCGGTGGCCGTTGGAGGGCCTTCGCCTTTCGGCTGATTCGACTTTATCAGAAGCATTCGACCGTTCTGGACGGTCATACGATCCGAATTGAGAGAATCAAAGATCCTGCGGAGATTGCATTCCCGCAGAGATGCGGTTGTAGAGGCTATCCGCCTGGCCCGGACCTGTCCAGTCCGTGGCAACCGTTAAAATCTACCTCCCCACGCCGACCGTGTCAACAGCCTTCTGGGGAGACGAGCAGACTAGCAGGTCAGCGGGGGCGCATGCACATCAGGCTGCGACCGGCAGCTCGGCGCTGCGTTCAGCGGCGTCGACGTCGCCCCGGTCCCCTGCTCGCGATGCTCGGCCACCCAGGACGTAGACGTACACGAGGAAGGCCGCCTCGGCCGCGATGCCGATGGCGATACGGGCCCAGGTCGGCAGGCCGGAAGGGGTGACGAAGCCTTCGATGACACCCGAGACGAACAGGATCAGGGCGAGGCCGATGGCCATACCGATCGCCGCTCGGCCCTGCTGGGCGAGGGCCGAGCGGCGGCTGTACGGGCCCGGGTCTATGACCGTCCAGCCCAGGCGGAGACCGGTGCCCGCCGCGACGAAGACAGCGGTGAGTTCGAGGAGACCGTGCGGGAGGATCAGCCCCAGGAAGACGTCCAGCCGGCCGGCCGACGACATCAGTCCGATGCCCACTCCGAGGTTGAGCACGTTGACGAAGAGGATCCAGATCACCGGGATGCCCAGGAACGCGCCCAGGACCAGGCACATGGCGGCGGCTCTGGCGTTGTTCGTCCAGACCTGGGCCGCGAACGACGCGGCGGGGTGACTGGAGTAGTAGGTCTCGTACTCCCCGCCGGGGCTGGTCAGGCGGCGGAGCTCGTCCGGGGCCGCGATGGCCGCCTGGACCTCGGGGTGCGTGCCGATCCACCAGCCGATGATCACGGCCAGCAGCGTGGAGAGCACCGCCGTCGGTATCCACCAGTGCCGGGAGCGGTGGACCGCGGCCGGGAATCCGGCGGTCAGGAAGCGGGTGGCGTCGCGCCACGAGGCTCGGCGGGTGCCCGTCACCGTGGACCGGGCGCGGGCCACGAGCTGGGTGAGGCGCGCGATGAGCGCGGCGTCCGGAGCGCTGGACTGGACGAGGGAGAGGTGGGTGGCCGTGCGCTGGTAGAGCTCGACGAGTTCGTCGGCCTCCTCGCCGGTGAGCCGGCGTCCGCGGCGCAGGAGGTGGTCCAGACGGTCCCACTCCGCGCGATGGGCGTTCACAAAGACATCGAGGTCCATGGTCGGCTGCTGCTCCAGGCAAGGGTGCGTACGGGTTCGTACCGCGGCGGCGTGTTGCGGGCCAGCTTGGCAGACTGAGAGCCCGAGGGGCAGGGAAGACCGGCGAGGGATGGGGCTGCGATGAGTCAACTGGTGACCGGCGACGCGGTCGTACTGGGTCTGCAGCCGGCGAGACTGCCGAGTCGGGCACTGGCTTTGGCCATCGATCTCGTCGTGGTGGGCGCGGCGTTCTTCTTGGTGTCGATCGGACTGACCGTGGCGACGGCGACGCTGGACGAGGCGGCGTTCGCGGCGATATCCGTCGCCGCCTTCCTGCTGGTGCTGATCGGTGGGCCGATCGCGGTGGAGACGCTCAGCCGTGGTCGCTCGCTGGGGAAGCTGGCGTGCGGGCTGCGAGTGGTCCGCGACGACGGGGGGCCGATTCGTTTCCGGCACGCGCTGATGCGTGGGGCCATGGGGTTCGTCGAGATCCTGCTGACATTCGGGGTCGTCGCCTGCATCGCCTCGTTGGTGTCGGAACGGGGGCGACGCCTGGGGGACGTGTTCGCGGGCACGCTCGTCGTGCGGGAGCGGATACCGGCGGGGCGTGGGACCGCCGTGCCGCCTCCGCCGCCGTGGCTGGTCGGCCGATTCTCCGCGTTGGATCTGTCGGCCGTGCCGGACGGTCTGTGGCTGGCGATACGGCAGTACCTGACGCGGATGCACCAGCTCGACGCGCAGATCGGCCGGTCGATGGCGGAGCGGCTCGCCGGGGAGCTGTCGACGCGGACCGGCGTTCCCGTGCCCGCGGGGGTGCCCGCCGGGGCATATCTGGCGGCGGTGGTGAACGAACGGCAGGCGCGGGACGCACGGCGGGTGATGACCGCCACCGCACAGGGCCGGGCCGTCCCCGGGACGGCCCGGGGTGGGCCGGGCGCATCGGGGGCGACGAGCGCGGCGGTTGGTTCGGCCGGACATGCGGGGCGAGCGGCCGGGTACACGGGGCAGGTGGGGCATACGGAGAGCGCGGGGCCGATGGGCGTGGCGGTACCGCAGGCGCCGACCGGGCCGATGTCGCCCGCGGGCGATGCGAAGGCGGGTGCTCCCGCGGCCCCGGTGGTGGAGAAGGGCGGGCCGGGATCCGCCCCGACAGGGTTCGCCCCACCCGCCTGACGTGGTGGGGGGTGTGCCCCGACGTGCGGTGAGCCCGTGCGAGGCGCGATGTGCTCCGGTCTAACGCGGTGAGGGTGGGGAATCGAGGGCTTCGAGTTCGACGCCGGGGGCCGAGAGCACGACGTCACCCGCGATGTGAACGGTGTGCCGCTCGCCCGTGTCCAGGGCGCTGACCTGGTATTCATCCACGGTCAGGGGGCCGTTGTCAGTGGCGTGCGCTTCACTGTTCACCAGGGCCCAGGACTGGTCGACGGTGCGGGGGGCGAGGACCGGATCCGTGAAGGCGACGAGGCGGACACGGGCCGCGGGGGAATCGGGGGTGAGGCGCAGCAGCCGCGATGTCGCGACGTAGAAAGCGGGGGACGTGCCGGTGAAGGAGTGGGCGCGCACATTGCCTTCCGTGGCATGAACGCCGGTCGGGTCGGTACGGACCCAGGTGACGCCGTCCAGGGCGGCGCCGCGGACCTGCCAGCTCGCGGCATGGAGTTCGAGACGGATGGGGCGGCCCAGGTCGTCGAGGGTCAGGTCGACGGAGCCGAGGTGGGCGCCGGAAGGGGCGGTGGTCCGGGAGACATAGCGCCAGCCGGAGGGGCCGGGGGCGCACTGGAAGTGTTCTTCGCCGAGGAGGGTGTCGTCGTGGAGATCGTGAAGCGAATATCGACCGCGGGGCATGGGGTCCTTCGGGGTTCCTCGGGCTGAGCCGCCGCAGTACGAGGCAGGCCCCCGACACGGGGGTGCGGGGGCCTGCGCTCGTAACCGCTGCTGGGGCTGTTCCGTCTGTCGCGGCCCGGGTCGTGGACGGCCGGGGCGCAGCGGCGGCCCCTCGGCCGGCCATCGGCGGCCGGTGGTGCCGCGGCCGGCCGGTGACGGTGTGCGCGTATGCGGTCGCCGACCGGCCGGAGCGAGGCGGCTCAGTAGCGGTAGTGGTCCGGCTTGTACGGGCCCTCGACCTGGACACCGATGTAGGCGGCCTGCTCGGGACGGAGCGTCGTCAGCTTGACGCCGAGCGCGTCGAGGTGGAGGCGGGCGACCTTCTCGTCCAGGTGCTTGGGCAGCACGTAGACGTCGGTCGGGTACTCCTCCGGCTTGGTGTACAGCTCGATCTGGGCCAGGGTCTGGTCCGCGAACGAGTTGGACATCACGAACGAGGGGTGGCCGGTGGCGTTGCCCAGGTTGAGCAGGCGGCCCTCGGACAGCACGATGAGGACCTTGCCGTCGGGGAACGTCCAGGTGTGGACCTGCGGCTTGACCTCGTCCTTGACGATGCCCGGGATCTTCGCGAGGCCGGCCATGTCGATCTCGTTGTCGAAGTGGCCGATGTTCCCGACGATGGCCTGGTGCTTCATCCTGGCCATGTCGGTAGCCATGATGATGTCCTTGTTGCCCGTGGTGGTGACGAAGATGTCGGCCTTGTCGACGACCTCGTCGAGGGTGGTCACCTGGTAGCCGTCCATCGCCGCCTGGAGGGCGCAGATCGGGTCGATCTCGGTGATGATCACGCGGGCGCCCTGGCCGCGCAGCGACTCCGCGCAGCCCTTGCCGACGTCGCCGTAGCCGCAGACGACCGCGGTCTTGCCCCCGATGAGGACGTCCGTGGCGCGGTTGATGCCGTCGATCAGGGAGTGGCGGCAGCCGTACTTGTTGTCGAACTTGGACTTGGTGACGGCGTCGTTGACGTTGATCGCCGGGAAGAGGAGGGTGCCGTCGCGGTGCATCTCGTAGAGCCGGTGCACACCGGTCGTGGTCTCCTCGGTGACGCCGCGGATCTCGGACGCCAGCTGGGTCCACTTCTGCGGGGACTCACCGAGGGTGCGGGTCAGCAGGGCGAGGATGTGGCCGTACTCCTCGCTGTCCGCCGTCGACGGGTCCGGGACCGCGCCGGCCTTCTCGAACTCGACGCCCTTGTGGACGAGGAGGGTGGCGTCACCACCGTCGTCGAGAATCATGTTCGGGCCGCCGGTGGGGGTGTTCGGCCAGGTCAGAGCCTGCTCCGTGCACCACCAGTACTCCTCGAGCGTCTCGCCCTTCCAGGCGAAGACCGGGACGCCCTGGGGCGCGTCCGGAGTGCCGTTCGGGCCGACGGCGATGGCCGCGGCGGCGTGGTCCTGGGTGGAGAAGATGTTGCAGGAGGCCCAGCGGACCTGGGCGCCGAGGGCGACCAGGGTCTCGATCAGCACGGCCGTCTGCACGGTCATGTGCAGCGAACCGGTGATGCGGGCGCCGGCCAGCGGCTGGGCGGCGGCGTACTCCTTGCGGATCGACATCAGGCCGGGCATCTCGTGCTCGGCGAGGGTGATCTCCTTGCGGCCGAACGCCGCGAGGGAGAGGTCGGCGACCTTGAAGTCCTGCTGGTTGGCGACCGTTGTCATAACGGGCTGCTCCTCGTGGTGGGTGTCGAGGTGGGCGGCTGGCTCTGCGGGCACGCGGGCACACGGATGCCCGGATGTTCGCAGCGCAGTCCGTCGGAGGCCCTCTCTCCCTCGGCCGGTCCGCGCGCGGACCGATCGACCGCCATCAGCAGCGACGTCTGACACTGCCGTCGAATCTACACCGATCGCCCCGGGTGCTCCCAGCCCGCCCGAAACCGCGAGTGGTCGGAAGCGGGCCGTGGACACGGCCGGGCCAGGCCGGAAACGGACAGGGAAGGGCCGAAAGAAACGGACCGGAAGGGACCGGGAAAGGCGGGGAAGGACCGGATGGGGATCCGGGAGGGAGCGAGAAGAGGCCGGAGAGGGGACGGAGCGGCACAGAGAGGGACTGGGGACGGAGCTGGGACACGTACGGGCCGGGCCCGCCTGCGGCTGCGGCTGCGGCTGCGGCAGGAGCCGAGGCAGGGGCAGGCGGCCCGAAGGCCGTGCGTCCGAAGACCATGGGTGCGGCCCGTAGGCCCGTGGGACGGGCCGGAGGGGGGACGGCGGATGGGCCGCTGGACGGGTCAGTGGCCGGAATTCGCCGGGGCGTCCGGGGTCTTCCCGGAGGGCGTACCCGGGGTGGTCTCCGGTGCCCCGCCCGGGGTCTTGCCAGGGTTGGCTCCGGCCGCGGCGGCCGCCGCGCTGTAGATGTCCGGCTCCAGATAGATGACGCGGGCGATCGGGACGGCTTCGCGGATGCGTGCCTCGGCGGCGTTGATGGCGTTGGCGACCTCGGAGGCGGTGTCGTCGTGCCGCACCGCGATCTTGGCGGCGACCAGCAGTTCCTCCGGGCCGAGGTGGAGCGTGCGCATGTGGATGACGCGGGTGACGGTGTCGCCGTCGACGGCCGCTGCCTTGATCTTCTCGACCTGGTCGGCGCCGGCGGCCTCGCCGAGCAGCAGGGACTTGGTCTCGGCGGCGAGCACGATCGCGATGGTGATCAGCAGGGCGCCGATGCAGAGGGTGCCGATGCCGTCCCAGACGCCGTCGCCGGTCACGAGCGCCATTCCGACACCACCGAGGGCGAGCACCAGACCGATCAGTGCGCCGAAGTCCTCCAGGAGCACGACGGGGAGTTCGGGGGCCTTCGCCCGGCGGATGAACTCCCTCCACGACAGCGAGCCGCGGATCTCGTTGGACTCCTTTATGGCGGTGCGGAAGGAGAAGCCCTCGGCGATGATCGCGAAGACGAGAACGCCCACCGGCCAGTACCAGGACTCGACCGCGTGCGGGTGCTTGATCTTCTCGTAGCCCTCGTACAGCGCGAACATGCCACCGACCGAGAACAGCACGATGGAGACGAGGAAGGCGTAGATGTAACGCTCGCGACCGTAGCCGAAGGGGTGCTGGGGGGTCGCCTCGCGCCGGGCCTTCTTGCCCCCGAGCAGCAGCAGTCCCTGGTTCCCCGAGTCGGCGACCGAGTGGACGCTCTCCGCGAGCATCGACGACGAGCCGCTGAACAGGAACGCGACGAACTTGGCCGCGGCGATCGCGAGGTTGGCGCCGAGTGCCGCCACGATCGCCTTGGTTCCGCCTGACGCACTCATGGGTGCCTGATGTCCCTTCGTCGGTTCTTAGGTGCTGCGGCCCTGGCGCCGCGGTACGGCCGGACATTGTTGCAGCCGCCGGTGCGGAAGGTTCGTCAGGCCACCACTGTGGCCCGGAACAGAGTTCCCATACCAGACACTTCGGTCTTCTCGTAGGCGGGCACGAAGACCGAGGCACCGGGGGTGAGGCCGATCGTGCCCGCCTTCGGGGCGCCCGCGGTGCACAGCAGGATCTGCGGGGTGCTCCGGGTCAGGTCGACGGGTTCGGCCCCGGGCGACAGGTCGAAGCGCGAGAGCCGGAACTCGTCCACGGGCGTCTCGTACAGCTCCTCGCCGGACGGGGACGCCTCGGGGCGCAGGATGCCCGGCTCGGTCGGCTCGAAGCGGACGACGCGCAGGAGTTCGGGCACGTCGATGTGCTTGGGCGTGAGTCCGCAGCGCAGCACGTTGTCCGAGTTCGCCATGATCTCGACGCCGAGGCCGTCGAGGTAGGCGTGCGGGACGCCAGCACCGAGGAACAGGGCCTCGCCGGGCTGGAGCTCCACGTAGTTCAGCAGCATCGCGGCGATGACGCCGGGGTCGCCGGGGAAGTGGTGGGCGATCCGGGCGTACGGGGCGAGGGCGCCGCCGAGGCGCTGCGCCGCGGCCGCCGCCTCGTTCACGGTCTCGGCGGTCTCCGCGGGGTCGGCGCCGAGGATCGCGGTGAGGACCTCGCGCAGGGCCGCTTCCTCGGGGTGGGCGCCGAGGAGGTCGGCGTACGGCTTGAGCGAGTCGACACCGAGGGCCGCCATCGTCGCGGCGGCCTCGTCGGGCCTGCGGAAGCCGCACAGACCGGCGAAGGGGGTGAGCGCGCAGATCAGCTCGGGCTTGTGGCTGGCGTCCTTGTACGTGCGGTGAGGGGCGTCGACCGGGACGGAACGGCGCTCCTCGTCCGCGTAACCGCGCCGGGCCTGGTCGACGTCGGGGTGGACCTGGAGGGAGAGCGGAGCACCCGCGGCGAGGAGCTTGAGGAGGAAGGGCAGCTGGGGGCCGAACTTGTCGACGGTGGCCCGGCCCAGTTCGCCCTCCGGGTCGGCGGCGATGACCTCGGCGAGGGACTGTTCGCGGCCCGCCGCGGCGCCGGTGGTGCGGGTGAGGCGGGAGGGGGCGCCGGGGTGGGCACCCATCCACATCTCGGCCTGGGGCTCACCGGTGGGGGCGACGCCGAGCAGCTCCGGGATGGCGGTCGTGGAGCCCCAGGCGTACGGGCGGACGGTGTTGGAGAGCCGGTCCATGGTTCGTCCTCGTGCTCGTGGGATGTGTGAATCCCCGTGGGTGCGCGGATCAGGGGTGTCTGGGGCAGTGTGGTGTGCGGGCCGGCTCGGATGGTGTCGTGGTGGTGGCCGGGCGGTGTGCGGATGCTGTACGGGCGGGTGCGATGATCGGGCGGTGCGGTGGCCGGGCCCGGGGCCAACGCTCTCCGGGAAGCGCTTTCCAGGATGCCAGGGCGCGCGGACCGTTTTTCGGGTCGGGACGCGGAGGTCGTCCGGGGATGTGCCCCGGGCGAGGGGTGCGGAGGGGTCAGGCGCGGGCCGACGACGCCAGCGCCAGGTAGACGGCGGCGAAGTCGGTGACGGCGAGGAGTTCGGCGAGGGCTTCGAGTGCGGTGCCGTCGTCCGGTTCGAGTTCGCTGATCGCGGTGTCATGGCCGAGGGCCAGTTCGCGGGCGGCGGGGGCGGCGCTGAGACCGCCCGCCGGGCGGTCCCGGAGCAGGACGACGCGGGTGTGCAGGGGTTCCGGCTCCTCGACCCGGTCGCGGAAGAAGTCGTCGGGGTCGGCGCCGGCCGCGAAGGCACCCGCCAGCAGCGCGCCGTGGGCGGGAAGGGCCTCGGGGAGTTCGGCGGCGAGGGCCGGACGGCCGGACAGCTCGGCGAGCACCGCGGCGAACCGGCGGCCCACCGGGCCCGCCGTGTCCCCCTCGGTCCAGACGAGGGGAAGGCTGCCGGCGAGTTCGGCGGCGAGGGTCTTCGCCGGGTTGCTGTACGTGGCGATGGCCGGGCCGCAGCGTTCCGCGGTGCGGTCGAGGCGGTCGGCGACGCCCTGGAGCTCCTGGGCGGACGCGGTGACCAGGCCGACCCGGTCGAGCAGTGCGAGCAGCGGGGTGAACAGGGCCCAGAGCGTGCCCGGCCCGGCCGCCGACGTCTCCGCGTCGTACTCGCCGTAGGGGGCGGTGGCCATCGGTACGACGAGCCCGCGCGCGCCGTCGATCGCCTCGCGCAGCGGTGACTGCCGCGGAGCGACCGCGACGACGCCGCAGCCGCGCCGGTACGCCTGTTCGGCGAGGAGGGAGAGGCCCGGCTCGGAACCGTCGGCCGTGACGATCAGCAGCAGGTCCACCGAGCCGGCCCAGCCGGGCAGCGCCCAGCGCAGGGCACCCGCGGCGGGGGCGACCCCGGTGGGGTGGATGCGGGTGACGGGCGCGGAGGCGCCCGCGAGGGCGGTGATCAGGTCGGCGACGCCCGCCGCCGCGGTGCCGGAGCCCGCGAGGAGCACGGCACGGGGGCGGCCCTCCGGGTTCAGCCCGGCGATTCCGGCCTCGGCCGCGTGCCGGGCGGCGGTGCGGACCCGGGCTCCGGCCTCGGCGGCGCCACGGAGCAGGCCCCGGCGGTCGGCCCGCGCCAGGGCGTCCGGGGCGTCGAGCAGCGACTCGTCGAGCATGGGGGACGGTCCTCCGATCACCTGCTGATCACGATCACCTGCTGATCACCGCGCGGCCTCGGGCACGGATGCCACGAGGGCACGGATGCCGTGAAGGCACCGATGCCGCGACGGCACGCGTGCCGCTCACGCGGGCACGTGCACCACCACCGGGCGGATGCCGCCGCCCGGGGCGGACCCCGTCATCGGGGGCGGCGGGCCTCGTCGACGAGGAGGACGGGGATGCCGTCCCGGACCGGGTAGGCCAGGCCGCAGTTCTCGCCGGTGCACACCAGCTCGGGGCTGTCGGCCGCCGACCGGTCGTCGAGCGGGGAGTGACAGGCCGGGCAGGCGAGGATCTCCAGAAGGCCGGCTTCGAGCGGCATGGGCGGGGTCCCTTCAGGCGTCTTCGGGCATTCGGTCAAGCGGTTCGCCCGCGCGCGGACCGGGCGACGTCAGCCTACCGCCGGGGTGCGGTGAGCGCGGCCCGGGTGGAGCGGCCCCGCCCGGTTCCGGCGGCCCCGCTCGCCGGGGCTCGTCCGTCGGTGCCGCGCACGAGTGCGCGTGGTCGGTGCCCCGGCCCCGGTCGTCAGTCGCCGGACGGGCCGGGAACGGCCCGGACGACGGCCAGCACCTCGTCCCGTACGGCGGTCATCGTCCGCTCGTCGCGGGCCTCGACGTTCAGGCGCAGCAGCGGTTCCGTGTTGGAGGCCCGCAGGTTGAACCACCAGTCCGGGCCCGTGACCGTGAGGCCGTCCAGCTCGTCGGTCGTGACGCCGTCGCGGGGCGCGAAGGACGCGCGTACCGCCGCCGTACGGCCCGGCTGGTCGGCGACCGTGGAGTTGATCTCGCCGGAGCCGGTGTAGCGGTCGTACTGGGCGACCAGTTCGGACAGCGGCCCGGGGCGGCTCCCGAGCGCGGCCAGGACGTGCAGCGCGGCGAGCATGCCCGTGTCGGCGTTCCAGAAGTCGCGGAAGTAGTAGTGCGCGGAGTGCTCGCCGCCGAAGATCGCGCCGTGCGCGGCCATCTCCGCCTTGATGAAGGAGTGGCCCACGCGGGTGCGGACCGGGGTGCCGCCGTGTTCGCGGATCACCTCGGGGACCGAGAGCGAGGTGATCAGGTTGTGGATGACGGTGCCCCGGCCGCCGTTGCGGTCGAGTTCCCGGGCGGCGACCAGGGCGGTGATCGCGGACGGTGAGACGCCCCTGCCGCGTTCGTCGACGACGAAGCAGCGGTCCGCGTCGCCGTCGAAGGCGAGGCCCAGGTCGGCGCCCTCGGCCACGACGCGGGCCTGGAGGTCGACGAGGTTCTTCGGGTCGAGGGGGTTGGCCTCGTGGTTGGGGAACGTGCCGTCGAGCTCGAAGTACATCGGTACGAGGTCGACCGGGAGTCCGGCGAGGACGGTCGGCACCGTGTGGCCGCCCATGCCGTTGCCCGCGTCGACGACGACCTTCAACGGGCGCATCGACGAGAGGTCGACGAGAGAGAGCAGGTACGCGGCGTAGTCGGTCAGTGTCTCGCGTTCGGTGACGGTACCGGGGGTGGCGACCGGTTCCGGTGCCCCGGCCTCGGACCACTTCTCGACCAGGGTGCGGATCTCGGCGAGGCCGGTGTCCTGGCCCACGGGTGCGGCACCCGCCCGGCAGAGCTTGATGCCGTTGTACCGGGCCGGGTTGTGCGAGGCGGTGAACATCGCGCCGGGGAGGCCGAGGCTGCCGGAGGCGAAGTAGAGCTGGTCGGTCGAGCAGAGACCGATCAGAGTGACGTCCGCGCCGCGTGCCGCCGCGCCGCGGGCGAAGGCCGCCGAGAGGCCCGGCGACGAGGGCCGCATGTCGTGACCGATCACGATCGCGTCCGCGCCGGTCACCTCGACGAACGCCGCCCCGAAGTATTCGGCCAGCGATTCGTCCCACTGGTCGGGCACCACCCCGCGCACGTCGTACGCCTTCACGATCTGCGACAGGTCAGCAGCCACGGGCCGGTCCTCCTGAGTTCTCTGCGGTCCGCCCAAACTACCCGGCGCCCGTTCCAGCAGGTCCCGGGGGATCCGGCGCCTCAGAACGGCTCGGATGCCACGACTCCGCGAGGGCCTTCCCGACGACCACGGGGTCCGGGGCCGACGGCCGGGCGGGAAGGAGCCGGCCGACAGGAGAACCGGCCGGGGTGAGGAGCGGTCAGGAGTCCGGGGAGCGGAGCACCCGCAGATGGCCGCGGCGCGCGACCTCCATCGGGTCGGCGGTCTGCGGGCCGCCGTTCCTTCCGTCACCGCCGCGGTCGTGCGGACGCGCCGCTTCCCGTACGGCGTTGGCGAGCGCTTCGAGGTCGTCACCGCTGGGGCGTGTGGGGGCGGAGGGGTCGGAGAGACGGACGACTTCCCAGCCGCGTGGTGCGGTCAGCCGCTCACTGTGCTCGGCACAGAGGTCGTAGCAGTGGGGCTCGGCGTAGGTGGCGAGCGGGCCGAGGACCGCAGTCGAGTCGGCATAGACGTACGTCAGTGTCGCGACGGCAGGGCGGCCGCACGCGGTGCGCGAACAGCGACGTACAGGGCTCACGATGTTGGACGGTACCGCACTCTTGAGCGGGCTGCGACGACTCTCCCCCAGGTCACCCCACCGTGTCGCCCTGTGACCTCTGGCACAACTGCCTTTCGGACAACCTTCTGACCTGCGAGGAAACAGAGAAACGCAGGTCACGGCGGCAACGATTCCGGTCGCCCCTCGACACAAAAGCTGTCATTCAGCAGGAGAACACCGGTCGCGAGCCGGGCTTGAAACGGCCTGCTGTTTGGCCGGATTGTTCATGATTGGACAGGCCGACGCTCCGTCAGCAAGCGCCGATCCGTACGCCCCGCCGGGGGTTACGCTGCGTCGGTGATGGACAGTCCCGTGCCTCCCCACCCCTCCGACCCCCGCCCACGCCGTCGTGACCGTCACGGCCGCGGCATGCGCGGGCCCCTGGCTCCGCCTCAGGTGCCGCTGTCGGTGAGCAGGGCGGAGAGCTTCCGCGATCTCGTGCAGGATTCCGTGGAGCGGCTGGAACGGCGCTGGCCGCAACTGGCCGATGTCGACTTCATGGTGCTGGACGTGCCCTCGGCCGATGCCTCGGAGGTGCGGGCGGGGACCGTACCGCTGGGGCGCGCGACGTCCGCGGAGAAGAACCGGCCCGCGCAGATCGTCGTCTACCGCCGGCCCGTCGAGATCCGCGCCAAGAGCCGTGACGAACGCGCCCTGCTGGTGCACGAGGTCGTCGTGGAGCAGGTCGCGGACCTGCTCGGGCTCTCGCCGGAGTCGGTGGATCCGCGGTACGGCCAGGAGTAGCGGAGCCGACGGGCACAGTGGGGCCGGAGAGGGCGGAGAGGACAGAGGGGTCGGCGGGAGGAGCGGCGGGAACGGGACGGCGCGGCGACCGGGCCGTCCCCACCGGGACACCCCGACCGCCGCGCCGCCGCGTCCGGTCGTCCAGTCGCGTTCAGTCGTCCAGGACCGACAGGTCCTGGACCGCTTCGGGCACCGCCACCGTTCCGCGGTCGTCCGACAGGGTCTGCACGGTGAACATCTGGACGCCGTCCTGCGGGAGGCTGAGCGTGCGGGCGGCGTGGACCGGTCCGCCCGACTCCGTACGGACCGTCAGCGCGTAGCCGCCCTTGAGGCCCGACGGCACGGGCGGGGTGACCGCGAGGGTCGTACCGCCCTTGACGGTGTACGTCTTGACGACCTGTTCGCCGCCCTTGCTGCCCGCCGAGGCGATCACCTTCACGGTGCCGGTGGCACCGGGCGCGGTGAGCGAGAGGGTCGACCCCTTGGCCCGGTTGTCCGCCGCCGTCGCCTGTGCACCCACCGGACCGGCCGCCGGGATGTAGCCGGCCTCCCGGCCGTCGCCCTTGCCGCGGACCACGCGCAGCGCGGCCACCACCGGGGTGCCCTCGCCGCCCTTCGTCGGGCTCAGCAGCAGTGAGCCGGGTTCGTTCCTGGTGACGTCCTTCAGGTCGACGCCCGCCGTCATCCGCGACTTGACGTGCAGGCTCTCGTTCCCGACCGGTGAGATCGGGCCGCCCGGGCCGAGCAGCTGGACCTTCAGATCGGCGTCGTCGTCGCCGGGCGCGAAGGCGACCAGACGGACGGATGTGGCGTCCGCCGGGATGCCCGGGAGCACCAGGGTGCCGTTCGGGGAGACGGAGGCGGCCAGCCAGTCGCTGCCGGTCGTATCGTCCGCGGTCCTCACGGCGGCGCCGACGCGTCCGGTGCGGGTGGTGACGTGGGCGGTCACGTCCTCGACCGCCTCACTGGTCAGCGTCGAGATCAGGACGCGGACGCCGGAACGGGCGGGCACCGTGATGCCCTCGCCGACGTCCGACTTGAGGCTGCCATCCGGGCCGTACAGCTCGATGTCGGCGACGGCCGCGGTGTCGTCCGGGTTGGTGAGGTGGACGTAGTCCTCGCGGGACTTCGCGGTGCTCACGGCCGGGAACCAGAAGTCGGCGCCCGGCGAGGTGCAGCTGACGCCGAGCAGGCCGCGGGCGCCCGCCTCGACCACGGTGGTCTGCTGAGCGGCCCAGCCGGGGGCCAGGCGCCCGGTGGCGGTGCCGACCAGTGCGGGGGCGTCGGCCCCGGAGACCTCGGCGGTGACCGGCTTGCCGGGCTCCTTCAGGGAGAGGACGGGCTTCGTGGAGTCCGTCTTCCTGTCGCCCTTGCCGTCGTCCTTGTCGTCCTTCTTCTTGTCGTCCTTCTTCTTGTCCTCCTCCTTACCGCCGTCTCCCTTTCCGGTGCCGCCCGCGGTGCCGTCGGCCGTGGCCGCCGTGGACTGCGTCAGTTCGGCCGTACCGGCCCCGCCGCCTCCACCGTCCGCGGCCGGGGTGTAGGCCGTGTACGTCGTCTCGGCGAGGTCCGAGCGGCCGGGCGCCGGGCAGAGCAGGCTGGACCGTTCGACCGGCAGCCGGGTGGCCGCCTTCGATTCCGCCGCGCTCGTGTCACCGGGCGAGGCCAGCGCGGCGAATCCGGTGACGGCGGCGAGGGCTACGGTGCCCGCGATGAGGGACAGGCTGCTGGACTTCACTCGGACTCGCCTCGCGATGCGTTACCGGTCGGCCACGGGTTCTGGCCCGGGGCGGTGTTCTCGTCGGGGTTCTGCGGTTCGTACCCGCCCTGCCCGCCGTAGCCGGCGCGGGTGTCGTAGGAGGCCGCCTGCGGGTCTTGCTGCTGGACCTGCGGGTCGTACTGCTGGTGCTGCGGGTCGTATTGCTGGTACTGCGGCTGCTGATGGTGCTGCTGGGCGTAGCCGTACGGGTCGTAGGCGTTCGGGTCGTAGGTGTGCGTGTTGTAGGCGTTCGGGTCGTAGACGTTCGGGTCGTGGGCGCCGTTCTGCGGGTACGGGTCAGCGGTGTGCTGGTGCTCCTGCGGCGTGCCGTATCCGGCGTCCTGGTACGGAGCGTTCGGGTACGGCTGGTGTGCCGCGTCCTGGTACCGGCCCGCGTCCCACTCGCCGTACTGCTGCTGCGGAACGGCGTACGGGTCGCCTTCGGCGCCGGGGGCGAAGCCGTCCCGGGCCCCGTCGGCGTCCGGGGCGAAGCCGTCCTGTCCGTCCGCCCGGGGCGCGTAGGTCTCCTGACCGTCCGTCCGGCCGGGCTCGGGTCCCGTTTCCGGTTCGGCGTTCTGCTGGGCCGGGATGTACTCGCCCGCGGCGTCCTCGGCGCTTCCGGCCGAGGCGGCCTCGGCCTCCGCACGGGCGGCGGCGCGGAGCCTGCGGGACCGGCGCCCCCCGCCCTCGGCCGGCTCCGTGGCCGCGGCCATGCCCTCCTCGGGCAGGTCGTCGTCGATCTCCCGGCGACGGCCCGGCAGTGCCATGACCACCAGCACCACGGCCAGCGCGCACTGGGCCCAGATCCAGGCGGTGTGGGTGAACGGCGCGTCGTACGTCAGGTCCAGGCTGCCGCCCTCTGCGGGCAGTTCGAAGCCCTGGGCCCAGCCGTCGACGGTCTTCGGGGTCAGGGCGCGGCCGTCGAGCGTGGCGCGCCAGTTCGGGTCGGCGGCGTCGGCGATCCGCAGCACGCGGCCGGGGCCGCCCGCCGGGATCTTCGTGTGCGCCTCGACGGGGAGGGAGCCCACCGGCAGCTGCTCGCCGTCGGCACCGGACGGGACGATCATGATGCGCGCGACCTGCCGGTCGACCCGCCACAGTGCGCTGCCGTCCAGCTGGCTGAGCCTGCTGAGACCGGGGGTCGTGTCGAGGACCCGGCTCATCTCCTTCGGGGCCCCGTCGCGGACCAGGACGTAACGAATCGCGAACCCGCTGAGCTGGCTGCCCTGGTCGGCGCCGGAGCCCGCGACGAGGTTGGCGACGACCTTGTCGAGGTGGCTGTTGCTGCCGCCCGCCTCGATCAGTTCGGCGTCGCCGAGCCGCGCGCCGGAGCCGCGTACCAGGGTGTACGAGACGGTGGCGGGCGTGGTACCGCCGAGGACGAGGGTGCGCGGCTGGTCGCGGGTGGTGCTCTCCTCCGCGACGAACGCGGGCACCTGCACCGGGTCGCGGCGCTCCAGCGGGCCCGCGGCGCCGCCGATCATCCAGCCGACGGCGGCCAGCACCGGGGCGAGGCCCGCGGCGAGGGCGATCAGCGCGGCGACGGGCTGGCGCCAGCCGAAGCTGAGTTCGGCGACGCGTACCCGGGCGCCGTCCGCACCGACCAGCGCGGCGGCGATCAGCGCGATCCCGTAGACGAGGGTGGCCGGGCCCGCCCAGGCGGAGCCGTTGGTGAGCGCTGCGAAGAACAGCGCCACCAGCGCCACCGCCCACGCGGTGCGCACCGCGAACTGCCGCTCCGCGCGCAGCAGCGCGGCCAGCGCGGCCAGCACGACGCCGAGCAGCAGCACGCCGCCCGCGGCCTTGGGGCCGCCGGGGCTGATGCCGAGCAGGTCGAGCGCGGAGGCCGTGCCCGTACCGAGGTCGAGGCCCGCCTCCTTCAGGAAGCCGGACGGGTCGGCGAGGAGCGAGAGCGACCACGGCGCGAGGACCAGCATCGGCGTGCCGATCGCGGCGAGGAAGCGGAGGCCGTACGCGGCGATGTCCCGACGGCGCAGGACGAGCACACCGATGCCGAGGACCACGGCCATCGGCCACACGACGGGGGTGAACGCCATCGCGACGGTGAGGAGCAGGGTGTACGTCCAGGTGGCGCGCCAGCTGCCGCGTGCGTCGCCGGTGGCGCGCATGCCGTGCGCGGAGACGGCGGCGCGGGCGATCAGCGGGAGCAGGACGGCGAGTACGGCGGTGCCGAGGCGGCCGGTCGCGAGGGCGCCGGTCGCGGCGGGCAGGAAGGCGTACGCGACGCTCGCCCAGGCACGCAGCAGTCGGGACGGGAGCAGCGGGCGGGAGGCGAAGTACGCGGTGAGTCCGGCGAGCGGGACCGAGCAGACCAGCAGCAGCGTGAGCGCGAAGCCGGTCGAGCCGAGGAACAGCGCGGACAGGGCCGAGATCACGGCGAGGTAGGGCGGCGCGGTCTGGGTGCCGCCGGTGCCGACCGGGTGCCAGCCGTCCGCGTACCGGCCCCACAGGTCGGAGACGTCGGCGGGCGCGGGCAGCAGGGCACCGCCCGCGAGCGCGCCGCCGCCGAGCAGGGCGCGGCAGGCGACGAGCGAGACGAGGAGGAGGACGGCGAAGAGCACCGGGCCGGGCTTGCGCCCGATCCGCTTCAGCCGCGCGAACTGTTCGATCTCCAGGAAGTCGGCGTCATCGCCGCCGGGGCCGGACTCCACGGCGCCGTGCCGCGAGCCGCCCGAATCGGCGTCGGACCGGTTGCCGAGGTTCCCGGCGATCTGGTCGACGGTGGCCCGGACGGTGGCGCCGGGCGGCGGGAACAGACCGCGCAGTTCGGCCTGGTCGACGACGCCACCGGCGCGGGCGCGGCGGGCGGCGAGGATCCGTCCGGGGCGCAGCAGGGTGCCGACCAGCCCGGTGATCTCGTCGAGCGCCTGGCCGGGCACCTTGCCGACGAGGTGGGCGAGGGCGCGCAGGAGGCTGCCGACGACGAGCCGCAGCAGCACCCAGGGCAGCGCCTTGCCGCGGGCGTTGGCCAGCATCGTGTAGACGGCACCGGCCTTGTCGACGCGGTGCGGGGAGGCACCGCGCCGCGCGAAGCGCGTCGATGAGGGGTGGCGGTCGGGCGACGGGTGGGCGGAGCGCCCCACGCAGTCGATGGGGCGGCGCTCACGGGCGGATGCCTCGGCGTGCCGGAGGACGGCGTCGGGGGCGACCAGGACCCGGTGTCCGGCGACGTGCGCGCGCCAGCACAGGTCGACGTCGTCGCGCATCAGCGGGAGCGCGCGGTCGAAACCGCCGAGCTCCTCCCAGACGTCACGGCGGATCAGCATCCCGGCGGTGGAGACGGAGAGCACGGTACGGACCTGGTCGTGCTGTCCCTGGTCCTGTTCGCGCCGGTCGAGGCCGGTCCAGCGGCGGCCGCTGTTGGCGATGGAGACGCCGACCTCGAGGAGCTGCTTGCTGTCGTACCAGCCGCGGAGCTTGGGACCGACGATCGCGGCGTGCGGGTCGTTGTCGACGACCCGCAGCAGCTCGGCGAGCGCGTCGGGCGCGGGCGCGCAGTCGTCGTGGAGCAGCCAGAGCCACTGCACGGGTTCGCCGTGCGGGAGCTCGGGGAGGTCGTAAGTGTCGTCGCGCCAGGTCTTGGTGACGGGATCCCAGTTGCCGGGCCGCTTCA
This sequence comes from Streptomyces sp. NPDC032161, assembly GCF_040636995.1. Lineage (NCBI taxonomy): Bacteria > Bacillati > Actinomycetota > Actinomycetes > Kitasatosporales > Streptomycetaceae > Streptomyces > Streptomyces sp. NPDC032161. The sequence goes on along the minus strand of NZ_JBEZVN010000036.1, from coordinate 28,201 downwards.
GGTAGGGCAGGTCCTCGGGGGTGAGGACGCCGGCCGTACGGGCCGCCTCGTCGACGGCCGCGCCGAAACCGGTGCGCCGCGCGAGGTGCAGGACGCGGTCGGCGCCGAGCGCCTCGGTGACCAGCCGGGCGGAGTCGTCGGCGCTGCCGGTGTCCGCGGCGACGGCGTTCTGTACGGGGCGTTCCTGCCCGAGCAGTCCGGCGAGCGCGTCGGGCAGCCAGCGCGCGCCGTCGTGGGTGACGAGCACGGCGGTGACGACATGCCGGGGGAACTCGGGGGCGACGGCAGCCGCGTACGGCGCCGTCGTTTGGCTGTGCACGGACATCGAGGTACGGGCCCTCCGGCCGGGTCCGGGGGCGATTCCCCCGGGGGCTGCATCGGTGTACGCGCGCGCTCCGTCGGGGCGTTGGCGCGTCTCGGACGGGCCCCCACACTAACGGTACGGCTCACCCCGGTGGCGCCGAGCGCTCGGACGGGGGCCGCGACGGGCGGTGCCGGGGACGCGGGAGCGGGCGGCGGGCTGTCCCGGGTGTCATGGGAGCGGCGGCGGGTCGAGCCCCGGGCGACGCGTGAGCGGGCGGCCGGGCGGGGGGCGGGGGCCACGAGAACGGGCAGCCGCACATGGTGATGGCCCGTCGTCCGCGGGCGGGTGGCGGGCGACGGGCCATGGTCGTGACGGCGCATCCGGCTGTTCGGCCGTCGGTTGCCGGTTGCTTGTTCCTGGTTGCCGGTCGTCGGCCACCGGTTCTCGGTTGCCGGTCGTCCGTCGTTCGGTCTTCACGGCATGCGGTTCCCGAGCGGGCTCCGCCCCACGCGCGGTCGCGGCGCTCCGACGCCATCGCTCCCTCGCCGATCCGCCCGCCGGGTGCGTAGGCGACGGACCGGGCGGACGGTGGGCGCGACGGCGTCAGACGGCGGCCTTCTTCAGGCGCCGCCGCTCACGCTCGGAGAGTCCGCCCCAGATACCGAAGCGTTCGTCGTTGGAGAGGGCGTACTCAAGGCATTCGGACCGCACTTCGCAGGCGAGACAGACCTTCTTGGCCTCGCGGGTGGATCCGCCCTTCTCGGGGAAGAAGGACTCGGGATCGGTCTGGGCGCACAGTGCGCGCTCCTGCCAGCCGAGTTCCTCGTCCGCGTCCTCGACCAGCAGTTGCTGGAACAGCTCGGTCATGTGCGCCCCTCGTCTGTCTCTTGCGTCCCCGTGATGCAGCCGTTGCTGATTACGGCCGAACGACACGAGTGAAATTACAAGTGTGTATCTCCAGGCCAGTCAAGCGAGGATCTGCTATTGGCTCCGGTATTCACTCTGCGGAACCAAGCGTATGCGGAAAGTGTGCAAATCAGCAAAAAGCTGACATCCGACGTGGACCGCATCACACCCCCCATCGAGAGATGACGAACGGGACCGCCTCCACGTTTCGGGCCGGCCGCCGAAGCGATCAAGATCACAGATAGATCACGAGGCCCCAACGACGTCTACCGGCGCGGTTGATGCGCCACATCTCCGCCATCATGGCCGAATAAACCTTTCTGCACCCCAAAGCAACCAGTTGGGGTGAACCATTGCCCGCAAAACGGACATCAAGTTGACAGGTGAGGGCGGAAACCGGTCTCCTTGGTCCCATGCCAGCGACCGCAGCGACGTATGCCACCCACGTCCGTGGGTTCCGCACGGCTGTCCAGGCCCGCTGTTGCTGTTCCAGCTGTCACAGCTGTTGATGCCATAGGGCTCCGGCTCTGATCCAGCTCCTCCCGCGAGGTTCCCGCCGCAGAGCGCCTTCGCAGAGCGTGTCCACCAAGAAGGCTCCTCAGCCGTCCGCAGAGGCTCCCTTCCGGCGCTCGCACGGTCTCCGGTGGCTCTCCCGCCTCTCCGCGACACCCGCACACGCACCCCACGCCGAGGAAACCGACCGCTTCCATGAACAGCGACAGCGACCTCCAGATCGCCGGCGACATCCTTGAGGTCCAGCACCTCCTCCAGCCCGCACGCGAGCACCCGTCCACCGTGGCCGAGTTCGCCGGGCTCGCCCGCCGCATCGCCTCCGACCCCACGCAGTGGGCGCCGCTCGTCCAGTACGACGCCACCACCCGCTGGTACCACCGGCTGCGCGCCGTTGCCCCGGCCCCCGGCTCCTCCCGCCCCGGGAAGCCCTCGGTCGGTTACGAGGTCTGGCTGCTGAGCTGGCTGCCCGGTCAGGGCAGCGGGCGCCACGACCACGGCCCGTCCTCCGGGCTGCTGACGGTCCTGGACGGCCGGCTGACCGAGCACACCGAGCGCGGCGCCCGCGCGCTGGCCCCCGGAGCACAGCGTGTCTTCGCGCCCGGCTCCGTGCACGAGGTGATCAACGACTCCCTCGAACCGGCCGTCAGCCTGCACATCTACTACCCGGGCCTGACCGAGATGCCGATGCACACGGCGCACTGCACCCCGGTGACCGCGAAGGCCTTGCCCGTGGCCGCGAGCGCCGTACCCACGGTGGCGGACGCCGTACGCGCGACCGTGGACGCCGTACGCGGCTGACGTCCGCCCTCACCCGCCGACGGCCACCCGCTGCCCGTCGCCCGTCGTCCCGTCGCCCTGACAAGGATCAGGCTCCGCCTGACAGACTGTCGGGCATGCGCATTGTGGTTCTGGCCGGCGGTATCGGTGGTGCTCGTTTCCTGCGCGGCCTCAAACGGGCCGTGCCCGACGCGGACATCACGGTGATCGGCAACACCGGCGACGACATCCATCTGTTCGGGCTGAAGGTCTGCCCCGACCTCGACACCGTGATGTACACCCTCGGCGGCGGCATCAACGAGGAGCAGGGCTGGGGACGTGCGGACGAGAGCTTCCACGTCAAGGAGGAGCTGGCTGCGTACGGGGTCGGGCCCGACTGGTTCGGCCTCGGCGACCGCGACTTCGCCACCCACATCGTCCGTACGCAGATGCTCGCCGCGGGCTATCCGCTGAGCGCCGTCACCGAGGCCCTCTGCGCGCGGTGGAAGCCGGGCGTCCGGCTGCTGCCGATGTCCGACGACCGGGTGGAGACGCATGTGGCCGTCGATCTGGACGGCGAACGCAAGGCGATCCACTTCCAGGAGTACTGGGTGAGGCTGCGCGCCTCGGTCGAGGCGCAGGCGATCGTGCCGGTCGGCGCCGAGCAGGCCAAGCCGGCGCCGGGGGTGCTGGAAGCCCTCGCGGAGGCCGACGTCATCCTCTTCCCGCCGTCCAACCCCGTCGTGTCGGTGGGGACGATCCTGGCCGTGCCCGGGATCCGGGAGGCGATCGCCGAGGCCGGGGTGCCGGTCGTGGGCCTGTCCCCCATCGTCGGGGACGCGCCCGTGCGCGGGATGGCGGACAAGGTGCTCGCCGCGGTGGGCGTCGAGTCGACGGCGGCGGCCGTGGCCGAGCACTACGGCTCCGGGCTGCTCGACGGCTGGCTCGTCGACACGGTGGACGCCGGGGCGGTCGACGCGGTGGAGGCGGCGGGCATCCGCTGCCGTTCCGTGCCGCTGATGATGACGGACGTGGACGCGGCGGCGGAGATGGCCAGGCAGGCTCTGGCGCTTGCCGAGGAGGTACGGGCATGAGCGCCGCCGGGACGGCCCGCGCCGCGGCTTCCGGCGAGGCGACCGGCGCGGGCTCCGCAACAGCGGCCGGTGCGCTTCCCGCGGAGGCGGCCGGTGCGGCCTTCGACGAGGCGCCCTCGTACCGGGTCCGGGCACTGCCCGGGATTCCCGAGGTGCGGGCCGGTGACGACCTGGCGAAGCTGATCGCCGCCACCGGTCCGGGGCTGGTCGACGGGGACGTCCTGCTGGTCACGTCGAAGATCGTCTCCAAGGCGGAGGGCCGGATCGTCGAGGCCGCCGACCGGGAGGCGGCGATCGACGCCGAGACGGTACGGGTGGTGGCGCGGCGCGGCGCGCTGCGGATCGTCGAGAACCGGCAGGGTCTCGTCATGGCGGCGGCCGGGGTCGACGCCTCGAACACCCCCGCCGGGACGGTGCTGTTGCTGCCCGAGGACCCGGACCGCTCGGCGCGCGCGATCCGGGACGGGCTGCGGGACACCCTCGGCGTCGAGGTCGGGGTCGTCGTCACGGACACCTTCGGGCGCCCCTGGCGCAGCGGGCTCACCGACGTCGCGATCGGGGCGGCCGGGGTCCGGGTGCTGGACGATCTGCGCGGCGGGACGGACACGTACGGCAATCCGCTCAGCGCGACCGTGGTCGCCACAGCCGACGAACTGGCCGCCGCCGGTGACCTGGTCAAGGGCAAGGCGTCGGGGCTGCCGGTCGCGGTGGTGCGCGGGCTCGGCCATGTCGTGGCCCCCGCGGACTCGCCGGACTCGGCGGGCGGGGCGCGGGCGCTGGTGCGCGACGCCGCCGACGACATGTTCCGTCTCGGCACCTCGGAGGCGGTGCGGGAGGCGTTGACCCTGCGGCGCACGGTGCGCGAGTTCACCGACGATCCGGTGGACCCGGGCGCGGTGCGGCGGGCCGTGGCCGCGGCGGTGACGGCGCCCGCTCCGCATCACACGACGCCGTGGCGGTTCGTGCTTCTGGAGTCCGGGGAGTCGCGGACCCGACTGCTCGACGCGATGCGGGAGGCGTGGATCGCGGACCTGCGCGGGGACGGGAAGAGCGAGGAGTCGATCGCGAAGCGGGTACGGCGGGGCGATGTGCTGCGCCGGGCGCCGTATCTGGCGGTGCCGTGCCTGGTGATGGACGGCTCCCACACCTACGGGGACGAGCGGCGGGACACCGCGGAGCGCGAGATGTTCGTGGTCGCCGCGGGGGCCGGGATCCAGAACTTCCTGGTGGCGCTGGCGGGCGAACGGCTCGGCTCGGCGTGGGTGTCCTCGACGATGTTCTGCCGTGACGTGGTGCGCGAGGTGCTGGATCTGCCGGATTCGTGGGATCCGCTGGGCGCGGTCGCGATCGGGCGGGCGGCGGTCGCGTCCACGGCACGGGACGCACGGGATCCGGAGGCGTTCATCACGGTGCGGTGAGCGAGCGCGCCGGGCGAGCGCGATGGGCGAGCCGCGGTGGGCGAGCGCCATGGGCTGCGTGCGGCTCGGTGTTCGGCCCGGCCCGGAGCCCTGCCGCACCGGCTCGGCGTTCTTGTCGTACGGCTCGGGGCTCGCGCGGGCGGTCCCCCGCCGTCTCCGGTCCGAGCGCCGGGATGTACCGAGCATCCGGATGCGTCGGGTGTCCCCGAGGACTGTCCCGTACGGCCCTTGGCCGTCTCCGGTCCCGCGCCGCTTCACAGGCGGGCGATGTCGCCCCGGGTCATGCGCGGGGCCCGGCGGGGCGGGACGCGGCCGGAGAGCAGGATGAGGCGGGTGGCCCGGTGCCGCTGGCCCTCGTAGGGGGCGAGCAGGGCCAGCATCTCCTCGTCGTCCGCGTGCCGGTTGTCCGCCAGGGCGTGGCCGACGATGCCCGGGAGGTGGAGGTCGCCGACCGTGACCGCGTCCGCCGCGCCGTTCGACCGCTGGAGGGTCTCGGCCGCGGTCCAGGGTCCGATGCCGGGCACGAGGCACAGCCGGGCCGTGGCCTCCGGGAGGTCCATGCCGGCCGCCTCCTCCAGACGGCGGGCCACCCGCACCGCGCGCAGGATCGTGGCCGAGCGCTTCGCGTCGACGCCCGCGCGGTGCCACTCCCAGGACGGGACCAGCGACCAGGTGCGGGGGTCCGGCATGACGTACAGACCGAGGGCGGCGAACGCGGCGTCGTCCGTCGGCCCGGGCGCCGGAGTGCCGTGGGCGCGGACCAGGTAGCGCCAGGCCCGGTACGCCTCGTCCGTGGTGACCTTCTGCTCCAGCACCGAGGGGATCAGGGACTCCAGGACCAGGCCGGTGCGCAGCAGACGAAGTCCGGGGCGCCTGTGCCGGGTCACGGCGAGCAGCCGGTGGTACGGACGGAAGGCGTCCGGGTCGTCCTCCGCGCCGAGCAGGGTCGGGAGGCGGTCCAGCAGCCAGGGTGCGCCCGGCCCCCAGGCAGCCGCCTCGATCCGGCCGCCCCGGTCGGACAGGCGGAGGGTGCCGGGGCCCGTCGGCGTGCGGCCGGTCCGCCAGACCGTTCCGTCCCGGGTGATCCGGAAGGTGGGGTCGGCGGGGCCCCGGCGCAGCGGGCCGAGGACGAGGCGCAGGTCGAGCGGGCCGGGCGGGGTCCAGTCGCGGGTCGGCGCGTCCTTCGCCGGGGCCGCCGCCTGGCGCGCGACGGCTGCGCGAGGGGCGGTGCGGGGGGCGAATCGTCCTGCCACGGATGAGTCCTCGGTCGTCGGGGTGCCTGTCGAGGGTAACGGCCTGGGGAGCGACAGGGAGCGGGCTCGCGCCGCCCTGCGATTCCGCCTGCGGCGTCGTCGTCGGTCGCCGATGCGCCGCATCGACTCCTCCTCGCCTCGCGACCGAAGTCGCACGACGACGTTCCCTGAAGCCACTCCCTATGGTCCCCGGGCCGTGGGCACGTCGTCCCCGGGCCATGGGCACGTCGTCCCCGGGCCGTGGGCACGTCGTCCCCGGGCCGTGGGCACGTCCTCCCTGGGCCGTGGGCACAGGGACGGGTGCCCGGCTCGGGGTACCCGTCCGCCCGTTCCTCCTCTTCTTCTTCCGTTCCCTCTGTTTGCGCTATTCGTCGGACGAGAAGCGCACCGCCGCGTCCGGCAGGACCGCCCCGCACCAGACGCGCATGCCGCCCAGCAGTTCGTTGTCGGCACCGACCCGTGCCCCGTCCCCGATCACCACGTCGTCGACCACCGTCCGGCTGCCGATCCTGGCACCGGCTCCGACCAGCGAGTCCGTGATCACCGCTCCGGGTTCGATCACCGCTCCGGCCAGTACCGCGGACCCGGTTATCCGGGCTCCCTCGCCGATCAGGGCGCCCTCGCCGACGACCGTTCCGCCGGTGAGCTTGGCGTCGGCCGCCACGGAGGCGGTCGGCAGGACGAGCCGTTCGCCACAGCGCCCGGGGACGGCCGGGGAAGGGGCGCGGCCGAGCACCAGGTCGGCGGAGCCGCGCACGAAGGCGCGCGGAGTGCCGAGGTCCAGCCAGTAGGTGGAGTCGACCATGCCCTGGAGATGGGCGCCGGAGGCCAGCAGTCCGGGGAAGGTCTCGCGTTCGACGGAGACCGGGCGGCAGGCCGGGATGGTGTCGATGACCGAGCGGCGGAAGATGTACGCCCCGGCGTTGATCTGGTCGGTGACGATCTGCTCGGGCGTCTCGGGTTTCTCCAGGAACGCGGTGACCCTGCCGCTGCCGTCCGTCGGCACGAGGCCGAAGGCGCGCGGGTCCTCGACGCGGGTGAGGTGGAGCGAGACGTCCGCCCCCGAGGTGGTGTGCGTGGCGACCAGAGCCTGGATGTCGAGGCCGGTCAGGATGTCGCCGTTGAAGATGAGCACCGGTTCGTCGGGTCCCGAGGTGAGCCGGGACGCGACGTTGCGTATCGCGCCGCCGGTGCCCAGCGGTTCGCGTTCGGTGACGTACTCGATGTGGAGACCGAGCTTCGAACCGTCCCCGAAGTACGGCTCGAAGACCTCCGCCAGATACGAGGTGGCGAGCACGATGTGCTCGACCCCGGCGGCCCGGGCGCGCGCCAACTGGTGCGTCAGGAAGGGGACGCCCGCCGCCGGGACCATGGGCTTGGGGGTGTGCACCGTGAGCGGGCGCAGCCGGGTGCCCTTGCCGCCCACCAGGAGGATCGCTTCTCTTGCCTGTGTCACAGCGCTGACTCTGCTTCCTGGTGGGGCCCTGCCTCGTTCGGCTGGCCAGTGTATGCAGACCGGTTCGTACGCATCCTGCTCCGGTCCGCTCCGGTCGTGCCCGGCCGGCCCGCGAGGTCCGCGGCGGCCTTTCGGCGGCGTTCCGTCCGAGCCCCGGACACCGTCCGGTGCCGCCGGGGTCAGCGACCCTGGAGACGCGCGGAGCTGGTGCGGGCCGAGCCGAGCTTCTTGTAAAGACGCGCTCCGGGGCATTCGGTTGCGAAGCCGTCCCGGTGGCCCGAGATGACGTTGAGTCTGACCTTCGCGCCCTTCTTGAACTTGTTGCCGCCGCCCGAGACGAGCGTGGTCCTGCCGCTCGGATCGGCGCCGAACAGGCCGAGTTTCCACGCGGTGACCTTGGCCACGGCGTTCACCGCGGCGGCGGACGGATTCGTGTTGCTGAAGGTGCCGAGCACCGCGATGCCCATGCTGTTGCTGTTGAAACCGAGTGTGTGCGCTCCCAGAACCGCCTTCGTCACGCCGCCCGCCCGCCCTTCGTAGATGTTGCCGCACTTGTCGACGGCGAAGTTGTAGCCGAAGTCCCGCCAGCCGCTGCTCTTGACGTGGTACCGGTAGATGCCGCGCAGGACCGCGGGCGCCTGGGAGCACGTGTAGCCGTTGCCCGTGGCGCTGTGGTGGATGAACGCGGCCTTGACGGTCTTGGTGTACACGAAGGCGCGTTCCCTGAGCTTCTCGTCGGCTCCCCAGCCCTTGCGGGTGATGATGCGCGGACGGGGGCCGATGTACGGCTGGGCGCCGGGCGCGCGGCCGGACTCCGCCTCGCTCCGTGCCTCGGTCTCCGCCTTGTCGAGGGCGGGAAGCACGGTCCCGCCCGACGAAGCGGCGTCGAGGGAGGTACGGCCGTCTCCGGATCCCCGGGTGCCCCATGCGTCCCGGGCTGCCTCGACTGCCTCGGCACCCGCGGCGGCCTGGGCACCGGCCGCCGCCGTGACGGACTCCGTGAGGTCCGCGAGACCCGCGAAGTTCGTGTCGTCCGCGTCCTCGGCGCTCCCGGTCGTGCCGACGGCCCCTGTGGTGCCGGTGCTTCCGGTGGTCCCGGTGTCTTCGGTGCTCCCGCCGGTCTCGGCCGGGACCCGCCGCGTTTCCCGGCCGGGGTCGACGAGTTCGAGGCGCAGGCCGGTGGGCAGGGACGCGGCTGAACCGGCCCGGTCCTGGGAGCCCTGGGGGTCATGGGCACCGTGCGGGTCGCGAGAGCCGTGCGAGTCATGAGCTCCCTGCAATTCATGAGTGCCATGGGCGTCATGAGTGCCGTGCCGATGGGAGTCCGGGCCTCCCGGGCGTACGCGCACCGCGACACCGTCCGAGTCGCCGACCCAGAGCGGGGCGGTGGAGCCGCGGACACCGCCGGACCCGCGCTCGGTGCTCCCGGGGTCGGCGGCGTGCTCGGCGTTGTGCGTCTCCAGGTCCTGCCAGTCGGACCAGCGGCCGGTGCCGGGGGCGCGGGTACGGACCTGAACGGTCCCGTGCAGTTCGGTGTCCGGGTCGTCCCATACGACGCCGACCAGCGAGAACGGGCGGACCGTGCGCTCGGTGAGCCCCTGTCCGGCGGCCCCGGCGGACCGGGTGGGGTCGTCGGTGGCCGGGCCGGAGGGGTCTGCCAGGGGCACCATCGCCAGGGACTGCGTCGACCCCGGCACCCCGGTGGGCCCGGCGGACTCGACGGGTGCGGAGTCGGTGTCCGGGGCGGCGCCCGCGGGCCCGGCCGAGGGCAGCACGAGCACCGCCGCACAGGTGACGCCGATCGAGGATGCAAGAAAGCCACGCATGCGAACAATCCTGGGCATAATCTGACAACTCCGTCCACCGGTGCAGTCGCCCGCACTTGACGGCCCGTCTGCCGAACCGGTGTACCCGCTTCCCGTCCGCCCGCCCCCGGCGCTCCGCGGCCGCGTACCCTTGCACGGATGAACGCCACCGACCGCACCCCCGCCGACCTGCTGCGTTCCGCGCTCGCCACGGACCCGGCCCGCCCCTTGGTCACCTTCTACGACGACGCCACCGGAGAACGGGTGGAACTGTCGGTGGCCACCTTCTCCAATTGGGTGGCCAAGACCGCCAACCTGCTGCAGGGCGACCTCGCCGCCGAGCCCGGTGACCGGCTCGCCCTGCTGCTGCCCGCGCACTGGCAGTCGGCGGTGTGGCTGCTCGCCTGCTCCTCGGTCGGCGTCATCGCCGACGTGCAGGGCGACCCGGCCGACGCCGACCTCGTCGTCAGCGGCCCGGACGCGCTGGAGGCCGCGCGCGCCTGCTCCGGCGAGCGGGTCGCGCTGGCGCTGCGCCCGCTGGGCGGCAGGTTCCCGCAGACCCCCGAGGGGTTCGCGGACTACGCGGTCGAGGTGCCGGGCCAGGGCGACCGGTTCGCCCCGTTCGCACCCGTGGACCCGGACGCCCCCGCGCTGGCGGTGGGCGGCACCGAGCTGACGGCGTCGGAGTTGGTGGCGCGGGCCCGCGAGGACGCCGCCGGGCTCGGCCTGACCGCGGGGTCGCGGCTGCTGACCGGGCGCCCGTACGACAGCTGGGAGGGACTGAGCGCGGGGTTGTTCGCACCGCTGGCCGCGGGTGGCTCCGTGGTCCTGTGCCGCCACCTGGAGCAGGTGGGCGAGGACGGCCTGGCGAAGCGCGTCGAGAGCGAACGGGTCACCAACACCGTGGTATGACAAGAGCCCTGATAGTCACTCATCCGGCCCATACCGGGCCGAGTCCTCAGGACTGCTCGTCAACTCCGGTACATGATCGGCGATACCGGCCACCCGGGACACAACCAAGCGTGAGGTTCAGCCGTCTACTCCTGCAACCGGCGGCCCAGCGCGCCGCCGACCGTGAAGGATGGACGCAGACGTGAGCGAAAGCGCCGACCCGCCGGGCGACTCCGACGGCCCGGGGGCAGGCCGGGACTCCGACGGCCCCGGGGCGGACGGCGGCGGGGCGGGCGCGGACGACGGCGGACCGGTGGCAGACCCCGACGCGCCGCGCGGACGTCACTGGCCGCGCTGGGCCGCGCTCGGCGCCTCGCTCGTCGTCCTGGCCGCCGCGGGCGTCGGCTCGTGGCTGTACCGGAAGCTCGACGCCAACATCAAAACGGACACCTCGGCCGCCGCCGAGCTGCGCGTGTACGAGCGGGAGCGGCCCGCCACCGTGGTGCGCGACGCGGAGAACATCCTGCTCATCGGCTCCGACACCCGGGCCGGCGACAACCGCGCGTACGGCCGTGACGACGGCGGCAGCCAGCGCTCGGACACCACGATCCTGCTCCATCTGGCCGCGGACCGGAAGAGCGTCACCGCGATCTCCCTGCCGCGCGACCTGATGGTGGAGATCCCGGTCTGTCACAGACCGGGCGGCGCGGCCACGAAGAAGCAGTTCGCCCAGTTCAACTGGGCCTACCAGTTCGGCGGCACCGCCTGCACGATCCGCACGGTCGAGAAGCTGACCGGCATCCGGATCGACCACCAGATGGTCGTCGACTTCAACGGCTTCAAGGACATGGTCGACGCCGTCGGCGGGGTCGAGGTGTGCCTGAAGAAGCCGGTCGACGACCCCGACGCGCGGCTGAAACTCCCCGCCGGACGCCAGAAGCTCGACGGCGAGCAGGCTCTGGGTTACGTACGGGCACGCAAGTCCATCGGCGACGGCAGCGACACCGAGCGGATGGACCGCCAGCAGCAGTTCCTGGGCGCGCTGGTGAACAAGGTGCAGAGCGACGGCGTCCTGCTCAATCCGACCCGCCTGTACCCGGTGCTGGACGCGGCCACGAAGTCGCTGACCACGGACCCGGGACTGGACAGCCTCAGGGACCTGTACGACCTGGTGCGCGAACTGCGCGACGTACCGACCGACAGGGTGCAGTTCCTGACCGTGCCCCGGCGACCGTACGGACCCGACCCGAACCGGGACGAACTCGTCCAGCCCGATGCGGAACGGCTCTTCGGCCGGCTGCGCACGGACGCCCCGGTCACGGTGGTCCCCGCGGACCGGATCGAGCGTGACGACCGGAAGAACCTCGACGGTGACAACGGGAAGAACAGCGGGAAAAACAATGCCTCTGCCGATAGTCCGGGCGCCGCGAGCCCGAACCCCACCCCCACCTATTCGGGCAACAACGCGGCGGTGGACCCGTGTCGGCGGTAAAGCAATTCCCAAGCAGAAGCCGGTGATCGGCGTGTAATGACCAGAATGACCAGTTGTAAGGACCGTGGAATTTGTCACGCACGTCGCTCGACGCCGAACTGGGCCGATAGTGTGACGCGATCCGGTGCTTCCGGCCGTCAGGCCGCGCACTTCTGGAGCGAAAGATCGGGCGCCTGACCGGGGCAGGCGCCTCGCGTGGCACCGACGGAGGACTCAAACAACCGTGGATGCGCAAAGCCGTGGGCGGGCGGATGAATTCGACCCCGCAGACCAGTGGGTACTCAACCCGAACACCGGCGATTACGAACTGCGACTGAACAATTCCGGAGGGGATTCGGCCGCCGCTTCCCCGGCGCCTGGACCGCGCGTCCCCCGTCGCAGAGAAGCGGAAGACGTTCGTGACACCGGCGGCCGGCGCGAGGAATCGGCGCGCGGTGGCGAGCCCGGGGAATCGGTCCGTGGCAGGCAGCGGCGCGGCTCCTCCACGCGCCACGAGGTGCCCGAACAGCGTGGTCGCCGTTCGACGGGCGGCGCGCGTGGCAAGGGGGGTTCCGGCCAAGCCGAGGCGGCGGGTCGGCGCAGCCGCAAGGCGCCCAAGGCACGCCGCAAGAAGGCCCTGCTGTGGACGGGCGGCACGATGGCGTTCGTGCTGGTCGGCCTGTCGGTGGGCGGGTACGCGCTGTACCAGCACTTCAACGGCAACCTGAACACGGTCGACGTGGGCGGGGCCGGCAACAAGAACGTCTTCGACAACGACGCCCCGATCAACATCCTGATCATCGGTACCGACAAGCGCACCGGTAAGGGCAACGAGGGGTACGGCGACAAGGGCAGCGTGGGCCACGCCGACACCAACATCCTCTTCCACGTCTCCGAGGACCGCACCAACGCGACGGCGCTGAGCATCCCCCGCGACCTGATCACCGACATCCCGGACTGCCGGACCAAGCAGCCGGACGGCTCGGAGAAGGTCATCCCGGGCACGCCGAACGTCCGCTTCAACCAGAGCCTCGGCCAGGAGGGCCGCAACCCCGGCTGCACCATGGAGACGGTCAAGGAGATCACCGGCCTGAGGGTCGACCACTTCATGATGGTCGACTTCAACGCGGTGAAGGAGCTGTCCACGGCGGTCGGCGGGGTCGAGATCTGCCTGGCCAAGCCGGTCAAGGACCCGGACTCGCACCTGGACCTGCCGGCCGGTGAGCACCGCATCCAGGGCGAGGACGCCCTGGCCTTCGTACGGACCCGGCACAGCTTCGGCAACCATGGCGACCTGGACCGGATCAAGATCCAGCAGCAGTTCATCGCCTCGATGATCCGGCAGATGCAGTCGGACGACACCCTGACCAGCCCGACCAAGCTGTACAAGCTCGCGGACGCCGCGACCAAGGCGCTCACCGTCGACACCGGCATCGGCACGGGGACGAAGCTGGCCTCGCTGGCCCAGGAACTCAGCAAGGTCAACACCAAGAACATCACCTTCACCACGGTGCCGGTGCTCGACAACCCGGCCGAGAAGGTCAAGGCCACCGTCGTACTGAACGAGGCCAAGGCCGAACCGCTGTTCGCCATGATGCGCGACGACACCTCGCTGACCGAGGTGAAGTCGAAGAAGAAGGCCGCGAAGAGCAAGCAGGACGCGCTCCTCAAGGGCCCCCAGGCCGCCGCCGCCGACGTACGCGTCGATGTGTACAACGGCGGCAAGATCCCCGGCGCCGCGCAGACGACGGTCACCTGGCTTCAGAACGAGCAGGGCGTGCTCAAGTCCACCAACAAGGCCAACGCCCCGGCGAAGGCCGCGAAGACGACGCTGGAGTACGCGCCGAACCAGGCGGACCAGGCCCGCGCGCTGGCCGCCATGATGGGCCTGCCCGGCTCGGCCATGAAGCAGGGCACCACGGACGCCGAAGGGCTCCAAGCGATGGTGCTGACGCTGGGCGACGACTTCAAGGGCGCGGGCACTCCCATCACCGGGCCGGCCAAGGTGCCGACCGACATTCAGCAAGCAAACGCCGACAAGGCAGAGTGCGCCAAGTGACACCGGGTCACTGCGCGGAACCACGAGTCTGAGCAGCAGGGGGGTCCTGGTGGCACGGAGCAGCACGCCCGGGGAGGGGACGCGACCACGCGTCCGGCACGCCGGCCAACTCGGCTGGGACGACGGGCTGTACGAGGAGGGGCCGGAGAAGAGCACGGACTCCGGCACCGGGGAGCGGCGGGCCGCTTCCGAGGAAAGCGGTCATCGGCGCGGTGGCCCGAAGCGGCGCGGCAAGAAGGGCAAACGCCGCGTGCTGCGCTGGGGTGCGTCGGTTCTCGCGCTGCTCATAATCGGCGGCGCAGGCGCCGGTTACCTCTACTACGAACACCTCAACAGCAATCTCAAGAAGGCCGATCTGACGCTCGGCGACAGGAAGATGGCCGACCACAAGGCCAACGCCGCCGGTCAGACCCCGCTGAACATCCTGCTCATAGGCTCGGACGCGCGGGACTCCAAGGCGAACCAGAAGCTCGGCGGGGCCAAGGACACCTTCGGGGCGCCTCCCCTGGCCGACGTACAGATGCTGCTCCACCTCTCCGCCGACCGCAGCAACATGTCGGTGATCAGCATGCCGCGCGACACGATGCTGAAGATCCCGAAGTGCACCGACCCGGAGACGAAGCGCGTCTACCCCGCGTCCAACGGCCTGGCAATGACCAACGAGACGCTCGGCCGCGGCGGTCCCGGCTGCTCCGTGGCCACCTGGTACGAGCTCACCGGCATCACCATCGACCACTTCATGATGATCGACTTCGCCGGTGTGGTCTCGATGGCCGACGCGATCGGCGGCGTCCCGGTCTGTGTCAAGGGCAACGTCTACTCGCACACCAGCGAGGGCAAGGGCTCCGGGCTGAAGCTGGAGAAGGGCACCACGAAGGTCAAGGGCAAGCAGGCCCTCCAGTGGCTGCGCACCCGCTACGGCTTCGAGGACGGCACCGACCTCGGCCGCACCCACGCCCAGCACATGTACATGAACTCGATGGTCCGTGAGCTGCGCAAGGGCACCAAGCTCACCGACCCGGGCAAGCTGATGGACCTCGCCGAGGCGGCGACGAACGCGCTGACGGTCGACAAGGGCGACAACGGCCTCGGCTCGATCGATAAGCTCTACGACCTCGCGGAGGAGCTCAAGAAGGTCCCCACCAAGCGCATCACCATGACGACGATGCCGAACGTCTACGGGACGGGCACGCTCAAGGAGCGGGTGCTCCCCAAGCCCGGCGAAGCCGACCAGCTCTTCCAGATGGTCCGCGACGACATCCCGCTCGACGGCAAGGCGTCCAAGCGCAAGGCACCGGCCGCCGCCAAGAAGCCCACGGCGTCCCCGGCCGAGATCCCGGTGACCGTCCGCAACGGAACGCGCACCGCCACCGAGTACCCGGCCAAGGGCCGCGCCTCGACGGTCAAGGAGCTGCTGGCCGGTAAGGGCTTCACCCAGGCCGCCATCGACGCGCAGAACACCGAGGCGGCGAAGCGGACCGGGATCCTCTTCCCCACCGTGGACATGGAGGGCAACGCCCAGGCGGTCGCCAAGGCGCTCGGCATCCCGCTGTCGGCGGTGAAGAAGTCGACCGACGTCTCGGGCATCACGCTGACCGTGGGGGCCGACTGGCGCGAGGACGGCGACTACCACGCGCCCTCCGCCGAGGAGAAGACCCCGGAGAGCGCACGGGCGCTCAACGGCGACGACGAGACGGCCTGCATGGACATCCAGCCGGGCTTCGGCTGGTAGGTACCGGGACACGACGCACCGCGGGGGCCTTCCGGCACATCGGAGGGCCCCCGCGGTGTTCGGGGTGCTCAGAGCCTGTCGGGTGACCTCCGACCGGCTCTCAGACGGTCATGGCCGGGCGGCGGCTGGCGATGACCTTCTTCGCCAGCGAACGCGGGCTGGTCAGGAAGCCGTACCCCCACGACATGTGCATGGTCGCCAGCGCCACCGGGATCCGGACCCGTGCCTTCAGCGGCAGGCCCTTGCCCGCCGGCACGGACCCGGCGACGATCGCGGCGACGTACCCGGCGGGAACGACGAAGGCCCACGGGGTGACGGCCGCACCGGCCACGATGCCCGCGGCGATCGCGCAGACGGCGGTGGGCGGCGCCAGGTAGCGCAGGTTGATCGAGCCGGAGTGGAAGCGGGCGACGACGTGCCGCCAGCGGCCGTAGTCCTTGTACTGCTTGGCGAGCGCCCGGACCGAGGGCCGGGGCCGGTACTGCACCTTCAGCTCGGGCGAGAACCAGATCAGGCCGCCCGACTCGCGGATGCGGAAGTTCAGCTCCCAGTCCTGGGCGCGGATGAACTCCACGTTGTAGCCGCCCGCCTTCTCCAGCGCCTCGCGGCGGAAGACCCCGAGGTACACGGTCTCGGCCGGGCCGGCCTGGCCCCCGGTGTGGAAGGCCGCGTTGCCGACGCCGATCCTCGACGTCATGGCCGCGGCGACCGCGTCCTCCCAGGCGTTCTCGCCCTCGGCGTGCATGATGCCGCCGACGTTCTGCGCGCCCGTCTCCTCCAGCAGCCGGACGGCCGTCGCGATGTAGTTCGGCGACAGCATTCCGTGACCGTCGACCCGTACGACCACGGGGTGGCTGGACGCCTCGATCGCGGCGTTCAGGGCGGCCGGGGTGCGGCCGGACGGGTTCGGGACGGTGTGGACCCGGGGGTCCTCACGCACCAGCTCCGCGGCGATCTCGTCCGTCCGGTCGGTGGAGGGGCCCAGCGCGATCACCACCTCCATCTCACCGGCGTACTCCTGCTCCAGGATGTGCCGGACGGAGTTCCTGAGATGACGTTCCTCATTGAGCACCGGCATGATCACGGAGACGGCGGGGTGCTGCGCGGCAGACATGGTGGTCCTCGGGTGGGCGGGTGGTCCTCGGGGGCGCGAGGGGGTCGCACCCCACCAGGCAACGGTATTCGGCCGCCACGTTACCGCTAATGGGGGACACGGACGCGCGCCACCGGGTCGCTTCGCGGGCAGTCGATCATATGGGCCTACTGTGCGAACGGTCCCCCTCGCACCGCGGAGGTCCCCCGTGCCCACGCCGCACCCCTCCCCCCGCCGTTCCCCGCGCCCCCGCGCCGTCCCGCCGCCACGCAGGCCGAGAGGACGGGCCGGACGACCGCGCTGGGGCATGCGGATGGTGACCGGTCTCTCGGTCCTCGTCCTCGGCGCCGGAGGCATCGGCCACGCGATGGTGACCGGTCTGGAGACCGGGATCGACCGGATCGACCCGTTCAAGGACATGAAGAACCGGCCCCGGGCCGGGCACGGCACGAACCTGCTGCTGGTCGGCACCGACGGCCGTGACCGGATCACCCCGGAGGAGAAGAAGAAGTACCGGCTGGGCGGCGCCCCGTGCAACTGCACCGACACCCTGATGCTGGTCCACCTCTCGGCGGACAAGAAGCGCGCGAGCGTCGTCTCGCTGCCCCGCGACAGCTACGCCGAGGTCCCCGAGCACAAGGACCTCACCACGGGACGGACCCACTCCCCGCATCCGGTGAAACTGAACGCCGCCTACGCCGAGGGCGGCCCCGGGCTGACCGTGCGGACCGTGGAGCACATGACGGGCGTCAAGATCGACCACTATCTGGAGGTCGACTTCACCAGCTTCATGAAGACCGTGGACACCCTGGGCGGGGTACGGATCTGCACGCCCCGGCCGCTGAAGGACTCGTACACCGGTCTCGACCTCGCAGCGGGCACCCACGACCTCAACGGCGGCCAGGCGCTCCAGTTCGTACGGTCGCGGCATGTCGACGGAGCCTCCGACCTGGGCCGGATGCAGCGCCAGCAGAAGTTCCTCGCCTCGCTGATCGAGCGGGCGACCAGCAGCGGTGTGCTGCTGAACCCGGTGAGGTTCCGGGACGCCGCCTCGACGATGCTGAACTCGGTCCGGGCCGACGACGGGTTCGGTACGGAGCAGATGCTGGAGCTCGGGCAGGCGATGCGCGGCTTCTCCCCCGCCTCGTCCGAGTTCGCCTCCGTGCCGCTGGAGAACGTCGCCCATCCGGTCAAGGGGATCGGCTCCACGGTGAAGTGGGACGAGCGGAAGGCGGACAAGCTGTTCCAGGCCCTGCGCGACGACGAGCCGCTCGCGCCCGAGCGCCCGGACGCGCCCCGGCCGAAGGCCGTGCCGGTCGACGTCGAGCCGGAGCGGATCCGGGTCCAGGTCTACAACGGGACGACGAAGAACGGGCTCGGCAGAACGGTCGACGACGCGCTGCACGCCACCGGTTTCGACACCTCGCGCACCCCGCTGAACGCGGACTCGCACGACCAGCGGCGCACCCTGATCACCTACGACCCGCGCTGGGACCGCTCCGCGAAGTCCCTGGCCGAGGCCCTGCCGGGGGCCGAACTGCGGGAGGTGACCGGGCAGGGCCCCACGCTGAAGGTGACGGCGGGCGCGGACTTCGACGCGGTGCGACCGGTACGGGCCGAAAAGACGGAGCGGGGGGAGTTCGGCACGGTCACGGGCGACCAGGTGACCTGCCCGTGACGTCCGTGACCGGTCGGCACCAGGGGCGGTTACGGAAACGCCCCCGGGGGTGCCGACGCCGCCCGGGGCGGGTTGAGTACGCCGGGAACCGAGGGCGCCCGGAGCCCCTACCCGGCCGACAGGAGGCCGCACCGCCGATGACCCGGCCGACAGGACGCCCGCCGTCGACGGCTCAGTCGTCGATGCCGTCCGCGGCGCGCTTCTCGCGCAGTTCCTTGATCGCGCGACGCCGTGCCAGACGATGGGTGCGCCGGATCTGCGCCTCCTGGTAACGCCTCCGGTCCCGCTCGGTCTCCGGTATGACCGGCGGCACGGGGCGCGGCCTGCCGTCCGCGTCCACCGCGGCGAACACCAGGTACGCGCTGCCGACCTGCTGGGCGGGGGTGGATTCGTTCCACCGCTCGGCCATGACCCGGACGCCGACCTCCATCGAGGAACGGCCCGTCCAGTTCACCTGGGCACGGACGTGAACGAGGTCACCCACGCGAACCGGCTCCAGGAAGACCATCTCGTCCATCGACGCCGTCACCGCGGGTCCGCCGGAGTGCCGTCCGGCCACGGCGCCCGCCGCGTCGTCGACCAGCTTCATGATCACGCCACCGTGCACCGTGCCCAGCAGGTTGGTGTCGCTGCCGGTCATGATGTGGCTGAGGGTGGTCCGGGATGCGGCGGTCGACTTGCCGGGAATGTCGCCCTCCGGACGCGGGGACTGATCTGTCATACCGTCCACCTTATGCGGGGCCTTCCGGCCGACGGCAATGCATCAGCTTCGCAACAGCACCGATGCGATTTTCCGTACACCCTGTAAGAGGAGCACACCCGGCCTGCACACTGGACCACATGAGTGATTGGCCCGAGGGCTGGACCGACGACAACCGCGGCGGTGGCCGCGGCAACCGCTACGGGCAGGGAAGCGGAAGCGACCAGCCCGAAGGCGCCCGTGTGATGCGCCACGTCCAGCGGCGGCCCGCCCCGCCGCAGCAGCGCCCGGCCCCGCCCCGGCCCCGCCAGGCACCGCCGCAGTACGCCGACGGCGCGGGCTACGACAGCGGTTACAACACGGGCCAGGTCTACGGCGGCGGCCGGGGCGGCGGCGGGGGCAACGGCCCCGGTGGCGGCCGGGGCGACGGCGGACAGCCCTACGGACGCCCGGCGCCCGACTGGGGCCGCCGCATCAAGGTGGGCGCGCTGTCGCTGGTCGTCGTGGTGCTCGCGGTCTCCATAGGCACGTACTTCTGGGCCGACTCCAAGCTCAACCGCGAGGTGGACCTCTCCAAGGTCATCGAGCGGCCGAAGGAGGGCGACGGCACCAACTACCTGATCGTCGGCTCCGACAGCCGCGCGGGCATGACGGACGAGGACAAGAAGCGCCTCCACACCGGCTCCGCCGAGGGCAAGCGGACCGACTCGATGATGATCCTGCACGACGGGTCCAACGGGCCGACGCTGATCTCGCTGCCGCGCGACTCGAACGTCGAGATCCCCTCGTACAAGGGCTCCGACTCCGGCAAGCTCTATCCGGCCCGCGGCCGTTTCACCAAGCTGAACGCCGCGTACGCCGAGGACGGCCCCGAACTCCTCGTCCGCACCGTCGAGTTCAACACCGGCCTGCACATCGACCACTACGTCGAGATCGGCTTCGGCGGCTTCGCCAACATCGTGGACGCGATCGGCGGCGTGGAACTGGACATCCCCAAGGCGTTCAAGGACAAGAAGTCCGGCGCCGACTTCAAGGCGGGCAAGCAGACGCTGAACGGCGAGCAGTCGCTGGCCTTCGTCCGCACCCGGTACGCGTTCGCCGAGTCGGACCTGGCCCGTACGAAGAACCAGCAGAAGTTCCTCGCGGCCCTCGCCAGCCAGACGGCCACGCCCTCCACGATCCTCAACCCGTTCAAGCTGTACCCGACGATGAGCGCCGGCCTGGACACCCTGATCGTGGACGAGGACATGTCGATCTGGTCCCTGGGACAGATGTTCTTCGCCATGAAGGGCGTCACGGGCGGCGACGGCACGTCGATGAACATGCCGATCTCCGGCTCCACCGGCGGCAATCTGGTCTGGGACAAGGCCAAGGTCAAGCAGCTCGTGGACCAGCTCAACAACGACGAGAAGGTCACCGTCTCCGAGAAGTGAGAGGGCGGGGAGCCGGCGGGACCGGGCGAACGGTCACGGCCGGGCGGCGCCCCGGGACCATCGGGCGGTACGCGAACGGGCCCCGACGGCACACCGGTTCACCGGTTCGCCGCCGAGGCCCGGCCGTCTTCCCGCCCGGCCGTCTTCCCGCCCGGGGGCCACGTCGCACCCGGCCCGGGGCCTACTTCGAGTAGTCGATGTTGCCCGACTCATCCATGTAGGGATGGATCTGGGTGGGCTCCTGGATGTCGATGTCCGAACGCCGGGGCCCCTCCGGCCCCGCGGGACCGATCCGCATCATCCGCTCGATCCGGACAATCTGGAAGCAACGCCCGCGCACGTTCAGCTCATTGGGCCGCACCTGCCGCATGAACGCCTCCGCGGCCCGCGCGTACGCGGCGGTCTCCTGCTCGTCCGACTCCTCGATCAGCGGCCGGACTTCTTTGAGGTAGTGGGCGAAGGAGCGCCGCGCGTCCTGCGGGGTCGGATGCTGGCCCGACGCCATCGACCAGGAATGATCCTTCTTCTCCATCACCCGGAAGGCGACCGGCAGCAGCACCAGCCCCGGATGGGTCCGCAGCGCCCGCCGCGAATCGGCCAGCACATCGGGCGGGAAGCGGTCCGAGGTGTACTGGTACGGCAACAGCCCCATCCGGTCCAGCCCTTCCGTCAGCCCCACCGCCGCCGCGTGGTCGACGACGAAGCCCTTGGTGGTCGAGGGGGTGCGCGTCCGGAAGTCCCAGCCCTCGCAGTCCACGTCCGTGGGCCTGGGCGGCTCCAGGCGACCGCCGCCGATCCTGGCGAACTCGTCGGCACGCACGACGCGGTATCGCGTGTCGCCCGCGGTCAGTTCGTTCACCGGCTCGGTCTCCAGCCGCGCCACCGCGTCCAGCAGCAGCCGCCGCTCACGAGGATCGTCCGTCTCGTCCTTGGCCTTGAACCAGAGATGGGAGTTCAGCTCGTCACGGGCGTCCTGCGGGTAGCCGGTGTCCATGTCCGTCAGCAGCCGCCACCGCGGCCGCTCGCCACGACGCTGCTCGGCGATACCGAAAAGCGGCCCGCGGACCACGATCTTCGCGTACTCCTGGGACGCGGCGAAGGCATCCGCCTCGGTGACCAGGGACACCGGATCGTCGCGGCGCTCCACGTTGATGACGAGGTGCTCCGGATGCTCCTGATAGTGATCAACCATGCACTCAGTGTGCCGAGTTCGTCGCCGCAGGGTGGGCGAAACAGAAGAACCGACCACCCGGATCCGCCGCCCGCACCCGAGGCCCGGTCGCGCCGCCGCCGGAGGTGGCGGGGGCCGACGCCCAACGCCGACACCCCGGGAGGCGTCGGGGGGGCGCGTGACCCACAGACGGCAACAGCCCCCGGCATCACGCCGGGGGCTGTCTTGACCTGCGAAAATCCTGCTACGGCAGGTTCCGCGCCATCACGATCCGCTGGACCTGGTTCGTGCCTTCATAAATCTGGGTGCTTTACAGCATGTATGGCCCTGACCTGCACGAACACACTCTTCACAGGGTGCTTCCCCAGCGTTCCCCCATGATCATCAACAGTTTGCGCAGGCAGTAGGCATGTTGGAGGCACCACCACCAATCACGCGGGATACGAGCAGCCCGGCGCAGGTTACGCGGTTTCCCGTTCCGTCAACCGTGATCGCTTGACCGGTGTGCCCAGCCCTCGGGAGCATCAACCGAGATGCGGGGTACCGGCAGCGATATGAGAGAGGGGGACCCAGGCCATGAAGGTCACCAAGCTGGTCAGCACGTGCGACATCAAGGACTGCCCGACGATCTATGCCACGGATCGCGGCACCTTGCTGGTACAGGGCGAGACGCCGACCGACCACGGGCTTCAGATTCCCGCGCACGAAACCTTGGTCGAGATCCCGATGGAACTGATCCAGAAGGCCATCCGTGACAACCTCATCTAGAACCCTTGGCGGCCTCTTCGACGCGTTCGAGCGCGAAGCATTCCGGCTGGAGACTCTGGACGACTACAGCAAATCCGGGAGTGTCGACGCCTATCAGGCATTCCTGGCCGGGGAGCCACAGCCAGACGACTACAACGCAGGCTGGGTCGAAGAACTACGCTCGCACACCGAGAAGGGGAAGCGGGTATACCGGGTCCATATCCTGTCCCGCCCACTCACGGACTATCTTAGGTTCGAACTCGGCTGGGGCTACCACAAGAACGTGAGCGGGGGCGAAGAGTTCTTCATCCTCGACATCACCGACAAACCCAACCCTTTGGAGAACGTTCCGGATTTCTGGTTCTTCGACTCCGGATCCGTAGCTGTAATGAACTACGACGGAAGCGGAAAGCACCTCGGTTCGGAAGTACTGCCACCGGAACGAACAGCAGAATTCACACGGTACCGTGACACGGCTCTCGCGCACGCGGAACCGTTCACCGAATGGTGGGCCAAGTACGGGGCGTGAACAAAGCACAGCTTGGAGCCGCGCTGAGGGCGCTGCGAGTGGCATCCGGCAAGGAGGCCAAGGCGGTGGCCCGCAGCGCCCTCATGTCTCCGTCCAAGCTGTCCAAGATCGAGAACGCGAAGCTGGCACCCAGCGCGACGGACGTAGAGCGCATCCTGACCGCCATCGGCGTCTCGGATGAGGTCAAGGCGGAGTACGCGGAAGCCGCGCGCGCGTCAGCGACAGAGGCGACGGCATGGCGCCTGCTCAAGCGGATCGGGGTCCACAAGGGCCAGCAGGCCGCCAAGGCCCTGGAAGCCCAGATGTCTGTACTGCGGCTGTTTCAACCCGCGCTCGTTCCGGGCCTGCTCCAGACTCCTGAGTACATCCGGGCCATTCTGCATCGCCATAACCTGAGTGAAGACGCACTCACACGAACGATCAGTGGGCGACTCGAACGGCAAGCGGTTCTCTACGACAACGCAAAGTCGCTTCGGTTCATCATCACCGAACCTGTTCTGCGCTGGCGCATCGTGCGACCACAGATGATGGCTGCTCAGCTTGATCGCATCGTTTCTATTTCGCGACTGTCGCACGTGGACATCCGGGTAGTCCCCCTTCGGGTTCAGCAAAACGACATCGCAAATCACGCCTTCGCTATCCGTGACGACCACATGGTGACCGTTGAAACTGTCCATGCAGAAGTCGTCGTTACGGACCCGCGAGACGTAAGCCTATACGTTAATAAGTTTGAAGGATTCGAGCGAGCAGCGCTGGTCGGCGACGAAATGCGGGATCTGATCGAAGTTATCCGCAACGACTTTTTGCGGGAACAGGAAACAGGCTAGAGGCGCGACCGTGGCCCGCCGAAGATGGGGGCCATGGTGAGCGACAGCAGGGCACACAGGACCGAAGCGGCTGATCACATGCGCAGTAGTGAGGCCCGAAAGTTCCTCTCCCGCATCTCCGGGGCGCGCGGTGTCGGTGGTGTGCTCCTGGTCCGTAAGTCCGACCCCGGGCCGGAGGGAGAGGACCTAGCTCCCGGTTCGCCCCTTCGCTGGCCGAAGTGCGAATGCGGTAGCCCGAAGTGCCCGGACTATCAGGCCCGTCCGCAAGCGGCGCGAGAGGAACTGAGCGCCAGGGTTGCCGAGGCCAACGAGCGGAGCCGCAGGGGCGGACTGTGAGCATCCAGGCAGCAACGCGTCCGCCCCGGAAGCGTGAATGCAAGGCTCCACCGAGTCCCACGGTCGAGGCCCCGACGCCCCCTCAGACCTACTGCGGAGTCTGCATCGGTCACTGCTCGATCTGGTGCCCTGACTGCTGCGGATTCGCTGGCTGCCTCACCTGCCATCACACGTTCAAGGTCCCTTGCCCGGCTTGCGCCGGCGGGGAGCTGGAGCCGATCAGGTGGTGACCTGACCCCCATTCTCCGTCCCTGCCGGATGTAGCCGAAATGGGCTCCCCCGTACCCATTCGAGAATCCCGGCAGGGGCGGTCAAGCCTCGCCCCGGTGGTAAAAACCCTGGACAGGTCGAGCGGCCGGGGCGGGTCGCAAGTGCAGTGCACTACTCCCAGAGAGAGGTACCGCGCATGATCGCAGTCCCCGCGTTCGAGTTCCGCACGTCCAGTGCGTGCCAGTACAACAACAACGACCCCCGCTGTGTCGAGGTTGCCACCAACGTCCCCGGCAAGGTGGCGATCCGTAGCACCGTGTCCGGCCAGACGGTCGAGTTCACAGCCGTGGAATGGACCGACTTCCTGAACGGTGCCAAGCTGGGTGAGTTCGACGTAGCCGCATAGGGGAGCCACCATGCAGCAGTGTCCACAGTGCGGCGGTAGTGCGGAGTCTGACCCGGAGCACTCCGGGGTGATGCGCTGTATGGCCTGCTGGGAAGTATGGATGCTGCCAACGGAGCGGCAGTGTCCCGGTTTCCGGCCGACGTTCATGTCTGCACTGCGGGTGCTGGACTCATACCAGGAACTGCGACGCTGACCAACAAACGAACGCCCCTGCCGTTCTTGGCAGGGGCGTTCTTTGTTTTGTTCGAGCGATTCAGAACAGTGCGCGGAAGGGGTTGGAGTCGGTGTCCGGTTCTGGCCGCTTCACCGGCTTGGACCCCGGGGCCTGCTTGGACATCGGGCGATAAGCGTCCAGCCGGACAACAGGGGCGCGGTTCTGCTCACGCGTGTTTATGCAGGTGAGCGGCGGATTCCCGCCCAGCGCCAGCCCAGGACTTCCCCAGCGTGACGCCCATGATCAGCCCGAAACGGACCCGAACGGACCGGAAGCCGATCACAGCCCGCGAGCCATCGAAAACGGCCGCTGACCTGCGAAAATCCTGCTACGGCAGGTTCCGCGCCATCACGATCCGCTGGACCTGGTTCGTGCCTTCATAAATCTGGGTGATCTTCGCGTCGCGCATCATCCGCTCCACCGGGTAGTCCCGCGTGTAGCCGTAGCCGCCGAGGAGCTGGACCGCGTCCGTGGTGACCTCCATGGCGACGTCGGAGGCGAAGCACTTGGCCGCGGCACCGAAGAAGGTGAGGTCGCCGTCGACCCGCTCGGACTTGGCGGCGGCCGAGTAGGTGAGCTGGCGGGCCGCCTCCAGCTTCATGGCCATGTCGGCGAGCATGAACTGGACGCCCTGGAAGTCGGCGATCGGCTTGCCGAACTGCTTGCGCTCCTGGACGTAACCCTTGGCGTAGTCGAGGGCGCCCTGGGCGATGCCGAGGGCCTGGGCCGCGATGGTGATGCGGGTGTGGTCCAGGGTCTTCATCGCGGTGGCGAAGCCCGTGCCCTCCTCGCCGATCATGCGGTCGGCGGGGATGCGGACGTTGTCGAAGTAGACCTCGCGGGTCGGGGAGCCCTTGATGCCGAGCTTCTTCTCCGGGGCGCCGAAGGAGACGCCCTCGTCCGACTTCTCGACGACGAAGGCGGAGATGCCCTTGGAGCGCTTGGTCGGGTCGGTGACGGCCATGACCGTGTAGTACTCGGAGACGCCCGCGTTGGTGATCCAGCGCTTCACCCCGTCGAGCACCCAGGAGTCGCCGTCGCGCACGGCGCGGGTCTTCATGCCGGCCGCGTCGGAACCCGCGTCGGGCTCGGAGAGGCAGTACGAGAACATCGCGTCGCCCTTGGCGAGCGGGCCCAGGTACTTCTTCTTCAGGTCCTCGGAGCCGGAGAGGATCACCGGGAGCGAACCCAGTTTGTTCACGGCCGGGATGAGGGAGGAGGAGGCGCAGGCGCGGGCCACCTCCTCGATCACGATGACCGTGGCGAGGGCGTCGGCGCCCGCGCCGCCGTACTCCTCCGGTACGTGCACGGCGTGCAGGTCCGCGCCGGTCAGCGCGTCCAGCGCCTCCTGCGGGAACCGCGCCTCCTCGTCGACCGCCGCCGCGTGCGGGGCGATCTTCGCCTCGGCGAGCGCACGCACCGTCTCGCGGAGCATCTCGTGCTCCTCGGCCGGACGGTACAGGTCGAAATCGGTCGAACCCGCCAAAGCGCTCACTCCCCAAAGAAGCTAACTACCGTTAAGTAACCCAATTTTAGAGCGAGCCGCCCGCCCTGGCCTATGCAATGCGTGCGTGAGCTTGGTGACAGGGGTCCCGGAATCCGCGCGGATGGCCGGAATCAGGGCCTGTGGGGCACGACTATGCTCGTTCACCGCACGTTCCACCGCATGTCCCGACCGCACGTCTGCCCGCACCTCCCAGGAGCACCGCATGGCCCTCAGGATCACTGTGATCGGCACCGGATATCTCGGCGCCACCCACGCCGCGGCCATGGCGGAACTGGGCTTCGAGGTCCTCGGCCTCGACGTCGTGCCCGAGAAGATCGAGATGCTGGGCGCCGGCCGGGTCCCGATGTACGAGCCGGGGCTGGAGGAACTGCTCCGCAAGCACGTCGCGGGCATCGAGGGGTCCACGGGACGGCTGCGGTTCACCACCTCGTGGCAGGACGTGGCGGAGTTCGGCGATGTGCACTTCGTCTGTGTGAACACTCCGCAGAAGCACGGCGAGTACGCCTGCGACATGAGCTACGTGGACAGCGCCTTCGAGTCGCTGGCCCCGCATCTGACCCGGCCCGCCCTGGTCGTCGGCAAGTCGACCGTGCCCGTGGGCTCGGCCGCCCGGCTGGCGGCCCGGCTGGCGGAGCTGGCCCCGGCGGGCGCGGACGCCGAACTGGCCTGGAACCCGGAGTTCCTGCGTGAGGGCTTCGCCGTTCAGGACACCCTGCACCCGGACCGCATCGTCGTCGGCGTGGCGAGCGAGCGGTCCGAGAAGCTGCTGCGCGAGGTGTACGCGGTGCCGCTCGCCGAGGGCTCACCGTTCGTGGTGACGGACTTCCCGACCGCGGAGCTGGTGAAGACCGCGGCCAACTCCTTCCTGGCCACGAAGATCTCGTTCATCAATGCCATGGCGGAGGTCTGCGAGGCCGCCGACGGCGACGTGAAGAAGCTGGCCGAGGCGATCGGGCACGACGAGCGGATCGGGTCCAAGTTCCTGCGGGCCGGGATCGGCTTCGGCGGCGGCTGTCTGCCCAAGGACATCCGCGCGTTCATGGCGCGCGCCGGTGAGCTGGGCGCGGACCAGGCGCTGACCTTCCTGCGCGAGGTCGACTCGATCAACATGCGCCGCCGCGGTCACATGGTGGAGCTGGCCCGGGAGGCGGTGGGCGGCGGCTCGTTCCTCGGCAAGCGGGTGGCGGTGCTGGGCGCGACGTTCAAGCCGGACTCGGACGACGTACGGGACTCGCCGGCGCTGAACGTGGCCGGGCAGATCCACCTCCAGGGCGGCCAGGTCACGGTCTTCGACCCGAAGGGCATGGAGAACGCCCGGCGGCTCTTCCCCACCCTCGGTTACGCGGACTCGGCGCTGGACGCGGTGCGCGGCGCGGACGTGGTGCTGCACCTGACGGAGTGGCGGGAGTTCCGCGAGCTGGACCCGGCGGCGCTCGGCGAGGTCGCGTCGCGCCGGATCATCCTGGACGGCCGCAACGCGCTCGACGGCGAGCTGTGGCGCGGCGCGGGCTGGACCTACCGGGCGATGGGACGCCCGACGGCCTGACCGCCGGGCCGTACGGCTTCTCCCCTTCACGGCCACGGCCTCCCGCCCCCCCCCCCCGGGCGGGGGGGGTGGGGCGGGGGGCAGTGGGCGGGTCGGGGCGCGCCGTGCGGGGGGGGGGGGGGTGTGGGGGGTGGGCGTGGGGGGTG